>CANQJL010000053.1 GCA_947624245.1 uncultured Acetatifactor sp. | reverse complement strand
AGGAGGAGCAGGGATATGGTCTGTCCTAAATGCGGAAATCAGATATCGGAGGGCGTAAAGTTCTGCCCCAAGTGCGGGAACCGAATTGGGGAGGAAACGAACAGCCCCAATGCCGTGGAAAGGGCGTGGGCTGCGGAACAAAAGCCGGACGGGAACCGGAACGGAAGAAAATCCAAATGGATCTTTGGCATCGCGGCGGTGGTGCTTGTGTTTTTGGTGCTTCTGGTGGTTCTGGTGGTTCTGGTGGTGGGTATCAAGAGGAAGTCTGCGAGCGGACCTACGGTAGTCGCCTGGGAAGATGCGGGATTAGAGGATCGGGTGATGTCCTGGGGCGATGCGGAATTGGAAAAGGCCATGCGGGAGATCACAGGAATCCAAGACAGGGACATTATGCTCAGCGATGTGTGGGAGCTGACAAGTTTGAAGTTAGGCGAGGACATGGATCCTGACCAGCTTATACCTATCAGCGATATCAGTGCGCTGGGAAGTCTGACGAACCTGCAGCATTTGATGTTAGCCCAAACTGAGGTCAGCGATATCAGCGCGCTGGGAAGCCTGCTGAACCTGCAGGATTTGGATTTAAGACATACTGAGGTCAGCGATATCAGTGCGCTGGGAAGTCTGACGAACCTGCAGGATTTGGATTTAAGAGATATTCATGTCAGCGATATCAGCGCGCTGGGAAGCCTGACAAATCTGCAGACGTTATCTTTAGGCAGTGACGATCTCATAACTGTTAACATGAGTATCAGTGATATCAGTGTGCTGGGTAATCTGAGAAACCTGAAGAAGTTGGATTTAACCGGAAGTTATCTTGTCCGCGATATCAGTGTACTGGGAAACTTGACGAATCTGGAGGAATTGGGGTTACACGATACTTCAGTCGGCGATATCAGTGTGCTGGGCAGCCTGAGGAACCTGCAGGAGTTAGATTTAAGCTCTACTAATGTCAGCGATATCAGTGCACTGGGAAGCCTGACGAATCTTGAGCAGTTGGATTTAAGCGTGGCTGAAGTCCGCGATATCAGCGTGCTGGGAAGCCTAACGAATCTTGAGAGGTTGGATTTAGGCTGTGATACTGTCAGTGATATCAGTATACTGGGAAGTCTGACGAACCTAGAGGAGTTGGATTTAAACTGGGCTAAGATCAGCGATATCAGTGTGCTGGGAAGCCTAACGAATCTGAAGAAATTGGAATTAGTCAGTACTCAGGTCAGCGATATCAGTGCGCTGGGAAGCCTAACGAATCTTGAGAAGTTGGATTTAAGCCTTACTCAGGTCAGAGATATCAGTGCGCTGGGAAGCCTGCTGAACCTGCAGGATTTGAATTTAAACGGTACTCAGGTCAGTGATATCAGTATACTGGGAAGTCTGACGAACCTGCAGGATTTGAAGTTAGGCTGTGATACTGTCAGTGATATCAGTATACTGGGAAGCCTGACGAATCTTGAGAGGTTGGATTTAAGCTATGCTAATGTCCGCGATATCAGTGCGCTGGGAAGTCTGACGAACCTAGAGGAGTTGGATTTAAGCTATGCTAATGTCCGCGATATCAGTGCGCTGGGAAGTCTAACGAATCTTGAGAGGTTGTATTTAAGAGAGACTGATGTCAGCGATATCAGTGTGCTGGGAAGCCTGACGAACCTGCAGAGTTTGGATTTAAGAGAGACTGATGTCAGCGATATCAGTGTGCTGGGAAGTCTAACGAATCTTAAGACGTTAGATTTAAGCTGGACTCAAGTCAGCGATATCAGTGCGCTGAGAAGTCTGACGAATCTTAAGACGTTAGATTTAAGCGGGACTCATGTCAGCGATGTCAGTGCGCTGGAAAGTCTGACGAATCTTGAGAAGTTGGATTTATACCTTACTTGGGTCAGCGAAACAGCCATCAAGGCGTTAATGGACAAATTGGAACTTGGTTGGTAATAATTCTCGGAGCCAGACAGAACAACAAATTACAGACATTGCCGCAGCCCCATAGGGCGCGGCGGAAAGAGGATCAAGAAGCAGGAAAGGAGCAGGGTAATGGTGATGCCAGCGCAGCACAGTGGCTTGCCATAGGGGTAAAATGATGAAATTAATTATGAACATAAAAGAATATATGAGCGCCCATGGTGGTGAAACTATTTATTTTCAGGACGGTTATTGTATGCAGATATACCAGAATGGAAAGACGTTAAATATTTCAAAGAAAGCAGATGGGAAACTCACGATGCTGTGTACGATAGAAACACGCAAAGACGAGCATCAGATTTTTATTTCCTTTCAAAAAGAAGATACGCCGTATGAAATTGGCTATGATGGGGAATTTATTGCTCTGGATCAGCCGTTGAAGGCTTTGTGTGACTGCCAACATTCCGATGGCAGGAAGGTCTATGAACTACTGAACAATATCAATCTATAGTAAGCAGCGTGGCTGCAAAGTCCAATGTGGAATATTGTTTGATTCTAATTTGAAGAAAGGGAATAGGAGATTATGTTCTGTCCAAAATGTGGAAGCCAGATATCGGAGGGCGTAAAGTTCTGCCCCAAGTGCGGGAACGCTCTGGGGAATCAAGGAAACAATCTGGGGAACCCTGCGATGCCGCAGATCGGCAGCGTTGCGGCAGGGGCGTCCTCCCGTCCGGAGCCCTCTCAGGCTCATGTCAAGAGGGGCCTGATCGGGACGGCGGTGGTCGTTCTTGTGCTGCTCCTCTGTCTGGGAACGGTAGCGGGCCTTCTGTTGAACCGGAAGACCCTGACGGGCGTGTGGAAGGTCCAGGACATCAGCAGCACCGGTGTGAGCCTCGGCGGTCTGGATCTGACCAATGCGGCGGATCTGGCCCTGAAGTCTCTTTTGGATTTGACGGAGGAAAGCCGTCTGGCCTTTGTAAAGAGCGGGGAGCTGGTCGTCGCCGCTTCGGAGGGAAGGCCGGTGGCAATGATGACCTATGAAAAGAAGGACAAAGAAAGCCTGACGCTTCGGCTGTCTGTGTCCGTGCCGTTCGTGGGAACGGTCAGTGCAGACTATGACTGCGGGTATCGTTTTATCGATAAGGACCATCTGGTGCTCTCGCTGAAGGGAGTGGAGCTCGTCTTGGAGAAGGACAGAGAGGGCAAGCCAAGGGAGTACCTGAAGGCCGCAGAGGCGGCCGGATTTTCCGCCGAAGCCGGAGCCGTGGGGACGGAAGGATCTCAGGCGGGGACGGGTGACGCTTGGAACGGTACAGATGCACTGGAGGAGTACGGGGAAGGCTTAAAGGAGAATTTAGAGGACGGTCTGAGCGTAGATGTGGATCAGGCCGAACAGAAGCTGATGGACGGCCTAGGAGAGCTGTTCGGGAAATAGGATTGTGCGGCGTTCTGCTTTTACGGTGCAGATGAGCGTTCGTCACGGACCGGAGAAGCTGCAGGATATCAGATAAGATACCGGACACAGACCGGCCGAGCCGGCAGAGGAAAGAGGAGGAAGATATGTTCTGTAAGAAATGCGGAGCTGAACTGAAGGAAGGGGCAAAGTTCTGTGCCAGATGCGGCGCGCCCACATCTGCGGCGGAGCCGGAAACATCTGCGGCACAGGCGGAAATATCTAAGGCAGGAGGGGCCATGCCGGAGGCACAGCCTGAAATATCTGCAGTACAGGCGGGAACGTCTGCAGCATCTGTGACGGGAGCATCTGTACCTGCAGGACAGCCCGTGCAGGAGGCGCAGGAGAAAGGACCGAAGGACGGGAAAGGACGCCTGAAGTATCTGGCGGCGGGCGGCGCTGTGCTGGCGCTCCTGCTGGCCCTTGGCATCGGCGGGGCCTTCTTCTTCCGCGCCCACAGGGGAGAGATGCCTGCGGACGGGAGCGGGGAGGCGGCCCCTGCAGGAAGCACCGTACAGGAGGAAGAGGAAGGCCCCTTGGACTGGCGGGAGATGACGCCCCTGTACACCGTAGAGGACGTACCTGCCATCGACATCTATGCAGAGAACTACACCCCCGCCCAGAAGGCGCCGGGGATCGCCTGGGACAAGACGCTGTTCTACTGGCTGGAGGACGTGGACCAGACCAGCGACCAGGACGGATATCTCTCACAGTGCGCCATCTCGAAGATGCTGCTGCGCAGGGCGGACACGGGGGCCCTGGTGGAGTATGAGATCTACCGCGACCCTTCGGACGGGACGGTGTACAAGGTGGTCTCCATAGAGGACAAGGGGGACCATATGGACCTGACGGACTACTACTATCAGCAGGGCGGGACGCCGAACTTCACCTTCACGAGACAGGACAGCGTGTACACGCCCACCTACGCCACGCCCGCCAAGACGGGGTCGCGCTATTATTTCAACAATGACGTGCTGGCCCGGTGGAGGATGATCACCGTGCCGAACGAGATCGGGGAGTACGTGCTGGCGCCGGACGGGGC
>CANQJL010000052.1 GCA_947624245.1 uncultured Acetatifactor sp. | reverse complement strand
GGTAAACACCACTCTTGCAGAAGTAAATTCCATCAGAGGATTTGAGAGTGGAATTTAAAATTTCAATTTAACAAAATAAAAAATTTGGAAAAAGGGCTTGCATTTGCGGACATGTTATAATATAATAACTGTTGCGTTGTTAGAAAATAGCACAAGCACCGCTAGCTCAGTTGGTAGAGCACCTGACTCTTAATCAGGGTGTCCAGGGTTCGAGCCCCTGGCGGTGCACACACTCCCCGCGCGGGAGCGCCCAAAGAACTGGTTTTGAGGACGTAAGAGCCTTGGGGTCGGTTCTTTTTTTCTGGAAAATTCGCGGCTTCGGCTGCAGGGAGATATAGCTGTTGCTGTGACAGGACGAAAGAAGGTACGGACGGTATGAAGATTTATCTTGTGAGACACGGTGAGACCGACTGGAACAAAATAGGCAGACTGCAGGGCCAGAGCGACGTGCCGTTAAATGAACACGGCATTCGGCTGGCCAGGGAGACTGCGGCGGCGCTGAAGGACGTTCCCTTCGACGCGGTATTCAGCTCGCCTTTGAGCAGGGCCATGGAGACGGCCAAGATCATCACAGGAGAAAGGAACCTTCCGATCCAGACGGACAGACGGCTTCTGGAGATGGATTTCGGGGTCATGGAAAATATAGATTTTGTCACGGCCAAAAAGGACAGCGCCCATCCCATGTACAATTTTTTCTTTGCGCCGGCGCAGTACATTCCTCCCGAGCGGGCGGAATCCTTTGAACAGGTCTATGACAGAAGCGGAGAGTTTCTGCGGGAACGGATACTGGAATTGGAAGGAAAATGCGAGACAGTCCTCATTACGGGTCACGGGGCCATGAACAGAAGTATCCTGAATCCTTTGGCGGGGATACCGCTCAAAGATTTCTGGCAGATTTCGCTGCCGAATCTGGCAGTATCCCTGCTTTCCCTGCAGGACGGCAAATTTACCGTGCTGGAGAAAAGCAGGGTGTACTACCGCGAGTAAAAGATCGGTCTATGATACGGCACCCCAAAAAGGTATAAGGAGAGCTTGAGATGACGGATATCTTTGACACGCACGCACATTACGATGACGAGGCATTTGACACGGACAGAGAGGAACTGCTGGCGTCCCTCAAGGGGCGGGGCATTGCAAGAGTGGTGAACGTGGGCGCAAGTCTGTCCTCCTGCAGGACCACCATGGAGCTTGCCGAGAGGTATGACTTTATCTACGGCGCCGTAGGCGTACACCCCAATGAGACGGCCGAGCTGACGGAAGAAGGTCTTGCATGGCTGAAGCGGCAGTGCGCTCATGAGAAATGCGCGGCTGTGGGAGAGATCGGATTGGATTACTACTGGGACGAGCCCTGTCGGGAGCTTCAGAAGGAATGGTTCGTGCGACAGCTCTGTCTGGCCCGAGAGGTAAAAAAGCCTGTGATCATTCATTCCCGGGACGCGGCAAAGGATACCGCCGATATCCTGACCGTAGAACATGCGGGGGAGATCGGCGGCGTGATTCACTGCTATTCCTACACAAAGGAGATGGCGCAGGTATTTCTCGATATGGGATTCTATATCGGTATCGGCGGCGTGCTGACCTTTAAGAACGCCAAAAAGCTCAAGGAGGCCGCAGCCTATATCCCTTTGGACCGCATCGTGCTGGAGACGGACTGTCCGTATCTTGCGCCGGAGCCGAACAGAGGCAAACGAAACAGCTCCCTGAACCTTCCCTATGTGGCCGCTGCGCTGGCACAGATCAAGGGCATGGAGGAGGAAGCCGTCCGTCAGACCGTATGGAAAAATTCTCTGAAGCTCTACCGCATGGAAGGCTGAGGCAGCCTACTCGTTTTCTATGTGCTCCAGTGTGCCGATAAATACAGGCAGATTGCCGTGGCGGCAGTCAATGAGCATATAGACAAAGGGGCGGTCCAGATAAACCGTCTCGGACTCCGGCAGCTCCAGCGACATCTCGGCTATCATCACAGCGGTCGCGGCGCCTGCCTTTGTGCCTTTTTCATCTACGGCGATGTAAGTCTTGTGTATCACTCTGTCAATGTAGAAGGGCAGCTCGCCGGTACTTCCCATGGAAGAAAAATCGGCGGCCTGCGGATCAAAAGCGTCCGTCATGCCCATGGATTTCAAAATATCGTTCATCTCCACACTATATTCGCATTGGAATTTCGGCATAGAGGCATGTACCTTTGTTTCCAGGGGATTGTTCAAAACCTCCAGAAGCCGCTGTCCGGTCAGGGACGACATATAGTCGGAAACGCTCATGCCTTCCTCCGGCAGCAGCGCCGCAAAAGCAAAATCCTCCCCGGCGTAATATTTGATAAATCCCACGGCATGTTCGTCCTTCAGATAAAGAGTCTCATCGGAGTACATCATATCCACCGTCTGCTCTGTTCCGTCCGCGGCCGTAAAAGTGCCGTCCTGTATTTCGTTTTCTCGGTAAATATTCTCCCATTCCGCGTCGAAGGCCAGCGCATTGATCAGGCACAGAACGGTATCTTCGGGAAGCTCATTCAAAATGTCGGGAATCATGCCGTCCGTGTTTTCCTTTACCCAATCGTTGATCGCAGCTAAAGCCGCATCGTCAAAGGAGGCCCGATAGACCTCGGAGTCATACCAATTCACGGCAGACTGCAGGAATTCTTCCCGCACCTCGGGATCGATGTCATTGTTGATCCAAATGGAATTTGCAAGGCTGAGCCTGCATTTGTCTCCTGTCGGAAGGGACTGTCCGTACGCGCTTAGATAGGCATTGAGTTCCTGACGGGACATGCCGAACGCTTCCTCCATCTGGGACAGAGTATTGTTCTCGGCGCCGTTTGAGGTCATGCCCAGCGCGTAGAGAACGGACAGGGGAGAGATCAATGTATTTTCCCCTTCCTTTGCGCTGTGCTGCAGCAGCCGCAGGCCAAAGTCAGCGGCGGCCGCGGTATCTGTCGGCAAGGAAGCCGTATCTTCTTCTGTGCCGTCCTCTGACGCCGTAATGTCCGCGGTCAGATTGATGACAGACAGATCCGGCGATACTGTGTTGTTGTGCTCGTTCTGCAGGGAGCCTTCCTCGCTCTCATTGGGTGCCGGGCTGCTGTCAGATGCGCCTCCGCAGCCTGTCAACGCCGCCGTAAGCATCAGGACCGAGCAGAGCAGACCGAAAATTTTCTTTTTCATAGGAATCCTCCTCGTATAATAAGTTTGTAAGCAAGAAAAATAGCTTACAGACTTATTCCTTTTTTGGTATAAATGGTAAGGA
>CANQJL010000051.1 GCA_947624245.1 uncultured Acetatifactor sp. | reverse complement strand
GTTCCCTGTTGGACACCTCCTTCCCGCCTTTTTTCGTCCCGGCCTTGGCCAGTTCCTTTGTCCTGTCATCTGTCATAAGCAGATTCCTCCTATTGATAGATTTTTTTGTCCTGAAAAATGCCGCAGAATTTGCGAAGAAGATAGATTAGATTTTTCAAGGATACTGTCACTATAACAGACCATGGGCGATTTGTAAAGGCAAAGTTGCATATTAAAAATAAAATAATGATATTAAAAATAAAATAAAGATAAAATTTGTAAAGTCAAGAAAGGCATCTGATATCAATCTGCCCGTTGCACAGTATCAGCTCCGCCTTGGCCGATACCTTCCAGGCAGACACGCTTTCGCTCGACGCGCAGCGCAGCGGCACTAGCCTCGAGAGTACCTCGCCAAGTGCCGGCGCTGCTTTACGGTCTGCCAAAAAGGCATCGGCTAGGGCGGGGCGGCCGGTCTATTTCTACGCACAAAAAAGCGCCCCACCCCGTCTCTTCTGACAGGAATGGAGCGCTTATCTGTATGGTCTGATCCGTTCTATTCTTCCAGTTTGGCAAGGACGGCAGCTTCCTCCGGTCCGCACTCCTCATAGGCCCTGCAGATCCGGTCGATCTCCTCCCTGTCCGTCAATAGGTCCGCCGCGATCTTCTCCGGCGCTTCTCCCATCTGCAGCTTGCCACAGACCTGATGGACCAAAAGACGGCGCTCACCGCGCTCCATGCCACGCTCCATGCCATCCTCCACGCCCTCCTCGTACCTTACCTCCAGCGCGTCGTCCATGTTGAACTGTGTGTACAGCATATTCTGCACCTCCGTCCCGTGCTCCCGTACAAAGTCCGCAAAGATCCCTTCCCTGACGCTGTCCTGTACCGCAAGGGTCACCGCCGTGTCGCGGTCCATGTCGCCGCCCTGCAGGTAGGTCCGGATCCGTTCTATGAACCAGGAATACTCATATAACGGCAGACACTCCTGCAGCAGCCTGTGACCTGTCGGGAGATTGATATTGATCAACTTTACCTTTAATTCTAGCATAGGTTCCTGTGTCTTTGCAATATACCCATCCGAAAGTTTTAATACTTTTTCCTCCGGCATCTCCTTCCTCCCGTTGTAGAACATGTAAAATTCCGGCGTAGGAATGGGGAGCCGCTTCTCTCGGTACAGGTTCCGGTCCTGCAGGAGCTTCTCCATGGTACGCCCGTAGTACAGCACGCTCCGCAGGGGCATGTTCTCGTTCACCGTGGACTGGTGCTCGCTGATCACCAGCATCCTCCCTTTCACGGTAAAGCCCAGATCGTTCTTCCTTGCTAGGAACAGCACGCCGTCCAAGGTCGTGATCCGTATCTCCTCCGGAGCGGCCTCCTCTCCGGACAGCGCCGTGTAGAGCTTGGCGGCATTCTCCGGCTTGCTGAAAAGGGTGGTGAACACGTCGGACTTCAGTTCCCTGTTGGACACCTCCTTCCCGCCTTTTTTCGTTCCGGCCTTGGCCAGTTCCTTTGTCCTGTCTTCTGTCATAGGCAGGTCCCTCCTGTGAAATTAAATTTTTTTGTCCTGAAAAATGCCGCAGAATTTGCGTATGAAAATAGATAATATCTTTCAAGGATATATAGATTGTAACAGGAAAGGAAAGGTTTGTAAAGCAAAAACTGCAACAGATTTGTTTTTGTTTTTTCCGAAAACAGACCGCCCTGCCGAGATCATATCGACAGGGCGGTGTAGAAAATACTTTCCTCGTATCTTTCCAAAAATACATGCTGCCATTGACAACACTGACTTGACAGACACTAGAATTTAATTGTTCATATAAGATTGCAGCTCACGTAAAATGGAATCTAGGTCCTGGCTATAACTATTTTCAAAGGATATCGCATAAGAATAAGAATCTGGCTGGCTAAAAACTTCATTTATTCTTGCTTCATATTCTTCTCCCGATACTGCTTCGCCATTCCACTTATAATCATATTCCCCATTCCAATCATACCCCCACTCATCATCATAATGTTCCTCATAAGAACCAGAACCTATTTCTTGTATCTGACCATTTTCAAAACGGTACACAGAATCATAATAGGAACCTTGATTTCCACCGCTTCCCCTTACCAAGCCGCTTCCCGGGATATAGGAAATTCCTCCATAATTACCAACCCACTCTTCTATTACGCTTCCGTTACTGTAATGCCAAAAACCTGTTCCCCCTGCACCTGTTCCAGAATCCCATATAATTTCCGGTATGCCGTCATCATCAATGTTGCACAAAAAAGCCCTGAAAGGGAAAAGTATATCTTCTTCGGACTTTACATTCAAAATATAGTCATAATACGCCTTCGCCCACTCGGAGTTATCTGTAGGGGTCACCTCCACACCGGTGACGCTGTAGCCGTCAAAGCAGCTGTCCGGATTGCGGATAACGGTGAAGGTCATAACAGATGACTGAATAGTAGGTTCCCCATCACAACCGTACATGCAATCCGCCGTCACCTTCCATTTCCCATTTCCTGCATATTCAGATACCATATTTTTTAGGAAATAGCCGCTTATGCTCCCTGCACCCCAGTACATTATAACACCATTTCCACAAATTCTCACCATAAAATCCCCGTTAGTTACCCATGCATTCAGGTCCTGTATTTCCGTCTTATTTCCTGTAATCGAATATACCAGATATTCCAACTGCTCTTTAGTATATGTCTTACTAGTAAGAGCAAAGTCTTCTCCGTACATATTTTTACAATTTTCCACGAGTTCTACATTTTCAGGCTGATCCTCATATGAAATACCACTGGTATAGATCAGCCATGCGGCATTTCCCCAGTCTCCTTCATAGATTCCCCAGCCACTGTCTGACAGATTATTCATCAAATCGACCAGCGCCGGACATTCCTCCAGGTTCAGTTCCCACTTGCTGCCCGTCCACCAATTCTTTCCTTCCAGACTGGTGTACACCCTCTGGCTTGGCGTCACCCTGCCGCCGTTTAGGTCCGCTGCCTCCCAGACTACTCCCGTCTGTCCCGCAGGGAAGATCAGCTCCGCGATCAGGCCCGTGCTGTCGTAGATGTAGATATGGATATTCAGTCTGGACAGCTGGTCGGAGCTATAGTTCCCCGCCGCGCTCTCCGTATAGTCGTTCACGTACAGCTTATAGCTCCCCGCCACCGCCGTGTTCACGTACATCACCTCGCAGCCCGAAGCATTGTCCGCCACCAGGCTGTTCCCGTTCCCGTCTGTGATGATGCTCCCGCCGATGTGCGCCATGTCCCCTCCCGT
>CANQJL010000050.1 GCA_947624245.1 uncultured Acetatifactor sp. | reverse complement strand
GACTGTTCAACAGGGCAATGGCAATACCAAGGCGCTGCTTCATGCCGAGAGAGAATTGCCCGGCCCGCTTTTTACCCGTGTCGGTCATACGGACGATGTGCAAGACATCATCAATCCGTTTGTCCGGCAGACCCAGCATCGTTGTCCGTACTTTTAGGTTTTCGTATGCAGTCAGGTTTCCGTACAGGGGCGGTGTTTCAATCAATGCGCCGATCTGTTTCAAATCGCTGCGCTGCCACGGGTGTCCGTCAAACTCGATGCTGCCGGAAGTGGGCTTCAAAATACCTGTAATCATTTTGAGCGTAGTAGACTTGCCCGCCCCATTTGGTCCCAGCAATCCATAGATGGAATTTCTCTGAATGTTCAGAGCTACATTGTTTACTGCCATCTGCCCTCTGAAATTTTTGCAGAGGCTGGTTGTTTTTAAAATCGTATCCATATCTTTTTGCCCTTTCTTTTGATTGCAAAAACAGGGTACAGGATAATTTTGAAGATTTCATAAAGATTGCAAAAAAGAAAGACTATGAAAGCGCCAAACAAAAGGGCGGCTGCGAACTTGTACGTTCGTGACCGCCCTTGCGCTGTGCCGTTATTCGGTTCCGTGTTTTAGAGTTGCCCCTTTCGTTCCCGTCAGTCTTCCTTTGTCAGTACCTTCCTCTGCCAGCTTCTTTTTCCGCACTCAGGGCATTTCATGTATCTTGTCCTGCCGGTATGCGGTGCGAGATTGGTTTGCCAGTAGGTCGGCACATATCTGTGACCGCAGCTTTGACACTCATAGTATCCGACTTTCTGCTCAATGCCAACCGCAATGAAAGCAACTATGAAAATCATCATAAGAGCAAATGCGAGAAGCACGATCCGCAGCCACACAGGCATCGTGACAAAGGAAGCCACAAATACCAGAACAAGCCCCGCAAGAACCGCCGGAATGACGACCAAGTATTCCGCCTTTAACATCTGTTTGTTCTTTTCTTCCAACTCCCGCTTCATCGCAAGCAGGTTTTCTTCTGCCCGTTTGTCATAAATTTCCGCCATGATTCTTTCGCCCGACAGGAGTTCGTTGACGTTGAGCTTCAGAAAATCACACAGCTCCAGCATAATTCCGGAATCCGGCATGGATTTTCCCGTCTCCCATTTTGATACCGCCCGGTCGCTGATACCGAGCTTCTCGGCAAGGGCGGCCTGAGTTATCCCCTGTTCCTTTCTGCATGATGCTATGAATTTTCCGATTTTGATTTGATCCATATCGGGCACCTCCTTTCATGGCTCAAGCATATCCGCAATCACCGGAACGGAACACGAACCGGCGGTTGATTTCTGCCTTCTCTACCGTCGGTTGAGTGCTTGATTTCTCGCCGAATATCACCGCCCCGCCTTCCGTCTATCTGTAATCACAGCATTCCCAGTGATCGTTGATGACCCCGATGCCCTGAAGATAGGAGTAAATGATCGTCGCCCCTGCAAATTTAAATCCCCGCTTCTTCAGGTCCTTGCTGATCTGCTCGGAAAGTTCATTTTTGGCGGGCATATCCTTACCGTCCAGTAAATGATGGTCGATGACCCTGCCATCGGTAAATCCCCATATGTATTTGTCAAAGCTTCCGAACTCCTCCTGCACCTTTAAGAACGCTTGGGCATTGGTAATCGCCGCTTTAATTTTACTGCGATTGCGGATAATGCCGCCGTCCTGCATCAGCTCCTCGATTTTCGCCTCGTCATAAGCCGCGACGGTCTTCGGATCAAAACCGTCAAAGGCTTTTCTGAAATTATCCTCTTTGTTGAGGATCAAATTCCAGCTTACCCCCGCCTGCATTCCCTCCAGCACAAGCATGGCATAAAGCTCCTGATCCCGATGCTCCGGCTTGCACCATCTGGTGTCGTGATAACGGAGAAATCTTTCCGAAACATGATGGTCCTTTATCCCAAAGCTAAAATTGCATCTTCTTTTTTCCATGATCAGACCTCCCGATCTTGGGGTGATTCCCTATCAGGAATTATAACATATTTCAGGCAGTGCAGGAAGAACGATCCGGCTTGTATGCGCTTATCAGGACAGTCTGCACCTTGATCAGCGTGGTCTTTCCCGCGCCCGACGGACCGAGCAGTCCAAAGATCATTCCTTCCGGCACCTCAAAGGAAAGATGGTCCAACACAGGAACGTCCGAAAATCTGACCGAAAGCTGCTCCACCTTGATACAATCGCTCATTTTTTCTTTCCCTCCGTTTCCTTCAGCCGCCGCAGTATAGACAAAGCATTTTCTATCGATGCTCTCTATATAAATGACCTCCGCAATATCCAACAGATAAGTTTCTTCATGTTTCCTCGCCGTCAACTGATGGTTCATCATGCGCAGATTTTCCAGAAGCTTTTCGATCTCCGGCGTCAGCTGCCAGCAGGTGACCGAAATATGCAGATCATCCGCCTTGTCATCCACAATAATTTCTACTTTCAAATCTTTACCTCCCTCCCTTGCGCCTTCGAATACTGAAGCTATAGAGATATTTTATCAGCAGAATTATTTTACCCTAAATGCTTCGCATTTACGGTCAGATGGCCATTCGGCCGTTTCCGTCTTGAATAAGGTCATTCTACCATATATTTTTTCTTCCACAACCGCCATGGACATAGGATGCCATATTTTGAACATAAGCTGCCATATTGATGATAGTTCCTATTACTTTTTTTGAAATTAAAAGCATAAAAAGCGCCCCACCCTGTCTCTCCTGACAGGAATGGAGCGCTTATCTGTATGGTCTGATCCGTTCTATTCTTCCAGTTTGGCAAGGACGGCCGCTTCCTCCGGTCCGCATTCCTCATAGACCCTGCAGATCCGGTCGATCTCCTCCCTGTCGGTCAAAAGGTCCGCCGCGATCTTCTCCGGAGTTTCTCCCTTCTGCAGCTTGCCGCAGACCTGACGGACCAGAAGACGGCGCTCACCGTCCTCTACGCCCTCCTCGTACCTTACCTCCAGCGCGTCGTCCATGTTGAACTGTGTGTACAGCATATTCTGCACCTCCGTCCCGTGCTCCCGTACAAAGTCCGCAAAGATCCCTTCCCTGACGCTGTCCTGCACCGCAAGGGTCACCGCCGTGTCGCGGTCCATGTCGCCGCTCTGCAGATAGGTCCGGATCCGTTCTATGAACCAGGAATACTCATACAGCGGCAGACACTCCTGCAGCAGCCTGTGACCTGTCGGGAGATTGATATTGATCAACTTTACTGTTAATTCTAACATAGGTGCTTCCGTTTTTGCAATATACCCATCCGAAAGTTTTAATACTTTTTCTTCCGGCATCTCCTTCCT
>CANQJL010000049.1 GCA_947624245.1 uncultured Acetatifactor sp. | reverse complement strand
AGAAAAAAGAAGGGTTCACGAAGTCGGATGTCGTGGGCAAGATGCACATAGTTTTGGGGGATGGTGTCTATGTGGATACCCTCAATCTGATGCCGAGACTGCAGAACCAAATACGGAGTATGGCGGCATTTGATAATCCGGAATTTTATAAGAACAAGAGATTGGGGTATTCAAATTATTACAATTTCAGTGCCGTTTATATGGGTAGAGATGAGGAAGGCTATATTTGTATTCCACGGGGATTGCGGGAGAATCTGATTGAACGCTGCGCACAGGCGGGTATTGAATATGAGCTTGAGGATGCGAGGGAGAAGGGCAGACCGATTCGCGTATCCTTTAAGGGCGATTTGCGAATGCAGCAGGATTTGGCGGCTGAAAGACTCCTTGCTTACGATCACGGGGTACTCAGCGCGGCCACCGCGTTTGGAAAAACGGTTGTCTGCAGTTATCTGATTTCTGAGAGAAAAGTAAACACGCTTATCCTGCTTCACAATAAGGATTTGATAGACCAGTGGGTGGAGGAATTAGAGCGTTTTTTGGAAATAGATGAGGAACCGCCTGTATACAAGACCAAGACAGGACGGGAAAAGCGAAGGGAGAGCGCTATTGGAATTTTGCATGGCGGGAGGGACACGCTGACCGGAATCATTGATGTGGCTATGGTAGGTTCCCTATACGGTAAGGGGAATTACCATGAGCGTATCAATTCTTATGGAATGGTTATTATGGATGAATGTCATCACTGTGGCGCAAATACTTCCGTGCAGGTCATGCAGAAGGTAAATGCGCGATATATTTACGGCGTTTCTGCAACGGTAAAAAGAGGAGATAATCTTGAGCCGATTATTCATATGCTTATAGGGCCTACCAGGCACAGCTATACGGCGAGAGAACGCGCAGAGGAACAGGGAATAGGTCACTTTGTCTATCCAAGGTATACAAGAGTGGTTGATACAAACGAGAGCGGAGATGACATTAACAAGGCTTATGCGCTGATCAGCTCCAGCCTTTTGCGAAACGATATGATTCTGGGTGATGTCAGAGATTGCGTAAAGGAGGGAAGAACTCCGGTTATTCTGACAAAATACAAAGAGCAGGCAAAGTATCTTTTTGAGCAGCTTCAGGGAGCGGCAGAGCATGTGTTCCTTCTTTATGGAGATAACAGCGATAAAGTGAATTCTGAAATGCGCAGGAAAATGAATGAGGTGCCGGCGGATCAAAGCCTGATTCTGGTGGCCACAGGACAAAAGATTGGAGAAGGGTTTAATTTTCCGAGACTTGACACACTGATGCTTGCCGCGCCGGTGTCATTTGAGGGCAGATTGGAGCAATATCTAGGAAGGATGAATCGGGACTATGAAGGAAAAACTGAAGTCATAGTCTATGATTATATAGATTCACATATTCGATTTTTTGACAATATGTATGCCAAGCGGCTGCGCACCTATAAGCGGGTAGGGTTTTCACTGATTTCGGAGAGAAAGGCTGCGAAGCAGACCACCAATGCAATCTATGACTCAGGCAATTATGGTGATGTCTTTGAACGTGATTTGGTAGAGGCGGAAAAGAGTATTGTCGTTTCAAGCCCGGAACTTGTCGGGGACAAAGTAGATCGATTCCTTTATCTCGTGAAAGCCAGACAGGAGGCAGGTTGTGAGGTTACTGTCATCACGCTGGAGGCCGAAAACTCGCGTTATGGCAACAGTTTGTTTACCGGTGATATGATTCGGGATATGCAGAAAGCGGGAATCAATGTCGTGATAAGAGATGAGGTCATAGAGCATTTCGCGGTTATTGATGATGTGCTTGTGTGGCATGGAGGGATGAACCTGCTGGGCAAGGAGGATGCATGGGACAACTTAATGAGGATTCAATCCACACAGGTTGCTGCGGAATTGTTGGCAATAGCGTTCGGAATACCCCAAACACCCTAAAACATAGAGTTGATGTTTTAGGGTGTTTGGCAAATCAATTAAGTCACACAGTATTGTTGGCTGATATATTTCTATTTGTTCAAAGTACCTTATCACCGTAAACATCAAGGTTTGCGGGCTTTTTCGCGCCCCAAAATTTTCAGAAAGAAAACCAAGTAGAATGTAGTGCCTGCGAAGGCGGGCCTGGAACTGTTGACCGAAAATACGGGGCCGAGAAAAGACAATAGCCGGATCCTGATCGGACGATTGACGGAATATGAAACATACCCTATAATTTATATAATTGACATAAATGCTGTGAAATAAGGCTGGGACAAATAGTGAAACGGAAGATGCTCGATTTATCCGGATCATGTGAGAGGAAAACAGGTATGAGTTTATTGATAAAAGATACAACGAGGGAAGAAAGAGAGCAGATAATACGACAGTCATTGGATTGCGGGGGAGGATGTGAAAACTGTTCCTCCTGCTGGCTGGGCGGAGGCAGCCCGTTTGAGATGTATCAGGACTATATAGACGGGAAAAAGGAAATAGCGCAGATCAACGCCGAGTATCAAACACGTTTCCAGCGTGGTTAACGGAAAACAAGATGCAGGATAAAGGAGCCATTGCGTAAATGTTGACACAGTTTTCACGAACGGAGCTGCTGCTGGGGAAAGAGGCCATGGACAGATTATCCGGTTCCAAAGTGGCGGTATTTGGAATCGGCGGCGTGGGAGGGTACGTCTGTGAAGCCCTCGTCCGCAGCGGCGTAAAAGCATTTGAGCTGGTCGATGACGATAAAGTCTGTCTGACCAATCTGAACCGTCAGATCATCGCCACCAGAAAGACAGTCGGCCGGTATAAGGCGGAAGTGATGAAAGAGCGAATTCTGGAGATCAATCCGGAGGCGGATGTGACGGTCCGTAAGTGCTTTTTTCTGCCGGAGAACGCCGATGAATTCTCCTTTGAGGAGTATGACTATGTCGTGGATGCGGTGGATACGGTCACGGCCAAGATCGCCCTCGTTATGAAAGCACAGGAGAAGGGCGTTCCCATCATCAGCAGTATGGGAGCGGGCAATAAACTGGACGCAAGCCGCTTTCGGGTTGCCGATATTTACGAGACAAGGGTCTGCCCTCTGGCGAAGGTGATGAGAAGGGAATTAAAAAAGCGCGGTGTGAAGAAACTGAAGGTCGTATATTCTGAGGAGCAGCCCATAAGGCCGCTCAATGATATGTCGATCAGCTGCAGGACGAATTGTATCTGTCCGCCCAGAGCAAAACATAAATGCACGGAAAGGCGAGATATTCCGGGAAGCGCTGCGTTTGTGCCTTCGGTGGCGGGGCTTATCATTGCGGGTGAAGTGGTGAAAGATTTATGCAATATCAAAGCGGAGTGATCGGGAAATGGGTATTTCGGTGGAAGAATTAAAAGGGCTGGAAGACGGCAGTTATCAGATCATAGATATCAGGAACAAAATAGAGATCGAACATGGAGCCATAGCCGGCGCTGTTGAGATATCACCGGAGGAGATAGAGGGCGATCCCCGAATCGACTCTTCCAAAAAGCTGGTGATCTGCTGCAGCAGAGGGCAGTTCAGCGTGGAAGTGGCTCAGACCCTGCGGGAAAAGGGACTGGATGCGGTCAGCCTTGACGGGGGATATATCGCATGGCTTATGGACGCAGTTGACAGGCAGGAGAAGCGGGACAAGGCAAAGGATGTGGAGCAGAGCCTGCGGAAGAAGTTCAAGAAAGCCATCTGGTCAAGGTTTACGAAGGCGATTAATGCCTATGAGCTGGTGCAGCCCGGGGACAGGATCGCAGTCTGTATCTCCGGCGGCAAGGATTCCATGCTCATGGCAAAGTGCTTTCAGGAATTGAAATTACA
>CANQJL010000048.1 GCA_947624245.1 uncultured Acetatifactor sp. | reverse complement strand
ATGCCGGAAGAAAAAGTATTAAAACTTTCGGATGGGTATATTGCCAAAACGGAAGCGCCTATGTTAGAATTAACAGTGAAGATGGTCAATATCAATCTCCCGACAGGACACAGGCTGCTGCAGGAATGTCTGCCCTTGTACGAGTATTCCTGGTTCATAGAACGGATCCGGACCTATCTGCAGAGCGACGACGACATGAAGCGAGATACGGCGGTGACCCTTGCGGTGCAGGACAGCGTCAGGGAAGGGATCTTTGCGGACTTTGTACGGGAGCACGGGACGGAGGTGCAGAATATGCTGTACACACAGTTCAACATGGACGACGCGCTGGAAGTGAGGTACGAGGAGGGCGTGGAGGACGGCATGGAGCGTGGCATAAGACAGGGTATGGAGCGTGGCATGGAACGCGGACGTACTCAGGGAAAGCAGCAGCTCTTGGTCCACCTTGTCTGCGGCAAGCTGCAGATGGGAGAAGCGCCGGAGAAGATCGCGGCGGACCTTCTGACGGATCGGGAGGAGATCGACCGGATCTGCAGGGCCTATGAGGAATGCGGGCCGGAGGAAGCGGCCGTCCTTGCCAGGTTGGAAGAATAGGACGGATTGGACATACCGCCAAGACGGCATCATCAGGATGTATCGGGGGAAATGTGGTTATGACTGTAAGAGAGGCCGAACGAAGGACGGGCAAGATATCAGAGATCAGACGGACGATCAGTGAAGGATCAAACTGACAGACAAGGGAAAAGGAGCTGCGCACTTATTCATTTAGTGCGACAGCTCCTTTTTGATTTAATTTGTCTGTGGGACTCCCTCCGGTTAGGAAAATTTGATTGCGGGATTCCCATATGGTCTTGGGTCGATCATGCCTGCTCCGCGCCGATGATGATTCGGCCCTCCAAAATCAGTTCCAGAATACAGTCCACAATATTGGGATCGAACTGCTTGCCGCGGTTCTCGGCCAGCTCCTGTATGATATAGTCCCGCTGATGGCGGTCGCGGTAGCAGCGGCGGCTGTTCATGGCGTCAAAGGCGTCCGCCACACAGATGATGCGGCCCACCAAGGGAATGTCTTCTCCGCTCTTTCCGGTGGGATAGCCCTTTCCGTCGTACCGCTCGTGGTGATAGAGGGCGCCGTCACGAATTCCCTGAATAGATGTGAAATCGTCCAACAGCTTTGCACCCATGGCGGAGTGAGACTTGATGGTGGCGTATTCCTCCTCGGTGAGCGCGCCCGGCTTCTTCAGTATGGCGTCGGGAACAGTGACCTTGCCGCAGTCATGCAGCAACGCTATGTAAAAGAGCTGTCTGCATTCTTCCTTGGAAAATCCCAGCTTCTCCCCCAGCATCTTGGAGTATTCCGCTACCCGATAGGAGTGGCCGTTGGTATAGCTGTCCTTGGCGTCTACAAATCTTGTGAGGACCCGTATGGACTGCTCGATGATAAGTTCGTCCTGTTTGATGCGCTTTTGTGCGGCACGGTCGGTAGCAAAGACTGCAATATACGCGATGAGCAGCATCACCCAGAACAATCCCAGCGCCGCGAACAGCCAGAAGGCGGGAACCTGTGTCAGTCCTTTGTGCAGATAGTAGGTGACCTCGAAATCGTCAAAGATCGTAGGTGTGGCATGATAGGAATAAAATATCAGTCCAATCACCCGATTGGAGGTCTCCTGCGCTGATTTTGAGTTGCCCGCGATAGGATATTCGCTGTCGGCCTCGCCGGGCAGATAAACGATATAGTCCCCCTCGTTCAGAAAGATCAGGGTATCGGAACCATCCTGCAGATAGTCCAGAACGAGGTCGGAGGGAGAAAAGTTCCGCAGGTCTACGGTCTGGACATTCTCGCCGTCTTCCGTGTTCCGATGGATTTCCAGAGAGCCGCACCATGCATTGCTGATGCAGCATGTCTCGTGGATATTGATCCGCATGGACCAGTAGGATATGGTATAGGGGCTGTTGTTGGTAAAAGTTCCCTGATAGATCGTAGCATACCAGGTAGGCATTCCGCTCAAGGCCTTCTTCCACTGGCTGGAATCGCCGCCTCTGGGCGCGATTTCCATGCTGCAGTCGTCGGCGGGGTCTGCATAGGTGCAGACGCGTTCCCGATTGTTGAACACATAAATATAGACGGAACACCCGATGAAGCCGGCAATGATGATGAGCAGCATAATGACCATCAATATCCGGTAACGTTTTAGAAATTTTGCATTGTTGCCCATGGCCTACACTCCGTTGCCTTTTTTTGTCTTTTATAAAAGTGTAACATACATTTTCAAAAAATTCTATATTTCGGGGAAATTTATTCTGGTAAAGTGTCAACGGGTGTGATATAATGCATTTGTCGGCGCGCGGCGCAAGCGCTGCGGACGACGTCCTGCAGATATGGTTCATCGGTAGAACGCTAGCTTCCCAAGCTGGAAAGGCGGGTTCGACTCCCGTTATCTGCTCTTACCGAAGGCGGAAATACGGCAGCGCTGTGTTTCCGCACTTTTTATGATCTTTTGCATAAAATATTGTAGAGCGGCAATACTGTGACGGACGGACTGTGACCGGCTGATTTGCGGCCGAGACAAATGGCTGATTTGCGGCCGAGACAAAAAGCTTGACAGCGCAGGCCCGCGTCACTATACTATAAATGTCGGAAAAATCCGGCAGGATTGAAATTCAGAAATGATCCTCGATAGCTCAATGGTAGAGCACTCGGCTGTTAACCGAGTTGTTGTAGGTTCGAGCCCTACTCGGGGAGCTCACACGCCGCAGGAGCGGCAGCTGTAAAGCCCGTAAACGATAGTGTTTGCGGGCTTTTATCTATATTTGTTTTGGAAAATGCAGGACGGATGGGCGTAGAACTGCCGGAGTTTCTAAAGAAAACTTTAAGTGATATGAAAAAAGATGTAAATAGTAAAAATGAAAAATAAAGTTGAACTTGAATGCAGAAATAAACAGTTGCAATCTGAAGCCCTGCTCATATACGGCGGGGCATTTTATTTATTAAAATAAAAAAATTTGTCCATAAAGCCTTTTTTTCCTACTTAGTAAGTAAAGGGATAAATTTGATGTATATATTATAATCATTCAAGATTTCGAGAGATTATTTGTTATATAACCGATTACATTAAATGTAAACATAAAGAATCAAAAAGTTGAACTTATGTTTTCTTAGATATAAAATTTTTATTGATATTTGGAGACGGTCATAGGCAGCATAGGAGGAAGTTCATGGAAGATACGGAAATCATCGAATTATATGTAGAAAGGTCGGAGTCTGCAATTCGGGAGACGGACATCAAATATAATACCTTTTTGAACCGTCTTGTTTACAACATTTTACGGGATACTCTGGATACGGAGGAAATTATTGATGATACCTACATGGGTGCATGGAACGCTATTCCGCCGACCATTCCAAACAGCCTGAAGCATTTTCTGTCGCGGATTGCCCGAAATCTTTCCTTTGACCGTCTTGATTACCGCCTGGCGGGAAAACGGAATGCCCTTTTCGTGGAACTGGATGAATGTATTCCGGATATGCGGCAGAATGTGGAAAGAGCGTGGGAGGCAAAAGAAGTCGGGAATCTGTTGAATTGTTATCTGGGAACGCTTGAGAGGAAAAACTGCGCTGTCTTTCTGGGAAGGTATTACTATTCCTGCTCGATCAGCGAGCTGGCGGAGCAATATTCTCTCACACAGCGCCAAGTGAAGTATATGCTTTCCAAAGCAAGGGACGGCCTGAGAGTGTATTTGGAAAAGGAAGGAGTGGCGGTATGAGTGTCTCGGTTTTAAATCAGGCGTTTCAGTATGTGGATGACAGATATCTTGATATCGTGGAGCAGGAGAAAACCATGAGGGCTAAGTCTTATAAGCGTTTTATGCCTTATTGGGGCAAGGCTGCGGTGGCGTGCTTTTGTTTGATCCTGATCTTGATCGTGCTGCCTATTGTGGCGATTGCGGCGAACTGGTTCGGGCTCAGGGACTTATTGATCCCAGCGGTGCCTTCCGGTCCGCCTGCTCAGAACGAGGAATACGGCGGGAATGCGCAGCCGATTCCGGAGACCGGAATGCCAAACCAATTCATCGGCCTGTCGGGATATCAGGACAGTCCCGAGGCCCAAGCACTGGCGGAGTGGCAGACGTTTCTGGCAACTTACGATTCGGATTATGCTATTTTGGAGGAGATTGGGAATGGACCCTCAGAGACAGACGATACAAGATATGGCTTATATGGTGTCTATACACAGGATATGGCGGATAAGCTGGAGGAGATCATACAGAAGTATGGTTTGAAACTGCACACGGATATCAATGTAGTCAGTCAGGAGGAGCTGGCGTTTCGTGTCGGCGGAGAGTTTATGGGGGAGCCATTGAAAAGATATTGGGCCTATATTTATGAGGATGGCACTTTTCAATTTGACGGAGACATTGAACTGCAGGGTGGTGGAATGGTTGGCTTTCAGTTTACCCGGACTGTAAAGGGAACTTTTAATGAAACCTATCTGAAGATCGGCGATGTGTCCGATTATCGGGAATTTGAGTACGTTACTTCCGGCGGTGAAATGGTCATGTGTGCGCTGAGTCCGGATCACGCTCTGATATTTATGGATTCTGAAAGCTGCTTTATTCTCATGAATGTCATGGGTGGGAGTAATTGTGGCATGACAGAGGAGGATTTAGAAGATATAGCGGATTCCGTTGATTTTACATTACTAAAGAATGTACAGGTGCCGGAGATGAGGGGGGATTCTGTACCATCTGATGCAAGTGAGGTTTTTGAAGAGGAAAAAAGAATGTTATCATCTATAAACGATGATCTTCTGGGTTGTGGCTGGCTGCTTTATACGGTGCCGGATCAGGAAGACCAAGACTATAAATTATATTTCTTTGCCGATGAAAGTAAAGACGGCGCAGAAAGGCTTACGCCTTTTGAAGAAATGGATTTCAATTTGGATCAGGTTGACTTCATTTTTCCTGATGCAAGGGAAAATAATAGGTCAATAGGAAAATTTATTGGTATATATCTGTTTGAGCCTTTTACCACGAAATCAGGTGAGTCCGCATGGATTGTGGTTGCAACATATGAAACAGACGGTAGGCAGTATTATGACACGCGTATCTATACGCCATCGGAAGATGGGTATGTGATAGATGAATCTATGACGGAAGAATTAAATGCCCTGTATTCTGATGTGGAAGAATATCCGGTTTTGCAAATTATAGAAATGCCTCATGATTAAGCCGAACCCCAAGGGCGAAATATTTGTATCTCGCATCTCATTTGACAATAATGGTAAGTTATGACAACACACGTTACACTTATGCACAGGTACTGGCAGGGCAGGGGCAGATGAAAGGAGCGAAAAATTTATAGCAAAGAAAAAATACAGGGAATTGACGGTAGGAGAATATGGTAGGACTGCAGACCTTGACCTTCTCGGGCTGGTGAATGACATATATGCCGAGAGCGGGAACGACGGATATAAATACCGGGAACTGGCTGACCAATTTGATTTTGACGAGTTTTAATCGTTATATTGCAAAATAGGGACCAGTCTGTTAAAATATGAATAGAACACATGTTTGCAGACTTGAAGTCGCAATCTGCGACATCAAGATCCCGGATGGAAGGGGACAGTGCATTTTATGGCAGAGGAAATAAAAGAGGTTACGATGCCTGCAGAAACGGTGAAAATACAGAATCTGATATATGT
>CANQJL010000047.1 GCA_947624245.1 uncultured Acetatifactor sp. | reverse complement strand
CAGTACCTGTTCATAGTACTCATTTTCACCAAGAGCAGACTGATAGGCGCTTAGAAACGGCACATAGTACGTTTCTGAAAAATGTTTGCTGAACTTGTAGATATTTACTGTTTTGTAATACTCTTTAATCTCATCATATCTAAAGTTCTTTCCCGGCACGAATGTCTCTATTGTGTCGTCTTCCGCAAGCTTAACACAGGTGCCGTCCATCCAGCTTTCGTACTTGTCCACCAGCGCCAGAGTATCCCGCGGATCATTCACTAAGGTTTCAATCACAGAATCTTCAAAAATAAGATCCGATTCAAACAGCAGCGTGTCTTCCCTGCACAGATAATCTTTTGCCAAAAACAGAGAATAAATATTATTGGTCCTGTCATAAACAGGATTATTCACATAGAGAATCGGTGTCTGTATATTCAGGGAGCTGATATAATCGATCAGCTTGTCCCCCTGATATCCTACGACAATAATAATTCTTGATAAATGCAGTTTTTCTATTTGATGAAGCATACGGTCAATCAGCGTCACATCGTTTACTTTTACCATACATTTCGTATTGTTCTGTGTCAGTTCTTTTAAGCGCCGCCCCATACCCGCTGCTAAAATAATTGCTTGCATAAATTGCTTCCCCCTTTCGTCAGTATCTGAATGGCCGGAACAATCGGTCTATATCTTACACTCATTCCATATCGCATTACCGCAGTATGAAACATCACCCGTATGACCACAGTCAGCCACAGGAGTTCTAAGCAGGGAATATAGATTCATAGTTGTACTTTCCGTATAATAGAACTTTTTCTGTTGTTGATCTAAAGCAGTTTTCGGACTTTCATATTCAAGGCATTCGTTCGCCAATATCTTCTTTTCATCTAACCTGATATCTGCATCCTGAACTATCACGGTAATGCCCCTTGTCGCACACAAAATCACTAAACTGCTATCATCTCCATAGTAGGCATCGCAAAGGCAGATTGCCCTGTTCGTATTCGATGTGTCGTCGTATATCCCGAACCCTTCTTCCCGATATTCCCTCACCAATTTCTGATACTTTTCCCACAGCTGTGGCAGCATGGATCCGATAGTGGCGCCGATCAGGGGATGCGGTCTCCAAAGCAACGCTGTTTCCTCTTGGTTTTCTTTAAATATTCGAAACACATTCCGCATTTTGTCCAACATCTTTTCTCTTGCCTGCAGCAAGGAACCTATGCTGGTGTTGTACAATATGATTTTCTTTGGCGTTCCGTCAGGTTTATAAATGACTTTCTGCCAATCAGAGGGCAACGTCAGATCGTCCTTCCTTGTGCGGAGGATTTTTTCTATTTGAGGAGAACCCGTTCCATAAATTTTATCCTGCCAATGCTTTTTTGTATTCGTGCCATATTCCTTCGTCAGAGCATCAACATATACCTGACGCACTTTCTCCGATTGTACAAAAACCTTATTTGAATAAATGACGCCCGGCGCCAAACAAAAATGAGCAAAGGATTGTATTCTCTGCGTGTCTTTGAAATCGAACTCTTCGGCCACAAAATAAGGAATATACACAAGCCGGTCCGTATATTGCCTCAGCACATCAGAGTAAAAATCAGGATGTACGCTGGTCACACGGTTATAGCCATCATAGGGATTGTGAATGAAAACAACATCCGGCCTGCGTTTCTCCAGATCATATTCCCGATAGCTTGTCACAGGTACATAAGAGGGAAATTGGCTGCCCTCATAGTGAAGCTGTCCTAAGCTGCCGTCAGGTCTTCTGTCATAGTAGGGAATGGGTATCACATAAGCGTCCCATTCCGGATCCGCATCCGCCGCCTGCCAGACGCTTTCCAGAGCGTCCCACATAGAAGCCTTGTAGGGCAGGAACACAGCCTCTCTGCGGGCAGGGATATCCCTGCGAATGCTCTCCGCGATTTGTTCTGCCTGCGCGTCCAGCCCATCGATCCCCGAAGCTGCTTCCTGTCCGTATTCTGTTTCCCGATCTGTATCCTTTTCCCGTTCCAGTAGCTGATACAGTTGGTAGACCTGCTCGCAGTACTCTTCCAGATATCTGACGGTAACAAAATCTTCTCCCTGCGTCTGCTCGATCTGTTCTCCCAGAAGGATAGCGCTGCTCTGGCAGTCCTCCAGAAGCCGCAACGCCGAGTCCGCCTCCTGTGCGGAAAGAGCCTTTCTGATTTCTCCATGAGCCTGCCCGAACAGAAGTGCAAGCTCCTCTATCTGTTTCTTTTGGTCTTTGCTCATCATCTCTGATGCACTCCTTGCTGCTTCCTCTGTGACGTTCCCTGTCTTCAGATATCTGCCGATAATACTGCGCAGCTCCTTTTCCGTCTCCGTTCTCGATGTTGAGGGAGCTCCTGTCTTGTCTTCAAAATCAATATCATCACCTCGCCGGAATGCGCGCACAGCTCGTGTATCGGTGAACCGTAAAGCTTTGGTGTCTGAAAAATTTCTCTGAATAAAGTTCAGGCTATTAAATTCACTGTATCTGCCGCATTGAAAAAATTTAATCAAATCCTCCGGTTCCGCCAACCATTCGTCGCTGTCCAAGAACATAAAATACTCTCCGGATGCACATTGAAAGCATTGATTTCTTATTTCGGAAGGATTCTCACATCCGGAAGCGTTTTTTAAGATATCCGCATACCCCGCCAACATATATTGCATGTTCTCATCGCAGCCGGTATCCATAATAATTAATTCACAGCAGATCTTTTCACGAATCGGCGTCAGGGATTCCAAGCATCTTTGAACCGAAGCTTTTTCGTTTGAAGCAAGAACACCGATCGACAATAATATCTTTTGTTGACGCGCACTTTCGTCCGGCTTTACCGGATACATAGCATTTAACACTTCGTCCTGACAGTCTATCAATTCTGCCTTCAAATCAAACAGATCGGTCTGTTTGACTGCATTGATACGCTGCTCCAATTCCTGATAATACGACCGAAGTTGTTCCCTGCTCTGCTGTTCCTGCAATGCTTTACGGACGGCAGCCAGATATTCCTCCGCTTCTCTGATCTCTGAAGAAACATCATTGTTCACGACGGAATCCTTTTGAGCTTCGGCATAGTAGACCGTAGTATAAGAATTTACTTCAAATGTTTCGGTTCCCGGAAATTCCTTTTTAAATTCCTGGGATAACAGAGGCTGCTTTTTTTCGAGACAAATAACAATTCCTTTTGATCTGATCAGTCGTTTTGCTTCTCTGACAACCCCGGCCATATCTGTAAACTGTTCATTGCTGTTTAATATAACGATATCATATTGATCCGACGGCAGCTTTGTATGCTCATGAGCGCCCGCTACTCTGGAAATTTCAGGAGTTTTCCCGACTTTTGAAATTTTCTCTGACCATTGGACGTTCTCCGTATCCGATACGCAGCATAGACCGGATCTTGTGTTGTATTGTCCGATCATACTTGCCAGATGGAAGCTTAAGATTCCGTCCGCCGCCCCGATCTCAACGATCTGCAGGGGAGACGCAGACCGCATTAATCTGCGGGCAGCCAAAAAATCGATCAGTATACATTCCTGCATTGCGGAAAGCTGCTCGCCGAAACATGTTTTATGTCGTCTCATTAATTCATTTACAATATCCGGCAAAGAGGCGTTGTGAGCATTTCCGGTAAGCAGAGGTACATGGCTTTTGTTTTCAAGAAGGTTCTGAAGATCGATCAATACATAAGACCTGTCTTCGCACCAATATACATATTTTTTTCGTTCCATGCAGATTTCCCATTGCATCTTACTCACCAAAAAGCCTTTCATACAGTTTATCCACAATATTTTCCATGTCGAAATGACCGCGCCCGTACTGATAAGCTCGTTTTGACATTTCTTCCAGCTTTGATGACGTGGCCAGTTCCAGATAGACGCGTCCTAAATCTTTCACATCATCTATGTGAGCGGTTCTTCCGCACCGTTCATCATCTGTTGCTTCCATACAGGCATCAATTTGAGTGACGGCAGTCACGCATCCGGCGCAAAGTGCCTCTGCAATCACATTTGGCGTTCCGCCTTCCATTATGCTTGACAAGGTAAATATCTTGGCTCTTTGGTATTCCGCATACAGCCAATCCCGCTCATGAACGGAGCCAATAAATTCTATCTGCTTTTGCAGCGCCGGATAACGGCTAAAAAAATCCTCCAGCCAAGGTCTGAACTCAGATTCCACCGTACCGGCAAGCCGCAGCTTCCAATCCGGAATCTTATCCGCAATCCCAGCGAATGCCTCCAACATGATATGGGTAGCTTTTTGCTGTGTGCCCAGTCTGCCTACTGTCAATATGATGTTTTCTTTTTTTGCATAGGAGGGGCAGATCCACTTTTTTCCGAAATCATAATATCCGTTCGGAACATGCACAATCTTCCAAGGCCACTTCCGGTTCAGATAATCACGGACGGCTTTTCCGCTGGTCGCTATCACATCGCAGCAGTTCATAAATTTCTGAAAGGCAGGTTCCTCCCAGTCGATACGATCCATCCAGAATGAGTTCGCGTCCAATCCAACGTATATTTTCCCGTCGGGATTATACTCCTTGTATGCATAAGCCACCTCAAAATTTGTCGCATAACACCCGCGCAGGATCAGCAGATCGATATTTTTTGCATGTGCTCGAATATACTCTCGTTTCGTCCGGACGCTGCCGTCTGCAAGGAACTCAAGTTTTACTCCCTTGACCAGCTCCTGATAACTGTAATCGCTTCCCTTTGCTCCGACCATCCGCACATCGCATCCATGATTCTTATAAAGCAGATAGGGAATCAATCCACAGTCTTTTACCAATTCTACATTCTTCCAGGGGCTCTCATAAGGGGCCATTGCCACTACTTGCTTTTGGCTTTTTACATTTTCCGCCATCCAATATCTCCTAATGCATCATTCTCTTGTAAAACAGAAGCGCAGTCTCTTTTTTCGATTCGTTATCCTTTGTGAGATGAATCAGCCGTCCGGTCATCTGCTCCGTCTTCATGATTCCTAACGGTTCACCTGAATCACATATTTGCAGAGCTCTTTCATCATAGGATATGCTTTGGCGGCATCTGCTACTTTGTGAAGGAACAGGCTGTTGTTCTCGTTCTTCACGGCGTTCGCCTGCATGATGTACCAACCGAACCGGTAGGCAGGCGGGATTGCCTCGATCAGATCCCCCATAAATACGTCTTCACGATAGAGAGATGCCGCACAGGACACCCAGTACTGGGAGATCTGGCTCAGCCTGTCCCAGAGCTCCTCCACCGTCAGGAGCTGCCATGTGAATCGGGGCTCCTCCGCATCGTCCGTCTGTTCCGGTTCTGTATCTCCGTCATCAGGAGAGGCCCATTGTACCTCTGTGCCAGTATCCAGCTCCTCTATCACATCCTTCTCCGCAACTGTCTGCAGATCGGCCGCGGCCTCTTCCTGACCGGAAGCTTTATCTTCCTGCGGAGCGGGCTCCGATAAGAGACGCTTCTCCATCATCAGGGCGCTCAGGAACAGGAAGCGAAGTTCGGTCTTCTCCAGTCCTCTGATCAGGCACAGATAGGCGGACTCGCAGGTCTCCAGAGCCATCTCCGCCCAGAGCCTTCTGGCCAGCTCCATCCATTCATAGGCACTTAAGGAGTCCATATAGGAGTTCACCTGGATGTTCAGCTTCCGCAGGCTGTCCCAGTACTCCTTATCCGGCAGGAAGAACGGGAAGCTGCATTCCCGCATCTTCTCCAGCGCGGGGACGGCCAAGCCAAGGTCGTTCTTTTCCCCTGCGTAAATCAGGTGGTACAGGCATATCCTGGAATCCTTGGGAGGAATAAGGGAAAAGTATTCCATCAGCCGCTGTCTCTCCTCCAAAGTAGAAGCGTCATAGGCCTTATACATGTCACGGCTGTAATTTACAGAACGCAGCAATGACCGCACTGCATCCATGTATCTGGGATCGTAAGGCAGGTTCTTCAGGATATCCACGACGTCCTTGGGCGTCTCCTGCAGGATCTTCTGCTCCCTGCTCTCCCAATCTACAGCCAGTACATCCTCTCCTGCTTCCTGCCATCTTTCACACAGTACCAGCATATGAACCTGCAGCAGGG
Organism: uncultured Acetatifactor sp.; assembly: GCA_947624245.1. Lineage (GTDB taxonomy): Bacteria > Bacillota > Clostridia > Lachnospirales > Lachnospiraceae > Acetatifactor. The sequence continues at coordinate 2,412 of CANQJL010000047.1, read as the reverse complement.
TAAAGCGTTTCTGTTCGCTTTCCTCCATGTATTTTGCGCAGGCGGAAAAGGCGTCCATGAGCTTCTTATCCGGATAATCCTTCCATGCAGCACAGGATTCTCTATACTTTTCGATATACTCTAGGGCCTCCTCATATTTCTCCATGTGATAACAGCAGGTAATGATGAAGTTATTAAGAACGCCTCGTGCCAGAACAGTAATCTCCGGTTTCTCCAGAAGCTCCTTGGCAAACTGATATTCGTCCTCATAACGATGCTGTCGGGCATAGAGCATTGCCTCCGTCATAGCCGCATAAGTGGCATAACGAGCATTTGATGCATCTGTCCAACATTTTGGAGAACTCAAAATTTCCTTGCACAGCTCGATAGCGGAAAAAATTTCCCCCACCGCTGTATGCTCCTGAATGAGCTGTCCCATCACATGGATATTTTGGGGATTCTCCTTGCGCATGTCCAACAGCAGCCGGATGTTCCGCCAGGAGTGCTCGTTCCGCTCCTGAGTGCTTGCGAACACATAACCGTAATGATGGGCGTAATCCTTCATATAATAAAAGGGCGGCTCCATGGGAGTGAGAAATTCATGTATCTTACCGATGAACTTTGTGTCCTTTGTGCGTCTGGCAAGACGGAGGGCCTCGAAATCGCTCCAGCTGGTGCCTTCCGTGTTATGATAATTTCTTACAATATAGGAAGCGCCATTGTATTTTTTATATTTGCCGGACAGGAAGAAATCCTCGATCTCCTCCGTGGTCTCGAACCATTCATCGTCGTCCAGGAACATGAGCCATTCGCCCTTTGCCTTTTTTGCCCCTGCATTTCTGGCGGCGGCAAAGTCGTTGCACCACTCGAATCTCACGATATTGTCCGTGTACTGTTTCACGATGTCCATGCACACCTTGTTCTCGGCCGTGTCCACCACGATCAGCTCGCTTGGCACCGCCTCTCGCAGATGTACCAGCGACTTCATACATTTCTCTATAGTATCCTCCCTATCGCTTACCAGCATGGTGATGGTCAGCAGTACCTTCTCGCTCATATGGGACCCCGTTTCTGCGCATCCTCCTGCGCGGTCTTATTTTTGTCTTATCCTTTCGGGCCTTGACGCCCCCATTACTAAAAAAGGACGGCCGAAGCCGTCCCTTTTTAGTTTTGATAGCCGGAAGCCTTTCGCCTCCACATTCAACTTGTTTAGCCAAGTAAGGAAAGAACTCCCTGGTTCGCCTGGTTCGCCTGTGCCAGCATTGCCTGACCTGCCTGTGCCAGAATGTTGTTGTTGGAGTACTTAACCATCTCGGAAGCCATATCGGTATCACGGATAGATGCTTCTGCGGAGGTGGTGTTCTCAACTACGTTGTCCAGGTTGTTGATGGTGTGCTCAAGTCTGTTCTGAACTGCACCGAGTGCGGAACGCTGTGTGGAGACCTTCTGGATTGCTTCTTTGATGGTCTCGATGGCATTCAGAGCGTTCTTGTCGTCGTTGCCGTCCACTCTCAGACCGTCCACTCCAAGTCCTACTGCGCTCATAGCGTCCAGGTCAACGGAGATCTGGTTGTTGGTGGTAGCGTCTGCGCCTACATGCAGTGTCAGGCTCAGCGCGCCTACGGAATACTTTCCGCTCTTGTCGACCATCACGTCCACGATGTCCTGGGTAGCTGCGGTGAGCTTATCGCCGGCCTTGATATACAGACCGCCGTCTGCCTTCAGGGTGCCGTCATCGTTCAGATACCGATACAGACCGTTTGCTGCAATCTCATTGCCGTCCTTGTCAACGAACTGTACCAGACCGTTACCGGCTGCCGCATTCACACTGGCCATGGAAATGCTGCTCGTCATATTCAGGATACCCTTTTTAACATCATACCGATACTCTTCAACTTTATCTTCGGCGATAATGGTTCCTTCGGCAATCGATACGCCCTTGTCATCCGTTACCTTGTCATCCTTTACCTTGTAAGCCTTTGAACCGGTAACTGTAACTATAGCTGCCGTTCCTACTGTGCCGTCCGATGTAAAGGTTACGCTGTAGTATATTCCGGTAGCTCCGCTCATCTCTTCAAGAGGATCAACCAGTACATACTGATCATCAACCTTCTTATAGACACCGGACTTTCCTACAACTGTTACTGCTTTCAAATTAGAAGCAGTAAGAGTATCGCCAACCAGACCGGGCTCACCGCTCTTGAAGTATGTGGTGCTGGGATCCAGTGCACTTACCAGAGTGCCTGCGCCAACCTTCTGAACCTGACCTTCGGAATCTACATAGTAGTAATCTTCCGTTGTGATTGCTGCATCAGACTTATACTTGAAGTTGGTCTTCAACTCAGCATTGCTGTCGCCCTTCAGCAGATAGGTCTCGTTGAACTTGGTGGTCTCGGATACACGGTCGATCTCGGTTACGAGCTGATCGATCTC
>CANQJL010000046.1 GCA_947624245.1 uncultured Acetatifactor sp. | reverse complement strand
GACAGGATCGCAGTCTGTATCTCCGGCGGCAAGGATTCCATGCTCATGGCAAAGTGCTTTCAGGAATTGAAATTACACAATAAGTTTGAATTTGACGTAAAGTTTCTGGTCATGGATCCGGGATACAGCTCTGCAAACCGCAGGCTCATCGAAGAAAATGCCAAGCTTCTGAATGTGCCGATCACAGTCTTTGAGTCCGACATTTTTGAGTCGGTGTATCATGTGGAAAAATCCCCCTGCTATCTGTGCGCCAGGATGAGAAGGGGATATCTGTACCGTTTTGCAAAGGAATTGGGCTGCAATAAAATTGCGCTGGGGCATCACTATGACGATGTGATCGAAACGATCCTCATGGGAATGCTCTATGGGGCGCAGATACAGACGATGATGCCGAAACTCCACAGCACCAATTTTGAGGGCATGGAGCTGATACGGCCTCTGTATCTGGTGAGAGAAGAGGACATCAAGGCGTGGCGGGACTACAATGACCTTCATTTTATCCAGTGTGCCTGCAGATTTACGGATACCTGTACTACCTGCAATAATGAAGAAAACCGTTCCAAGCGGGTGGAGGTCAAAGAGCTGATCAAAAGCCTGAAGCAGGTCAATCCGTTTGTAGAAAGCAATATTTTTAAAAGTATGGAGAATGTCAATCTGAATACTGTAATCGCCTATAAGCAGAACGGAGAGCGGCATCATTTCCTGGAGCGGTACTAGATGCTTTGCCAAGCGGTACTAGATGCTTTGGCTGAAATGCTTTGCCAAATTGTTCTTGCAAATTTGTATAAACTATGGTAACATACACTTTGCTAGCTGTTGGCCCATGACGCAGGAGAAAGCCGGAAAGAGTGTGGGAAGGCATGCAAACGCGGCTCCATGGTCAAGCGGTTAAGACATCGCCCTTTCACGGCGGTAACACGGGTTCGATTCCCGTTGGAGTCATTAAAAATCCCGAAAGGGTTTGCGGACCTTTAGCTCAGTTGGTTAGAGCAACCGGCTCATAACCGGTCGGTCCTGGGTTCGAGTCCCCGAAGGTCCACTACAGAGGAATCTCATCCGCAATATCAAATCGGTATACGGCCCAGTGGCTCAGTTGGTTAGAGCGCCGCCCTGTCACGGCGGAGGTCGTCGGTTCGAGTCCGATCTGGGTCGCTTCCATTTCTAAAAGCTGTATTTGAGTTGACCGTTTGGCCGGAAGGCTGACGGTTATTTTTCTTATAGGCAGTTCGACGTAAATGCTGGGCGGTTCGGCGTAAGCGCGCAGGCTGCAGGGAAAGGGTCGAGTGATTCCATGGGAGTGTGGAAATTCGGAAGACGGAAGAAAACAGAGACGGAAGCGGCTCGTTTTGATAAGGAGCACTACAGGCCTGTGATTCGCGCCAGCATTTGCACGGGAGAACAGGTGGCGGGGTTCAAGGACCGCCGGACCGGTCAGTTCACGGAGATCATGCTGATAAAAGATCACACGGATATGGAGAAGTTTACAAAGGAATACGGGATATCGGAAGAGGAAATCGAGAGAGTGTGGTAAAGCTCCGGCCCCTGCAGGAACAGGGACGGGAGCTTTTTTGTCGGTCTGTTCTTTGTTATCTTACAGGGTTATCCTACCGGAATGCGCAGCACCTGTCCGATTTGCAGCAAACTGCTGGTGAGACCGTTCGCCTGCATGATGGCCGTCACCGTGGTGTCGTATCTGCGGGCCAACTCCCACAGAGTGTCTCCCGCACGCACGGTATACTCTACGTAAGGCGCAGAGGAGACCGGTATCTGCAGTATCTGTCCGATCTTGAGCGCATCGCTGGTGAGACCGTTCGCCTGTTTGATGGCATTTACCGTAGTGTCGTAACGCTGGGCGATCAGCCAGAGGCTGTCTCCCGCCTGTACCGTGTAGGTGACAGTGTCGGTGCCGGTTCCGGTGCCCGGTCCGGGTGTGGGAACGTTCTCCTGAATACCCAGATAGATATTATACAGCGCCTGCCAGGTCCTAGGGCCTACGATTCCGTCGGGATCCAGATCCGTCGCCTGTTGAAAGGCAACCACCGACTGTCTGGTGCCGCTGCCGAAGATGCCGTCCTGAGCGGGAGCCGGTACGTCGGAATAGTATCGGGAGACCACGTTCAGCAGGTACTGCAGGGTTATGACGTCCTGCCCTCTGGAGCCCTGCCTAAGCACCGTGCTTGGCGGGACGGTTCCGATGCCGAGAGTGGTGCCCTCGCTGTCCAGCTCGGCCAGTCTTGTCACGGCGGAATAAATGATGGAAAGCGTATACCAGGTGGATTTTCCCACAATGCCGTCGGGCGTCAGCTTAAAAATGCTCTGAAATTTTTCCACCGCGGCTCTGGTGCTCTCGCCGAAGGTGCCTGCGGGGTCGGTGATGGCCGGAATTGCCGGATAGTTGCGGCGGATCCGGTTCAGATAAGTCTGTATGGTCTGCACATCAAGGCCCGAGCTTCCCTGCCGGAGCGCGGTTCCGGGGTAGGAGGTCAGTATATTCGTCACAATGTTGGTCTGCGCGATCTCGATGTCTCTGGGATAGTAGTTCCGCAGAATCTGCAGGGGGGAATAGCCCCGCTCCGCCAGCGATACGGTGCCCCACTGAGACATACCCTGACATGTGGCCGTGGTCCCGTTGCAGAATGATGTGAAGTAGGGAGCCTCCTGCCCCTGCCTGCGCACATACTCGCCGAACAATTCGTCCACGATCTGACTGATGGAGTCATAGATGGCACGCCCGGGTACATAATACTGATCGAAGGCGGTATTGTTGGTAATGTCAAAATCATATCCCTGGCTTTTGTACCATTCTGTGTAAATTCGGTTCAGGGCAAAGGTCATGATGGCATAGACGTTCGCCTTCAGGGCGGCTTCCGGCCAGGTGGGATAGACCTCGCTGCTGGCCGCATTTTTGACATAATCCGAGAAGGAGACCTGCACATTGGCCGCGGGCGAGCCGGGCGCGCCCAGATGCACGGTGATGGGATTGGGAATCACCACCTGCCGCAGTATTCGTGCGTCCGCGGAGCTGCCCTCCTGATCTCTGTCGCCGCCCATTGCCACGGCGGGAGGGCCTACCGTAATGTTGATTTCCGAAGTCTGACGGGGCTGTGTTTCGCCAAGAGGCATCATGGTCACGGGCAATACCGCTGTCTCGCCGTCAAAGATAGGTATCTTCGTGACGGAAACGGAGCGAAAACCGGGGGCCTCAACGGTCACGCCGTAGTTTGCGTAGGGGATCCCCTGATAATCGGGGTTCAGGGAAAAGCTGCGGTCGACGGTCTCCAGTGCCACAGCCCGCGTCTCTCCGCTGTTATTGGTGGTGAGGCGGTAGAGCGTGTTCGCCTCATCGTCCAGGACCAGCACCCGGGCGCCGTCAATGGGAATCGCTTCCTGCGCCGTTCGGGCTTGAATTTGTAGATATCCGATAGCCATATTATCTTTCCTTGCACAAATGATTAGTATAAAGATATGAAAAAGAACGGGAACGGTTCCGAAAGCTTTCCGGACATGCACTGCGAGATTTTCATTGCAACAAATGTGCAAATATGGTATAGTTGAATCATTCTTACAGTATTGTATCATTGTATCTGCATTTTGGAGATCTTAGGTGCAAATACAGAAAGGAACGAAAGTAAAATGAGCTACTCGGAAAAAGAATACGTCAATCGGAAAGCTATCTTGGGACACACGGTGGTGGCTTCGGTCCTGCTGGCAGCGTACATATTGGAGTTCATCAAGGGCTCCAGAACGCTGGTGTATACGATTGTCAGCGCCCTGTTTTTTATGGTTCCCGTAATCATTGAGAAAATCGCCTTTTCCAAAGATAAAGAGAGCGCGTCTGTCCGGCATATCATGAGCGTCGGTTACATGATCATGTACCTGTTCGTGATATTCACCACGCACAGCCGGCTGCCCTATGTCTATATCTTTCCGCTGCTCTTTTTGATGATACTGTTCATGCAGACAAAAGAGTGCGTGATCCTGGGCATTGCGGCCACACTGGCCAATATTGCCAACATCGTGTATTACGCCGTCACTACGGGCTATACTGCGGAGGAGATTCCTGATGTTGAGATCCGTGTGGCCAGCGTCGTATTGATCGTGATCTACATGGTTCTTTGTACCATTGTGGTGACCAAGGTGAATCAGGAAAAGATGAAGCAGATCCAGGAGAAGACGGACGAGGCGACTTCCCTGCTGAACCGTGTCCTGACGACCTCCAACAATATGTTGACAGGCATTTCCGATGCGGGCTCAATGACAAAACAGCTCGGCGATTCCGTTGAGCATATTCATGATTCCATGGGAGAAGTTTCCATGGGAAGTACGGAAACTGCGGAAGCGGTGCAGCTGCAGCTGGAGCGCACGGAGCAGATTCAGGAGCATATCGTCAATGTAAAGGATACTACGGCGGCCATTACACAGAATATGGCGGAGACTAAGGAGAAGGTGGATACAGGCCGGGCGCAGATGGAAGCGCTGGCAGATCAGGTGGAGAAATCCATGGAAGCCAACCATCAGGTGCTGGATCGAATGAAGGCTCTGAGCGAGTATACCGCACAGATGAATACGATCATAGAGACGATTACCAGCATCGCAAACAGCACGGGAATGCTGGCGCTGAATGCCAGTATTGAGGCGGCGCGCGCGGGAGAAGCAGGCCGCGGATTTGCTGTTGTGGCAAGCCAGATATCCGGTCTTGCAGGTCAGACAAAGACGGCAACGGTGAATATTACGGAGCTGATTGACAATATTAATAAGGAGCTGACTTCCGTGGAAGAGGCTGTGGACGTGGTGACCGAGAGCAACCGCTCCAATGCGGAGAGCACCAAGGTGGTCACGGAGAATTTCGCCGGCATCACGGAGGGCACCGTCAATATCGAAATGCAGACGGAGGAACTGCTTCGGATCGTGGGAGAGCTGGAGAAGGCCAACGCATCTATCGTGGAGAATATTCAGACCATCTCCGCAATTACGGAAGAAGTTTCCGCCCATGCACAGGAGACCTTCACGGCATGTGAGGCGAACGCCCGTCTGGTGGAGGACGTGACGCAGATCGTGGAAAATCTGGACGGGGCGGCTCAGACCTTGAGCGCCGTAAAATAAATTTCTTTGTGATACCGTCGGGCATGGCGTAAAGTATAAAAAGTGCTTGACTTTTCATGATAAAGAGGGTATCATATCTAATGTTTCAGGCATAAGGCCCGAGACGTTGGAATGTGCGTTTAGCTCAGCTGGATAGAGCGTTTGGCTACGGACCAAAAGGTCGGGGGTTCGAATCCTCTAACGCACGTTAATATGTCTTGTGAAAAGGAGTCTTCGTGGAGGGCTCCTTTTCGTATAGTCTCAGGCAATCGAATTTGTGTTGTCATCAGACGGCAAAGAAAGTATAATGAGTTAGAAGGAAACATGGAGCCGCAGAGCAGAGAGGTTTTCGGCCACGGCGCGGCGGAATGTGAGGATATATGAACAGGCAGGAATTTTTGGAAAAGCTGCGCACTGCGCTGAACGGAAAAGTATCGCCGGGAGTAGTCGCCGAGAATGTAAGCTATTATGAGGAGTACATAAATACCGAGATCCGCAAGGGCAGAAGCGAGGAGGAAGTTCTGGACAGTCTGGGCGATCCCAGACTGATCGCAAGAACGATTGCCGAGACGCAGGGAGGTAATGAGGGAGCGGGATACGGCAGTGAACAGGGCGGCCGCGGTCAATTCAGCGATCAGACGGCGCGCCGCAACGAAAGCAGCGGACATTATGAGAGCAGCAGGCGTGAGTTCAAGATACCCGGCTGGGTCTTTTTGATTCTTGGTATTGTGATATTGGTGCTGGTGTTCAGCGTCGTATTTTCCGTGCTGTCGGTGCTGCTTCCGCCGCTGCTCATTATTTTGGCGGTGATTTTTCTGGTAAAATTATTCAGAGACTGGATCAATTGAACCGGATAAAATCAAATTAGATAAATCGGAATAAAGACAATTTGTTAAATGGTACAAAAGTACTAAAAGCCTTGCGGCATAGTTTGCGCGTATTGTTGGCATACTACTCCTGTAACCGATAACCGACAGGAGGTTTTTCCCTGGAGCAATCGCTGCCTGGTGGCGGCAGAAAAGAGGAAAAGATGGACAACAACAATAAGTACAACAACAGTACTAACAACTCTGAGAACTGCAAGAACAGCCAGAATCAGAACCAGAAGAACAACAAGAACAATCAGAACAACAGCCAGAACCAGAATAATCAGAACAACAACTACTAAGACGACTGGCATCGGGGACTTTGCGGCAATACTTGCCGCGGGTCCCTATTTACATATCTGCCAAAAAATTGTATACTTGAGATACTGTGAAGATCATAAAACGGCCGCCTGCGGGCAGGCACAAGGAAGCATATGAAAAAATTTGAATTGATCGCCCCTTGCCATTTTGGAATGGAGGCCGTACTGAAAAGAGAGATAGTCGATCTGGGCTATGATATCGTGGAAGTGGCGGACGGCAGAGTCACTTTTTTCGGAGATGAAGAAGCGCTGTGCCGCGCCAATATTTTTCTGCGGACCGCCGAGAGGATACTGATCAAAGTGGGCAGCTTTCACGCTGAGAACTATGAGGAGCTCTTTCAGGGCACGAGGGCGCTGCCCTGGGAGGAATACATACCGAAAGACGGAAAGTTCTGGGTGGCCAAAGCGGCCAGCGTCAAGTCAAAACTGTTCAGTCCGTCGGACATACAGGCCGTCATGAAGAAAGCCATGGTGGAGCGGCTGAAGGAGAAATACCGCATAGATTGGTTTCAGGAGGACGGGGAGAGCTTTCCCGTCAGGGTGTTCCTGATGAAGGATAATGTGACGGCGGCGTTGGACAGCACCGGAGAATCCCTGCACAAAAGAGGGTATCGGAAACTGACCGCCAAGGCGCCCATTGCGGAGAACCTCGCTGCGGCGCTCATCATGCTGACACCTTGGAACCGCGACAGGATTCTGGTAGACCCTTTCTGCGGAAGCGGAACCTTTCCCATCGAGGCAGCCATGATGGCGGCGGGAATGGCTCCCGGCATGAACAGAGAATTTACGGCGGAGAAGTGGGGACATGTGATAGAGAAAAAGCTCTGGTATGACGCGTTAGATGAAGCCGGAGAGCAGATGGATCTCAGCGTGAAGCCGGATATCCAGGGCTACGATATAGACGATAAAATGGTGAGCATTGCAAGGGAAAACGCAAGGCTGGCCGGAGTGGACAAGCTGATACATTTTCAGCGCAGAGATGTGGCGGATTTAAGTCATCCGAAAAAGTACGGCTTCCTGATCACAAATCCTCCTTACGGGGAGCGGCTGCAGGATAAGGAGGAGCTGCCTGCGCTGTACCGCCTGATAGGAGAACGGTACAGGGCGCTGGATTCCTGGAGCATGTACCTGATCACGGCCTATGAGAAGGCGGAGCAGGACATCGGAAGAAAGGCGGATAAGAACCGAAAAATATACAACGGCATGATGAAGACCTATTATTATCAGTTCCTGGGACCGAAGCCGCCCAAGGCGGGAAAGATTGCGGAGAAACATGGATAAGGATCATCGAAAGATTGAAAGAGACAATATGCGGCTTTCCCTGGGACTGTGGACGGTTCTGTGCGGCATCTGCATGGCGGTAATGCTGATCTTTGCGTCGGACAAGACCATCGTTATTGCAGATGCGTCTCAGGATCAGGCCGGTCTGACGGTGGACGGCTCACGGGAAGCTTCGGGAGAACACGAATTGCTGCTGACGCTGCAGGAGACATACAGCGAGGCGGGAAGCTTCCGCGTTCCTCTGCAGAAAGGGATCAAGCCCGAGAACGTGGTCGTGGAAAACCGATATATGGACAGGGAACTGTGGATCTATATTCAGGGCGGAGACAGGGATTTCTATGAGAATAACGTTCTGTCAGGGGATATTGCCTGCATACGGGAGGGCCGTCTGGAGATGGGCGACGACGGCGTCCTGTTGAAGCTGAAAATGACAGATGTGATGGAATACCGCAGTACTCTGGAGGGCGGCACGCTGACCATTGCAGCCGGCAAGCCCCACGATCTGTATGAGTATGTGGTAGTGATAGACCCCGCCGGGGGAGGCGGCGACGCCGGAGTATCGGACGGCGATCTGACGGAGAAGGAACTGGCGCTGGAGGTGTCGAGACAGGTTCAGAAGAAATTCGACATGCCGAACGTGAGGCTCTATGTGACCAGAACGGAGGATACGGACGTAACGGATGAGCAGAGGATAGGACTGACTGAGGCAGTAGATGCGGATCTGTATATTCGCATCGGCGTCAGGAATGATCCCGAGGATCCGGCGGCATACGGAATACAGGGCTGCTATAATGCGGAATATTTTATTCCCGGCTTCGGCAATGCCGATCTGGCAGATGCGGTGACCAAAGCAGTCACTATCGCTTCCAGCAATCGGGCGGTAGGGCTCGTGCCGGCCGATGATGAGAGTATTTTGTGCAGGATTGGTACTGTGGCGACGGAGCTTTCCGTGGGCTATCTGTCGAATCCGCAGGAGGCTGCTCTGCTGGAACAGGAGGTCTACAGAGAGAAGCTGGCCGAGGGAATACTGAATGCGATCAGAGAGGCGTGCGACGCTTTGAAGCAGCTTGAAGAGGAACAGGGGAATCGGGAAAAGGTATGAACAGAATCGTATTTGCTACGGGAAATCAGGGTAAAATGCGTGAGATCAGAGCAATCCTGGCGGACACGGGAGCAGAGATCGTGTCGATGAAGGAGGCGGGGATCCGCGCAGAGATCGATGAAAACGGAAGCACTTTTGAAGAAAACGCGCTGCTCAAGGCCAGAGGGGTGCGGGCGGCATTGCATGACGGTGCGGACATTGTGCTTGCAGATGATTCGGGACTGGAGATAGATGCGCTGGGCGGCGAACCCGGTATCTACTCCGCTCGGTATCTGGGGGAAGACACAGACTACAGCGTGAAGAATGCGGATCTGATTCGGCGGCTGGAAGGCGTTCCCGATGAAAAGCGCACGGCAAGGTTCGTCTGTGCCATAGCAGCCATTCTGCCGGACGGCGGAGAGTTTACCGTCCGCGCGTCCATAGAGGGGAGAATCGACCGTGAACCGCGGGGAGAGGGAGGCTTCGGATACGATCCCATCTTTTATGTGCCGGAGTTTGGAAAGACTACCGCTGAGATGACGGCGGAGGAGAAGAACAGAGTCAGCCACAGAGGGAAAGCCCTTGAACTTATGAAAGAGGTACTGAAGAAAAAATGAAAGTTTTGATCGTAAGTGATACGCACAGGAAAAATGATAATTATTTTACGGTGGTGGAGAAGGAGAAGCCGGACGCGGTGATCCACTGCGGAGATGCGGAAGGCAGCGAGTATGCGCTTGTATCGGCTGTGGACTGTCCCGTACATATCGTGTTAGGCAATAATGATTATTTTTCCAATCTTCCCAGAGAGCTGGAACTGAACATGGGACCTTACAAAGTATGGGTGACTCACGGCCATAACTATTATGTGTCCATGAGCAGCGAGCATATTAAACGCGAGGCCAGGGCCAGAGATATGGACATTGTCGTTTACGGCCACACGCACAAGCCGAAGGTGGAGCGTTCCGGAGGCCTGTATGCGGTGAATCCGGGAAGTCTCTCCTATCCCAGACAGGACGGGCGCAGGCCGTCCTACGTCATAATGGAGATCGGGGACAAGGGAAAGCTTAGTTTTCGGATTGAATATCTGTAGGAGATTTCACGTCTCTGTTGTTATCGGGGTGTGGCTCAGTTTGGCTAGAGCGCCTGGTTTGGGACCAGGAGGCCGCAGGTTCGAATCCTGTCACCCCGACGAATAGGAACCATGCGAAAAACAGGGAGAAATGCCTGAATATAGGCGTTT
>CANQJL010000045.1 GCA_947624245.1 uncultured Acetatifactor sp. | reverse complement strand
AATACATAAAATACGCCAGATTTTAAAGGGCGGTGGAATTTACTTTTTCACTGGAATTTCGGATTGCAAGTCAGCTAATTTTCGCCTGTTTTTTCGCCCGTTTTCTGACCGGAGATCACCCCTCAAAATTCAGTAGCGCTTCCGCCGTTTTCAGATCCTCCGGAGTGGTGATCTTAATATTCCGATAGGAGCCCTCCACCAGCTTGACCTTCACGTCCGTATACCGCTCCACCACGCCGGCGTCGTCGGTGACGGGAGGCTGTGCCGCTTGTCCGTCTGAAGAAAACGTCTCACTGCTTCGGGGCGAATACTGTTCTCTGAGCTGCCGGTAGGCATCTGCGATCAGGGCAACGTCAAACACCTGCGGCGTCTGTATCGTCCAGACCAGCCTTCTGTCCGGTGTCGTCGCCGTAAACCCTTGCGCATCTGCGAGCTTTACGGTATCTTTGGAGGGCATGGCCGCAACACAGGCATGATATTTCTGCACCGCCTCATAGGTCCGCCGAATGATATCCTCGGTAAGGAAGGGCCTCGCGCTGTCATGTATGAAGACATAGCCGTCCCTGTTGGGAACCGGCATTTTCTCTTTCGGATCTCTGAGCAATGCCATTGCGTTTTCCACGGACCAGCATCTCTCGGAGCCGCCTGCCACGACGGCAGCCACTTTTGTAAAACCGTACTTTTCTAAGATTTCCCGCCGTACATAATCCGCAGTGTCTAAGCTGCCCGAACCGGCCACCAGAATACAATCGTCAATGATCTTCGACTGCTGCACCGCCTGAAGGGAATACCAGAGAAGCGGTCTTCCGTTCAGGAGCATGAACTGCTTTGCAACGCCGCTCTTCATTCTGCTTCCGCTGCCTGCGGCCAGTATGATTGCCGTACAGCGTTTTTTTTCAGATATCTCTTGGTTCATTTTCACATCTTCCTCATTCGCCCAGCTTCAGATTCGGCACGGCGTTCAGGTCAAAGCCATGCCGGACGCCTCGCTTGTACTCATAGTAAGCGGCGGCTCCTATCATCGCCGCATTGTCGGTACAATAGATTGGAGAAGGGTGGTAAAAGTCGATGCCTCTCTTTGCACATTCCTTCTCAAAAGCCTCCCGCAGAGAGGAGTTGGAGGCCACTCCGCCGGCGATTGCAAACTTATCATACCCAAACTCCTTCACCGCATGCAGAGAATGTTCCACCAGCACATCTACAACGGCCTTCTGAAAAGATGCCGCCACATCTGCCCGACAGATTTCTTCCCCTTTCATCCGGCAGGCATTTAAGTAATTCAGCACAGCCGACTTCAGACCGCTGAAGCTGAAATCGTATTCGTTCTCCGCCACCTTCGCTCTGGGAAAGGGAATTGCATCGGGGTTTCCCTCTCTGGCCAGCTTGTCTATCTTGGGCCCGCCCGGATACCCCAGCCCGATAGCCCTTGCCACCTTGTCGAAGGCTTCGCCAGCGGCGTCGTCCCTCGTCCTCCCGATAATCTCATATTCGCCGTAGTCCTTTACCACCACCAGATGAGAGTGACCGCCCGACGCCACCAGACACACAAAGGGCGGCGCAAGCTCCGGATACTCGATATAGTTGGCGCTGATATGACCGCTTATGTGGTGCACGCCCACCAGCGGCTTTCCCGCGGCAAAGCTGACGGCCTTTGCCGCCGACACGCCCACCAGAAGCGGTCCCACCAGACCGGGACCATAGGTCACCGCAACGGCAGTAATGTCCGCAAGCTCCGTCCCTGCCTGCCAAAGCGCCTCTTCGATCACCTGATTGATCTTTTCGATATGCTTTCTGGAGGCGATCTCCGGCACTACGCCGCCGTAGACGGAATGGAGATCAATCTGTGTAAAAATAACATTTGACAGCACCTGCCTGCCGTTCTTCACAACAGAAGCTGCTGTCTCGTCGCAGGAGCTCTCGACCGCAAGGATCAGGACCTCCTCACTATGCTGCTGTTCCAACTTTCCATCCACCTTTTCTTACTCTTCTCCGCCCACATGGACGTTCCTTGCATCGTCCCAGCCGTAGATCTTCCAGAGCCTGTTCTCATCTCTGCGGAGCAGGTACACAATACTCACCGCATTGTTGACGCTGCCCTCCATCACATTATAGTCACAGCTGATTCGGGCGAAATCATATCCGTCCTCCTGAAATGTATCTACGTTGACGGTAGAAGCTACCGCCACATTCGTTATGGTGCGCTTTTTTTCTTTAAATTGCTGAACGTCCGCCTTCAGACGGATCTGATAATTTTCCAAATCATTGGCGGCCAGCAATTCCGCATCGTAGAGTTCCCTGGCCCGCAGCCCCAGCTGCTCCAGCTCCTCATCGGTAGTGTCCTGAGCATAAAGACATTTTTCGATCTCGGTGTAATACTTGATGACCTCTCTGGGCGTGGCCGGATAGTTGCGCGAAAGATCCCGATACAGAACCTTCTGTACGGCCGTCAGCGGAGTGCTTGAGGCTTCCGCCCGGGATCTTTCCGATAAAAAAGCATAAACTCCCACCACTCCCACAAGCAGCAACAGTAATATAATTGTCACTTTCGTCGTAGTCTTTTTCATGCTCTCACTCTTACTTTACGCTTCATCGGCTTCAAAATTCAGTTCGACAGTCCTGCCGTCCCTGGCGGCTATCGTACTGGGAAATATCTTCCGAACGTCCTTCAAATAATCCTCCGGATGCATCAGCGAGGGGCTGTAATGTGTCAGCCAAAGTTCCGGAACCCGAGCCTCTTTTGCGATCCGCGCCGCCTCGTACATCGTCATGTGGCGGTTCTCTCTGGCCTTTTCCAGTTTGTCCGGCTCACCGTACATACCCTCCAGAATCAGCAGATCCGACCCCGCCGCATTTGCAACGATGGAATCCACAGGGCGGGAATCGGTGCAGTAGGTCACCTTCAGTCCCTTTCTGGGGCTTCCCAGCACCATATCCGGCGTGTAGACTTTGCCGTCTTCGCTGACAGTCTCACCTTTCTGCAAACGATTCCACATTTTTATGGGAATCTGCAGGGCAAGAGCGCGGTCCTTGTCAAACCGCCCTCCCCGCTCGACGATCATACTATACCCATAGCATAACACACTATGGCTCACCTTAAAAGCCTTAATCCGAAAACCGTCAAAAGAAATTTCCTGCTCGGCCTCCGTAATCTCCCTGCACACTACCTCAAAAGGCAGCTCCGGAGCGATGACGCGCAGTGCGTTGACCACTCTGGTCAGCCCCTTGGGCCCAATCAAAAGCAGCGGTTCGGTACGTTCCGCATTACCCATTGTGAGGAGCATTCCCGGAAGACCGCTGATATGATCCGCATGATAATGCGTAAAGCAAATGATATCGATGGGTTTGGGGCTCCAGCCCTTCTCGCGCAGAGCTATCTGGGTCCCCTCCCCGCAATCGATCAGTATGCTCTTTCCATTGTAGCGAAGCATCAATGACGTGAGCCACCGATAGGGCAGAGGCATCATACCTCCCGTTCCCAGCAAACTTACATCCAGCATCTCACTCTCCAAAAACAAACATTGTCTACAGCAGCTCCGTGGCCGTCTCTTCCTCCACCGGCACAGCGAACCGCGCGATCATTTGGTCGTAACAGTCCTCACAAATGTCAAAGTGATGGACGGCACCGTCCTTTCGGCTGAAATAGCCGAAGACCAAGTCCGCGGAAAAGCATTCCTCGCGCAGATCTCCGTTCTCCACCTTCAGCTCCCTGCCGCATTGATTGCAGATGACCCGCATCAGTTTCCTTCCCTCAACATCACAGTATTTTCGCAAATTTTTCCTCCCATTCCGCCGCCCAGGCGGCTTCAGTCTCACCCTGCGCAAGGTCAGTATAGCACAGGATTCGACTGTTTTTCCGTGGAAATTGTTGCCGTTTTGTAACGCATGTTATTTTATTTTGACCGAAGCCACATGATCGCCGCGTCTTCCGTTGGTCTTTCATAAAATCTGGGCCGAATGCCCTCCGTCACAAATCCGAATTTTTCGTAAATGTGAATGGCAGTCAGATTGCTGACACGAACCTCCAGAGTGAAGGCTTCCACGCCCGACCGGTATCCTCTCTCCAGCAGATCCGCCAGCATGATCTGGGCGATACCTGAATTTTGATATTCCGGCGCCACCACCACATTATCTATGTTGGCCTCATCGCAGAGATTGGTGTACCCGCAGCAGCCCGCCACACGGCCGTCGGCCAGGGCCACCAGATAGGTACAGTAATCCCGAAAGAGCAGGTCCCGAAAAGCGTCGGCCGACCACGGCATACTGAAACACTCCGCCTCGATCCGGCTCAATTCCTCCACATCTTCTTCCCGAAGCTCTCTCACCGTTATCTTCATGACTCCTCTTCCCGCTCAGCCTGGCTCTTTCTCAGATACTCCGGTCTGTGATCGGCGGCGGCGACCGTTCTGCCCTCCGCAAAATAAACCGCGCCCAGAGCCGCGATACATGCCGCCCTCTGCCTGTTCGCATGGGCCGGCGCAAGACTGTAGGGCACTTTGGTCAGCTTCCGAATCAGCTCGAGATAGACCGGCACCCCGTCCCCCAGAAAAATCACTTCCCTGCCAAGCTCGTTCAATTTTTTAAGCATTTCGGCAATATCCTCCGGCATCTGGGAAATCACGCTGCGCAGCCGAAAGCTCTCCCCCTCCGGAACAAACTCGTAGGCCGCCGTATAGACCTGATTCCTGCGGGCGTCCATCAGCGGGCAGACCAATTTCGACGTCCCCCACAAATTATAGGCAAGCCCCTCCAAAGTAGGCACCTCCACCAGAGGCTTTTTCAGCGCAAGCCCCAGGCCCTTGGCCGTGGCAGAGCCGATGCGAAGCCCCGTGAACGAGCCGGGACCCGAAGCCACCGCAATGGCATCCAAGGTATTCATATCCAGCTCTATCATGCCGCGCAGCTCTTCCAGCATGGGAAGCAGCGTCTGCGAATGTGTCTTTTTATAATCGGTGGTATACTCCGCAAGGAGCACATCGTCTTCCACCACCGCCACTCCCGCCACCAGGCCGGAGCTGTCCAATCCCAATATTTTCATGGAAATGCCCTCTCGTCCAATGTCTGCTGCTTTGCAGCCGTGTGCTCCAGAGTGATCCTGCGGTAATCAAAGCCCTTCTCCAAATCCTTTTCCATGCGGATACAGAACCGGTCCTTGGGCAGGATCTCCCGAATCCGTTCCGCCCACTCCACCATGCACACCCCGTCTCCGTAGATATAGTCCTCCCAGCCTACCTCCTCCATCTCCTCCGCATCTGCTATGCGGTAGACGTCATAGTGGTAAAAGGGAAGCCGCCCCGTTTCGTACATCTGCATGATCGTAAAGGTGGGGCTGCTCACAGGCTCCGAAATACCCAGTCCCTCGGCAAAGCCCTGCGTGAACAGGGTCTTGCCTACCCCAAGGTCTCCCGTCAAGGTGTATACCTGGCCGGGCATACCGTTCTCGCCCAGGACCTGTCCCAGCAGGCGGGTCTCTTCCGGACCGTGGGATTCAAACACCATTCTCCCGTCCCGCAGGAACTGCCGGACTTTACGGCGAAGCTCTTCCGTCCCGGCAAGGCTGCCGCGGGCATCGGTGCCCTCCGCGTTACTGTTTACATGGTTTTCGCTTGTATCTGAATTGTTGAACATTTCGCTCTCTCCGGCCCGATTCCCACAATGCCGCACCCGCCTTCAACTGCGGATCTTTACCTTTTCCGGCGGCATATGGGTGGCGATCATTGCAATCACATCTGTTTTTTTGTCTTCCATCTGCGGTTTGGGAAAGATCGTGGCGTTGATCCTGGACGTATAGACGATAATGCTTCTGCTGGTGGACACCGCTTTGTACATGTCCTTCCACAGATACTGCACGCTCTCCTCCCCCTGAGAGATGGTGATGCCGTCATCATCGAGCAGATAGTGCAGAGGCTTCTGAAAGCTGGGATTACTGATCACCTGACGTCTGCTCTTAATAAAAAGCGTCCACGGCAGATACAGGATCAGCACTGCGCCCAGAATCGCAAACACCCAGCGTCCGCTGCCCACGGCAAACAGAATGAGCACTGCACCGAAGGCCGTTCCCATCACGCCCGCCGTTCCGTTGTAGGTATGCATCAGCATATAGTCATATAAATCCGCCGCCTGAATCTTTACGTCCAGCTCTACCATGACCGTCCTCTCCTCATCTTCCAGACTGCCCCCTAACCGCAAAAGAATCCGCCGCCCGCTTAGGGTCTGCCGCTTATTCACCATGAAAAAGCACCTGCTTCAGGTGCTTTTTCAATTAAAAAATATCTGTCTGAAATTTTACTCTAAACGGCTGCAAAATGCAAGACTTAATTCGCCGTCACTCGTGGCGCAGTGCGTCGATGGGGCTTAAGCGCGCCGCCTTTCTGGCGGGATAGATGCCGAAGAAGATTCCCACCGCAGACGAAAACAAGCTTGCGCCGAGCACCGTGCCGACGCTCACTTTCGCCGTAAACCCGATCAGCGCGCAGACACCGTAGGCGCCGGCAAAGCCGATCAAAATTCCGATCACGCCTCCCAACAGCGTGATGATCGCCGACTCCGACAGAAACTGCAGCAATATGGAGCCGGTCCGGGCTCCCAGCGACTTGCGGATACCGATTTCTCTGGTCCGCTCCGTCACAGACACCAGCATAATGTTCATAACGCCGATGCCGCCCACCAGCAGGGAAATCGCCGCCACGAACACCACGAACACGGTGATGTAGTTCAGCACCTGATTGATAGCGGTCATGTAATCGTTAAAGTTTTCGACCTGAATGGCGTTCTTCCCCCTCAGATCGTGCCTGTTCTCCATGAGGCGGACGGAGTCCTTCGCCACCTGGGCGGCATATTCCGGCCCGTCACTGATGATCAGGACATCGTTGTTCGTGACATAAAAACCGTAGGTGGAGGAGACTACCGTAAGGGGCGCTTCCATGCTGATTGAATCCACGAGCATCATGCCGGACAGCATGGACGCGTTGTCCTGCCTGATTCCGATGACCGTAAATTCCTGCGTGATCCCGTACATGGAAAAGTCGAACGTCATGCCTATCACGTTGGTGGTGCCGAACAGGAGTCTTGCGCTGCTCTCGGTGAGCACACACACCTTTTTTGCCGAATAATAATCGTTCTCGTTAAAGTACCTGCCCTTGATAATAGGATCGCTGTTGGCGTACTGCAGCCCCGGCATACCGAAGGAGGCCGATGCGTTAAAGATTCCCTTTCTGCCGGACGCCGTTCCCTGAAATCCCCAGTTGGGCGTGGCCGCCTTTACATGGGGCACCTTTTCCAGAATGGCCTGTATGTCCTCGTCCGTAAATTCCACGGAGATACCGTCGTCGTTGTCACCGTAGGAATACAGGTATATCTGACCTCCCGCCATGGAGTTCAGCTCGCTGTTGATCCCGCCCTTGACGCCGTTTCCGATGGAAATGATCATGATCACCGACGAGATACCGATGATGATGCCCAGCATGGTCAGAAAAGAACGGCCTTTATTGCTCTTAATGTTCATCAGGGCAATTTTAACATATTCCCATATCTGTGCCATATTTTCTCTCCCCCGCCCGCTAATCGACAGTGATCTGCATTGCGCCAGGGTCACCGCTTTCCGTGAGGGCGCCTCCCATGCCGCCAGGCATGACGGTCACGCTCATTCCCTCCGACAGTTCGGTAAAGGAGCTGAGTATGATGTCGTCCTCCTCCGTAATGCCCTCCAGCACCTCCGTGTACATATCTGTGGAAATGCCGCAGACGATGGGCTTTCGCACCACCACGCCGTTCTCCACACAATACAGGAAATCTCCGTCCCTGTCGGCATTGACAGCCTCCACGGGAATCAGCAGAGCATTTTCCGCCTTTTGCGTGTAGATTGTCAGCTTGGCGTCCATGCCGAGAATGATATTGTCATCTCCGTCCAGCAGATGGACCTCCACGCCCACCATGGGCGTGTTGGAAGCGTTTCTCTCCGCCATGCGGTTGATCTTGCTGATCTCCCCGTGGTAGGTCACGCCCGACACCACCACTTCCGCCGACTGTCCCAGCTTAAGCTTTTCCATGTCATATTGAGAGGCCTCAAAGGACACCTTTAGATTTTCGCTGCTCTGCAGGGTCATGAGCTGCATACCCTTCCCTACTTCCGAGCCGGGCACGGCGCTGCACTCGGTAATGATTCCGTCAAATTCCGCCGTGATGCCCGCCTTTGCTATGTAGTAATCCCGCTCGGACTCCTGATAGCTCAATGCCGCCAGCTGATTGTCCGCATCCAGCTGCTGCCTGCCGTAGGTGTCCAGAACGGCGGCTTCGCTTCCGTTCTTCTGGCTCTCCATTTCGGCCTTGTACTCCTCACAGGCTGTCAGATGTTCCTGCACGTCCTCGATCTCCTCCTGCATCTTTATCACATAGTCGGAGGAGCCTGCCATCTGCTGGAGATACTGATTGCGCGCAAGCTGGGCGCTCAGCTTGCTGTATTCATCCATATCACCGCTCGATATACTCGATCCGTTACCCAGCTCGTTCATCTTTGCCTGCAGATCATAGGCCTCCGAGGCCAGAGCGTTGCTTGTGTCCCGTTGATTCTTATTCAGATTGTTCTGCAGTTCCTTCAGGTATGCCTTGTAGTCCGCGATCTGCTGCTCCAGTATCGACAGATTATAGGTCGCCTCATTTAACTTTGCCTGATTCTCCGAATCGTCCGCCAGCGCCCCCTTATATCCGGCATCGCTCCGCCCCATCTGAAGAGACGCCGTAAGCAGCATACGGTCCATCTGTTCCATATCGTAACCGGCCAGCATGTCTCCGGCCTTTACCGCATCTCCCGCCGCCACGTTCACCTCCGTCAGGATTCCGTCCACCGGTGCGAAGATGATCCTGGTCTCCTCGCTCTGCACGGTCCCGCTGGTGGAAACGCTCTCCTGAAGCTCTCCCCGCACAGCCTTGGTGGTGGTGACAAGCGCTCCGGATACCGAGCTCAGCGCACAGCTTGCCACGCGCGCGATCACAAACAGCAAAACGACGACTGCAATAATAATGATGGGCGCCTTTTTTATCTTGCGCTTTTTCTTTTGCGGCATATTCGGGCTGCCTGTAATCTCTTGATTGCCTGTGATCTCTTTATGCTTCTTCATTCTGTATTCCTCCGTCTGTATGCGCTTTTTGTTCCGCCGAATCGCTCTCGATGCGTCCGTCCTTAATTTTGATGATCCGTTCCGCCTGCGCCGCCACCTCGTTGTCGTGAGTGATCAGTATCACAGTGCGGCCCTCCCTGTGCAGACCCTTCAAAATCTCCAATATTTCCTTTGTGGAATGAGAATCCAAATTTCCGGTGGGCTCATCTGCCAGAATGACCGGCGGTGCCTGCGCGATGGCTCTGGCAATGGCTACCCTCTGCTGCTGTCCTCCCGACATTTCCGCGGGCCTGTGCTCCATTCGGTTCTGCAGTCCCACCTTCTCCAACGCGACGCGGGACAGCTCCGTCCGCTCCGCCTTGCCTATCCCCCGATAGATCAGGGGCAGCTCCACATTTTCCAAGGCAGTCAGATTGGGAATCAGATTGAAGCCCTGAAAGATAAACCCGATCTCCCTATTCCGGATATCCGACAGCTCGTTGTCATTTAACTGCGACACGTCCTGCCCGTGCAGCCGATACAGACCGCCGGTAGGCACGTCCAGACAGCCCAGCACATTCATCAATGTGGATTTGCCGCTGCCGGACTGTCCGATAATGGCCACGAACTCCCCCGCGTCAATGCTGACGCTCACATGGTCCAGAGCTCTGACCTCATTTTCACCGGGATTGTATATTTTGCACACGTCCCGTATCTCCACCAATGCACTCATCTCATGTCCCCTTTCGTTGTATCGCTTACATAATACAATAAAACATTTCATCTGTCAACCATACACGGGAAATTCTTTTCTGTTTTTATTTTCTCCGTAATTTTGGCAGACGCAGCTTCACAGATATCACTCTATTCAAGTATAACTTTAGCAGACGCGGCTTCGGCAGATATCACTTTATCAGATGTAACTTAAGAAAAAGCAGAAATAATTCTAAAGATTTTCCGTAAAACAAAAGCCCTCGGGGAACGGTTTGTCAAGAGGTTTTTGCGAGATTGTCTAAATTAAATTTTTGAGCGGTGGAAGTGCCGCCCAAAG
>CANQJL010000044.1 GCA_947624245.1 uncultured Acetatifactor sp. | reverse complement strand
GGAACGGGAGCGCCTGTAGATGCTCCCTCCTCTACTACTACGTCATATACGTTTCCATTCACTGTGATGGTATAATTTTTCATTTTTTCCTCTCTTTCTGCCGTCATAGCGACATTTTCCTAAATTTATGATAGCGTCCTTGACTGTTATCTGTGTCTGCGGATTGAGCGCACCACATAGCCGTCTGCGGATCCCGCGCCCTCGTAAGCCGCCACTGCAGCCGCAATGACCGCTGCAAGCTCCAGATCGTCGTCGCCCGCAGTCTCCTCACGGGTGGCGATCTGTGCCACGGCATTGTCCACACCTGTACTCTGTACGTCCTTGCTCTTCCCTGCCTTCCGGTCCGCCGCCTTTTTCTGAATGGCGGGAATCACTCTGAAGCAGGAAATGATAAAGCTGATCAGGATCAGCACCACAAACACGGTACCCATGCCGATCAATGTATTCAGCGCCGCTCCGGTCATCAGCTCGCCCATGGTCGCCTTGGGGTTGAGCGCCGCGGACTCCAGCACCAAAAAGCGGTCGTTGGAAAAGATCACCTCTGCGACGGCGTCCTTCTTCTCACCCTTGACCTCCACATTGACAACGATCTGATTGCCGTCGATCTTTGCGGTGACATCTCCGAAGCTCTGAATCGCTCCCACATCTGCTGCGGCCGATCTGAAGGACTCGGCGGCAGTGGAAAAGCCGTTTCCTTCCGCCTCGAAGATTACCTGGCCATATATATTGTATTGAAGAAGCTGCGCCTCGTATGCAACCTCCTCCATCGTGAGCCCGTCATAAGCGCCTTCCGTCTGCTCGTCCATGAAATACGACAGTACCGAGACCACAATAGGAGCCCGCTGCTTCGCGCCTTCTATCTTATCCTGCTCATACTGGGTCAGCGTATCGCCGTTCCCGCAGGCGGTCAGTCCCAAGATACAGGCGATCATACACAGCAATACTTTATATCTCTTCATCATATAATCACCCTTTCTACACTGTTCCGTGCTTTTTTGCGGGACGATCCTCACTCTTGGTAAAGAGCATTTCAAAAGCGCCGATCACATATTTCCTGGTGTCGGCAGGCTCAATGATCTGGTCCACATATCCCCTTCTGGCAGCGCTTGCGGCGCTAAGCTGCAGTGCTTCGTACTCCGATGCCTTCGCATCGATCACGTCAGCGCCCTGACCGTCATACATGATCTTTGCCGCCAGCTTGCTGTCCATAGTGCCGATCTCGGCGTCCGGCCATGCGATCGTGATGTCCGCTCCGATCGCCTTGGAATTCATAGCCACAGCCGCTGTTCCCAGCGCCTTGCCGATCACAACGTTCACCTTGGGAACGGTGGCGTTCGCAAACGCATAGGTCAGCCTTGCCGCAGCCTTTGCGATATGCTTCTCGCAGTCCATGGTTGCCTTATAGCCTTTTACATTGGTCAGGGTGAGAACGGGAATCTCAAAGGCATCGCAGAAGTTCACAAAATCCGCGGCCTTGTCGCAGCCCTCTGCAGAGAGCACTGCGTCCAGCTTCTCAGCCACCTTTCCCTCTTCATCACAGATCTCGCTGCGGTTCGCAACCGCTCCCACGGTCACGCCGTCCAGCTTCAGAAAACCGATCACCATATCCTTGGCATAGTCTGCCTTCAATTCAAAGAAGTCGTTGTCATCTGCCAGAATAGACAGTGCAACGGAGGTATCTCCCACGCAGTTTGCAAGTTCTGCGTTGACACGGTTCAGGTCGTCGCTGCACTCGACGATATCCGTGCCCTCGCCGTTGTTTGCAGGCAGGAATGCAACCAGCTCTCTGATCTTTGCAAGGATTCCGGCCTCATCGGCTACCACATCTACGATACCGCTCTCCTGCGACTGGAATGCGGCAGAAGACGAATCACACTTTGTGATCACATTGCCGTCCAAAGCGTTGGGCGCGTTCACGAACAATTTTGCCTTGCTCTCTTCCATGAACGTAAAGTCCGTCAGAGTGGGGAACAGGGCCAAGCCGCCGCCGCAGCTTCCTAAGATTGCCGTGATCTGAGGAACCATGCCCGACGCAAGCGTCTGCTTGAGGTAGATGCTGCCGAATGCGTTCAGCGCATCGGCCGCCTCTTGCAGCCTCAGACCCGCGGAATCGATCAGGCCGATAACAGGGGAACCTGTCTTCATCGCCAGATCGTACAGGCCGGCGATCTTCTTTGCATGCATCTCACCCACGGTGCCGTTCATCACGGATACATCCTGACTGTAGACATACACGGGCTTGCCGTCGATCACTCCGTAGCCGGTAATGCAGCCGTCAGAAGGAGTTTCACTTGGTTTCATATTGAAATCGGTAGCTCTTGCAGTCACAAGTCCGCCGATCTCAACGAAACTGTTGTCATCGAGTAAAGCTGTAATTCTTTGACTCGCTTTTGAAGTAGTACTCATACTTTCAGTCCTCCGTTTAATATGAATAAGAAAATTAACACAGGGATTCCCATGCAGCGCATAGTCCCCTATGATTAATATCGTTACTAGTATAACATGAAAAACGCAACTCGCAAAGAACGAATTATAATATTTTTACATTTTTTTCGTACAGTTATAAAATCATTTATAAAGTCCCGAAAACCGCTTCTTACGGTTCCCGGGACTTTGGGGTTCCTCTTTTTTGATTTTAATTGTGCCTCTCTGCGGCGCGGCATTACATTGACAGCAGCTTCTTCTTGAAATCGCCGAACTCGTCGTCGGTTATCACGCCGGCCTTGTTCAGGCTCATCAGCGTCTGCGCTCTCTTCTGCAGCTCGCTGATATCGCTGTAAGACGAGAATATCTTGTCAAGCACGCCCTGCTTGAATGCGTCGTAATCGCCCGGCGTAATAAAGTTTACGTCGACGAGAAGACCGTACAGCTGCATCTTCTTGACCACATCGCTGTCGCTGTCGATGGTGCGCAGTATCTCGTTCACCTTCTCCTGATAGCCGCTGTCGTCCAGCCAGCCGCAGCGGTGCAGGGTCATCAGGCGCTCGATCTGTCCCTTGAACCTCGCGTCGGAGGAATAATCCAGCACAGACATATCGGCAATGAAATCCTGCTTTTTCTGCGCGAACTCCTCCGGAGTGAAAATAAAGGTGCCGGAAAGAGTCGTCAGGCGGTTCAGCTTATGCTCCAGTTCGGGAATACTGTCCGCCGCCTTGATCTTTACGTCGTCTGCCACGATCTTGATGAACTGGTCGTGCTGCTCGGGAGACAAGAACTCGCACTCCTTTAAGATAGGCCACCTCTCGACCTTCTCTACGACCACCTCTTCCGAATCGCCGGATACATACTGCACTGCCTGCACAATTTCCTCACGCATCTTATCGTACTCGGCATCCGACAAAATGCCAAGCAGATTCAGCATCAGCAGCTTCTTCAGGTTCTGCTTGTAGACATCGTTGGAAACGCCGGTAAAGTCGGAGCATTCCTCGATGGTCTCTTTTCTGAAGTCTTCAAATTCCTGTTTTGACAAAAAGCCGATCTCGTTGTACTGCAGATTGACCTTCAGTTTGTTGTAAAATTCGCCCAGACCGTTGGCATTGCTGATATACTCCGCCTTGCTGCTCTTGTATTCCTCCTCGGAGATCATACCGGTCTGATAAACAGCCTCCAGCTTCTCGAACTGCTTCTTGAGCTCCTCCGCCGAAAACTTAGCGGACGCCTGCTGCTGTTCTGCGGGAACGGGGGCTGCTGCCGGCTGCTGCTCTGCCGCCGCGCTGCGGGGGGGAGCCGCTTCCGTCTTTGCTTCCGGCTCTGCCTCTGCCTCCTCCTTCTGTTTCTGATCGGGCGTTATCAGCATCGGCGTCTCGGGCACCAGAGAACTGAACGGCCTTGCGCCTCCCTTATTGGAAGCCGTATATTCGTCGAGCATGGACACTGCCTTCTCAATGCCCTGCATCGCAGGAAAGATCAACTGAAATTTTTCAAATCCGTAGAGAGTACCGGTACGAACATAAATGATAAAGGCATCCAATCCCTGATACATGGATCTCTCGTATCTTGTGATCGTCTTCATCTCATAATAAATGTCGCTTGTATACTCTGTTCTGGTATTCTCCGGATATACGATTCCCTTACCGGTTATCACTGTCGGAGATATGGAAAGAAAAAGAGTCTTTTCTTTGCCGGATATTTTCTTCAGGAACCCCCTGGGAAGTTCACATTCAAATATTTCACGTGCCATATCTGTCACCCCATTTATAAATATGATAGCAAATCAAATTGGCTTTACAAGAAAAGTATAATGAAAAACATCAACTCTGTCAATAGATAGCAGGCAAATCTCATTTTTGTCACACTTTTTTCTAAATTTTTTAACAATTTTGCCGATATTATTATTGAAAGAACTGAACAGACACTGTTGAAATACACATCCAAGGAGGGATCAACGCAGCAAACGGATTGCAGAGCTATTTCAAGGTGTACCCGGTTCAAATGGTGGCGGCAATGCCGAATCTGAAACGCGAGAACGGAAAGAACGGTCAGCGTCGTTCGACCTCCTCCAAAGCTTCGGCTTTCGAGCTTTTTCTGGACGATGCCATTGAGGAGACCTGCCCGGCCGACTGTCATACGGTGACCTACACCGCCGACAGACAACTGAGGACATATTCCTATCATGTTTCCAGAGAATACACTTTTTGAACCGACAAAGCGGGGCATATGCAGGAGCATTCGCCCCCTTTGTTTTGTCCGCAGCCTATAAGAGGAATTTCTCAACGATCCGCAGAGCGCACCAGCGCAGATCGATCTTATCCACATCGTCCGCTGTAACGATGGTCTCCCGAAGATATACCGTGTCATTTACAATATATTCTATGCTTCCCACCGGCGTTCCTGCCGCTACGGGCGCCGTCAGACTGTCCGCCATATTACATTTCACCCGTATCTGCTCGTCTTTTCGTAAAAGAAGACCCTCGCCGCTTTGGTCCTCGGCGGAATCCGCCGGCGCGCTTTCCGGGGCCGGCTCTCCTTCCACCGCCGTCCCCCGCCTTTCCCGTATCTCTACCGCTGTATAGGCCGTTTCGCCGATTGCGTCCGTCTGTCCCTCCGCCACCGGAATCCTCCCGAGAAGCGTCTCGTCGAAGGCCACCCCTTCCTCGTCAAACCTGCGGTAAAAGAAATTGTCAATCCCGTACTGCATCAGCTCCTTAGTGTCGCTCCACTTGTAGCTCTTGTTGTTGGGCCAGCCGCAGGCAAGCAGCGCCACCACAAATGTGCGGCCGTCTCTCTCCAACGCCCCCACATAGCAGTACCCGGCTTTGTTGGTAAAGCCGGTCTTGCCGCTGACAGCCCCGTCCATCATGGACAGGAAAGCATTGTGATTCACACAGGAAAAATTGCGGCCGTTGGCGGAAAAGCTATAGTCGGGCGTCTGCGTGATCGCCAGAAAATCACCGCTGTTGGGGGACTCTTTGATACAGTATGCCATGATTCTTGCCAGCTCCGCCGCAGTGGTGCAGTGTTCCTTTTGAACCGTCTGTCCGTCCGACAGGGTGACCTCCTCCGTCGCGTCGAGGCCGTTCGGAGTGATGAACCATGTATTTTCACACCCAAGCTGCGCCGCCTTTCCGTTCATCAGTCCGGCGAACTCCGCCACCGCCTGCCTGCTCTCCGCCGCCGTATACTCATCGGCAGGCTTATCCTTTAATTCCTGCGAAAGGAACTGTCTTCCGACATGCTCCGCCAGCGCCACGGCCGAGTCGTTATGGGATTCCAGCATCAGGGAATACAACAGATCCCTGACGGTGTATTCCTCCCCCTTCCTGATGTTTAATTTTACCTGCGGCATACTCGCCGCATAGGCCGATACGGTCAGCGTCTCGTCCAAAGACGCATGTTCCAGCACCTGAATACAGGTCATGATCTTTGTAGTGCTCGCCATGGCCATAGGTGCGTCCTGATTTTTCCCGTAGAGCACACGGCCCGAGTCTGCGTCCAGAAGCACCGCCGCCGTGGCATAGAGAGAGATATCCGCCGCCGGATCCTGCTCCTTTGCCGCGAAGACTGCCTGCCCCACCGCATACCACAGCAGAACGACGGCAAAGAAAAAGCCCCATATCTGTTTTTTCATCCGCATTTCAAGATCCTCGGAAATTGGAAGTTAAAACAATATATGAGACTGCTCGTTCCGTTTATGTTTCCGTGCAGGACTGTTTCCCGCACATTTTATATGTCAAGCCGAAGCTGCACTTCCTCTTCCGCCTGCTGCTTGAACTCCTCCATCTGAACGGGGTTGAGCTCCGGCAGCTCCTCCAGACTGCTCACTCCGAAGCTTCGCAGGAACTGCTCCGTGGTCCCGAACAGAAGCGGTCTGCCCGGCGCATCCAGACGGCCCAGCTCCGTGATCAGATCATACTCTATCAGCTTATTGATGGCGTGATCGCAGCTCACCCCTCTCACGCGCTCGATCTCCGCTCTGGTGACGGGCTGCTTGTACGCAATGATGGAGAGCGTCTCCAGCACCGTATCGGTCAGCACCATCTTTCTGGGCGTCTTGGCGATCTTGATCAGATATTCGTACATTTCCGGCTTCGTGCACAGCTGCACGGCGCCGTCCAGTCGGGTCAGGGATATCCCTCTGTCCTCCAGACCGTAGCGCTTTGCCATGTCGTCCAGAATTTCGTTGGTCGTCTTTACATCTTCTTCTATCACATCGGCCAGACGGCTGACCTCCACGGATTCCCCCATGGTAAACAGCACAGCCTCGATCACCGCCTCCGCTTTGGTTCTGTCCATATCCTCTACACCTCGTTATATGCCTGCCGCAGCTTCCCGCACTTCCCCCGCCTTCGACGTGATCATGATATCCCCGAAAATATCCTTCTGAGAAATCTCGATCTTTCCCGTCCGCATCAGCTCCAGTATGATCAGAAAGGTGACAATGATCTCCATTCTGCTGGACTGCTTTTCCAGAAGCTTCCTGAAGCTGAAATTCCTGTGCTCTCTGGCGTAGGCCTCCACATACAGCATCTTGGCGTCCATATCGATCTCCTCTTTCTCGATATTGCCATACTTGCTGCGAATGGGATCTATCTTGTCCACCTGCTTTTTCACGATAGACTTAAAGATCTCATGGAGCTTTGTCAGCGTCATGTCTCCCATCAGCTCTTCATAGTCGATGGGCTGCCTGTACGCCGCCACCTCCTCGGGAAGCTTTTGTTCCCGATATAGATTTCTTGCGGCATCCATCTGGCGGTCCCGCAGCTCCATAGACATGTATTTGTACATCTTGTACTCCAGCAGCTTTTGGACCAGCTCGGCGCGGGGATCTTCCTCCTCGCCCTCCTCATTGACCTCCTTGGGAAGCAGCATACGGCATTTGATATCGATGAGCGTAGCCGCCATCACAAGGAACTCGCTCATCACGTTCATGTCGTTTGCTTCCAGCTGCTGTATGTATTCCAGATACTGCGCGGTTATCTCCACGATGGGGATATCGTAGATATCCACTTTGTTCTTGTCGATTAGGTGAAGCAGAAGATCCAGAGGACCTTCAAACACTTCCAGCTTTACAGGTATCGCCATAGCATCCTCTCATTGCCCTCTCCCGCGGAAGACGGCTCCCGGGGACTTTGTTCTCAGCCCGCCAATAACATATTGTACAGGTTTTCACAGCGTAATTCAAGAAAAAATATATGTTCAGTGTGCGTTTTGGATCAAGAACTCCGTTTCCTCCGCCAAAGCGTAAACGATCAATTCGCTGCCGTCCAGGTTCTCCCTGTGCATATCCACGCCCACGATCCGATGGTTGTCGTAGGTCGTATAGTAGTAAATTCCCTTGCTGGCATTGCAGCAGGAGGTGTAGATCGTGTACTCGTACTCGTCATTTCCCAGACAGCAGCAGCCCTTCTGCTGATCTACGGACCCGAGGATATGAAAGAACTGGCTGACGCTTTCCTTCTCCCCGTCCCCGGACCTGGAATTCATTCTGGTAAATGCCACCCTGACAAATCGTGACTGGGAGGAGAGATCTCCCGGAAGTCCGATGGCGCCCATGCCCCGGCTGTACATGGTAAGATCCAGACCCTTGGCAAACGTATTTTGGGGATTGTTCACCGTCAGACTCATATAATTGTTCAGCTGGAACATCTGCAGCGGGAAAGGCGGGTTATTGGTCAGAACTCCCACCGGATTATCGTACACGAACAGCCCTTCCTTTACGGATTCCACCGTGATGCTTTCCTCGCGGTCGGCGATGATCCAGTGAAGCTGAGCCAACGGCAGTCTCTCATCGAAGGGCTCGTTGGTAATATTCAGATTCTT
Organism: uncultured Acetatifactor sp.; assembly: GCA_947624245.1. GTDB lineage: Bacteria > Bacillota > Clostridia > Lachnospirales > Lachnospiraceae > Acetatifactor. Next base: position 3,307 of record CANQJL010000044.1, on the reverse strand, counting down.
TAAGAGCTCCCTAACCTCCTTCACGCTGGCACACTGTCCGAGGATCCAGGGAATCAGCTCGAACTGAGCCACATTGTCCTTTCCTTCTTTTTTCTCAAAATAGCAGGCATTTCCCACAAAGTTCAGGCCGGCGATGCCCAGCCCCTTCTCGTTGACGCCGTCGTAATATAAGGGATAATTTCCGATCACATGCGCCACGCCGATCATCGCGTAATGGCTGTCCAGAGAACCCTTGTTCCGAAGATGGAACCTGTAATTTCTCGGAGTGATCGCGATCGTCTCCCCATAGGAAAATTCATAATCCAGAGTGCGTCCGAAATAAAAATCCTTTGTCACATAAGTCGCTGCCGTACACATAATTTTTCCGCCTTTCTGTTCTTTTCTGCCTTGAAATTAAAGGCCAGTATACCATGATAATTGTGCGCTTTAGCGCACATTCAAATCAGAAGTCGACAGGTGTTCTTTCTGTCGACATTATACCACAAGCGCAGACCGGGAAGCGCTGCGAAGCAGCATTTACCGGGCAAGCGGTGGCTCACAGGTATAATGTGCCGCGTATGCGGCAGTATGCCGATGCAATCGGCATGAATTCTGCGCCAGCAGAATCATTATACCACAAGCGCAGAAAAGGAAGCACCGCACATCAGGAATCGGCCGGTGCAAAGTCCACCACCCAAAGCTCCGCAGGGTTGAACAATCTGACAGGTATGGTGTGCATTCCAAGCCCCCTGCTCAACACCATGGTGCTGCGGCCCTCTCGGAAAATGCCGCCGTCGTATTTGGGAAACAGTCTCAGGGAAGGAGAAATAACGCCTCTGTCCAGAATCGGCACCCTGATCACGCAGCCGTGGGCATGTCCCGCCAGGACAAAATCGGCGCCCCAGGCGGCGTACTGCGGAAAATAATCCGGATCATGAGCCAGCAGTACCGTATAGAACCCCGGGTCGGCCTGCCCCAGCACGCCCGCTATATAATCGTCCTCCATCTTGGCAGCGTGAAAACGCCGGTAATACTCTCTGTCTATCTCCAGCCCGTACACCGCAAGACCGTATTCCGCCAGCAGCGTGCGGCTGTTGACCAACGGTTCAATCCCCATCTCCTTCAGGGCTTGTCCGTATTTTTCCGCCATATCGCCGTAAGTGTCGGGATAAATCTTGATCCTGTACTCATGGTTGCCGTTCCCGTAACAAATCGGATACTCTTTCGCCAGAACCTCCAGCAGCCGCAGTGCGGTCTCCTGGCTCTTTCCCGGCCTTGCCGTGATCATGTCGCCTGCAATGAGGATCATGTCCGGCTCCTGTGCCCTGACGGCCGCGATCAGCCGCTCGTTGTCCCTGCCGTAGCGTTTATTGTGAAGATCGGCCAGAACAACGGCTCTGCACTTTTTCCGTATCCTCCCATCTTCCACCCGATGCGTTTGTACGATAAAGCGATTGCTGTCATAGAGCATCACCCATATCAGAACGATCAGAACAATTCCGAGGATCGTAACGAATATCTCAAACATTTCCTCCCCCGTATTTGCGCCCGTGCCGGTGAAAGGGCACGGGCCATACATTCTCAGATACAGTTACAGCATACCATAATTTGTTCGGCTACAAAAGAAAAAGCTCAAAAATTTTTTTCAGATAATCGGTATATCCCGCTTTTTCCACGCTCTCCGCATAGAGAATGGGAACGCTTCCGATCTCAACGCCGTTCAGATAATATTTGGCTCTGCCCGCCTGACTGCCCTCTCCCACAGGCGCTTCCACGCTCTCCGGAAGCTCCAGCGTCTTTTCCACGGCGGAGAGGTCGCTTCCCAATGTGTCCAGATAGCGGAACTCGCTCAAAAACCGCAGTCCCACCTCGTCCTCCACGCCTCCCTCCACCGAAATAGGTGCAAGGTCCTCCGCATTGGCGTCTATGTACAGATTGCAGGTATTGAACCCATAGGTCAAGAGCGTCTGTGCGTCCTGAACCCGATGATTGTTGTCCGGCGCCCCCATGACCACGGCAATCAGGTCGATCCCGTCCTTGGTGGCCGTAGCCGACAGACAGAACTGCGCCTTGGAGGTGCTGCCTGTTTTCAGACCTGTAGCCCATTGGTATTGCTTTAACAGCTTGTTGGTGCTGGTCAGGGTAAAGGTGCTGGTCCCCTGAGGCGTCTCATGCGTGATGTCCTCCATCCAGATCTGGGTATAATCAAATATCTTCGGATATTTGGTAGTGAGTTCCCTCGACATGATGGCCACGTCCTTCGCCGTGGAGTAATGGTTATCGGAATCGGTGAGCCCGCTGCAGTCCTCGAAATGGGTGTCCACCATGCCGAGCTCCTCCGCCTTTTGGTTCATCATCGCCACGAACGCTTCCTCGCTGCCCGCTATGTGCTCCGCCACCGCCACGCTGGCGTCGTTCCCCGATGCAACGGCGATACATTTTAACATGGTATCCAGAGTCTGGACCTCATTTTCCGCAAGGTACACCTGTGAACCGCCCATGGAGCTTGCATGGCGGCTGACGACCACCTGATCCGTCAGGCTGACCTTTCCTCTGTCGATGGCCTCGAACGCCAGCAGCAGCGTCATCACTTTGGTGATGCTGGCCGGACTTCTTCTCTCTGTCGCGTTCTGTTCGTAGATCACCTGTCCCGTGGAGCTTTCGATCAGGATTGCCGAGGGCGCCGAAATCGAAACGTTGGCGCTGACCGGCAGCGTTTGGGCGACCCACAGCATCACAGTCATCACAACTGCGGTAATAGCTCTCTTAGCATACATATCATGCCTCTCCCACTCTCTGTCCGCGGCCGCCGGATATTTGGAGCAGCCGCTTTTACTTAAATGATATGAGACAGAGCGGATTTTAGAACAAAGCCGATGCTTAAGATATACCGCAACAGAAAACCCCCGATCTCATGACCGGGGGCTTGCTCACATATTAATTGTACTTGCGCTTTCTGGCTGCCTCAGACTTTTTCTTACGTCTTACGCTAGGCTTTTCATAATGCTCGCGCTTGCGGATCTCCTGCTGGATTCCTGCCTTTGCGCAGCTTCTCTTGAAACGGCGCAGAGCGCTGTCCAGAGTTTCGTTTTCCTTTACGATAACGTTTGACATCCTACCCGACCTCCCTTCAGTCCCTCAAGTTTTCCGACTGATTGGGTTAATATTATGTATCGCGTCAGCACATACACATTAGATATTATAGCATAAAACTCGGATACGTCAACAGTTTTTTCCCGAAAAAGAGATAATTCTAGAATGTCAAAGTAAATTCCAGTTCATATACCCATACCAGATTTAAGTCTGGCACTCACTCCTGTATAATGGA
>CANQJL010000043.1 GCA_947624245.1 uncultured Acetatifactor sp. | reverse complement strand
AATACATAAAATACGCCAGATTTTAAAGGGCGGTGGAATTTACTTTTTCACTGGAATTTCGGATTGCAAGTCAGCAAGTTTTAATACTTTTTCTTCCGGCATCTCCTTCCTCCCGTTGTAGAACATGTAGAACTCCGGCGTAGGGATCGGGAGCCGTTTCTCTCGGTACAGGTTCCGGTCCTGCAAAAGCTTCTCCATGGTACGTCCGTAATACAGCACGCTCCGCAGGGGCATGTTCTCGTTCACCGTGGACTGGTGCTCGCTGATCACCAGCATCCGCCCTTTCACGGTAAAGCCCAGGTCGTTCTTCCTTGCTAAGAACAGCACGCCGTCCAAGGTCGTGATCCGGATCTCCTCCGGAGCGGCCTCCTCTCCGGACAGCGCCGTGTAGAGCTTGGCGGCATTCTCCGGCTTGCTGAAAAGGGTGGTGAACACGTCGGACTTCAGTTCCCTGTTGGACACCTCCTTCCCGCCTTTTTTCGTCCCGGCCTTGGCCAGTTCCTTTGTCCTGTCATCTGTCATAGGCAGGTCCCTCCTGTGAAATTAGATTTTTGTCCTGAAAAATGCCGCAGAATTTGCGTAAGAAGATAGATTAGATTTTTCAAGGATACTGTCACTATAACAGACCACGAGCGATTTGTAAAGGCAAAGTTGCATATTAAAAATAAAATAAAGATAAAATTTGTAAAGTCAATAAAGGCATCTGATATCAATCTGCCCGTTGCACAGTATCAGCTCCGCCCTGCCGATGCCTTTCGGCAGACCGTAAAGCAGCGCCGGCACTTGGCGAGGTACTGTCGAGCCTAGTGCCGCTGCGCTGCGCGTCGAGCGAAAGCGTGTCTGCCGGAAAGCAGCGGCAGGCGGAGCGGTCGATTGGGCTAGAGCTGTGGGCAGAAGCGTGTCTGCCGGAAAGGCATCGGCAGGGCGGAGCGGTCGCTTGGGCTAGAGCTGCGGGCAGAAGCGTGTCTGCCGGAAAGACGTCGGCAGGGCGGAGCGGCCGGTGGAAGCAAATCCCCAGGCCGGAGCGGCCGATTGAAAACGGAACGCTGAGCGCAAGCGTGTCCGCCGGAAGGGCATCGGCAGGGCGGAGCGGCCGGGCGGACTGGAGCGGCCGGGCGGGCTGTGGCGGCCGAAGCAGGCGGCCGGTGGGCGCGGATTGGCTGGCCGCAACGTCACTTGCAAAAATACCGGTCGGACCGGAGCGGTCGATTGGCGGAGCGCCCAATCTGTTTCTGCACACAAAAAAGCGCCCCTGTCTCTGGAAACAGAAACGGGACGCTGCTCTTTGCATTATATTTCAGGCAGACCTCAAGCCTCCGCCACGGCCTCCTTCATGCTCTTTACATACTTGTAGACCTCAGGCGCCGCCTTCTCCCCATACTTTGCAATGATCTTCACGATGGCGCTTCCCACGATGGCCCCGTCGGACACGGCCGCCATGGCCTTGGCCTGCTCGGGCGTGCTGATGCCGAAGCCCACGGCGCAGGGAACGTCCGTCACCTTGCGAATGCTCTCCACGATGGAGCCGATGTCCGTCTTAATCTCGCTTCGCACTCCCGTGACGCCCATGGACGACACCACATAGAGAAAGCCCTTCGCCTCGCGGGCAATCCTCTGAATCCGGCTCTCTGAGGTGGGCGCGATCATGGAAATCAGCGCCACATCGCAGGCGTTTGCGGGCTCTTCCATCTCCTGCTTTTCCTCGAAGGGAAGATCCGGAATGATGATGGCGTCCACGCCAAGCTCCTTGCACCTTTTGAAGAATTTCTCATAGCCGTAGTGGAACACCGGATTGGCATAGGTCATGAACGCCAGCGGCACCTGGGATTTCTCCCTGACCCTGCGCACAATGTCAAATGCGCCGTCCGTGGTCATACCGCCCTTCAGCGCCCGAATGTTGGCGTCCTGAATCACCACGCCCTCCGCCGTAGGGTCGGAGAACGGAATCCCGATCTCGATCAGATCCGCGCCGGCCCGCTCCATCTCCAGGATACATTCCACCGTGCAGTCCGCCGTGGGATCCCCCGCCGTCAAGAACCCGATAAACGCCTTCCTGTTGGGCGTGTCAAAGACCTTTCCCAGTTTATTCTTCAAGATTCCTTCGTTATTCATGGATATCCACCCCCCTGTATCTTGCAATCGCCGCTACGTCCTTGTCACCGCGGCCGGAAAGACAGACGATGATGCTCTGGTCGGGGCGGTAATTCTTTGCAATCTTTCTCACATGCGCCACGGCGTGAGCGCTCTCCACCGCGCAGATGATACCTTCCGTTCGGGCAATGTACTCAAAGGCGTCTACCGCCTCATCATCTGTGATCGGCACATACTGAGCCCTGCCGATGTCGTGCAGGTATGCGTGCTCCGGCCCGATGCCGGGATAGTCGAGACCGGCCGAAATGGAATAGACCGGCGCAATCTGTCCGTACTCGTCCTGACAGAAATAGGATTTCATACCGTGGAAAATGCCCAGGCTTCCCGTTGCAATGGTGGCCGCGGTGAGCGCCGTGTCCACGCCCTTTCCTGCCGCCTCGCAGCCGATGAGCTCCACTTCCTTATCCTCGATAAAATTATAGAAGGCTCCCATGGAATTGCTTCCGCCGCCTACGCAGGCCACCACGGCCGCCGGAAGCTTTCCCTCCTTTTCCAGAATCTGCGCCTTTGCCTCGCGGCTGATCACGCTCTGAAAATCGCGGACGATCATGGGGAACGGGTGCGGCCCCATGACAGAGCCCAACACATACAGGGTGTCGTTGACCCGATTGGTCCATTCTCTCATACATTCGTTGACAGCGTCCTTCAAGGTCTGGGTGCCCGAGGTGACAGGGTGCACCTTTGCGCCCAGCAGCTCCATGCGGTACACATTCAGCGCCTGACGCACCGTGTCCTCTTTTCCCATATAGATCTCGCACTCCATTCCGAGAAGCGCCGCCGCCGTCGCCGTTGCGACGCCGTGCTGTCCCGCGCCGGTCTCCGCAATGATGCGGGTCTTTCCCATCTTCTTCGCAAGCAGCGCCTGACCCAGGACATTGTTGATCTTGTGAGAGCCTGTGTGATTTAAGTCCTCGCGCTTTAAATATATCTTGGCGCCGCCCAGATCCTTTGTCATCTTCTCCGCATAGTACAAAAGGGACGGCCTTCCCGCGTACTCTCGGTTCAGAGTATCCAATTCCTTCTGAAATTCCGGATCGTTCTTATAGTGCTCATAACATTCCTCCAGACGGATCAGCTCATTCATCAGCGTCTCCGAAATGTACTGACCGCCGTGGATTCCGTAGCGTCCTTTACTCATTTTGATATCCTCTTTTCTTATTTCATTGATTACCGTTGTAAGGAAGTCCTATAAATCAAAGACCTCTGACAAGCCGGACCACCTTCCGCATTTTCTCCGGATCCTTCACGCCGTCTGTCTCCACGCCGGAGCTTAAGTCCACTGCAAAGGGCCTGACCGTCTCCACCGCCGTTTTCAGATTCTCCGCGTTCAGTCCGCCTGCCAGGAAGAAATCCCTGTCGATCTCCCGAAGCAGGCTCCAGTCAAAGGCCACTCCCGACCCCGTGCCGCTGTCGAACAGAAGATAGTCTGCGGCGGAATCCAGCCAAGCCTCCACATCTGCACGTCCGGCCGCCTTTACCGCCTTCACCACGGGACGCCCTGTGACGGCCTTGATATACTGAATCTCTTCCTCCGTCTCGTCCCCGTGCAGCTGGGCCATCTGAATAATTTCCTCCTGCAGAAAAGAGATGACCTTCTCGACGGGATCATTCACGAAAACACCCACCGCCGGAATGGAGGGATCCAGCGCCCTTCTGAACTGCGCGGCCTGCTCCTTTGATATCCGCCTCCGAAATCCCTCGGCCAGCACAAATCCCACATAGTCCGGCCGCACCTCATTAGCGTAAACAATATCCTCCGGTCTGAACATTCCGCAGAGCTTGATTTTTGTCTTCGTCATCTTCCTACCCTCTGTATGCCTTTTTCGACTTCTACTCCCTGCAGCGTCTGTTGCCTCTCGTCCTACATTCCCGCAGCGTTCTTGGCGTCTGTTGCCTCTCGTCCTACATTCCCCGCAGCGTCCTCAGCATCTCTGCCTTGTCGCCGCTTCGCATGAAGGTCTCGCCGATCAGCACCGCATCGGTGCCGTTCTCCTCCAGCCGCGCGATATCGGCTCTGGTCTTCATGCCGCTCTCCGACACGAAGAGCACATTTTCCGGCACCAGCCTGCGAAGCCGCAGAGAGTTGGAAATATCCACGGTGAAATCCTTCAGATTCCGGTTATTGACGCCGATGATCCTTGCGCCCGCCCGAAGCGCCATCTGTACCTCTTTCTCGTCATGGGCTTCCACCAGAGCGGAAAGGCCTAACTCTCCGGCAATGCCCGCATATTCCTCAAGCTGGGTCTGACTGAGGATCGCACAGATGAGCAGCACCGCGTCCGCACCGATGATTTTCGCCTCATAGAGCATATATTCGTCTACGGTGAAATCCTTGCGAAGGAGCGGAATAGACACCTCCCTGCGGATCGCCGTCAGATAATCGTCCCTCCCCTGAAAATAGAAGGGCTCCGTCAGGACGGACATGGCGTCCGCCCCTGCGCGCTCATACTCTCTGCCGATATCCACATAGGGAAACTCCTCCGCGATGACGCCCTTGGACGGCGAGGCCTTCTTTACCTCGCAGATAAAGCTCATACCGGGCTTCGCCAGAGCCTTCTCAAAGGGAAGGCCCGTGTCGGCCTTTCTGTCTTTGGCCGCGGCACGCAGCTCCTCAAGCGGCACCTCTCTCTTTTTTGCCTCGATCCTCTCTTTGGTCTTTGCGGCAATCTCCTCTAAAATCATAATGATACCCCTGGTATGCTTTAACACGCATACCGATTGATAAATAAGATTAATAAATTAATATTTGAAAATTTAATATGACCGAAAATGCAGCGTCATCACTGATTGGAAAGTCTTACGAACTCCTCCAGCTTCTCCATTGCCTTGCCGCTGTCGATGGTCTCCTGGGCCAGCTGAACCGCTTCTTTCATGCCGGAAGCCTTTCCCGCCACAAAGAGCGCCGCCGCCGCATTGATCACTGCTGCGTCCCGCTTTGCGCCCCTCTCCTTGCCGGTGAGGATATTTCGGGTAATCTCCGCATTTTCCTGAGGCGTTCCGCCCAGCAGCTCTCCCTTGGAATAGCTCTTAAGCCCTACTTCCTCTGGCGTTATCGTGTAGCTTTTGAACTGACCGTTGTGAAAAGCGCAGACGCTGGTGGGACCGCAGATGGAAATCTCGTCCAGTCTCTCCTGACCGTACACCACCATGCCCTTTTTCACGCCGAGATTGCTCAGCACATGAGCCATGCTCTCCAAAAGGCTTTCATCGTATACGCCCATGACCTGCATGGAAGGCTTGGCCGGATTGGTCAGGGGGCCTAAGATATTAAATACCGTGCGGATTCCCAGTTCCTTGCGGATCGGGCCCACATATTTCATGGCCGCATGATACTTCTGTGCGAAAAAGAAGCAGATGCCCGCCTCACGAATCAGACGCTCGGCCTGCTCCGGCTCCAGCACGATGTTCACGCCCAGCGCCTCCAGACAATCCGCCGCTCCCGACTTAGAGCTTGCCGCACGGTTTCCGTGCTTTGCCACAGGCACGCCGGCGGCCGAGATGATCAGCGCCGCCGTGGTGGAAATATTGAAGGAGTTCGATCCGTCCCCTCCGGTTCCCACGATCTCCAGCACCTCCCTGTCGGGATTCACGGCAAGCGCATGTCTGCGCATTTCCTCTGCGGAACCGGTGATCTCCTCCACGGTCTCCCCTTTCATGCTGAGCGCCGTCAGGTAAGCGCTCTTCTGCACGTCTGTGGCCGTTCCGCTCATGATCTCGTCCATCACCTGCTTTGCCGTCTCATAGCCGATATCCTCTTTCTTTGCCAGTTTCTGAATTGCTTCTCCTATCATTTTTCTGCTTCCTTTCTCTGCGGCTTTTTCAGGAGCCGCATTTATTTTTGAAATATCGCCCTTCTTCGTTCCTGCAGGACGCCCTGCATACTTCACAAAATTTTCCATGATCTGCATACCGTCCGGCGTCAGCACGGATTCGGGGTGGAACTGTACACCGTAGACGGGAAATTTCCTGTGTTCCACCGCCATGACCTCGCCGTCCCCCGTCCTTGCCGTTACCCGCAGGACATCCGGCACGGTATCCGGCGCGGCCGCCAGAGAATGGTATCTGGCAACGGTGATCTCCTCCGGCATTCCCCGAAAGAGCACGCTCTCCACATCCAGGAACGCCTTGGACTGCTTGCCGTGCATCAGCTCCTTGGCGTAAGTCACCGTGGCGCCGAACACCTCGCAGACGGCCTGATGTCCCAGACAGATGCCCAGGATCGGAACCTTTCCGGCAAACGCCCTGATCACGTCCTCACAGATACCGGCGTCAGCGGGCCTGCCCGGCCCCGGGGAAAGGATAATGTGGCTGGGGTGCAGCGCCTCGATCTCCTTTACGGTAAGCTCGTCATTTCGGATCACCTTCACATTCGGATCGACGGAAGCCGTCAGCTGGTAGACATTGTAAGAAAAACTGTCGTAGTTATCTATCAAAAGTATCATATCACAGTCCCTCCTGCGCCGCTTCCACCGCATTCTTTACGGCGGCGGCTTTCTGAATACACTCCCTGTACTCTTTCTCGGGAACGCTGTCCGCCACGATGCCTGCGCCGGAGCGAATGAATATCTTGCCGTTCTTGGAGAACGCAAGCCTTATGGCGATGCAGGTGTCCAGATTTCCCGTAAAGGACACATAGCCGATGGCACCGCCGTAGATGCCCCGTTTATTGTTCTCCAGCTCGTTGATGATCTCGCAGGCCCGAAGCTTCGGCGCTCCGGAAAGGGTTCCCGCCGGCAGTATGGCGTCCACCGCGTCCAACGCATCTTTGTCCTCTCTCAGGACGCCTGCCACTGTGGACCCGATGTGCATCACATGGGAATAGCGCTCGATGGACATATATTTCTCCACCTTCACCGTACCCACCCTGCTGATCTTTCCGATATCGTTACGCCCAAGGTCCACCAACATATTGTGCTCGGCCCGTTCCTTTTCATCTGCAAGGAGCTCTCTCTCCAGCCGTTCGTCCTCCTCCGGCGTCTTGCCTCGGGGCCTTGTTCCCGCCAGCGGAAAGGTGTAGAGTTTATCCTTCTCCAGCTTCACCAGCGTCTCTGGACTCGCCCCTGCGATTTCGCCGTCCGTGCCGGAAAAGTAGAACATATAGGGCGAGGGATTGGTGGTCCGAAGCACCCTGTAAGCGTCCAGAAGGCTTCCCTCCATCTCGGCCTCCAGCCTGTTCGACAGCACGACCTGAAAAATATCGCCCTCCTTAATGTAATGCTTTCCCTTCTCCACCATACGGCAGTATGACGCCTCGTCAAAGAGTGGCTTGAAATCCGATTTCAGTTTAAGCGGCACATGCTCCGCCTTCTCTCCCTTGCCGATCAGCTGTCTCATGCTCTCCAGCTCCAGCACCGCCTTGTTGTAGTTTGCCTCCAGATCGTCGGTCTTGATATTTGTGATCAGCACGATCTTTTGCCTGTAGTTGTCAAAGGCGATGACCTTGTGGAAGAGCATCAGGTTCACATCCTGAAAACCCTCCTCGTCTTCGGCGTCCAATTTTAACGTAGGCTCGCTGTACTTAATGTAATCGTAGGAGAAATACCCCACAAGCCCTCCCGTAAAGGACGGCAGACCATCAATCTTAGGGCTCCTGTTCTCCTCAATGATATTTCTGATGCAGCTTCGGATATCCTCTGTAGTCGTCTGTGTGGTCAGCGGATTCTTAATGCGCACATTTCCGTTGTAGCAGGTTATCTCCAGCAGCGGATCATATCCCAGAAAAGAGTACCTGCCCCATCGCTTGTCGGCCTCCGCGCTCTCCAACAGATAGACGTGGCTGCTGACCTTTTTTAAGATGCGCAGCACCTCGATGGGCGTTGTGGTGTCCGAAAGAATCTCCGTGCTCACAGGAATCACACCGTAGCTTCCCTCGGCCGCCAGTGCGACACATTCCTCCAAAGTAGGCCTGAGTTTCATGTTCTCTCCTTTCCGATCCTGTCAAACGGCGGAGCATGAAAAAACCGCCCTTCAACAGAAACTGTCTTCTTTCTGTCAAGGACGGGTCATCTTCTTCCCGCGGTGCCACCTTGCTTCGCTCCTGTGAGCGCTCTCACGGAATACTAACATATTCCCGGCAGCTTACGTGTGCCATACGTCGCGAAATACTTGGAGCCTCCTCATGGATATCGTCCGTTCCTCGCGCCCTCCGTGGTCCATTTAACAGCCTGCGTTCTGACCTTTCTCAGCAATTCGGTCTCTCTGTAAGGGCATGCACTGTTTTTATCTCCACATCTACGGTTTACAGTGTGCAATTTGATTTTACATTATATTACTCCCGAACAAAAAATGTGTCAAGTATTTTTTGAAACGATAATCTCAGCATTGATCTCCAGCGGAAATACTTCCCCGTCCATCTCAACCTCTCCACGGATTTCAATCCTGCCGTCCGAAGCATTTAGCTCTCCTATAAAATCATAATGTTCCATCATGTAAAGTGCTATCTCATTTTCTCCGATAAAATCTTTGTCTATCACAAGTCTGCCGCCGGTGTAAGGCACATCATGAAAATACAGCCACGGAGGCTCCATGGCCCAATCCCACTCACAATCCTCCTGTTCCATCAGTTCATCAAAAATGGCCTCATCTCCGGTAATCTCAAGATTCAGTAAATTATCTGCAACGGAAAGCCGAATATCTCCTATTCCGAATTCCGTATTACCGATTTTAAAGGTGTTCATAAAAATCATTCTCCTTGATTTTGTTATTTTCTAAAAACAATCAAAAGCTCTGCCGATGTAAAAGCAACAGCGTTGCTCTTTTGCCGGAAATCTATCAGTCGTGCACACGATAGTAATACCAATGCTCCATGATCTCAGGGTTCTCTTGAACTACATACATTCAATCCCAATCACTTCATTTCTGGTGGAATATACCTTTTTTCTCCTGCCGGTCTTCAGATCTATTCTGTACAGACACCCCTTCTTCCCTTTTTCCTGAAAATAGTACATGTCCTCTCCGTCACATATAAATAAAGCAGTTCCATCCCAGCTCCTCCCAAGCCCCTGTATGGTTTCTTTCGTGCCGTCGGAGACATCCACCGCAACGATCCGGCTGTGTATTTCCGCCCCGAAAGAATAATAGAGCCCGACATATCTTTCCAATGCATATATCTTATTCCCCTGCACCTGACCGATCGAATGTATCCAGCCCTCGCATACCTTTTGCCCTGCTTCCTCCCTCTTATCCATGCGATACAGCTCACTCATGCCCCTTTCGTTGGGCATCAGTTTGTAGCCGCATTCATCATTTTCCCACATATATGTCCTTAGCCAGTAGCTGCCCATTCCGTCCGTCTCATAGAGGATCTCTTGGTCTTTAAAAGAATACTGATATATTTTATTTTCATATACAAAACAGATGCTTGTATCATCAGGGCCATACTGCACATTGGACACCGGCTCCGTCAGATCCATAGCCTCTATGTCGATTACATGCTCTTCTCCTGAAATATCCCTTTCTACGATTTGATTCTCGCCGTTCACGAACAGCAGAGACCCTTTCTCTGGGTTATAATCAACACATTCCTCTCGGCAGTCTTCCAGCACGACCTCCCTGCACTCGAAGTCCGGCTCGCCGCCTATGAACAGTACCACCTTCTCCGGTGCCGTGGTATCCCTGTCTGTCAGAAAAATAAATTTGCAGCATACGGCTGCCCCAATGATGATAACGATGACGACCGCCGCCATTAAAAAAATCTTTTTATTCCGTTTCACAGTCCGTTCCTCCTTTTCTGCCGCCTTGACTGTTTCCCGTGATAATTTCTCTTTGCCTCAAATCTATCCGTAGTACACACGATAGTAATACCAATGATCCATGATCTCAGGGTTCTCTTGAACTTGATTATGATAGTAAAAATAGTCGATGTCAAAGGAACCAAAGATATCTTCCGTCATTTCCGGCTCAATATAATAAAAGCCCCTCCTTCCGCCGCCAATCGACAGTCCATCTGCATAAGTCTGAAAGATGACAAGACGAAGATCCTGCGTTTTATAGACATATATATATTGTACATACATTTCCTCGGCCAAGCGGTAAATCTCCTCCAGAGGAAATAACTCTTCCGTCATGCTCTCTGTCTCTTCCCCATATCCCAAGTCACTAAATTTCTTTTCCCTACAATTTATTACAACGCCAAATTCCTGTTCCGGAGCCAGTACCCAGGAGACGATGTCCTGCAGCGTCTCCTGATTTTCTGTCACCACCTTAGTGACCTTCTTGACATTATTTAATTTACCTGCTCCAGGTTCAAAAATGACAATGACCAAGAAAGATTGAACCCAGATTACGCACACTGCCAGCACCAGATAGAACGCAAAGGCAGCGATACCGCCGATTATGAGAGCGGCTCTTTTGATTATTTTCTTACGCATTTACGTCTCTCCTTCCTGCAGTTCCGCATAGTGATCTATTTTTCATCATCTATATATTCTTCCCTCCCGTCCGTATCCACCTGACTGCTTTTTATTGCGGCTATTTCACTGTCAGTTATTTCCCTGACATATTCGATTCTATTGTTCCCTTGTTCATAACGGACGCCTATTATCGGCGTCCGTAGCCCTGTCTTTGTATCATAAATATAATAACTCTTAATATCGCCAAACAATAAGACAAGGTTATCCTGATAAAAAACATACCTGCCGCTGGCATCTATTCCAAAAAATCCGAAACCATTGTTACCGGTAAACGAATGATGCGGTCGCGCCTCTAAGATACACTCGCTTGTCCCTGTATCCGTATGATAAAGCCATATTTCTCCCGCATCATAAGTCGCAAATACTCCCGTCTCTTCATCCATTGACCAATAGAATCGACCACTTGAGTTTCTTATAATCTCTGCCGGTACACGCTTCCTCAATCTGTCCTCGATTTCATATGCCCGCCCATCTATTTTTTCTACTTCTGATGCCTCTATCTCTGTCGTGGTGCCGTCTGACAGGTTGCAGCGCAGCCAGACACAGCTTTCTTCATCATATTGATAAAATGGAGGATCTGAATGAAAAACTCCAATGATACAGTTTTCACTTCTGTTGAGCCGACAACCATAATAGGAGCCTTCCAGTTTCAGCACAACAGCCTTCCTTCCTCTGAGTACATCATACCGATAGATGACTGATTCCTTTTCCGTATATTCTATGAAATACATATCCCTGAGACCGGCGAGCAATCCGCTCACTCTTATGATGTTCAGCACGACCACGCACAATGCCATGCCAACAAGCAGGGCAATCAATACCTTCTTTATCTTTTTCTTTTTCATCTGCTTCACCCTCCGAATTCAATCCCAATCACTTTATTTCGGGTGGAATATACCTTCTTTCTCCTGCCGGTCTTCAGATCTATTCTGTACAGACACCCCTTCTTCCCTTTTTCCTGAAAATAGTACATATCCTCTCCGTCACATATAAATAAAGCAGTTTCCTCCTCCCAGCTCCCAAGCTCCCGTATGGTTTCTTTCGTGCCGTCGGAGATATCCACCGCAACAATCCGGCTGCGCATGTTCAGAAATTCAGAATTAGGGGACCCGACATATATGTCCAATGCATATATCTTATTCCCCTGCACCTGACCGATCGACTCTATCCAGCCTTCGCATACCCTTTGCCCTGCTTCCTCCCTCTTATCCATGCGATACAGTTCACAATTGCCTCTTTCGTTTTCTATCAGTTTGTAGCCGCATTCATCATTTTCCCACATATACGTCCTTCGCCAGTAGCTGCCCATTCCGTCCGTCTCATAGAGGATCTCCCTGTCTTCTAAAGAATACTGATAAATTTTATTTTCATATACAAAACAGATGCTTGTATCATCAGGGCCATACTGTACATTGGACACCGTCTCCGTCAGATCCATAGCCTCTATGTCGATTACATGTTCTTCTCCTGAAATATCCCTTTCTACGATTTGATTCTCGCCGTTCACGAACAGCAGAGACCCTTTCTCTGGGTTATAATCAACACATTCCTCTCGGCAGTCTTCCAGCACGACCTCCCTGCACTCGAAGTCCGGCTCGCCGCCTATGAACAGTACCACCTTCTCCGGTTCCGTGGTATCCCTGTCTGTCAGAAAAATAAATTTACAGCATACGGCTGCCCCAATGATGATAATGATAATGATGATGACGATCGCCGCCAATAAAAAAATCTTTTTATTCCGTTTCACAGTCCGTTCCTCCTTTTCTGCCGCCTTGACTGTTTCCCGTGATAATGCCTCTTTGCCTCAAATCTATCCGTAGTACAAATGATTGTTATTTACCTCATTTTTAGATACTATATCATTTCCGATATTGCACGTCAACACGTTTTTATTGTTTTTCAAAAAATGTTTATTGAATCGCAAGTTTTTCTTAAGAATTTCAGTGAATAGCAAGCTGAGAGTCCCGTTTGTAACCCAAAAGTCCCGTTTTGTAAATGAGATTCCTGTTTTGTAAACGAGATTCCCGCTTTGTAACCGACTTTCCCGTTTTGTAACCGAGATTCCATACTTTCCTTTTCCGGACCGGTATGGTATAATGCGTTCAGCAGGAAATCTGCACACCAGAACCAGAGACCGATTCCCGCTCGAAGAATTTCATTCGGGGGCAGGGTAAAAGGGCAAAAAATCACCACCGCCGATTAAACGGTGGTGGTGATTTCTCTTTACTGTACGGGATTATTCACGATGCCGATCAAAAACGGAATGTCATCCTTATATATTATGTAGTAAAAAGGACGGTTCAAACAGATCTCTACTTCTTCCTCAGCTCCTCCCGGGGAACCCTGTGCATGGACAGCGGTATAAGCTGCCGCGCTGCAGCCCTTTTCGTCAATTGATATACTCGTCTCCTGCTTTATGCCCGTCAGATACAACGGAGCATCGGAAAAGGAAGCGAACGCATCGGAAGACGGATTGAACACCTGAGTCACCTGCATTTTTTCTGCAATCCTCCTCAGATCGATTATGCTGGAGCATTGAAACTTCGGAACACTGAACTTCATTTTTGCCGCACTGTAATCACCGTTCCCCCAAGCGGAAAGAATATCCGACAAACGATCTCCCTGCCAAAAATCTTGAATATCCTGCGTTTCATTCGGAAGAATAAAAATCATGCTTTCTCCCGTGATAAAGCTGAATTCCGTGGAGATATAGTCGTCTCCCATCAGGCAGGCATGGTACGGTGTTTCAAAATTCATAAATTCACATTCCACCTGCGTGCCGTCATTACAATAAAAGATTCCTTCTTTTGTGTCCTCCTCCTTAAACGGTTCCGACATCCACGCTCCGAAAAAATCAAGCGTGCTTACGATGCCGAAGGCATTATCCTCCGGTGTTCCCATCAGATCTTCAAATTGCGGCTGCAGGGCATGATTGGTCTTCTCATACACCCAGTCTGTCATTTGCTTCCTAAACTCCGGATTTTGGAAATCTCCTTCAAACACTTCCAGGCTGTATTCCTTTTGAATCGTATTCATTACGGATTCCTGATAATGCATCGTATCCTGAACCCAAAAAGAAGTGTCCAAATTCAGCCTTCCGAAATCACCGCTTTTCAGCCATTCTCCTTGCACTTCCTCTAAGGAATTCACCAGCGTTTGCACCCCTTCTGCATGTCGGTTCAAATCATCGTACCCAAGTGCATTCTGCAATTCTTTTCCGGCTTCCCCCTCTGTCATTTCACTCAAGACGGATAATGACATGTAAAACCCCATCGGGGCATAGCTGATATTTTGGTTCTCGGATTCGGCCAGCATATAGTGATATGTTTCTGAAACAAAATCATAATATCCCTGCAGCTGCTGCGGATCTATTTCCCGCCTTTCATACGCGGTTTCCGCTTTTTCCTCCTCCGAAGTCTCATTACTTTCCTCTAAAGGCTCATCTTGAGGGGAGGGCGAAGGTGTGGCGCTCAAAGTATCGGCCGCCGCATTCTCCCTGTTCACCTGACCGGCGCAGGCCGTAAAACATAGAGATGCCAACGCCGTACACATCAGTATTAAAACAGTTTTTAAACGTTTCTTCATTTTACCCTCCCACTCATAGAACCTCGTCAATATTCATCATTGTGGCCGTCAGTAAACAATAAACCATGCAAATCTTCCTAGTGCAGTCTCTGAGTAAGCAACATATACATCTCCTTCACATTGGGTAGTATGCACAATAAC
This sequence comes from uncultured Acetatifactor sp., assembly GCA_947624245.1. Classification (GTDB taxonomy): domain Bacteria; phylum Bacillota; class Clostridia; order Lachnospirales; family Lachnospiraceae; genus Acetatifactor. Next base: position 1,136 of record CANQJL010000043.1, on the reverse strand, counting down.
AAATTGTCCTGATGAACCCACATAGTATCCCGTACCACATACAGTATGGGTTCCAAACCCATTAGGATATGCTGTAGACGTTCCTTTTGCACCAGTCATAAGAATTATTACAGGAACATTTGAGTTGATATAACTTTGGTATGCTGACAATGGATTGCTTGCCGCACCATAAATAGGTATGTTAGATACAGCCAATACTGAATATGCTCTGCAAAAACTTGGTGTAATATTCTTGGATGACAAATAATTCAAAACACCTAGTTCTACATAACTATCCATAGTATATCCATCTTTATCAGTTTTACATTCGCTTGCTAAACGATCAATCAAAGTATTTTCACTATCAACAGAGTTGCCAAACCGATATTTTAATGACATTGCAAGACTTGTAGGCGTACAGCCTTTTCGCCATCGCAAGTCCGGTACACCTGAAATATTATTATATCCATCGGTGGCGCTGCGAGATACATAGAATGTATCGGCTGATTCGCCCCAGGAAACCATATCTTTGGAAATCAAATCATTTGTCAATAAATTTCGCAATTGATTGCCATTTCCCTTTACGTAATAATTTTCAAAACCATCATAGTAATATTCTTCCTGCTCACAATCTGAATATGGTGATCTCCCATTTGGATGGAATTCAAGAATCTGTGGTTCACCAGATGCAATATTTACAATCATATATGCTTCTTGTTTTGTATCCTCATTAAAAAAGTCTACACAATAAGCGCTTATAGTATCATTAGCGTCATATAGCGGAATTGTACTAATAATTGAATTGTGAATCCAAGATGACGTTGTTGGAAAGTCTTTAGGCGCCTCCAACACAAATTGTTGAACTGCCAGCAAAGAATTATTCAACTCTTTGGCATTAACATTTGTCGAATTAAACATAAACAGACAAATACAAATAACGAGTGCGATTGAAACATTTTGTTTTCTCATACCTTTTCTCTCCTTGTATAATTTTTTAGATACATACAGATATTAATCGACCATTTGATCTGAACGATTAATAACTACTATATGTTCGATTTATATTATATTACCATATTACTCCCTATTCAGTCAAGTCTTTTTTCCTTTTTTTCAAGGAATTTTTCAATTCATATCTCAGATAAATGAGCCAGGAT
>CANQJL010000042.1 GCA_947624245.1 uncultured Acetatifactor sp. | reverse complement strand
TCGCCTCCGAAAGGGTATCGGAGGCGCTCAAAGGTCCACTCAGAATGGTCGGGAACCATTCGCAGAGCGCAAAGGCAGAAGTGGGCTTGACTGTGACACCGACGGGTGGAACAGGTACGAAAGTAGGACTTAGTGATCCGGTGGTATAAAGTGGGATTGCCATCGCTCAACGGATAAAAGCTACCCTGGGGATAACAGGCTTATCACTCCCAAGAGTTCACATCGACGGAGTGGTTTGGCACCTCGATGTCGGCTCATCGCATCCTGGGGCTGCAGCAGGTCCCAAGGGTTGGGCTGTTCGCCCATTAAAGCGGTACGCGAGCTGGGTTCAGAACGTCGTGAGACAGTTCGGTCCCTATCCGGCGCAGGCGGAGGATATTTGAGAGGAGCTGTCCTTAGTACGAGAGGACCGGGATGGACGGACCGCTGGTGCACCTGTTAGGCATCGGGCCTACAGCAGGGTAGCCAAGTCCGGCAGGGATAAACGCTGAAGGCATCTAAGCGTGAAGCCCCCCTCAAGATGAGATATCCGATGAGGGTGCGTGCACCCTCATAAGACCCCTTGCAGACGACGAGGTAGATAGGAATGAGGTGTAAGCACAGCAATGTGCTCAGCTGACATTTACTAATCGGTCGAGCGCTTGACCAAGAGAAGGAGGCCAGAGGAAGGTTCAATGTTCGGTCCTGAGGGTACAGTTATTTAAAAAGAGTAGTATGCCTACTCTTTTTTTATTTCCGCAGAGCTTACGATGTTTTGAGCGGTATGCGTGCCAAAGCGCACATGGGGTGTAAGGATGAAGATATTGCTGGTAGAAGACAATGAGGCCATTATTCTGGGACTGGAGTATCTGCTTAGGCAGGAGGGGTATCAGGTGCGGACCGCGAGAAGCCTGCGGGAAGCGGAAGAAATGACGCAAAAGGAACCGCCGGATCTGATTTTGCTGGATATTATGCTGCCCGACGGGAGCGGTTTTGACTTTTGCCGTCTTGTGAAAAGGAAGAACGACATTCCCGTTATTTTCCTGACGGCAAAGGAGGGAGAAGAAGACGTGGTGCAGGGGCTGGATCTGGGAGCAGATGATTATATTATTAAGCCCTTCCGCAATCGGGAGCTGATCTCGAGAATTAAGAGCGTACTGCGCAGGAACGGAGAGGGCAGCACACTTCTTAGATGTCGGGATATCACATTGAATCCGGAGACGGGAAAGGTTTTTCGCGCGGAGAAGGAGATCAGTCTTACCAAGTTGGAGTATAAGATACTGTCCGCCATGCTCACACACCCGGGAAGGCTTTTTACCCGAGAGGAGATATTGGCAGGGATATGGGATATTTCCAACAATTTTGTGAATGACAACACTCTTTCCGTGACCATCAAACGCATCAGGGAAAAGCTGGGAGATGAGGACGCAGCGATCATAAAGACGGTGCGCGGGATAGGCTATCGCATTGAGAAATAGCGTGGAGGAAAAATGAAACTGTATTGGAACAAAGAGACAAAAAGACTTGCGGTCATAATGGTGTCGTATGGGGTGATCCTATTGACGATGTGCAATCTTGTCATTGCCGGATATCGTGCGGCCGTGCGTCGGGAATATAATCAGGCGGCGGCAGCTCTGATAGGCGGTGTTATGGAGACCTATCCCGAAGCTTCGGAGGAGGACCTGATCCGTGTTTTGAACGGGAAAGGGCCGGTGGAGGACGGTGAAAAAATACTGGCCCGATACGGAATATTTTCGGGAGACTCCCCCGTTACGTTTGCGGGAAGGGAGAGCAGCATGAACGCTCTGCAGCTGTACCTGAATCTGCTTCTGTCCATTCTTTTGATCGCACTGTCCGCCGTATTTTTCTGTTATCTTTCCGGCCGCAGGAAGCGCATTTCGACGCTTTGCAGATATATGGAGGAATTAAGCAGGGGAAATTATGAGCTGGACATACAAAATAACGCTGACGATGAACTCAGCGGTCTGAAGAACGAGCTGTACAAGCTGACGGTTCTGTTTCGGGAGCAGGCCCGGCAGGCAATGAAAAACAGAAGGGCGCTTGCGGATTCTGTGGCGGATATTTCCCATCAGATCAAGACCCCCTTGGCTTCCGTAACGGTGCTGGTGGATAATCTGTCAGAAAATGAAAATATGGATCAAATCACAAGACGCAGATTTGTCGCGGAGATCAGCAAACAGCTCTCGGGCATCACATGGCTGGTATCCACGCTTCTGAAGCTGTCAAAGCTGGACGCAGGGGTGATATGTCTGGAAAAGGAGCCGCTGAAGGCCGGAGAATTGGCGCAGGAGGTCTGCGCGAAGCTGGAGCTGAATGCGGAATGGCATCAGGTGACGCTTCGTGCGGATATTCCGGAGACCGTCGGCCTTTCCGGCGACAGGAAATGGCTTTCGGAGGCGCTCTTAAATATAGTGAAAAATGCGATAGAGCACAGTCCCGCAGAAAGTACGGTACGGCTTGCGGCGGAAGAAAATGATCTGTATACGCTGCTCACCGTGCATAATAGCGGAGACGAGATACCGCCCGAGGAACAAAAGCATCTGTTTGAGCGTTTTTATCGGAGCGGTCCTGCCAGAGCGGACAGCGTCGGCATCGGTCTCGCCCTGGCAAAAGAGATCATTGTCCGTCAGGGCGGTTATATCACCGTCGAATCGGAGCGGGAAAAGGGAACCACCTTTGTCATAAAATTTTTAAAGATTCCGCTTTCATGAAAAAAATTCGGATAATGTCACCGAAATGTCATTTTCATCCGTTACACTGACCGATGTAAGAAAAATACTGCTTTCATACGGAGGGTGAAATGGAAATTTTAAGAACGGAACATTTGTACAAGAAATATGGGGAGGCGGACAATCAGATCGTTGCGGTGCGGGACGCAAATCTCTCCGTGGCACAGGGAGAATTCGTCGCCGTTGTCGGCAGCTCCGGCAGCGGAAAATCAACTCTGATGCACATGCTGGGCGGCGTGGATCGGCCTACCTCAGGAAGAGTGCTCATTGAGGACAAGGACATTTATAAGCTGAAAGACGACCAGCTTGCAATCTTTCGCAGAAGGCAGGTGGGGCTGATCTACCAGTTTTATAACCTGATTCCCGTGTTGGACGTGGAGGAGAACATCACACTGCCTCTGGAGCTGGACGGACGGGAGGTGGATCGGGAGGCGGTGCGGGAGCTTGCGGAGACATTGGGGCTTGCCGGACATATGCGCCACCTTCCCAATCAGCTCTCCGGCGGTCAGCAGCAGAGAGTGGCTATCGGCAGGGCGCTGATCACCAGACCGGCCATTCTTCTGGCGGACGAACCCACCGGAAATCTGGATACCCGATCCGGCAATGAGATCATGGAGCTTCTGAAGCTGTCCAACCGGAAATACAAGCAGACGGTCATTATGATCACGCACAATCTGGAGCTGGCCAGACAGGCAGACAGAGTGCTGACCATAGAAGACGGCGTCGTGGAAAGCGGGAAGGGAGCGGTGGAGCAATGAATGTTTTGAAAAAGTGCTGCATGTGCTCTCTGAAGGAGAACCGCAAGAGAACGGCAATGACGATCTTGGGCGTGATATTGTCCGCGGCGCTGATCACGGGAGTGGCGTGTCTGGCGGAGAGCCTCAGGGAAAGTATGGTTCAGTTTACCATACAGGAAAACGGCAATCATCACTATTGCTTTTTCGGTGTGGATAAAGAGAATCTCAAATACTTTTTGAACAACGGGAATATTCAAAAGGTCGGATTGGCTTACGAGGTGGGATATGCGGCCCTGGAGGGCAGTGCCAATCCGGACAAACCGTATCTGTATATTCGCGCCGTGGACGAGGAGTGTATCCGTTCCATGTCGCTGAAGCTTTCGGAGGGAAGAATGCCGGAGAAAGACGACGAACTGGTCATCGGCAGGCATATCTGTTATAACGGCATGGTCGATCTGCAGGTGGGAGATACCTTGACGCTGCAGATCGGAAAGAGAATCTCCGACGGTGACGTGCTGGACCAGAGCGATCCGTACAGTGATGAGGAGGAAGTACTGCAGACGGACTGCGAGAAGACATACACCATTGTGGGGATCGTGGAACGCCCGGGGACCAATACGGTAGAGGGAAGATATGCGCCCGGGTATTCCGTTTTTACCCGCTTGGATCCGGAGGATGCAGGCCCGGGAAAGTATGAAGTCTATGCCACATATACGAAACAGGGCTTAAGAAATGCGTATCGGGTGACGGCAGGACTTCTGGGGATTTCCGAGGAGCTGTTCCGAAAAAGGTATAGTGTGGGATTGAACGGATATACACAGGAGGAATATGCGCAGGTCACGCAGGTGGCGTCTGCCGTGCAGGAAAATGTGGGGGTTCTTCGATGGGAGCAGATAGATCTCTCCGACAGTACAATGACGATGCTCTATGGCATGGCGGCCCTGGCAGTGGTCATTATCATTCTGACAAGTGTTTTCTGTATCCGAAACAGCTTTGCCATCTCTCTGACCGAAAAGATGAAGCTGTACGGAAGGCTGGCGTCCGTGGGAACCACTCCGAAACAGCAGAGAAAAATGGTATACTATGAGGCGTTATTTCTGGGGGTCGTGGGCATACCGGCAGGCATACTGTGCGGGATTCTTGCCTCTGTGATTCTGGTGAGGCTGGTCAGCGGCCTGATGGAGACGGCTACGGATATTCCGCTGATATTTAGTGTGTCGGTTCCGGCCATACTTGTGGTCGTGGTATTGTCTGCGGTGACGATTCTGCTGTCGGCGATGCAGTCGGCATGGCGGGCGGCAAAAATATCTCCCATAAGCGCGATCCGCGCCAACAGCAGCGTAAAGATCAGCCGAAAGGAAATCAAATGTCCGCGGTTCATCGGGAAAATATTCGGGATAGGCGGCCGGATCGCATATCGCAATCTGCGCCGCGCCAGAAGAAGATACAGGACTACCGTGATATCCATTGTATCCTGTGTTGCGGTGTTCATCGGACTTTCTACCTTTGTGCAGCTGCTTGGTATGGCTTCGAAGCTTTACTATGACAATATCCGCTGTCAGATTCGGGTGAATCTCTATCAGTCAGCCGACACCGGCTATGAGGAGGCAAAAAAGATTGCGCAGCTGGAGGGAATACAGCAGGCGGAGATTCTGCGCAGTGTGTATCAGGTGCAGACGGATTCTTCTTCGGTGCCGTTTGCGGAACGGTATCGCAGGGACCATGCAGACGATTTTTCGTCAGGGGAATATCAGGGGTATCCGCTTGCGATCGTTTCCCTTGGCGAAAAGGGATATGCCGATTACTGTCAGAGCCTTGGCATAGATGCGAAAGAGAGCAGGGATAAGGCCATTGTACTGGCAGACTACGAAAGTACCGATGTCAGAGGGGGAAAATCATACGTTGACAGAGAAGTGATAGCACAGTTTCAGAAAGGCGATGTGATTGAGATAACGAATATTTCGGACAGTGAAGGCCTCTCAGCGCCGGGAGATCTGCAGACCGAGCTGGAGGTGTTCGCGCAGACAGATGTACGTCCCATGTCCTTGTCAGCGGATCAGTTCAAGCATGTGGTGCTGATCGTCAGCGACAGCTGGCTGGACAGCAGTCCGTTTGCTGCGGCGGTAAACGACTATATACAGGTGTCTGTCAGATGTGACGATGCGGCAGGGCTGGAGCAGGCGATCAGGGAGGAAGGGTCTTCCCTGACCGGCATGACGGTACAAAATTATGAGAACGCCTATCGGTCGGAACATGCAATGTATCTGATGATCTCTATCTTTTTGTACGGCTTTATCACCGTGGTGGCGCTCATAGGCATTACAAATATCTTCAATACCGTCACCACGAATCTGGAGCTGAGGGCGCCGGAGTTCGCCATGCTGCAGGCCGTGGGTATGACAGGGAAACAATTCCGGCACATGATCCGTCTGGAAGGGCTGTTCTACGGAGGAAAAGCGCTGCTGATCGGGATTCCGGCAGGATTGGCCATTTCCGTGGCTTTCCATATGATATTTTCCGAGGGGATCGTCACGAACTACCGGCCGCCGTTTACCGCTGTCATAGTATCGGTCGCCGTGGTGCTACTGTTGCTGTACGGGGTCATGCGGTATTCCATGCGCAAGATCAACCGAAGGAATATTGTGGAGACGATACGGAACGAGAATTTATAGCTGCAGAAAGATTTTTAGGAATAAATAAAGATAACAGTTTGATTTTTGGCGGAAGTATGATACAATGTCTACAAAAGATGGTGAAGAAGACCCTTTCGGTCCGCATCATCGGTTCTGATACCTGATAAAAGCAGCGAGGTGGAAAGATGGATACTAAGATTTTACTGGAAAACGGAACGAACGAGCTGGAGATACTGGAATTTACATTGGCCGGCAATTCTTACGGAATCAATGTAGCGAAGATAAGAGAGATCATACCGTATCAGACCGTTACGCCTGTTCCCAATTCCCATCCCAGCATCGAAGGCATTTTCATGCCCCGCGATACGATGATAACCGCGATCGACCTGAAGAACTGTCTCGGACGCGGCGAATCGGAGCCGAACGGCCTGTTTATCGTGACCAATTTCAATAAGCTGGATATCGCCTTCCATGTGGAGAATGTGCTGGGTATCCACAGAGTGTCCTGGAGGGACATCATTAAGCCGGACGCTACGATCTCCTCTACCGACGAGGGCATATCGACAGGTATCATCAAGAAGGACGGCAAACTGATCATCATACTTGACTTTGAGAAGATCGTGAGCGATATCAATCCGGAGACGGGTCTTAAAATGTCCGAGGTCTATGCGCTGGGACACCGCAACAGGAGCAATGTGCCGATCCTGCTGGCTGAGGATTCCCCGCTGCTGAATAAGCTGATCGTGGATTCCCTGAAGAAAGCCGGTTATGACAATCTGATCCATACGGAGAACGGTCAGCAAGCTTATGATGTAATTGTACAGTGCAAGGAAGACGGCACGCTGAACGACCATGTGCGTGTGATCATCACAGATATCGAGATGCCGGTAATGGACGGACACAGACTGACGAAGCTGGTAAAGTCCGACGAGGTCACAGCCAATATTCCGGTAGTGATCTTCTCCTCGCTGGTAAATGAAGAAATGAGAAGAAAGGGAGAAGCGCTGGGAGCGGACGCTCAGCTTTCCAAACCGGAGATCGGTAATCTGGTGAAAATAATAGATCAGCTTGTTGAGGAGAGACATTTGGATCAATAGGATTTTCAAAGAAAGCTGGGCATTGTCCCAGCTTTTTTGTGTGAAAGATTCAGGGAAGGACAGGACAAGGGAAGGGAGCCGAATGGAGAGCGGAGATATTTTAGAGCGGATCAGGCAGGCGGATATGGTGCTGGTGGGCCTTGGAGAAGAATTTGACACAGAGAAGCTTCTGCAGCAGGACGAGGTCTGTAGGCAGGGAAGCGAAGCACTTGGCCGTGCGGCATATGGGTGGGCGATACCTGCGTGGAATGCATATTGCGCCGCCCGAAAAGGAGAAGACGGCGCGGTCAGGGCCGTCAAAAGACTGAGGGACATTCTGGAAAATAAAAATTATTTTGTGGTATCGGTGTCCACGAACAGCGCAGTCGTGCAGGCGGCGGGCAGGGAGGACAGGGTCGTGTCGCCCTGCGGCGGCACGGTCAAAAAACAGTGCGTTAAGAACTGCGGTTCGGAGCCTGTGGCGGTATCGGACGATGACAGAGAAAAGCTGAATGATTTTTTTGAAGGACTGTATCAGGGAAAGAGCGTGGAAGCGGGGCCCCTGCTGGGAAAATGTCCCAGCTGCGGCTGCGAGATGGTACTCAACAATATTTTGGCGGAGAACTACAACGAGAAGGGTTATCTGGACGACTGGCAGAAGTATATGAAATGGCTGCAGGGGACGCTGAACCGCAAGCTCCTGGTCCTGGAGCTGGGCGTGGGCATGAAGTATCCTTCCGTCATCAGATGGCCCTTTGAGAAGGTAGCCGCTTATAATCAAAAGGCCTTTTTTTGTCGTGTAAATGAAAAAATTTACCAGCTTCCGCAGGAAATCTCGACAAAAGGGTGCGGAATCTCCCAGAATGCGATTGCCTGGCTGGGAGAGCTGTGATAAACTATGTATGTAGCCGTAAGCAGAGGAACGGTAAGAGAATGTTAAATCAGGAAAGCTGAGGAATCAATATGCCTTCACAAGAGGATTATTTGGATAATCTGCTGAAAAATATGCTGGGCGACGGCGAGAGCAAAGCGGCTGAGCCGGAGGAACTGCCGGAGATCGATCTTGATGCGATGCTGAAGTCCATGGGTGTTTCCGACGCGGATTTGGAAGAAATACCGGAGAGTGAGTACCTTCCCGACATGGATTCGGAGGAAGTGCCGGCGAGCGAGCCCCTTCCCGAAATGGATTCGGAGGAGCTGCCGGAGATCGATCTCGACGCAATGCTGGAGTCCATGGGCGTTTCCGATACGGATTCGGAAGAAATACCGGAGAACGAGCCCCTTCCCGATGCGGAGCCGGAAGAAATACCGGAGAGTGAGCCGCTTCCCGAAATGGATTCGGAGGAAGTGCCGGAGAGTGCGCCCCTTCCTGATACGGATTCGGAGGAGCTGCCGGAAATGGATCTCGATGCGATGCTGGAGTCCATGGATTTCCCCGATGCGGAGTTAGAAGAAATACCGGAGAATGCGCCCCTTCCCGATACGGATTCGGAGGAGCTGCCGGAGATCGATCTCGATGCGATGCTGGGGTCCATGGATTTCCCCGATGCGGAGTTGGAAGAAATACCGGAGAATGCGCCCCTTCCCGAAATGGATTCGGAAGAAGTGCCGGAGAGTGAGTATCTTCCCGATGTGGATTCGGAGGAGCTGCCGGCGCCTGATTTAGAGACGGTAAGCGCAATGTCGGAGGACGAGATCAATCGTCTTTTGGAGGCAGGTGCGGAGGAGGCCGTCTCGGAATCGAATGATGAGCCGGTCGCTGCGCAGGCGGCGGACGAGACGACGGACGAGGACCTGTTTGGATTTTTGAATGATACCGATGACGGTGATCTGCAGGAAATCCAACAGCTTTTGGAAAAAGCGGACAATAACGAAGCGGTGGATGATACCATCACAGACCTGCTGCAGGAGGCTGACGGCGAACAGCCGGACATCATGCAGGAACAGCCGGAGGATGCCCTTGAGGAACCGTTAAGCCCCAGAGCGCAGAAGGCGCTCGAAAAGAAGCGTATCCGCCAGGAGAAGGCAGAGGCGAGGAGAGCCGCGAAGGCCATGGCCAAGGAGGCGAAAGCCGCTGCCAAGGCGGCAAAGAAAGCCGCGAAAGCGCAGGCCGCGGCAGCTGTGGCCGTGCCGGAGGAAATGCCGGAAGCAGGTGAGCTGCCCCAGGCAGATGAGATTTTGCTGCCCGACGAGGCGGCGCCTTCGGACGAAGAGCTGCAATTCCATGAAGCGCAGCCTGCCAATGACGGTTTTGACGAGGATCTGGATAAAGACCTTTTGGATTCCATCGTAGCGGAAGCAGACGCGGCAGACGGCGGGGAAGACCAAGGGACTTTTGATGCGGCTGAAATGTCGGAACCGTCCGGAGAGGAAGACCTCTTAGGAAATTTGGATTTTCAGGGAGAGGGCGAAAGCTCCTCGGAAAATGCAGATGAGGATGACGGTCTGGGATTTGACATGGACAGCCTTTTTGCGAACCTCGGGGGTGAAGACGATCTGGGGGAGGAAGGCGGCAGCGGAGACGGCGAGGGATTTCCCGATTTTGTGCCGCTGGAAGATGATGCCGACAGCGTCCTTTCCGAAATGCAGGAAGGACGAAAAGGAAAGAAAAATCTCTTTGCGCGCCTGTTTGAATTTCTGACGGATGAGGAGGAAGAAGACAACGAACCGCTGCATCTGTCGGACGAGAACAGAGAGATCTTGAACGACCTGGACAACGAGAAGACTGCCGGAAAAAAGAAGAAGAAAAAAGCCAAAAAGGCGGCGGCTCCCGAGCCGGAAGGGGAGCAGGGCGAAGCGGAAGAAGCGGACGAAAAGCCGAAAAAGGAAAAGAAGGCGAAAAAGCCGAAGAAGGAAAAGAAAGAGAAAGCCGTTGCCGCGGAACAGAATTCCTCCGGCAAAAAGTTATCGTTAAAGAGAGTCATGCCTGTCCTTTTGGTGTGTGCTTCTCTGGCGGCGCTTATTTTGGTGTTCACCAATGCGTCGGTGGATTTCACAGACAAACAGACTGCAAGATCGGCTTATTATGAGGGAGACTATCAGACCTGTTACCAGAATCTCTATGGCAAGGAGTTGGATGAGACAGAGCAGATCATGTTCGGAAAATCCAGAAGCATTCTTTGCATCAGGCTGTGGCTCAGAGAGTATGAAATGTTTGTGGAGGAGGGCTCCGAGGTAGAAGCCCTCGACAGTCTGATCCAGACGGTGGAAGAGTATCCGGCGCTGTATGCGTATGCCGTGCAGTGGAATGCCGAGGCTGAGGTGGCTGCAGGATACGAGGAGATATTGGGTATTCTCAGCGCCAATTACGGTCTGACGGAAGAGCAGGCTCTGGAGATCGCGGGAGAGCGCAGCGACTTAGAGTACACAAAGATGGTGGTGGCCATAGTGGAGGGAAGACCTTTCGGTTCGTGGAACGAACCGGAGCCCGCAGAACCGTCTGCGCCTGAGGAGGAACAGCAGTCTGCCGAACCGGAGGCTGACACGCCCCTGCCGATGGAAGATGTGCTTCCCGAGGAGAATGAGCTGCAGGATAACGGAACGGTTATATACCGGTGATTTAAGCGCGGAGGATTACAAGGAATATGATAGCGGTGATCGATTACGATGCCGGCAATATTAAAAGTGTGGAAAAGGCGCTGCTCAGTCTGGGACAGAGCGCTGTGATCACCAGAGAGCCGGAGGATATTCTGAAGGCCGACGGCGTGGTCCTGCCGGGCGTGGGAGCTTTTGGCGACGCCATGGAAAAACTGCACGCTTACGGTCTGGTGCCGGTGATACGCAGGTGTGTGGAACAGAACAAGCCTTTTCTGGGAATATGTCTGGGACTGCAGATCTTGTTTGAAAGCAGCGAGGAGAGTCCAGGGGTAAAGGGACTGGAAATTTTGAAGGGCAGAGTCGTAAGGCTGCCCGAGGAGGCAGGGCTGAAGATTCCGCACATCGGCTGGAACGATCTGCGTTTTCCCAATCAGGGCAGACTGTTTCGGGGAATTCCGGAGGGGGCTTATGTGTATTTTGTGCATTCCTATTACCTGATAGCGGAGGACGCCGGCATTGTCACAGCCACCACAGAGTACGGTGCCGACATTCATGCTTCCGTGGAGAAGGGAAATGTGTTTGCCTGTCAGTTCCATCCGGAAAAGAGTTCTGAAATAGGTCTCAGGATACTTCGGAATTTTGTCGGGATAACGGAGGAGCATAAATGCACACAAAGCGAGTAATTCCCTGTCTGGATATCAAGGACGGGAGAGTTGTCAAGGGCGTTAATTTTGTAAATCTGAGAGATGCCGGCGATCCTGTGAGCGTGGCGGCTGCCTATGATCGGGAGGGGGCAGACGAAGTCGTCTTTCTGGACATTACCGCTTCTTCGGACAACCGTGCCACGCAGCTTGCGTGGGTGCGGGAAGTGGCCGGCCGCTTGTTCATTCCCTTTACTGTGGGCGGCGGCATACGGACCGTGGAGGATTTTCGGGCGATCCTGCGGGAGGGCGCCGACAAGATCGCGGTCAATTCCGCGGCAATCATGAATCCGCAGCTGATATCGGACGCCGCGGATAAGTTCGGCAGTCAATGCGTTGTGGTGGCGATCGACGCCAAACGGCGCGAGGACGGAAGCGGCTGGAATATATACAAGAACGGCGGCCGCGTGGATATGGGAATAGATGCGGTGGAGTGGGCGGTGAAGGCAGCGTCTCTGGGTGCCGGTGAGATACTGCTCACCAGTATGGATGCAGACGGCACCAAGGAAGGCTACGACTTAGAGCTGACGAAAGCGGTAGCGGAGTCTGTAGGCATTCCGGTCATTGCGTCCGGAGGCGCAGGAAAACCGGAGCATTTTTACGAGGCTCTGGCTGACGCCAAGGCGGAGGCGGTGCTGGCGGCTTCGCTCTTTCATTACAGGGAGCTGGAGATACGACAGGTGAAGGAGTATCTGCGGGAGCGGGGCATCAGTGTGAGACTGTAGAGAGGAAGCAGCATGGGAGCGCACAGGAAGAGGTAGAGAGGAAGCAGCAGAGGAAAGCAGTATGGGAATGATTGAAAACGATTGGCTTACCGAGCTGAATGCAGAGTTTCGCAAGCCTTATTATAAGACCTTATATCAGTTCGTGAAGACGGAATATAACAGCACGCAGGTATTCCCGCCTGCAGACGATATTTTTAACGCATTTCACCTGACGCCTTTAAGTCAGGTCAAGGTAGTCATTTTGGGGCAGGACCCGTATCACAATGTAGGACAGGCCCACGGGCTGTGTTTTTCCGTGAAGCCGGGGACGGAGATACCGCCTTCTCTGGTCAATATTTACAAGGAGCTGCACGACGATCTCGGGTGCTATATACCGAACAACGGTTATCTTGTGAAATGGGCCAAACAGGGAGTGCTTCTGCTCAACACGGTGTTGACCGTTCGGGCGCATCAGGCAAATTCCCATCGGGGAAAAGGCTGGGAAGAATTTACAGATGCGGCAATACGGGCACTGAACCGTCAGAACAGGCCAATCGTGTTTATTTTGTGGGGCCGGCCGGCACAGACAAAGAAAAGAATGCTGGACAATCCCAATCATCTGATTCTGGAAGCGCCGCATCCCAGCCCGCTGTCGGCATACAGCGGTTTTTTCGGCAGCAGGCCGTTCAGCCGGACGAACCGTTTTCTGGAGGAGCATGGGGAGACTCCCATAGACTGGCAGATAGAGAATATATAGCAAAAAAGCATAAGACAGGAGAGAACAAAAGCCATGAGTAAATTACCGTTTGTGACAAAGCAACAGGTGGAGGAGATTGCGAAGACCTATCCCACGCCGTTTCACATTTACGATGAGAAGGGAATCAGGGAGAATGTAAAGGCATTGAAAGAGGCCTTCTCTTGGAACAAGGGATACAAGGAGTTCTTCGCAGTGAAAGCGACGCCCAATCCGTTTCTTATCAGTATTCTGCATGAGTATGGCTGCGGCTGTGACTGCTCTTCCTATACGGAGCTGATGCTCAGCGGGGCATTGGGCATGAGAGGAGAAGACATCATGTTCTCCTCCAACGACACTCCCGCCAAGGATTTTCAGCTCGCCGAGAAGCTGGGTGCTATCATCAATCTGGACGATATCACGCATATCGAATTTTTGGAGGAGACGCTTGGGTATCTTCCCAAGACCTTGAGCTGCCGTTTTAACCCCGGCGGATATTTTTCGCTTGGCACGGATATTATGGACAATCCCGGAGATGCAAAATACGGTTTCACCACGGAGCAGATGTTTGAGGGATTCCGGATACTGAAGGAAAAAGGGGTGGAGAATTTCGGAATCCATGCTTTTCTGGCCAGCAATACCGTCACCAACGAGTATTACCCCACGTTGGCAAGACAGCTCTTTGAGCTTGCCGTCAAGCTGAAGGAGGAGACGGGAGCGCATATTACGTTCATCAACCTCTCGGGGGGAATCGGTATTCCTTACCGCCCCGATCAGGAACCGAATGACATTAGGGTGATAGGCCGTGAGGTGCAGAAGGTATATGAGGAGATCATGACGCCTGCCGGAATGGGAGATGTGGCGATTTACACGGAACTGGGCCGTTTTATGATGGGGCCCTACGGCGCACTGGTGACAAAGGTGATTCACCAGAAGCATACGCACAAGGAGTATCTGGGCGTGGACGCCTGTGCAGTCAACCTGATGCGGCCCGCTATGTACGGTGCCTATCATCACATCACTGTGCTGGGGAAGGAAAACGCGCCCTGTGACCACATGTATGACGTGACCGGCTCTTTGTGTGAGAACAATGATAAGTTTGCCATAGACAGAATGCTTCCCGAGGTGGAGATAGGGGACTATATCGTGATCCACGACGCAGGCGCACACGGTCATGCCATGGGCTACAACTACAACGGAAAGCTGAAGTCCGCGGAGCTCCTGCTTCAGGAGGACGGCTCTGTAAAGCTGATTCGGCGTGCGGAAACACCTAAGGATTATTTTGCAACGCTGGACGGATTTGAAATCTACAACAAACTGATGGAGATGGAATAGATGAGATATCCCCGAAATCTTCCCGCAGGCGGGACAGTGGGTTTTCCGGCGCCGTCCTTTGGCTGCGCCGCGGAGCCGTATCGCACGGCATTTGAACATGCTCTGAAAAAATTTGAGGGCATGGGCTATAAGACGATTCCGGGACCCAACGCCCGGGCGGCGCTGGGGGTCGGAATCAGCAATACCCCGCAGGAATGTGCGCGCGAATTTATGGAAATGTATCTGTCTGCCGATTCGGACTGTCTGATCTCCTGTGGGGGCGGGGAACTGATGTGTGAAATCCTTCCGTACCTGGATTGGGAGAAGCTGGCTGGTGCACCGCCGAAATGGTTCATGGGCTATTCCGACAACACGAATTTGACATTTCTGCTGGCGACGCTGGCGGATACGGCTTCCGTGTACGGACCCTGCGCAGGGTCTTTCGGAATGGAACCGCTGCATGGATCTCTGACGGATGCATTGGGAATCCTGACGGGAAAAAAGAGCAGTGTGGAGAGCTACGGACTGTGGGAAAAAGATTCCCTCAAGGACGAGACCAATCCGCTGGCGCCTTACAATCTGACCGAGAAGCTGGAAATGCACAGCTATATAGGCCGCGAGCCGTCAGAGAATGTCAGCTTTCACGGCAGACTTTTAGGCGGCTGCCTGGATGTGCTGGCGAATCTCGCGGGCACGCCCTATGATCGTGTGCGGGAATTTGCAGAACGGTATCAGGAGGACGGTATCGTCTGGTTCCTGGAGGCCTGCGATCTGAATGTTTTCGGTATCCGCAGAGCCATGTGGCAGTTGGATCAGGCGGGCTGGTTCCGATATGTGAAGGGATTTCTGGTGGGAAGACCGGCAAATGGGGAGACGATGATAAATCTGGATTCCAAAGAGGCAATCCTGCAGGCGGCGGGGAGCAAGGGCGTGCCTGTGGTGCTGGATGCGGATATCGGCCATCGGCCGCCCATGATGCCGCTTGTTGTAGGAAGTGTGGCAGAAGTTACCGCTGTGGGTAGCAGTCACCTTACGGTAGAGATGAAGTTTGTCTGAAGAGGTTTTGGTGAATTGTGCGGAATGCAGCATGGGCTTGAATGCCAAAGTAAATTCCAGTGACAAACGAAATTCCAGAATGCCAGAGAAAATGCGGGGTCCAGCCAACTTTTTCTTTGGCATTTTTTCTAAAAAGTTGTATGATGTTTATGAAACAGTCTGTTCTTCTGCATGAAAAGCAGACAACCGGAAACTGGTCTGTCAAACTAAATTCCGCTTGTCTGATTGAATGGGGATTCAGTTGCCGTGCAGTATG
>CANQJL010000041.1 GCA_947624245.1 uncultured Acetatifactor sp. | reverse complement strand
GTCTCCCGCTCGGCCGTGCCTTCTTGGAATCTTCAGGGTTGCATTACTGTTTATTTGTCAAGGTGCTGACTGCTGCCGTCTCAGCGGCAACTTAGATATAATATCACACCGTCCCCGCCTTGTCAACAGCTTTATGAGAGAAAAAGTCCACCGCGCATCGACCTCCGCGGTGGACTTTTATTATATCATTCTGCATTTTTGTTTGTCAATAATATTTCCCCCTTATTTGGCTAAATTTTCCGCATTTTCCTATATCCTAATTTACTCGGCAGATAAGGCAGACTATTTTGATAGTATGCCGCATTTTCCTATACTGAATTTATTCGGATACGGGCAGGCAGCGCAGATTATTTTTATTCGGATATAGGCAAGCAAGGCAGGCTATTTTCTTAGTCCTTATAGTCAAAGACTGCCTGCTATAAAGAGGAGCTCCTCCAGCGGTATAAAATCAAATTTCTGCAGCAGATACGCAAATCCGCGCGCCAGATAATTATGCTCGTAGAGCCATTTCAAGAACACACTTTGATCCGTGTAGAGAGAAATAAAATTCTCGATCCTCCCCAGATCCATCATCATGACAAAGGTGTAGACCGTCCAAAGGATCAGAACGGTCTCCAACGCGCCGAACACAACGCCCAGCAGCTTATCTGCGGAATGGACCACGGGCAGCTTTGCGATCATCTTTGCCGAAAAAAACACCACGTCCAGCAAATGATGAACAATACCCAGAAGCGTCAACAGAAATACCGCAATTATCACATGCAGGAAATCGCCCTGAAGATAACCGCCGATCCCATAGACCAGCAGAGTCGCCGTCACGCAGAGCACGATCAGAGCGACCAGAGAAATGAACGCTTTGACCATGCCTATTTTGTAACTCCGCACCATATTGATGACTGCAAACCCCGCCGCTGCAAGCAGCAGAATGTTGATATCCATGTCCACTATGCTCTTTATCTCCTGCTATTTCAGCTGTATCGTATCGATTGAATCATCGGTCACCAGTATGTACCTATATGCGCCGCTTGCGGGAAGCATGAGCTTGACCGTCTTGGAAAAGGTCCCGTTAAACTTTTCGGTTCCGCCAAAGGTCATGATCTCGCATTCCGTTTCGTTATAGACCACAAAATCCTTTTCCTCAAAAAGCAGATCCGTGTATTCTATATTAAAGTAATAACTTCCTACTTTTTTTGCGGCGGCGTTATAGACATCGAGCCTGTAGAGATATTCTGCGTCCTCGGACCGAAACACCAGCCCGATATATTCCTTATTATAAAAGACCGACTGTACTTCTTCGTCGAACAGCTGCTCCAACGCAGGCTCCGGCTTCTGGCTGCCGGAAAAAATAATCAGCCGCCCGTCTCCCACAGCGAAAGCGGTATTGTCGTCCATGAACCGTACCATGGGAATCAGTTGATCGGAATACGACCACGAGCTGACGATATAGTCCAGATAGTTCTCACCCACGTCACCGAAATTGTAAAACGCCACATTCGTCTTCAGCGCGCCTGCGTCCACATACACATAGGCGACGCACAGGAGCTTTCCGTCGGGGGAGAGCGCGATGGCGCCCGGGTAACCCGCGCCGTCCATGTGGGCCTGTCCATGATATAACAGTTCCCCGCCCGCATTATATGTATTCACCCAGGCGACCTTCGTGTCGGCCAGAACCGCCGTCACACGCCCCGACGCCGATACCGCCAGATCCCGAATCGGCATGGACGTGTCAATGGAACCCAACTGCTGCTGATCGTCCTGAATATAAATATTCCTGCCGTTGTAATCGCCGATGGCGACGGTGTTCCCGCTGACGGCAAGCTTTATATCCTGAATCTGATAGGTCTGATTCCATGTTGTCTCGCCCTTGGCGTTGGTGCAGTGAGCGCCGTCCTTACTGTAGGTCAAAATGGAATTTCCCAATCTGATGTCAACGGCGCCGTCGGCGCTTTCTCTTGTGACTGTGGAAACAATGTCATACCCCGTATACACATGCCGCTTATACTGAACAACGATCAGCACTGCGACCGCAGCGACACATACGACCACCAACAGGATCCGATACAATGCCGCCAGCTTATGCCGCATGATCTTCTCTTTGTAGCCGGCTTGCTTCTCTTCGCGCTTTTTCTTTTCTCTGATGTAGCTTCTGATGTCCGCCATACTGCCTCCGAATCAGTCCGGTAAAAGCCCTTTTCAGTCAGTATACCACATATTGCCGCTCTATGGTAATAAAATTTTCTGCCCTACCTTGATGTCGTCGGGATCGGTAATTCCGTTAAAAGAACATATTTCGGCTACCTTTTCGTCACTTCCGTATTTTGCAATGCAGATTCCGATCAGGGTATCGCCCCGCTTAATTGTGTAGGAAACGGGCGCAGCGTCAGGCTCCTGTGTGGGGCCGGCGGCAGATTCCGGTGCGGGAGTAGCCGCAGATTCCGGTGCGGGGCTGGCCGCAGGCTCCGCAGAAGGCGTAGGCGCCGGCTCCGCTGAAGGCTCCGGCGTGGGAGACGCCGTGGCCGTGGGCGCAGGCGAGGCGGTTTCTCTCTCTGCATTTCCCGCTGCCGCCCGCACTTCTTCCGACACATCTGTCATATTTTCCTGTAAAATGGCATCGGCAAGCTTGTCCTCCGCCACGATAGTTCCGGCCTGATTGTTTCCGCCGGCATCGTCCTCTCTATCCGGAAGCTGCTGCGCCGTTGCGCTCTGAAACAACCGGCCGGCCGCCATCTGCCATTCGCCCGGCTGACTGCCGTCGTTCAACGTAGCCACTCCGGCCAGACACAGCAGGACAAAGACCGCTGCCGCCGCAAACTTCATGTTCCGCATGGCCTGATTCGGATTTCGGGCAGGCGCTTTCGCGTCCGTTTCCGACCTGCGCCGCCGCAGCCCGGCTTGTCCGCTCTGTTCTTCCGACTGAATCCGTCTCTCCTCCTGCCGCTTTTTCACCTCGTCATACTTTTCCTGATTGACCTCCTCCGGCTTTGCCTCCTCCTTTCGGTCCTCCAGCATGAACGCCAGCATAGTGTCGTTCTTCTCGTAGAATTGCGCATACCCCGCTATGTACCTGCACACATTCTGCTCACAGATATGAAAGCCCTCCACCATATCGCCGTTCAGCAGGCGATAGCCGAGAAATGCATACTGTGAAAAATATCTCCGCCTCTGCTGTTCCGCCTCCTGCTGGACCGCCTGAGAGAGATGACGGCTTTCCCTCTGCAGAAAATTCAGGCGGCAGGCTCCGTATAAGAACAGGTAGGTAATTCCCGCCTCCTCCTTACGGGTGCCGTAAAGCGCCACCGCCATCTCCTTGTCCCCCGCATGTCGGTTCAACTGCTTTATATAGGAAATGACATAATCTTCCACATACACCTTGCAATTTGGATCGGGGATTCCGATCTGTGTTATATTTTTCGGCAGCTCCATAGAAAAAACACCTCCCATACCGTTTTTTATAATCATAGCATCGGTATGCGAGGTATTTTATCATTCTTTGTCGCGCACTCCAAAAAAGTCTTCGACAAGGTTTGCGGATTCCGCGTTCTTCCGTTCTGTATTATTCAAACCTGTACACGGTCACGGACGCATACTCCCTGCCTCCGCCGAACACGCAGGAGGGGAACTGCGGCTTGTTGGCCGAATCGGGATAATACTGCGTCTCAAGGCACAGACCGCTGCGGGAACCGTACTGCACGCCGTCCTTTCCGGTCTGGGGACTGATGAAATTACCGGTGTAGAACTGCACTCCGGGCAGGGTCGTGTAAGCCTTCATGATGCGGCCGCTCCCCGGCGCCTCCACCGTTGCAAAATGCCGAAGGCTTTCGTCCCAGCCGTCGATGACCCAGTTGTGATCGTAACCGCCCGCGAGCCGAATCTGGTCGAAATCGGCGCCAATGTCCCGGCCCACCGTCTTTGGCTGCGTAAAATCCATAGGGGTTCCGGCCACGGGAGCGATCTCTCCGGTGGGTATGGAGCCGGGATATACCGGCGTGTAGCAGGACGCGCCCAGCCAGACCCTGTGCTCTTCGATCCTGCCGCTGTCATGTCCGTCAAGATTGAAATAGGTGTGATTGGTGAGATTTAAGATCGTCCGCTTGTCGCTGATTCCATGATATCGGATCGTCAGGGCATTCTCCTCATCCAGTTGGTAGGTGACGGTTATTTTCTTATTGCCGGGCATTCCCAGATTTCCGTCCGTATCCTCCAGCGTAAATGTGACACTATTGTCACCTGTCTGTGCCTCCCATCTGCGCTTGTGATAGCCTTTGCTCAAGTGGCTGTGAAGATTGTTGACGCCGTCGTTCACGTCCATCTGATAGGTGACGCCGTCCAGCTCGAATCTAGCGTTCCCTGTGCGGTTGGCGCAGGGGCCCACGACAACTCCAAAGAAGCTGTCATTTACAAGGTAATCCTCCCCCTTGTCAAATCCCAGCACCACGTCCGCCGTCTTTCCCTCGCGGTCAGGCACCAGCAGCCTCACCAGAGCCGCGCCCACATTTGTCACGGCCGCCTGCATTCCTCTGCCGTTTGAAATCGTGTATAATAAAATATCTTTTCCGTCAGGATATTTCCCGAATACGCTTGTCTCTATCGACATATTTTCCTCCATTCTGCTACCGAAAGCAGTCTCCTACAGTTCCACACGCCCCTCCAGCGCCCGAAGCAGCGTCACCTCGTCAATATACTCCAGATCACCGCCCACCGGAACGCCGCTGGCGATTCTTGTCACGCGAATGCCCGTAGGCTTGATCATCTTGCTGATATACATGGCAGTGGTCTCGCCCTCCAGGCTGGAGTTGGTGGCAATGATCACTTCCTCCACATCTCCCTTGAGCCTTTCGATCAATTCCTTCAGCTTGATGTCGTTCGGGCCGATGCCCAGCATAGGGGAGATGGCCCCGTGGAGCACGTGATAGACCCCCTCATACCGGCCGGTCTTCTCATAAGCCGCCAGATCGCGTGTATTTTCCACCACCATGATCATTTTGTGGTTGCGGTTCTTATTGGCGCACACCGGACAGATGTCGCTGTCCGTCAGGGTAAAGCACTCCTTGCAATGGCGAACGTTGGCCTTTGCCTCCCGAATGGAATCCGTCAGCCGCCGCACCTTGTCCTCCGGCATGTTGATCAGGTGAAATGCCAGCCGCTGCGCCGACTTGCTGCCGATTCCCGGAAGCGCCGCCAGCTCCTCTATCAATTTGTTGATATGTCCGCTGTAAAGATCCATCAGAAAGGAAAACCTCCCAGACCGCCGGTCATCTTACCCATAAGCTCGGCGCCGGCTTCCTCTGCCTGCCGCATCGCCTCATTGGCAGCGGCCACGATCAGATCCTGCAGCATCTCGATGTCCTCCGGATCGACCACCTCCTCGGCAAGCTTCACCCTGAGGATCTCCTTCTTGCCGTTCACTGCCACCTCCACGGCTCCGCCTCCCGCCGCGGCCACAAATTCCTTGGTCTCAAGCTCCTTCTGGTTCTCCTCCATCTGACGCTGCATACGCTGTGCCTGCTTCATCAGATTGCTCATGTTTCCGGGCATTCCCCCTGCGGGAAATCCGCCTCTCTTTGCCATTATGTCTCCTCCTATTCGTTTTCGTCGTCTTCCTCAATGTCCATGTGCACAAGCTGAGAAAGATCGGCGTAATGATCCTGAAACTCCGTTTGATTTTTTATGGACTGCAGATCGACCTCTATCTCTTTCCCGCAAAAATCGGACAAAAGCGCCTCCAGACGGGCCTTATTCTCGGGATATTGCGTAAAATAATCCGACGCCACCCCGTCTTCCAGCACCACCATCAGCCTGCCGGCATTGTCCATGCTCAGCTTTGCCGCCTTCAGATAAATGCGCATGGGATTGTCCGCATTCGCCGCGATGGACGGCCATTTCGCCACGATCTGCTTTATGTCCTCCGGCACCGCCCGGGGAAGCTGGGGCTTTGGCTTTTCCGGCGATGCGGCCGCACCTCCTGCGGCTGCCACATTGCCCGGCGCCGCAGCTCCGACAAAGCCCTGCTCTACCTTATCCTCCACCTGCCGGATACGGTCCAGGACGGATTCCCTGTCCGTCTCCATCTCCGGCCTGCAGAGCTTGATCAGCGCGATCTCCGTCAGGATACGCTTCTGGGAAGCATAGCGGAGCTGTCCCGACAGCTCGGAAAAGATCCGGATATACCGCACGATCCTCTCCATATCTACAAGCTGCGCTTCCTCCTTCAGACGTTTCAGATTGTCCGTGGACATATCGATCACATCCTCCAGATTGTCCGAGGCCTGTACCAGCATCAGATTGCGAAGATACCATGTGAAATCCGTCACGAACTGGGTCAGCTCCCGCCCCTGCATGACAATGTCTTCCAGAAGCTGTATGCAGCCCAATGCGTCTTGGTCCAGCACATACCTGAGGAGCCGGCTGAACACCTCCGTATCTACCGCGCCCAGAACGTCCAGAACCTTGTCGTAGGTCAGTTCCTTTCCCAGATGGAAAGCGATGCACTGATCCAGAAGGCTCAGCGCGTCACGCATGGAGCCGTCCGCCGCCTTCGCAATGTAGCGGAGGGCCTTCTCCTCCGCCTGCACCTCCTCCGCCGCGATCAGCTCCTGCATTCTGTCCGTTATGGTGTCAATGGTGATTCGCCTGAAATCGTATCTCTGGCACCGAGACAGAATGGTGACGGGAAGCTTGTGCACCTCCGTGGTGGCAAGAATAAATATCACATAGGAGGGCGGCTCCTCCAACGTCTTTAAAAGCGCGTTGAAGGCCCCTATGGAAAGCATATGCACCTCGTCTATAATGTAAACCTTATACTTTCCCTCGGCCGGAGAGTAGGATACCTCCTCCACGATCTCGCGGATATTGTCCACGCCGTTATTGGAAGCCGCATCGATCTCGATCACATTCATACTGGCTCCCGCGGCGATGGCGCGGCAGATCCGGCATTCCCCGCAGGGGCCGTCCTCCGTGGGATTCTCGCAGTTCACCGTCCGCGCGAAGATCTTTGCCACCGTGGTCTTGCCGGTGCCCCTGGTCCCTGTAAAGAGATAGGCGTGACCGATACGGTTCGCCCGCAGCTGATTCTTCAGCGTAGTCACGATATGATCCTGCCCCTTCACATCCGCAAATGTTTCCGGTCGGAATTTTCTGTATAAAGCAGTGTATGACATATCAATCTCCGAAACTGATTCCCAGCAGTTTTGCCTCCTGTATAATGGTGGCATCGGGATCCAGCGTCTTCAGCTTGCCTGCGACATCCTCCAGAGGAACGCGCACGATCTCACGGTTCTTGTAACCCACCATAAAGCCGTACTGACCGTCCAGAATCAGCTTGCCTGCCTCGGAGCCGAGACGGCTGGCGAACACTCGGTCATAGGGACAGGGGCTTCCGCCTCTCTGCACATGCCCGGGAACGGTGACACGCACTTCTCTGCCGGACCGCTTCTGAATCTCCTCCGCTATCTCATAGGATACGGACGGAGCGGTACGCTTCTCCAGCCTCTTTTTATACTCTTTCTTGGAGAGCTTTGCGTCCTCCTTGGAAATGGCGCCCTCCGCCACAGCGATGATGGTAAAGCGGCTGCCCCGCTTTTCTCTCTCCTCTATCTTGTCTATCACCTTTTCAATATCATAGGGAATCTCGGGAATCAGAATAATGTCCGCTCCGCCTGCCATTCCGGCATTCAACGGAAGCCACCCCACCTTATGCCCCATAATCTCCACAATGAACACCCGTCCATGGGACGCCGCCGTAGTATGGATACAGTCGATCGCGTCCGTGGCAATGTTCACGGCGCTCTGGAAACCGAACGTCATATCCGTTCCCCAAAGGTCGTTGTCGATCGTCTTGGGCAGCGTGATCACATTCAGGCCTTCCTGGCTCAACAGATTAGCGGTCTTATGCGTACCGTTTCCGCCCAATATTACCAGACAGTCCAGCTGCAGCTTATAATAGTTCTGCTTCATGGCCTCCACCTTGTTCAGACCGTTCTCGTCAGGATCGTTGATGGTCTTAAAGGGAGTGCGGGAGGTGCCGAGGATCGTACCGCCCTTTGTCAGGATTCCGGAAAAATCCTTGCCTGTAAGCATCTGGAACTTGCTGTAGATAAGACCTTTGTAGCCGTCCAGAAATCCATAGATCTCCACATCTTCCTTGCTGTTGTCGAGGGTCTTCACAACGCCTCTCATAGCCGCATTCAGGGCCTGGCAGTCGCCGCCGCTGGTCAACATTCCGATTCTCCTCATCTGCTCCTCCATTCTGCCGCACGGGCGATATGTAATACGAGAGGCCGCCGAAACGACCTTCTCACTCGCTGCTTACATTATAACCCATTCCGCCATTGGACACAATGTAGAGAAAAAAATTTTTAGAAATTCATCGGCAGGACTTGCCAATCCGCGTTTTTTCTTATAGAATTAATAACGTTCGGAGACGTATCGAAGCGGTCATAACGGGGCGCACTCGAAATGCGTTAGCCCTCCGGGGCTCGCGGGTTCGAATCCCGCCGTCTCCGCCAGAAAATTCAGCCCTCAAGCGATTTTTCGCTTGAGGGCTTTTTTAAGCACAAAAAACGCCCCCCGGCAGAGCCGAGGGGCGCAGGTTTTGTAGATTCAATCAGTCAGATGATCAACCCTTCCAAGCGTTGTACTGACTCTGGAACTCTGCCAGGATATCCTGATATCCTGCTGCGTCCAGAGCTGCCTGGTAAGCATCGATGGTAGACTGTACGTCTGCCGGAGCAATACCACCGTTCTCAAGAGGGAAACCATACGAATCAAATAGGTTCTGGCATGCTGCGAACTCTGCCTCTACAGGCTTCTTGTCGAAATGGAAACCTGTTGCAGGAGAGGTCTCAGCGTTGTTGTTAAAGCCCTTGTACAGCTCTGCCTTGTTGTCAGGCTCGTTGTCCAGAGGAGTTACGATGGTAGCGGAAGCGGACTCCCACATGGAGTGGTTGTACTTCTCACTGGTCTGAGTTACATGGCCGTTTGCATCATAGGTAAAGTCCTCGCCCTCGATACCGAAGGTGTACAGGTCAGCCAGCTTGCTGTCCGTGTAGAGCAGACCCATGAAGCGCAGGCAAGCCTTCGCCTGCTCCTCGGTGCTGTTAGCGGTCACGCAGTAGCAGGAACCCAGAGCGGAAGTGGAGTGTGCCCATCTGTCGGTCATAGGCTGCATAACAACATCCTGCTGATAACGGGCATTTGCCTCGTCATTTACAGGGATATCTGTCCACCAAGAGAAGCCCCAGTCCTGAGTCTGGGTCGTGGTATCTGTGGTGGTCTTGGTCACATCATCCTCGGAGATGTAGCCCTTGTCAGCCCAGTCAGCCATCAGGGTGCAGAACTCAAGGTACTGAGGAGTGGTAACAACATCTACCACCTCGTTGGTGCTCTTGTCAACTGCTACCCAGTTAGCGGTAGCATCAGCGGTGAAGAAATCAAAGTCGTTGATGTACCATCTGTAGAACATAGCGGTCTTCTGGGTCAGGTAGGGGTACTTCAGGCCTTCCTTCTTGCAGTCAGCCAGCATGGGCTCGATGTCTGCCAGTTTCGTAACGGAAGACAGGTCCCAGCCGTACTTGTCGACCAGCTCCTTGCGGGCCATCAGGTCGTAGCCTTCTACGTTGTCCTTGTAAACGGGGATGAAGTAGTTCTTTCCGTCATACTTGGTAGCTTCCCACTGGCTTGCGTCCATGGACTCGTACAGTGCCTTGCCGTCCTCGGACTGCAGCAGATCTGTGATGTCATAGACAGCGTTCTTGGGAACCAGATCGTTGGTGCCGATGGTGCTCTGCCAGGAAGCGGTCCACAGCAGGTTGATCTCGTTGTTTGCCAGGGACAGGTTGGCCTTGTCGCCGTACTCACCGGATCCGATATCGGTCAGAGCGATCTGAACGTTGATCTTATCCTTGATGTACTCGTTGATGGCCGTCTCCACCTTCTTTACCTGCTCGGAGTCAGGTGTACCAAGGTTGAAGGTAGCTCTGGTAAGGTTGATGGTAACTACCTCGCCGCTGTCTGCGGGCTGCTGAGCCTCGTCGCTGGGAGCAGTCGATTCTTCATTGGACTGCTGAGCTTCAGAAGGCTGGGAGCTCTCGGTACCGCCGCCGCAGCCAGCAAGAAGTGTTGCTGTCATAGCACCGGCAAGGACCAGAGCCAAGAGTTTCTTGATCTTCATTGGAATATTCCTCCCTTTTTGATGATTTATTTCTAACCCGCCGCACTATTGCATTGGGTCGAAACCGAAATTAATGAAACGAATGAATGAAATCAGCCCTTTACGGATCCCACCGTAAGACCTTTGATGAAGTACTTCTGGAAGAACGGGTACACCACCATGATCGGCGCGATCACGACCACCACGGTGGCCATCGTTGCCGAATACTGAGGGATCGTTCCGCCCATGGCCGCAAGAACGGACGAAGGCACGTTGCCGGCGCTGAGCAGGAACTCGATGCTCTTCTGGATATTTACCAGAAGGAGCTGCAGGGGCTTCTTGTTGTCGCTGGTGATATACAGCAGCGCGTTCTGCCAGTCGTTCCAGTACGCGGTGGCCATCATGAAGCCTACGGCCGCAAGTGAAGGCTTCAGCAACGGCAGGGTGATCTGGAAGAAGGTGCGGTACTCACCGGCACCGTCGATCTTTGCCGCCTCCATCAGCTCCGCCGGGATGCTGTTGGCGATATAGGTCCTCAAGATGATCACGTTCATGGTAGTCACGCACAGCGGCAGGATCAGCAGCCACAGGCTGTCCTTCAGGCCGTACATGGAAGTGAACACCACATATCCTGCCAGCTGTCCGCCCTGGAACAGCATGGGGATCAGAAGGTATACGGACAAGAACTTGGATAATCTGAACTCCTTCCGGCTGATGGAGTATGCGAACATGCTCATCACCAGCAGGCCCAGCGCCGTGCCGCCTACGGTGATGAAGATCGTGACGCCGTAGGAGGTAAAGAGCTTATTGCCGTACTTCAGCACGCTGTTCATGCCCGCCATGGACCATTTCTCAGGCCAGAAGCTGAAGCCGTTCTGGGTGATGGACTTCTCGTCGGAGAAGGCTGCCACGAACACCAGCACTACGGGGAGCAGGCAGAACAATGTGTACAACAGGAGAAAGAAGCCGAGTATGTACTGTCCCAGTCCTTTCTTCTCTCTCTTAGAAGGGGCCAGATCGGCCATGTTTCCTTTTTTGCTCATCTTTCAATCTCCTTCCCTTAGAATAACGCGTTTTCCGGAGCGATCTTGCGCACCAGGCCGTTGGACAGCAGCATCATCAGCAGTCCTACCACGGACTGGAAGAAGCTGGCCGCTGCAGGGAAGCCGAAGTTCGAGCTCTTGAAGATCGCGTTCAGCACGTAGGAGTCGATAACCTGTGTGGTCGAATAGAGGACGCCGCTGTTCCTCGTCACCTGATAGAACAGACCGGTGTCGGATCTCATGATGCCGCCCACGGACAGCAGGAGCATCACGGTGATCATCGGGATCAGGGAAGGCAGCGTAATGTGCCAGATCTGCTTCCACTTGTTGGCGCCGTCGATCTGCGCCGCCTCATACAGCTCGGTGTCGATGCCCGCCAGCACGGACATGTACAGCACGGAGCCGTAGCCCACGCTGTTCCATATCTTCACGATGGTCAGGATCAGCGGCCACAGGGCTGCCGTGGAATAGAACCGGACGCTCATGCCGAGCGCATTGTTCAGGATACCGGTGTCGGTACTGATAAAAGCGTATACGATGAACTGCACCGCCGCGTAGGAAATGAACACGGGCACGATCATGATGGTCTGCATCGCCTTCGCCACCCTCTTGAATACGAACTGGTCGATGGCGATGGCCAGCACCACGTTCAGGAATGTTCCCACTGCGGTGAAGATCACGTAGTAGATCAGCGTGTTCTTCGTGATGGAAACAAAGGTGTCCTTGGAGGCCAGCATGAACTTGAAGTTGTCAAGGCCGTTCCAGGGGCTGCCCCAGATGCCCTTCGTGTAGTCGAAGTTCTTGAAGGCCATCACCAGGCCTGCCATGGGCACGTACATGATAAAGAACAGGATCAGAAAGACCGGTAGTGCCATTATCACGTGCGCCCTGTGTTTCCATGTGTTTTCGAGAAAACCTTTCATTGTGTCACGCTCCCTTTTTATATTTTTTTGCTATAGCCCCCATATCGTCGCGGTCCCTTCACACAGAGGGGAAAGACCGCCTGCCTGTCGGCACGGGAGTACATCAGGCCCGCTTCCGCCAAGCTTAATTCCTCCCTTTAATTGATTGTTTTACAGCATACTCATTCATATGCGTATAACCATATTACATCAAAATTGATAATTGTGCAATAGATTTTTATTTTTTTTTGTTCAATTTTTATACTTTTATCTGTCTCACGCAAAATAACATGCCGGACATTCATTGTTTCCCACAAATTTATCTGCCGATTGTTCACAAATTGATTTTGCAGAGGCACTGTAGAATTATGATTGCATTTGAACCATATATTTTGTATAATTGCCTTATCAATATTATCCGTGCATAAGCCTCATTGCACTGTCCGCATCAGAAAAGATTTACATTATTATAATAAAATAAAGAAAAGGAGAACACCACTATGAAATTCGGCTACTTCGATGACGAACACCGCGAGTACGTCATCACAACACCCAAAACGCCGCTGCCTTGGATCAACTACTTAGGCTGCAACGAGTTCTTTTCCCTGATCTCGAATACCTGCGGCGGCTACACCTTCTATAAGGATGCCAAGCTGCTGCGCATTACCCGCTACCGCTACAACGACGTGCCCAACGACATCAACGGCAAATACTTCTATATTAAAGACGGCGATACCGTGTGGAATCCGGGCTGGAAGCCTACGCAGACGGATCTCGACAGCTACGAATGCCGTCACGGCATCGGCTACAGCCGTTTCACCGGCGCAAAGAACAATGTGGAGGCGTCCGTGCTCACCTTTGTTCCGATGAACGACAACTGCGAGATCAGCCGGCTCAGCCTGACGAACAAGGGAAACACCGCCAAGACGCTCTCCGTCTTTTCCTATGTAGAGTGGTGCCTGTGGAATGCGGACGATGATTCCCGCAACTTCCAGCGCAACTACAGTACCGGCGAGGTGGAGGTGGTGGGGTCCACCATTTACCATAAGACCGAATATAGAGAAAGAAGAAATCACTATGCGGTCTACTCCGTCAATACAAAGATAGACGGATTCGACACGAGCCGTGACGCCTTCCTCGGCGCATATCGCGGCGCAGCCAATCCGGAGGTGGTAGAGAAGGGGCAGGCGACAGGCTCCATCGCCAGCGGCTGGTCCCCCATCGCTTCTCATCAGATCAATGTGACCCTGGAACCCGGCGAGACCAAGTCCTATGTATTCGTGCTGGGCTACCTTGAGAACCCCGAAGACGACAAGTGGGAGGCTCCCGGCATTATTAATAAGAAGCCGGCCAACGCTATGCTGGCGAAGTACCAGACCGACGCAGATGTGGAGAAGGCATTCGCCGAGCTGAATACATACTGGAGCGAACTGCTGTCCAAGTATACCGTGAAGTCCTCCAACGACAAGGTGGACCGCATGGTGAACATCTGGAACCAGTATCAGTGCATGGTAACGTTCAACATGTCCCGCTCCGCTTCCTATTATGAATCCGGTATCGGCAGAGGCATGGGCTTCAGAGATTCCTGTCAGGATCTGCTGGGATTCGTGCATCTGATTCCCGACCGCGCAAGACAGCGTATCATCGACATCGCTTCCACGCAGTTCGAGGACGGCAGCGCGTACCACCAGTACCAGCCCCTTACCAAGAGAGGCAACTCCGACATCGGCAGCGGCTTCAACGACGACCCGCTGTGGCTGATCGCCGGCACGTCCGCATATGTCCGCGAGAGCGGTGATACCTCCATTCTCACGGAGATGGTGCCCTTCGACAACGACATGAGCGTTGCAAAGCCTCTGATGACGCATTTGAAACGTTCCTTTGACTATATCGTGAACCACAAGGGACCGCACAATCTGCCTCTGATCGGCCGTGCGGACTGGAACGACTGTCTGAATCTGAACTGCTTCTCCGAGCACCCGGGCGAGTCCTTCCAGACCTTCGGTCCCTCCGAGGGTCCCGTTGCCGAATCCGTATTTATCGCGGGCATGTTCGTCAAATACGGCGAGGAATACGCTCAGCTCTGCGAGCTGATGGGCGATCAGGCGGAGGCGGATTACGCCCGTGCGGAAGTACAGAAGATGTACGACGCAGTGCTGAAGGACGGCTGGGACGGCGAATGGTTCGTCCGCGCCTATGACGCATACGGCAAGAAGATCGGCTCCAAGGAATGCGAGGAGGGACAGATCTACATCGAGTCCAACGGTTTCTGCCCGCTGGCAGGCATCGGCGTAAAGGAAGGTCTGGCACAGAAAGCGCTGGATTCCGTGAAGGAGCGTCTGGATACAAAGTACGGCGTTATGATCCTGCAGCCGGCCTACACCAGATATCATCTGGAGCTGGGCGAGATTTCCTCCTATCCGCCCGGATACAAGGAGAACGCCGGTATCTTCTGCCACAACAATCCCTGGGTATCCATCGCGGAGACCGTCATCGGACGTGGAGACAGAGCCTTCGAGATCTACAAGAAGACCTGTCCCGCCTATGTGGAGGAGTTCAGCGAGATCCACAGGACGGAGCCCTATGTGTATTCCCAGATGGTAGCCGGCGCCGACGCGAAGTTCCACGGCGAGGCAAAGAACAGCTGGCTGACGGGTACGGCGGCATGGACCTTTGTGAACGTGTCGCAGCATATCCTGGGCGTATATCCGACGCACAAGGGTCTGAGCATCGATCCCTGCGTGCCGAAGGATTTCGGTGATTTTGAGCTGACGAGAAAATTCCGCGAGGGAACATACAACATCAAGGTCGTAAATCCCGACCATGTGGAGAAGGGCGTTAAGTCCATCACGGTAGACGGACAGACCCTCTCCGGCTGCGTAGTGCCTTACGAGAAGGGCAAGACCCATTACGACGTGGTAGTCACCATGGGATAACCTTTTTGGCCCGCACCGTACCATAAGCGTACTTTTTCACATCCTTTCTTTTTTGTATAATATTGCAAAAAAGAAAGGATGTGTTTTTTATGCCTGTATACAAAAACAGGGAACGCAAGGGCTGGTACTGCAGCTTCTATTACACGGACTGGAACGGCAAAAGAAAGCGTAAGAAAAAGGAAGGCTTTCCCTCCAAAAAAGCCGCCAGGGATTACGAGGCTGCATTCCTCACGCAGCATACAAATTGCTGTGAAATGACCTTCCGGATGCTCGCAGAACTCTATCTGGATGATTGCAGGAACCGCTGCAAGCCGACTTCCTTTTATGAGAAGACTTATCTGATCGAAACAAAAATTCTCCCTTATTTCGAGGACATGCCCGTCAATGAGATCAAGGTATCCACAGTGAGATTCTGGCAGAACGAGCTGCTGTCTCACCGCAGCAAAAGCGGCCGGCCTTATTCCGATACTTATTTAAAATCCATTCATGTACAGCTGTCGGCCGTCTTTAATTACGGTATGCGATACTATGATCTTCCCTCCAATCCCGCCGCTCTGTGCGGCAGTATCGGCCAGAAAAAAGCCGCGGCCATGAGCTTCTGGACGATTGACGAATTTCGGCATTTCTTATCCTGCCTGGACGCGCAATCCCCCTATCGCATCATTTTTGAGCTGCTGTTCTGGACCGGTATCCGATCCGGCGAGCTGTTGGCCCTGACGGCGGACAATTTTGATTTCGCAAGAGGGCTGATGCACATCACCCATAACTATTGCCGTCTCAAAGGACAGGATCTGCTCCTTGCTCCCAAGACCTCCAAGAGCATCAGGAGCGTCGCGCTGCCGGATTTTCTGGCGGACGAGCTGCACTCCTATGTGCGGAAATTTTTGACCGAGCACCGCAGCGACGAGAGGCTGTTCCCCGTGAGCAAATACTATTTGGCCAAAGCCTTGAAATCCGGCTGCGCAGAGGCAGGGGTAAAGGAAATCCGGCTCCACGATCTTCGCCATTCCCACGCAAGCCTTCTGATCGAGCTGGGGTATTCGCCTCTGCTGATCGCGGAGCGTCTCGGGCACGACAAGATCGAGACTACCCTGCAGATCTATTCCCATCTCTACCCGAACAAGCAATCCGATCTGGCATTCCATCTGGAAACGATCCACAACAGTACGTTTTAAGTACTGCATTTTTCTGTCTGCGGCCAACGCCGGTATCCGGCGGGCCGCTTTTTTTAATGGGAGGAATTAAACAAAATCCCATAGGTCATTCCTTCACATTGGCAGGAAAAGCCCGCGGCGATATGGGGGCTATAGCAAAAAATATAAAAAGGGAGCGTGACACAATGAAAGGTTTTCTCGAAAACACATGGAAACACAGGGC
>CANQJL010000040.1 GCA_947624245.1 uncultured Acetatifactor sp. | reverse complement strand
GTCATTTCCGGCGTGCCGCAGCCTTTTCCGAGTACCCTTCCCTGATCTTTCAGGTTCAGATACCGCACCAGCGTGTCATAATGCGATTCCAGCGCCTCAAACGTCCATGTGTCGTTATTCCACGCAACAGCTAAAAGCGCCGACCTCATGTGCTTTCTCTGGATACTGCTGTTAAAAGCACAGAACCGGTCTACCAATATTTTAAGCTGGGCGCTCATGCCGTAATAGTAAAGCGGCGTCACAAACACTATCATGTCCGCGTCCAGTATTTTCTGCCGGATCTCATTTACATCGTCTTTCTGCACGCAAGGTCCTTCATATCCGCAGTGGATACAGCCGGTGCAGGGGTGGATATCGGCATGGGCGGCATCGATCACCTGTACGCTGTGTCCCGCCTCCTCCGCTCCTTTTCTGAACTGCTCCGCCAGCAGATTGGAAGATCCGTTTTTGTTGGGGCTGCCTTCTAATATTACGATCTTCATAAGGTATCCACCCACGCTTTCAGTTCGGCGGCGGAAGGATTACCGTTCAACATCTTGCCCTCCGCAATTACCGTATCAGCCGCCACCGAGCCTTTTAATCCGTCCACGGCTTTTCCGAACCCGCTGCCGCCGGAGGTGGCGAACAGTACGATCTTCTTGCCGGAAAAATCATAGCTTTCCAGAAAACTGTTGATGATCGTAGGCGCCACATACCACCAGATGGGGAACCCCAGCAGGATCGTATCATAAGCGCTGATGTCAGCGTTCTTGTCTGCCAGCGCCGGACGACTGGACTTGTCATTCATCTCCACAGAGCTGCGTGACTTCTTATCCATCCAGTTCAAGTCCGCCCGCGTGTAAGGCACGGCGGGCTTAATCTCATACAGATCTGCGCCTGCTGCCTCTGCAAGACTCTTTGCTGCCTTTGCGGTCGTCCCGCTTGCCGAAAAATAAGCTACCAATGTTTTACTCATGTCTGTTTCCTCCTGTTTTTGTTTAATTTTTATATTTTTTCTTAATTTTCCTTTTTATTTCATTTCTTTTTCCCAGCCGCGGATCATATTCCGCGTCCTCTTATTGGCGATATCCTCCTCCATTGTTTACTGCAAGCAGCTCTGCAGCATTTTCTTTGTAAATCTCGTTGATGACTTCCCGATACTTCTCATTGTTTTCAAAATGCTCTTTCTTCGCTATGATTACTTTTGCGGGCGAGTGGGGAAAATCACTCCCGTAAACGATGTGGCTGTCATCCGCCACCATACGCAGCATATCAAGCGCCACAGGTTCGGGATCTCCTGCGATATCGAAATAAAAATGCTTAAATTCTTCCTTCGCATCCACCGTTTCCATCATACCCATAGATGCAAGTATGCCGGAAACGCCCGTAAACCGCTGAAGCATATAAGGCAGGAAAGAACCGGTATGCGGCACCACAAACCGAATGTTCGGGAACCTTGTCATAATGCGGTGGGCGATCATATTTAAGACTGCTCTTGTGGTATCAGCCGGATATTCATAGAGAGCCGCCACCTTGCCTGTGATCACATTTTCCGGGCGCTGCCTTGCGCGGCAGGGGTGAATGATGACCAGCGCGTTTCTGCGGTTCAGTTCTTCCATCAGCGGATCAAAGGAAGGATTGCCTAAATATACCCCATTACTGTTTGTCACCACTTTGACGCCGACAGCGCCGAGCGTGTCGATTGCATAGGCTGTTTCCTCTATGGCGCCGTCCACACAGGGAAGCGGGAGGACAGCGGCAAACGCAAATTTTTCCGGATACCCCGCACACAGCTTTGCCGTGGATTCATTGATCCGGCGAGCGGCAGCACAGGATTTTTCATCCTCTCCATTGTGGATATGCGGCGTCGGAACGGACAAAACCGTATAGTCAATCCCCGCTTCCTCCATAAATTGCAGCTGCGCGGAGGCGCTCCAATCCGGCAGAGGAAAACCGTCCTCAGCCATAGGATCAAGTCCCAGAAATTCCATCTCCCGACGGAACACATCATCTACCGGATGCGCATGGAAGTCTACGCATCCATGGAAATCTACGCAGCCATGAAAATCAGCCGTTTTACGGTTTAACTTCGCATTCATAAGCAACCTCCTGTTGCAAAATAGGCAAAAGTATTTAATCAATATTTTCTCCTACACTTATTTGATCCCAAGCCCGTCTGCCCATTCCATAACATCCTCGGCAGACGCACCGGCAGAAAAGCGCTGTCCGTCAAGCCATACAGCATTGTCCGCAGCCTCCCGAAGCGCCGAATCGCTGCTGCCGAATCCACTGCTTGCGGAAGTACAGAACGCCGCCAGCGTCTTGCCGGAGAAATCGTAGCTTTCCATAAAGGTACTCATGATCCGCGGCGCTTCGCCCCACCAGATGGGATAACCAATGAGTACAACATCGTACTGTTCCATATTTTCCGCGGAACCGGAAATTGCGGGCCGGACACTTGGATCATTCATCTCCACAGACGAACGGCTTTCGGAATTGCCGTAGTCCAGATCCTCGTCCGTATAAGGCTGCTCCGGAACGATCTCATAGAGATCAGCGCCAAGTCCGTCAGCGAGCTTCTGCGCCACGCCCTCGGTGTTGTTGGTCACTGAAAAATAAGCGACCAGAATCTTACTGCCCTCCGGCTCGCTGGCCGATTCCGGAGCAGAACTATCCGTGCCCTGTGCGATGTCCGATACATCATCGGACTGCCCGCTCTCCTCTCCTGTTTCGTCTGATGCCCCGATCTGCTCCTGCGTCTGAGATTCTTCCGGCATCTGAACATTTTCCGTGCCGCTCTGCTGCGGTTCGGTATCTTGGCTATTACCGACCGATTCCCCGCCCCCGGCACAGGCGGCAAGGGACAGTGTCATCATGATTATGAGTAAAATTGCTGTGATCTTTTTCATTGTCATTCCTCACTCCAATTTTCCATATTGTTCTTCATCTACCGGCTCCAGCCATTCATTCAATCCGTTTTCCCCCGGCACCTCGACTGCCAGATGGGAAAACCAGCTGTCCGGTGCCGCGCCGTGCCAGTGCTTCACACCTGCGGGAATATTGATGCAGTCGCCGGGCTTCATTTCCACGGCCTCTTTGCCCCACTCCTGATAATACCCGCGTCCGCCGACGCAGATCAGAATCTGTCCGCCGCCCTTGTCGGCATGGTGGACGTGCCAGTTATTCCGGCATCCCGGCTCAAAGGTCACGTTGAAGATGCCAACCTGCTCTTTCGATACGGGCGCGAGATAGCTCTGCCCCGTAAAATACTGCGCAAAGCCGTCATTTGGTGCTCCGATGGGGAACAGGATCGTGTTCTGGTATTTGTCCTTTTCTGTCAATTCCGCCCCCGTCTCCTTCCAGACATCCTTTGCCAGACGGAACACCGCCCATGCCTTGGGCCAGCCCACATAGAAGCCCACATGGGTTACAATGGCTGCGATCTCCGCACGGGTCACGCCATGTGCTCTGGCATTTTCCAGATGATAAGTCAGCGATGAGTCCGTGATCCCCGAGCTCATCAGCGCCACCACGGTAATGATGCACCGTGTTTTCAGGTCAATGTCCTGATTGTTCCAGTTCTCTCCAAAGAGAATGTCGTCGTTGAAATGGGCGAAATCCGGCGCGAAGCCGCCAAGCTGATTTCTGCCTGCAGTTTGTGTGATTTTTTCCATTGTATCCTCCATTCTGGAGCGTTTACGCGACAGGGCGACGAGAAATTCGTGTATACGATTTCTCGTCTGCCATCAGGGGAATTTGTGACGCTCCGGCACAAATTCCCGTGTGAAAAATCAGCACATCAGTGTGATTTTTCACACTGTTGTCCTCCTTTTTCTTGAATCTGATTCTAATTTCTACATGATTCTTATAAGAAATGCCCGTTCTACCACCTCTGCTGTGAGTGGTCAGAAGCACTTCTTACACTACATTTCCGGCTTTCTGTTTTCCGTTCTGTGCCATCACTCCGACCAGCGCATGAGGCACATATAATTCTTCCAGATAGTCGATCTCGTCCTGCGTCAGTTCCAGATCCACCGCCTTTGCTGCGCCGTCCACATGGGAGAACTTTGTCGCGCCCACCACGGGAGTG
Organism: uncultured Acetatifactor sp.; assembly: GCA_947624245.1. Classification (GTDB taxonomy): domain Bacteria; phylum Bacillota; class Clostridia; order Lachnospirales; family Lachnospiraceae; genus Acetatifactor. The sequence goes on along the minus strand of CANQJL010000040.1, from coordinate 14,213 downwards.
GTCACTTTTGTCAAAAGCCATGCCAGCGAGATTTCCGTCATGGAAACGTCCCGCTTGTCGGCCAACTCCGCCACACGGGCGATGATTTTTCCGTCTGCCTCCGCGGTAGCGTCGTATTTGAATTTGGCATAAGCGTCCTGCTCCAGCCGTTTCGACGTCTCACCGGGGTGCTTAGAGAGCCGCCCGCCTGCCAGCGCACTGTAGGGCGTCATGGCGATATTCTGGTCGGCGCAGAAGGGAGCCATCTCCCGTTCCTCCTCGCGGGCGATCAGGTTGTAATGCCCCTGCACGGACACAAACTCCGTAAGATTATGTTCCCTTGCATAGAAGTTGGCCTTGGCGAGCTGCCATGCATAGCAGTTGGAAATGCCGATATACCGGGCTTTTCCAGCCTTGACCGCATTGTGCAGCCCCTCCATGATCTCCTCCATCGGCGTATGGTAGTCCCACATATGATAGATGTAGAGGTCTACATAGTCCATGCCGAGATTTTTCAGGCTCTGGTTCAGATAAGTCTCGATGTGCTTCTGCCCGCTGACGCCCGCCTCGATTTCCTCCTGCGTCCGGGGCGTGAACTTGGTGGCGATCACCACATCGTCCCGCTTGGCAAAGTCCTTAAGCGCACGCCCGACATACTGCTCGCTGGTGCCGTTCTGATAGGCGATGGCGGTGTCGTAGAAATTAATGCCCAGGTCAAGACCATGTTTGATGATTTCGCGACTCTGCGCCTCGTCCAGCGTCCAGTTATGCTGCCCTGTGGCGGCATCGCCGAAACCCATACAGCCCATGCAGATCCGCGAAACTTTCAGATCGGATTTTCCCAAATTCGCATACTTCATTGTAAACCCTCCTTCCTTTACATTTCATTTTGATTCCGTATCTAACTTTCTGGCTGCTTTTTAATCCTTCAGCAGACCTTTTACACAGTTGTATGTGATATCATAAATCGTCATAAACACATAGTTCACGCCCGCCCGCTCCATGGCCGTCCGCTGTTTCTCATTGACCACCGTATAGGGATAAATTCCGAACATGAACGGGAAAAAGGTGTACAGGAAATGCTGCTTCTCTGTAATCGGCATCTTGGGGAAATACTGCTCCAAACAGCGCATGACCGCCCGCAGGGAACCTCCGTAAGCCACCTTGAACTCCGTGAGCCGCTCCAGCCGGCTGCTGCTCTCCAGATCATAATGGTTCATCGACATAATCTTTAACAGCTGCTCCCGCTTCTCCAGAGAATGCGCCAGCTTATCGGCAAACTCATCCCTGGTAAGCGTTTTATATTCCTCCATGATCCGATTCAGGTCGGCGATCCAAAGTTCATTTTCCCTCTGCAATAAAGCGAGGAATATTTCTTCTTTCGTCTGAAAGTAATTGTAGATTGAAGTTCTGGTAAAGCTGGTCGCGTTCCCGATGTCTTTTAAAGTGATCTCTTTAAAGCTTTTTGTTTGATATAGTTTCTCGCAGGCGTTGATAATCTCTTCCTTTCTTGCATTGGTAAGCTCCGGTGATCCCTTTGGCATTTTGTTTTCTCCTTGTCTTTTTATCTAAGGATAAGCAGAGCGCGTCTCCCTTAGATGTATCTGCAGCGATACGATACCGTTCACAATGCTTCCCGCTGCATTTCCCCTGTTCTCAGGCAAACACTTTCGATTTGTCCTCTTTGTTGCCTCCGCTTTTTATTCTGACATCGTGTCAATATGAAGTGTAGCACCGTTCTGACACCGTGTCAATATGTTTTTAAAAATTTTCTCTTATACATTTTCCCTTATTCCTTATCCATTCCCTTATCTCCTATCCATGCAATAAAACTTTTAAAATTTTCTCTTTATATCATGCAATAAAAAAAGGCTTCCGGACTATGCCCTTCCGCCTCTGTTCATTGTCTCTGTGCTACACGTTCTGCCCGTCCTTCAGCCTGACAGTCCGGTCACAATAACCCGCCACCTTTTCGTCATGGGTCACAATAATGATGACACGGTCTTTTTGTCTCAGCTTCAGAAAAATCTGCATTACCTCGGCGCCTGTGGGCTCATCCAGCGCTCCCGTGGGCTCGTCCGCCAGGATAATTCCGGCGTCCTTTACAAGCGCCCTGGCGATTGCCGCTCTCTGCTGCTGCCCGCCGGAGAGTTCGGAGGGATAAGAGCGGGCTTTGTCCGCGATACCCAAACTTTCCAGAGCCGTTCGAGTACGCCTTCTGATCTCCGCCGGACGTATTCCCTGATAGCGCAGCGGAAGGGATACGTTCCGGTAAATATTCATATCATCAATCAGGGCAAAATACTGAAGAATAAATCCGATCTCATTTTTCCGGTAATGCACAAGAGCCCTTCTGCCGGCAAAATCAACGGGCCTGCCGCCTACGGTCACGGTTCCCCCGTCCATGGTCATCAGACCGCCGAGAATATTTAAAAGCGTAGATTTTCCCGAACCGCTCTTTCCCATAATGGCGACGATCTCCCCCTTATCCGCCGTGAGAGAGACGCCCCGAAGCGCCTGCACGGCGCCGTCTCCTTTTCCGAAGGTCTTTCTGATCCCATTCGCTTCCAAATATGCCATTATTCCTCACTCCTTATCATTTCTTCAATATCTATTTTCCACAGCTTTCGTATGACGATCATCGCAACGGCCAACAGGCAGCATACGGCCAAGGCTACAATTACAGCCAGGAACAGGAGACTGTCGGCCATCAGCCATATGGTGCACAGCATTCCCGCCGCGACGATCAGAACGATCTCCGCCAGAAAAGCCGCCGCAAGGGTAAAAATCGACTGTCCGTTCATGATCTCTATCGCATATCTTTGCATATTTGCGTTTATTTTTGTAATCATGCTCATACAGATACCGAAGATTCCCATGAGGCCCATGACAATGCCGGCAGCGAGAAAGATCCGCATCGTCTGTTCGGATTCCTGCTTGAAAAGCTGCACCCCGTAGGAGGATCCCACCAAGGAGATCGGGAACAGACCGTTTCTGACATAAATATTGTTGATGCGTTTTCCGATGCCGTTGATCTGAGATCTGGGAGTGTCCAGATCCGCTGTGATTGTTCCCATCAGAGCTTCCTCATAATTGAACTGCGCGAACATCTTTTCCTCTTCCGTTTCCGGAATATCCTCTATGAAAAAGTACGGAAAGACTACGGAGTGATCCAGCGTATTGGGCCGCCCGTCCTTTTCCAGGATCTGATCCGTGGCGATTGCCGTGCCTTCCTCAAGGATCCCCACCACCTTCAGATCGAACATACCGGTATACAGATAGCCGTGCAGAGTATCGCCCGGCCTGTATTTCCCGCCGAAGGCGCTTCCCAACAGCACCGGAATTTCTTTTTGTCCCCTGCGGAACAGAAAATCGTCCTCCGCAAATACCCGGCCCTCTTTGGCCCGAAGACCAAAATGGGAAATCACGGTCGGATTGATACGGCTGATCTGTCCCTCAAACACCTGCTTGATGCTTCCTATGCCGTACATCTGCATCACATCTTGGAGACTGACCCGAGACGGGTCGTAATAGCCCGAATAAGACGAGGAAGCGCAAAAGTCGAGCAGCTCTTCCTCTGAAAACGCCCGGCGCAGCTCCTCATAGTCAAGCTTCAAATCCGCATACCTGATCGCAATGTAATGTTCGCCCAGCTCCTCCTGCAGCTCCCGATACGCATTGTCGAGATTGGCCACATACTCCGGATCGCCGGAGGCGTTCGCCATCTCCCCGTATTCCTCCTCATCTGCAGGCATGTAGAACATAGAATAATAGGCCGCATCCTCCCGAAAGTTATTGGAGTTGAACGTAGGCGCGATATCCAGATAATAGCCGGAAATTGTTGCGCTTATCCAGAAAAAAAGCGCCAACTGTGCAATCAGAATAAGATCAACCAAAACACCGCTCTTTATGTTATGCCATAATTCGGAAAGTACATTTCTCATAAGCTCACATCCTTTTCGGCACGATCCTTGTGCGAAGAATATAGATTGCCATCCGTACACCGATAATCAGCATCTCTGCCAGAAGGAAGAACCCGCAGCACAGACAGTATTCCAAAATATCGATTGCTCCGACCAGCCCAAAAAGCGTCAGGCAGACCGCCGCTGCCCCCACGATCAAAAACGATGTGCCGGCCACGGCGAGGAAATCCGAATAGATGGAGCATATCACGGAAACAGCGGACAGACCCAACAGCTTTTCCACCTGCACCTTCTGATTCTTCCGGCGCATCCAGTAGTTCCCTGCCAGAATCATATTCAGGACAAATACGCATACGATCGACAGATAGATCTTTTCTATGATATCTAAATCCCCCCATTTATGCAGGCCCTGCAGAGCATTCTGCCCGCCCGTCTTCCGCATTGTCCGGTCTTCCTCCATGATCGTCCGCAGCAGTTTCGTATTGTTCTCCACCGCCGTCTCAGAAATACCGTCGGCTGCGTATCTTCCCGAGACTCCGGTCAGCTCCACCGCCGTCTCCAACGGAATCCATTGCATATTGTCCAGCCGCGTCGGCTGTGCGCTTCCCAGGATTCCGATCACCTCAAAGGGCTCGCCGAGGATTTCTATATATTGCTTCCCGTCCTCTTGATACAGATCCTTTCGGAACCGGGCGCCGATCAGCGCTTTCCGCTCATTGCCCCGGCTTTCCTCCGGCGTAAAGAAACGCCCGGAAAGAAGCGGGGGAATCTCTATTTTCCCGCTGTAAAATATGCCTCTCGTATCGGCATCCATCTCAAGATTCTTTTTGAACAGGGCGCCCGGCATCCATTCCCCGCCCGATAAGATTCCGCGAAGCGTTTCCCTGTCTACGGTCTCCTCACAGACCAGATAGGACGCCTCTTCCGAATAAAATCCCCGTTTGCTTTCCTCCAATTCCCGTCTCGTGTGCATGTTCGCAAGAATGAAAAAGACGGACGAAAAAACAAGGATCAGATCAAAAGCCAACAGCAGCGAACTTTTTTTCAGCATCTTCCGCCTCCTTTTACTCCTCTGTGGCAGGGGTCAGCAGGTAAGGATTGCCCAGCAGTCTGACGTTCCAGCCCTCCGTCCAATAATTGCGGATCAGCGTCATCTCCTCAATGTACCAACCCTCCGGCGTATACGAGCACTCAATGCACTGAACGGTCTCCGTTTGGAGATCCACACAGGAGATAATGCGCAGCATCGTCTTTCCATCTCTTTCAAATATCGTCGCGCCCAATCCATGAAAGTCGGAATCCTCCGGCCGAAAGCCTGACGGCCAAACGACTTCGCGCCCCTTAGGGGAAAGCGCTTCCCCTTCTTCATTTTCCCTGCCCGCCCACTTGATCTCCAGATCTAGATTTTCGATAAAACGACCGGTATACTCCGTCAGTTCAGGCACGCCTGCCCTATTTCTCTCCACATGCAGCACATGAGTCTGCACGGATCCATAGCCGCCTTCTGCAGAAGCTCTGTTCACAACGATATCCGCCAGACCGTCGCCGTTTACATCCCCCGTGACCAGATAGGAAGTTCTGCTGTCCGGATAATTCATCTGAGCAATATGGCCGTCGTGAAATTTTGCAATCACCTGGCTGTAGGTGCGGCCACCCTCCGCGGTGTCCTTCACGAACACCGTGTCCTCTTTTCCGTCTCCGTCCAGATCCGTCCTGATCTCAATACCGTAGTCGATGGGAACATCTCTCACCGCGTAGACTTTTCCGCCGCTTTGAATGTGGAGCAGACTCCCCACCAGAACAGGAAATACGCAGGCGGCCACAATCAGGGCTCTCCCCTTCTTCCTGCTGCCGTTGATGATGCTGTCAAATCTGCGCCTGACGAATCTCACTCCCTGCACATAACCTGTGGAGACCGCGCTCCACCTGCGATTGCTCCTTGCGACCCACGCCATGATCACATCACTGTATTCTTCCCTGTATGTCCTGTCCTTCCCCGACACGACAGCCTCGTCACACCCGATTTCGATATCCTGCTCCGCCGCTTTTCTAAGCAGCCATATCAGAGGATTGAACCAATGTATGAGATTCACGGACAGGAAAAAGAGCTTCCGCAAAATATCCTTCCGCTTACAGTGAAGGAGCTCATGCCTTAAGATGAAACGCAGATCCCGCTCCTCTACGTCGTTCGGCAGTACGATCGTGCTCCTCAATACGCCTACCGTAAAAGGCCCCGCAAAGGAATCCTTCAGAAGATACAAGCGGGGAACCTTTTTCAGGCCACACTGCCGTGCCTCTTCCTGCAGGATATTTCGTATGTCAGGATCCGCGCATTCCTGTCCCTGCCGCAGGATTTTCCGCTTCCAGATCTGATGACCGACCGTATAATAAAGCACCAGTCCGACGCCGGCACATGCCCAGACGGCAAAAAAGACATCTGTGGTCGTAAGCTCTCTTTTGATGCCATTCGATACCGCCGAATCTGCGGCGTTCCGCAATCTGTCAGACGCCCCCTGCGGGAGATATGCCGCAAGATATGCCGCAATATCCCCTGATGCTGCTGCGTTCTGCAGATGCTCCGCAGTCCCCCGTCGTATCACTACCTCGGGAATCGCCACGCTGTATCCCCGAACGGGAAGGCGGAAGGGCAGCAGACAGCACACGGCGATCAGAAGCCATACGGTCTTCCTGCAGCCGGCCCCGTAATTTTTCCCCCAAAGGGAAAAGAAAAGAAGGAAAACAGCGGTACATGCACCAGCCACAAAGGACGTATTGAAAAGAGCTGCCATGAATTCGCTCATTTTCCCTCCTTGCCTTCCAAAGAGTTCAGATATTCCCGCAGTTCAACAATCTCCTTCTGAGAAAGGTTGTTTGTCTTACAAAGCTGCGCAATCATCTTGGAGGCGGAATTGTCATACAGCTTTTCCAGGAAAGACTTGCTCTCCTGTACCTGATATTCCTTCTGCGAAATCAGCGCGACGTAGTAATTCGTGCGTGTGCTTCTGTCGCAGGATACATATCCCTTCTCCACCATTCTCGCCAGAAAGGTCATTAACGCCGCAAGCTTCCAGTCATGCTTTCCTTTCAGTTCCATGAGTATTTCATTGGAAGTCATGGGCTTATCTCCTTGCCACAGGACCTTCATAATCTCAAATTCCGAATCCGACAGCTTTTTCATGTTGCCTCCTCGCTCCTTTTACTCTTTTTGCGCCATGGCTTGTATTAACATTTACGTTTGTATTATACAATATGTTAATAGTGGTGTCAATATAAATTTACACTGTCGTCAGATATGCCTTTTGATCTGTTGCTGACCTGTCTTAAAGTTATATGCTCTAGCCTGCAAACCAATTCGCAGCGGCAAGCATCCGCATCTGCCCTATTGCTTCCTCATAAGGGACAAAGTCAGCCACAAAGTAACTTGTGACGGTCTGATAGTCTTCCCTGTAAAACGAATTGTCGCAAAACTCCAGAATAACGGCGGGTACATCAACAGTATTCTGCGCTGACGGGCATACCTTCATCTTGGAACGGTGTTCCCTTACTTCTTTTATCAAGGCTGCAAATTTCTCATCAAATCTTATCAAAGGTGTCAGCTTGTAAATATCATATAAGTGGCGGGAACGGCGCTTTGACCTTCCCTGAAGATAATAGTCGCACAAAGCAAAGACCTTATCAATATAGGTCCGCTCCAGAGCCTGCAATTTCATAGGGAACCTGCCAAGAGAAAATTGTTCCGCCAGATCCCGTCTTTTTCTTCCTTCCAGATAATCCCCGATATAATTACGGATCTCTACGATCTGCGTAGGGAAAGAATAAGAACCCAGGGCTGTCTCCAGCTTTACATACTGCGGCAGTCGGTCATCCTGAAAGTCCAATACCGATTCATAGGAAAACAGATAGACGTTATAATCCCTGTCACTCTGCGTTTCCTCCCAGTTGGCAATCGGCATTCCCAGTTCTTCACTTATCCCCTTCAAGACAATATTTTTCAGCTTCTTTCTTCTGCTCTCTCCAAGATGTTCATCAAACGTAATATCAATGTCCTCAGAAAATCGGTCTATTACCCGAAATCCCTTCGACAAGGATGTGCCCCCTTTGAACACGCAGTTCTTTAACTGTTCTGAAAGCAGCTTCAGTATCAGCGTCACATAATAATCCTTTTCTATCACTGCAGGTGTTCTCCCGCTGCTGTCAGAGGCCTGTTCAATCAGATTTTTAAAAGTTTCCCTGTCCCTGTGCAGATACATAGGAATACCCCTGCCCATATCAACCATCACATTGAACCCCTGTTTCATAAATCGCTTTGTATATCTTCAGCGGATAATTTGCCAGAAACCTGTCAACCATTATTTTGGTAATGTCGTGTTCCTTTGCATAGCCGGTAAGAATCCGTCCGCAGACTTCCGGTTCCTCCTCAGCGCACTTTTCCAAATCTTTCAAACAGTCCAGAAATTGCAGGACCGCCACGTTCTCATCCGTAACCTCCACCAAAGGACGCCTCAGAATATATCTGCGGTTCTTGATGGACAATTCCCGAACCTGCGCCGGTGCATAATTGCTGGTGATCTCCTCCGTATGCGGGACCTGAGTAGACAGGCCCATGCGGTTTGCCAGAGTATATCCCGAATAATACCCTATCCTTTTCCCTCTGCGCCTGATATATTTATGAAATGCAACCGTGTCCGCTGTCAGAGCCAGCTTTTCTCCAAAAATATCTGTTTTGGGAAAGTAATAAATTCCTGCCTCAAACCTATACAAGATGCCGTCATCCGTAAGCCGCTTTAAGTGATACCTGAGATTTTCTTCCGTCAAGCTGGGAATGACAATATCACTGGAAAAGATCGGTTCGCCCGGCTCATAATTTTCTTTCAGGTATTCGCACAGCATAGCCTCTCTCCTTTCGGTTTGTAAATTACTTATTTACTTATTGTTAGTATATCCGAAAATCAGAGAAACGTCAATGGTAAAATAAGGATAGATGCAGTCTGCCAATATATTCTTCATTCCTGCTGTGCGATGATCTCTCCTGTCTCCCGATTGACAGCATAATAATCAATCAAAGAATAGTAGGGACAGCACTGTCCGAATCATACTCATCAAAGGCTTGCAGATAATCTGTCAGCTTTTGTGCCGCCTCCTCCTTGGTCAGTTCTTGCTTTGGCGTTATACTTTTCCATAATAGGAAGGCCGTCACTGCAATCACACTGAATGCCAAAAACAATTTAAAATATCGTAGTTTCATACCCACCTCGTCTGGTACTTATTAAGACAAACGTGCCTACTCTTAATTCGTTTTTCTTATCATTTTCTTATTCATATTTACCCTTTCGTACTAAACACTTCTCCCTCTGACAAGACAAATTCTCTCTGTGGCAAAAGTATCCATGCGTTGATCGGCTTTGCCTCGCCTCCCTCAAGCAGCACCGCGTTCAGCAGATAACTATAATCCGAAACATAATATAGGCTGAAGGTCAGCGTTTTACCATCTATCTCCTTGAACCACATATTTACCAGTCTAAGGACAAGAGGGTGACTTCCTTCATCGATACTTAACTGTTCTAATTCCTGTAACATATTTGTTTTGGAATCCATAAGAGAAAACCTTATCTCATATCCGTTGGATTCCCTGCACCACTGTATATAAACAGGGAATCCCAGATTGGCGACATCGGCCTGATATACCTCGGTGGAAGGATATTTAAGATTATCTGTATCAATGTCCGTGACCTTTATTTCATCTCCCCTGATACACGGTTGAAAATAGCGGCTTGCATAGCCGTCAGCAATATTCCAATATTCTGCCTTGCTCTGCAGCAGCTCTATATAATTTCCCAGCCCCGGGAATTCCGGAGAGGAGTCCTGTTCTTCCCATAGATACTCTTTCGGCAGATAATAGATGGAAAGATTATCAACAGCAGCGTTTTCCCCGATTTTGTATATTCTCATCCCAATTGTTCCAACATCATCATGAAAGTCGGCTGAAATACTGTTGTCTAATAGAAAAACGTAATAAAAATCGTCTTCATATTTTATGAGCCTGCCTCCGGCATGACATATTTCAAACTCTATAAGGGTATGGAAACTGCCATCCTGATACTCCGTGAGCCGTACAGACATCGCACCGTCGGAGCCCCCCGATTTCCATTCAAACAAATAACGATTCCCCTCCATATGAAATATGTCTCCAATATCACAGGGCGCATCTGTCTGTTCGGATAGTAATTCGATGGCAGCATGTCGGTCTTCCAATTGTTCTTTCGCTGCTTCTACTTCCGGAAAGGCTGTAATTAAATCCTCCAGGCTCATTTCATATTCATTTGCGCCCAGATCCGCCAATGCTTTTTGATATGCGCTGTCCGCTTTTCTGATATCGGGACCGACAGAATGATAAAATGCTTCCTCCAAAAGTATTACCAATCCGTCTGGGATAACACCATGCTCACTCACCACCGTCTCAAAGGAGCCTTGTGCGGCTTCCGCCGAATCACAGATTTCTTCCCGTATCATGTCTTCTACCCACCTTGCAGAAGTAAAGGCCCTGATACTCAACAGATCATGGTCGAGAAGTGCTGCTGCCTGCTCTATATCCATCTGCGCAAAGTTGTCATCTTCTGCCAGCCCGCTTTCCGAGGCAATCTCACTTGCAGTATCCTCTGTTTCATATGGTTCATTTTCGGCAATACCGCACGCACCGGACATTAGACATAGCAATAACAGTATAATAAGCCTCTTATACTTTGTTTTCATATAATGCTGCTCCTTTCATTTTTCTTCTTTCGTGCGTACATACATCTCACTGCCCCCATAATTCCTCATAGCTGTAGGTCACTTCTTCCATCTGTTCCTCCGCCCGGTCATAGGCATCCAAATAGGGAGCCATCAGCTCTTCGGCCTGCTCTTTTGTCACCCTGAAGAACCAGCGGCCGCCGCTGCGTTCGTAGATTCCCTGTTCCCGCATAAGGGCGGTAATTTCTATTTTCTCATCTTCCTCCCTGTATTCCGGCAGCATGACCACATACAGGCTCACCTCATCATTGTACCAGTTGGTGACGATAAAGGTATTGAGTTCGACTCTGCCCTCTGCGTCCAATTGTTCAAAGGATAAATATTTTCCGTCCCATGACCAGGCGACCTTTCTGCTGCCAAGCAGAGAATACCAGCTTCCCTCCATCGCGTGCCACAAAAAACATTCTTCGTTTTCCCTGTCATACCGAAAGATATATTGTATACTGTGGTGGTACGGATCTCTGATTCCCAGCTCCGGCGCTCCGTCTTCGTCCACATCGAAAAAATAATACAGCTTTCGATTATAGACGGGAAGAGACTCATCCCGAAACTGCTCCAGATCCTCTAAGTCCTGAATCTCTTTTAAATAACGCTGCTCCCCCGTTTCCATGTCCGTAAAAGGGATTTCGTTATTTACCAGCTTTAAGAAATATGCCTTGTATTCGTCATAGCATTCCGGATCTCCCTGCTCAAACGTCCCCTGAAAGGATATCTTCCCATACTCCTCTTTGAGAATATCGACCGTTTCCTGACCGGCATAGGGCAGATCAAAATCCTCGCAAAAATCCGTCCAGTGCTCATATTCCCTTGCGCTTTTCTCCGGATCTGTATCGTCATAATACATGTAATCCGTCGGGCAGATATATGTTTCCATTGCGTTACCGGCAAATTCCCGTTCTATGCCAGAGTCTTTTCCGGCCTCTTTCCCTTTCCCGCCAAAAAGTGCCTGAAAGCCAAAATACGAGAATAAGGCCAGAACGAACACCGCAACAATTATGAAGAAATATGGTCTGCTTCCTTTTCCGTTCCTTTTCATATCTTTTTATCACCTGCCGATTGTTGGTTCGTTGTCATCAGGATAACCTCTTCCACAATCAGTTCATAATTCAGGCAGCAGCCCCAGATAGGTCTGCGCAATCTGGTTATCCTCTATCACAATCCGATAGTAACCGCCCTCACTGTCAACCGCGCAAAAGCAGTTCTCACCGTTTGTCCAAATGCTTTGAATATCCGTAAGCTCCAGCTTTTGAAAAGTCAGCTCCTTCAAGGCCATATCATAATATGTATCCGTCTGTAGATCTCGGCCGGGATTGGCCACCTGCCAGAGACCATATTCCACATCTGCAGTATCGTAAGTCACATATTTGCTGATAAATACCTGCCCGTCATCAGTCAAAAACATCGTATTCTCTTTTCCTGATTTGATGGAAATGATTTGGGGACAGCCGGAAGCAGCATCGTCTATGTCTAAAATGTCCGCCACACGGATTTCCACAAACTCCCCATTGCATTGTTCCCGCAGTGTATCCGGATGAGTCAGCACGAACGCCTTATCGTGATATTTGACCCTGTCACTGTTCCAATAATATAAAGTGCCGTCCTCCTTGCTCAGAAAGACCGTATACGGGTCTGAGCTCACCGCCTTTACATTCTCTACGCCTTCCAGCTCATAATAAATCAAGCATTCATATTTTCCACCCTCACTCAGAACCGTAATTTCCGGAATATCTTCCGGCAGAGGCGGCCAGGCAATAACATTATTTTTTCCATGCTCAACTTCTCCTTCATGGGGAAAAATAAACGCATAAGCATTGCTGTTATATCCCTCATAGAAAAAACTCATGAGCGAAAAGATGCTGCCGTCTGTTCTGACAAAATAATCATAATTTCCGGCGCCTGCCCGCATACAGCCTATCTCTCCAAGCATTACATCCTCTTGTAACGGTGAAAAGTTAGTGAAAGAACCATATACCCACGGGTAATCTGATACATACAGACTTCCATCCTTGTTCAATGCATACAGTTTTCCGTTTTCTGCCGTGATATCAGCTATGTTTTTCAGATTCTGCATCATAAAGGGTGTATCAATATGGGCAGAACTGTCTGCCGGCTTCATAGGAATCACATTCTCTTTCACTCCCCACAATCATCTGTTTTATCTTGATTTCCTTAGGCCAAGTACTATTCACCAGTTCCTCATAAGTATAAAGCACATCCTCTCTTTTCTCATATGCTTCCCTTGCAGCTTCATAAAACGGTTCGGACAGTTCTTCATATTGTTCTTTTGTAACTCTAAAAAAGTAGTTTGCATATATGACATCCTTAAATGTTGCCTGCGGCAACATCCATTCTTCCAACTCTATATCATCCGGAAGCGCCACAAAGTACAACCAGACATCATCTCCGGCATTGTCAGATTTTGCATTTCCCTCTACCAAGAATCTCACTTTGAAAATATAATTTCCGTCCTGAGTCCGTTCCATCATTCCTGTATCGCCTTGCGTTCCGGACCACTCAAATTTTCCGGTGCCCATGAGCGACATGCTAAGATAATACTCATCCCACAATATAAACCTATTAGCCTGTTCCTCGTATTTGAAGATATACAAAAACCTTTGTTTATCTGTCATACCAAGCTCCGGTGTGCCGTCTCCGTCCACATCATAAAAATAATAACTAAAATGGCTTGGGTCATAATCCGGATCGGCCATATCAATTTCCCCAAAATGAGACAAGGTTTGTTCACAGCCTTGACTGTCCACAAAGCAGCATTCTTCGTTCAACAGCTTTATGAACTGTTCCTTATATGGAATAAATTTTGATTCATCTCCCTGTGAACACTGTATGTCCCAATCCACATTTTCATATACTGCTTTAATATAAAGGTACAATTTCTCATCTACATAAGGGACCGTTTCAGAATTGGATAATAGTAACTGATTTTCCGAATTATTTATTTCAGCGTCAAACAGTCTATTGGCGAAAAGGGCAGAAATAACAGCAAATACCCCCACACATAATATCAGCCATACTTTATTGTATTTCTTTTTTTCATTTCCCTTATCCATAAGCCGCCAACAACTCCGCAGTTATACTGTTTCTTTTACTTTTACCACATCATTGCATCATTTTGGCAAACATTCCGCCGATGCGCCCGCCGGAGCGCCTGAACATGTACTATCCTGAACATAAAAAAAGACATCTGCGTGAACAGATGTTATAATTTAGAGCATTTCGAGCAGTATTTTTATCAGCCTTCGCATGAAGGTCTATGCCTTTATAGCATTATGTACATTATCTATCTCTTCTTTCGTCTCTTTCATCAAAATCTGCTCAAGCATATTAATTACTGCATCTAAATTCAGTTTAACTTCCGTCACAGTATCCAGATTGCGTGGAAAAGGGCAAGTATTAACAATTGCAATTTCCGGCTCTTCTTTTAATAGTATCAATATCCCTTTTATTCCCTTTCGTATATCTATAAGAAATTAATTCTAGTATTTTCCGGCAAATACTTTGCCA
>CANQJL010000039.1 GCA_947624245.1 uncultured Acetatifactor sp. | reverse complement strand
ATAGCTCAATGGTAGAGCACTCGGCTGTTAACCGAGTTGTTGTAGGTTCGAGCCCTACTCGGGGAGCTCACACGCCGAAAAAGGCATGAAGGACGCGGCTCCATGGTCAAGCGGTTAAGACATCGCCCTTTCACGGCGGTAACACGGGTTCGATTCCCGTTGGAGTCATTGAAAGATACGATATGGTGCGATAGCCAAGTGGTAAGGCCCCGGACTGCAACTCCGTCATCGCCGGTTCAAATCCGGCTCGCACCTCTTGCAGAACCTCCAAAGGCAAATGTCTGTTGGAGGTTTTTGTTATACCGAAAAAGGAGTTTTCAATTATTTTGAGGAATGCTATAATATATAACAAAATATTTCTCGTACAGGAGGAGTGAAAATGATTTACAGAGAATATCGGGACAAGAAGCTGTCCATGCTGGCGTTTGGCGGAATGCGTCTTCCTGTGATTGACGGCGACGACAGCAGGATCGATGAGGAAGCGGCGGAAAAGATGGTGGATCTTGCCATAGAGCAGGGAATCAATTATTTTGACACTGCATGGGGCTACCATGACGGGAACTCGGAGCTGGTCCTTGGCCGCGCGCTGAGCAAGTACCCCAGAGAGAGCTTTTGTCTGGCGGATAAGTTCCCCGGGTATGATCTCTCCAATATGACGAAGGTGGAGGAGATATTTGAGAAGCAGCTGCAAAAATGCGGCGTGGAATATTTTGACTTTTATCTGTTCCACAATGTATGTGAGATGAATATTGACGCCTATCTGGATGAAAAATACGGAATTTTTGAATATCTGATGAAGCAGAAGGAGAGCGGACGCATACGGCATCTGGGATTTTCCGCACATGGAAGTTACGATGTGATGAAGCGTTTTCTGGATAAATACGGTCATGCTATGGAATTCTGCCAGATTCAGTTGAACTGGCTGGATTGGGAATTTCAGGATGCAAAGGCGAAGGTGGAGTTGCTAAAGGAGCACAAGCTTCCTGTCTGGGTGATGGAGCCCTTGCGGGGTGGAAAGCTGGCGCATTTGTCTGAAGGCGATACCGAAAAACTGAAGGCGCTGAGGCCTGACGAGAATGTACCTGCGTGGGCGTTCCGTTTCCTGCAGTCTGTTCCCGAGGTGACAGTGATCCTTTCGGGTATGTCCGACGAAGCGCAGTTACGGGACAATATTCACACCTTTGAGACGGATAAACCGTTGAACGATCGGGAGATCGCCACACTTTTAAATATTGCGGAGGGCATGTTGAAGCAGGATATTCTGCCCTGTACCGCATGTCATTATTGCGTCAGCCATTGCCCCAGAGGGCTGAATATTCCGGAGCTTTTGGAGCTTTATAATGAACATAAATTTACCGGCGGCGGCTTCATTGCTCCCATGGCCATGATGGCAATACCGGAGGACAAGCAGCCCGGCGCCTGCGTAGGGTGCAGAAGCTGTGAGGCGGTCTGCCCCCAGCAGATCAAGATATCCGAAGCGCTTGCGGATTTCAAGAGCAAGCTTGCAATGTAAATAATATAAAAAACAGGCCCGCGTCATCTTCAAGCAGCAGATGATGCGGGCTTATCTTTATATCTGAGAGAAAACTTCGCCTATGGGGGCCTGGATCAACAGGTCCGCGTAGGCGTCTCTGGGAGTAGGCGCCTTATTGACCACGACAAGCTTATCGCCGTTGAAATAGTCGATCAGTCCGGCGGCGGGATATACCGCCAGGGAGGTGCCGCCGATGATCAGCACCTGAGCGGCGCTTATATAGCGGACGGCGTCGTTGATGGTCTTCTGGTCCAGACCCTCCTCGTACAGTACCACGTCCGGCTTGATGGGATTTCCGCACTTTTGGCAGACGGGAATGCCCTCCGATTCTAAGATGTATTTCATGTCGTGGAACTGTCCGCAGCTCACGCAATAGTTGCGCAGCACGGAACCGTGGAGCTCCAGCACGGTCTTGCTGCCGGCCGCCTGATGGAGGCCGTCGATATTCTGCGTGATGACCGCTCTCAGCTTGCCCTGGGCTTCCAGCTCCGCCAGCTTTTTATGAGCGGCGTTGGGCTTCGCGTTGGGGAAAAGCATTTTGTTGCGGTAGAAACGATAGAATTCCTTGGGATTGCTCCGATAGAACGTGTGGCTCAGGATCGTCTCGGGAGGATAGTCGTACTGCTGATTGTACAGACCGTCCACGCTTCTGAAATCCGGAACGCCGCTCTCGGTGGAAACACCTGCACCGCCAAAAAAGACAATGTTGTCATATTTCTGTACGATTTCCTTTAATTCATTGATCGCTGCCTGATTATCCTTCATGGGACCACCTCCGTCATCTGTTTGCTATCTTTATTTTACCACTTAAGCGTTTATTTGTCCAAATATTAGAAAATATTAATAATTCCGTAAACCGCAGCTATTGAGGTGCCTAAGCGGTTTATGATATAATTCTATAGTACAATAAGTGAAAAGTCCGAGGATATCGGAATATTTTTGAAATGCGCGCAATACCGTAAAAGTCGTGATGGCGTATGAGAGAAAAATATGAAGCGACAAAAAAACCACCTGATACCTTTTGAAAAATCAAAAAAAGTGATCCGCCTCGAGCGGCGCGGCCGGATCGACCGCGGAGTGCCCGTGAGCGCCGTGCTGTTCTGGCTTTTGGGGGCGGGCTGCATCTTGTACTGCATCGGTATCGCCGTCGTAGGCTTCGGCACCTACTTCTTTTTGACATGGGGCGTTCTGGGAACGGCCTTTCTGCTGCTCGGCGGTCTGCTGGCGAACAGGGCGCTGGTGCGAAAGCTTCCCAAGTGGCTGCGGGCGGTATGCGTGACGGTGTTCTGCCTTGGCGTGATCCTGTTCGCAGCGGTGGAGGGACTGATTCTTTCGCAGTATAACGCCAGACCGGCGCCGGGAGCCGATTATGTGATCATTCTCGGTGCGCAGTGGAAGCCTCAGGGACCCAGCAATGTGCTCCAGAGGAGGCTGGATCAGGCCATACCGTACCTCAACGACAATCCTGACACTATTGTCATTGTTTCGGGAGGTCAGGGAAGCAACGAACCTATCAGCGAGGCGGCGGGTATGCGGCAGTATCTGGTGGACGTCGGGATCAGTGACGACCGTATCTTGCTGGAGGACAAGTCCACCAATACCTGGGAGAATATGGTCTTCAGCGGTACAATGCTCGACAGAGAGAATGACAGAGTGGTAATTGTCACCAATAATTTCCATATGTTCCGGGCCCTGCAGATTGCGAAAAAGCAGGGGTATCAAAATGTCGAAGGGCTGTCGGCCGACACGCTGAAAGGAATGGTGCCCAACAATCTGCTGCGGGAGTTCTTGGGCGTCGTGAAGGATTATCTGGTGGGCAATCTTTGATCGGTGATCTTTATTTTGAAAGGTGTGAATGAAGTGGATATTAATGTGGGCGATGTATTAAGGTTAAAAAAGCAGCATCCCTGCGGCAGTCACGAGTGGGAGGTGCTGCGCATCGGGGCCGATTTTCGGCTGAAATGCAAGGGCTGCGGCCATCAGATCATGATAGCCCGCAGGATCCTTGAGAAGAATGTAAAGGAAATTCTGTAAAAATGCTTGAAAAGGAAGTCTGTTTATGCTATCATATTAATTCGTGATGAATTAATTTCCTTGCTCGCACACCCGATGCGGGCCAGAGACCAAAAGGAGGTAGCAAACAATGAACAAGTATGAATTAGCGCTCATTGTCACGGCTAAGATCGAAGATGAGCAGAGAGCAGAGGTTGTCGAGAAATGCAAAGCGCTCATCGAGAGATTCGGCGGCACAGTGACGAACGTTGACGATTGGGGCAAGAAGCGCCTGGCTTACGAAGTTCAGAAGATGAAGGAAGCGTTCTACTACTTCATCAGCTTTGAGGCGGAGAGCACTGTTCCTGCCGAGATCGAGAGCCGCGTTCGCATTATGGACAACGTCATCAGATACTTAGTCGTAAGACAAGACGAGGCTTAATGAGAAAGCGAGTGAAATTATATGAATAAAGTAATTCTCATGGGACGTTTGACAAGGGATCCGGAGGTAAGATATTCTCAGGGCGCCAACCAGACCGCAGTGGCACGTTTCTCTGTGGCGGTGGACAGGAGATTCAAGCGCGAGGGAGAACCTGACGCGGATTTCTTCAACTGTACCAGCTTCGGCAGGCAGGCCGAATTTGTGGAGAAATATCTTCACAAGGGAACCAAAGTCGTTTTGGTCGGAAGAGTCCAGAATGATAACTATACCAACAAGGACGGCCAGATGGTCTACAGTGTCCGTATTATGGTAGATGAGATCGAGTTCGCAGAGAGCAAGAATGCGTCCGGCGGCGGAAACGACGGCGGTTACAACAATGGCGGATTTGGCGGAGGCAGCAGCTCACCCGCACCTTCCGGCGCAGGCGACGGCTTCATGAACATTCCCGATGGCATTGACGAAGAATTACCGTTTAACTAAGTTTGATCATGTGAGATAGGAGGCACTGAAATGGCTTACAATAAAGCAGACAAACCCGATGCTCCGGTTAGAAAGAAGGGCGGAGTTCGCAGAAGAAAGAAAGTTTGTGTGTTCTGCGGCAAGGATAACGTAATTGATTACAAGGATACCAACAAGCTGAAGAGATACGTTTCCGAGAGAGGAAAGATTCTCCCCCGTCGTATTACCGGCAACTGCGCAAAACATCAGAGAGCGTTGACTGTTGCGATTAAGAGAGCACGTCACATTGCACTGATGCCTTACGTGCAGGATTAAGTGTAAATGAGCGAAGCGCTGTGCAGGCAAATAAGCCTTTGCACAGCGCTTTTTTTAGGAAAATTTTTGATTTTCGGCAAAACAATTCTTTTTTTGACAAATTAAATTGTGGCATAGTGTTGCCAAGTATGATAAAATAGGCTTATTCGGGGTAGTAGGTGCAGACCCGCGCGAATGTATGAGGAAGATGCTGTATGAAAAAGAGAATTAAGTTAAAGGGCCGTATCAAGACCTATATACAATTTTGCATATATCTCGGCGTGCTTCTGGTTGTGATAGATATCGCTACGTTTATTATGGATTACTGGGCGGGACTGCTTCTGGCATGTTTTACGGTGTTCTATTTTGCGGTCACGCTGTCGCTCTATTTCTACAACAAGCCGATCCTGATGAATGAGCTGATCAGCTTTGCCACGGAATACGGGCAGATACAGCGAAAGCTCCTGCGGGATCTGGATCTGCCCTATGCGCTGCTGGACGACGGCGGGAAGGTCATCTGGACCAATATAGCCTTTGAGGAGACGGTGCATCAGCCCAAAGGGTACAACAAGTCCGTCACCTCTCTTTTCCCTACCATTACGAGGGACAGGCTTCCCGATGAGAACGGTTTGGACGAAGCCCAGTATGATCTGGAGTTTGAGGGCAATGAGTATGTTGCCAAGTTCAAGAAGATATCCCTGAGGGAGATGGCCGAGAACAGCGACATCATTGATGCGAAGGATTATAACGGTTACCTGATCGCCATGTATCTCTATGATGAGACTGCGCTGCACATAGCGCTGCAGGAGGTAGATGACCAGAGCCTGGCGGTGGGCATGATCTATCTGGACAATTACGAGGAGGCGCTGGAGAGCGTGGAGGAGGTGCGGCGCTCCCTGTTGATCGCGCTGATCGATCGAAAGGTCAACAAGTATATCTCCGGCTTTGACGGAATCTGTAAGAAGCTGGAAAAGGACAAATATCTGGTAATCCTGCGAAAGAAAACGATAGCGCAGCTGCAGGAAAACCGCTTTGATCTGCTGGAAGATGTGAAGACTGTCAGCATCGGCAATGAAATGGCGGTCACGTTAAGTATCGGAGTAGGCCTGGACGGTCTGACCTACGCACAGAACTATGAGTTCGCCCGCAACGCGATCGATCTGGCTCTGGGCCGCGGCGGCGATCAGGCGGTGATCAAGACGCCGGAGAGCATTACCTACTATGGCGGCAAGAGTCAGCAGGTGGAGAAGAATACCCGCGTGAAGGCCCGCGTGAAGGCACATGCGCTGCGAGAGATCATAACGGGCAAGGATCAGGTGCTGGTAATGGGCCACCGAATGCCGGACGTGGACAGCTTCGGCGCGGCGGTGGGTATCTACCGTATCGCGCAGACCCTGGAGCGCAAGGCACATATTGTCCTGAATGACGTCACTCCGGCGATTCAGCCTATGGTCGAACTGTTTCGGAACAATCCGGAATATGAAGACGACATGATCATCAACAATCAGGAGGCCATCGAAGCGGCCAACAGCAATTCCGTGCTGGTAGTCGTAGATGTGAATAAACCTTCCATCACCGAGTGTCCCGATCTGCTGCGGTTCTGTAAATCCGTAGTGGTCCTGGACCATCACAGACAGGGAACGGAGACCATTGAGAATGCAACGCTCTCTTACGTGGAGCCCTATGCGTCCTCCGCCTGTGAGATGGTATCCGAGATCTTACAGTACACATATGACAACATCAAGATACATGCGACCGAAGCGGACTGCATGTACTCCGGTATTATGATAGACACCAATAACTTTATGACCAAGACAGGCGTGCGGACCTTTGAGGCGGCAGCGTTCCTGCGCAGGAACGGCGCAGATGTGACCCGCGTGCGCAAGCTGTTCCGTGAAGATGCGTTGGAGTACAAGGCGAGAGCGGACGCCGTAAGTCAGGCGGAGATATATAAACAGTGCTTTGCAATCTCCATCTGTACGGCGGAGGAGCTGCCGAGCCCTACGGTCATAGGCGCGCAGGCGGCGAACGAACTGCTCAATATCCGCGGCATCAAGGCCAGCTTCGTCCTGACGGACTATCAGGGCAAGATCTATATCAGCGCCCGTTCCATCGACGAGGTAAACGTACAGCTTATCATGGAGCGCATGGGAGGCGGCGGGCACATGAGCACGGCGGCCTGCCAGCTTGAGGGTATGGGCGTGATCGAAGCCATCGGAGTTCTGAAGCGCACCATTGACACCATGCTGGAAAACAACGAAATATAAATACGGTTCATTGGGAAAGGATCTGATCAAATGAAGGTTATTTTGTTACAGGACGAGAAAAAACTGGGTAAAAAAGGCGACATTGTTGATGTCAGCGAAGGGTATGCCCGCAATTATATACTGCCGAAAAAGATCGGGGCAGAGGCCACGCCAAAGAACCTGAACGATCTGAAGCTTCAGAAGGCCAATGCGGAAAAGGTCGCTCAGGAGCAGCTGGACGCGGCGAAGGCGCTGGCAGAAGTACTTGCGTCAAAGCAGGTGGTCGTCAAGATCAAGGCCGGCGAGGGCGGCAAGGCGTTCGGTTCCGTATCCAGCAAGGAGATTGCCGCCGCCTTCAAGGAACAGCACGGCATTGAGATCGACAAGAAAAAGATACAGCTGCCGGAGAGCCTGAAGAATTTCGGTTCCTATGAGGTAAATATCAAGCTCCACCCTCAGGTGACAGGCAAGCTGACGGTGAAGGTCACGGAGCTTTAAAGCCGCGGGCTTTGAAGAACGCATACAGATATCCGAAGAGGGTCGGGAAAGAGGAGAGAGGTAGCCAGACATGCCCGCTATGGAAGAAAATGTATTAAAAAGAATATTGCCTCACAGCATAGAAGCGGAGCAATCGGTGATCAGTTCCATGCTCATAAGGAGAGACGCGATCGTGACCGCGTCCGAGATCCTTACCGGAGAGGATTTCTACAACAGGCAGTATGGTATTTTGTTCGAGACCATGGTGGAGCTGAATGACGAGGGAAGTCCGGTAGATCCGGTGACGCTCCAGAACCGTCTGAGGGAAAAGGATGTTCCGCCCGAGGTCAGCAGTCTGGAGTTTATCAGGGATCTGCTGTCGGTGGAGATCACCTCCGCCAACATTAAATCCTACGCCGACATCGTGGCGGAGAAAGCCATGCTCCGTCGATTGATACGACTGAACGAGGAGATCGCCAATACCTGTTATGCCGGTAAGGAGAGTCTGGAATACATATTGGAGGACACGGAGAAACGGGTGTTCCAGCTGGTGCAGAAACGCACTGCAGACGATTTTGTTCCCATAAGGCAGGTAGTCATGAATGCCATGGACAGGATCGAGATGGCCTCCAAAAACAAGGGAGGCGTCACCGGCGTACCCACAGGATTTGTGGATTTGGATTACAGGACCGCAGGTATGCAGCCCTCGGACCTGATACTGATCGCGGCGCGTCCGTCCATGGGAAAGACCGCGTTTGCCCTAAATATCGCACAGTATGTTGCCTTTAAGAAAAATTTGCCGGTGGCCATCTTCAGTCTGGAGATGAGCAAGGAGCAGCTGGTGAACCGTATGTTTTCGCTGGAGTCCGGCGTGGACGCCCAAAAGCTGCGGACCGGTCAGCTGAAGGATCAGGAGTGGGAACGCCTGATAGAGAGCGCCGGAGTCATAGGAAAGTCCAATTTGGTCATCGACGACACACCGGGCATCTCCATATCGGAACTTCGCTCCAAATGCAGAAAATATAAGCTGGAGCAGAATCTTTCCATGATCATCATCGACTATCTGCAGCTGATGACGGGAAGCGGCAGAAGCGATTCCAGACAGCAGGAAATATCCGACATTTCCCGTGCGCTGAAATCCATTGCCAGAGAACTGAACGTACCGGTCATTGCGTTGTCACAGCTGTCACGTGCGGTGGAACAGCGGCCGGATCACAGGCCGATGCTCTCCGATTTGCGTGAGTCGGGAGCAATCGAGCAGGACGCGGACGTAGTAATGTTCATCTATAGAGACGAGTATTACCATCCGGATACGGACAAGGCGGGCATATCGGAAATCATTATTGCCAAGCAGAGAAACGGTCCCGTCGGCACCGTTGAACTGGCATGGCTGCCGGAGTATACAAAGTTCGCCAATCTGGAGCTGGGTCACAGGAAAAATTTTTGACGGCGGAGGACAAGAAAGAGATTTACGAAAGAGAATGGGAAGAATCGACCCATTCTCTTTTTTGCATATTTTTCATATAAAATGAAAGGAGAGGCTATGAGCAACTATCTGTTTATTTCAGACGCTGCAAAAGAGGTCAAGGTGGAAAGCCATGTGCTGCGCTATTGGGAAGAAGAACTGCACCTTCCGATCAAGCGAAACGAGCTGGGCCACCGCTACTATACGGAGGAGGACGTAGAGCGCTTTAAACAGATCAAGGGAATGAAGGAGAGAGGGTTGCAGTTGAAAGCTATTAAAATGATCTTACGGGACGGGAAATTGGACGTGCTGCCGACGCAGCAAAAGCAAGAGGAAGATGAGGAGCGGGCCGATGCGGCTCAGCCGGAAGCGGAAGAAGAGCGGCCGGAGACAGGGCTGGCCATCGACATCGTGGATACGAGGCGGCAGCAGATCTCTGCCGTCAGCCGTGAGGAAAAGTCCAGGAGGCTGCAGTGGCTTCTCCAGCAGCTCATTCGGGAAACGCTGCAGGAAAATAACGGCGAGCTCTGCAGGGAGATCAAGGAGAGCGTGGTGAAGGAGCTGGACTATCAGTTCCGTATGCAGGAGGAGCGGGAAGAAGCCAGAGACAAGATGCTGGCCCAAAGAGATGAGGAATATTATAAAAAGATGGACGAGCTTCTCCGCAAAAAGAGCAGGCAGCCGTTTCATTTCGGCAAAAAAAAGAAAGGCACCTCACAATGAGGTGCCTTTTGCCTTCAGAAATTCATTAACCCTGCTCGATGGTTCCTACAGGGCAGCCGCCTGCACAGGAACCGCAGTCAATGCACTTCTCAGGGTCGATCTCAAACTTGCCGTCTCCCATGCTGATAGCGCCGACAGGGCACTGAGCCTCGCAGGCACCGCAAGCTACGCAAGCATCACCGATTACATATGCCATAATAAAATCCTCCTTCACTTGATAGAAAATCCTCAATCACTGTATTCATTGTAATATAAATGTCAGGCGAATACAAGAGGATTTTTATGAAAAATAGGTGCTGCAAAAAAGGTATTTGCAATTTAAGCCTGCATTTCGGCCCTGCGCTTCTTGATCCCCTCCAAGATGACATGCTTTTTCTCCAAGACCTTGTCCTTGTCCATGGCGGGAACGCCCTTTAATTTATATTCCATGCCCAGATTTTCGTACTTCTTTTCGCCCATGGTGTGATAGGGCAGCACATCCAGCGCCTTCAGGTTGCTGAACTGTCCGATATAATATCCCAGATCGTACAGATACTTGTCGTCATCGGTGATTCCCGGCACGACCACATGGCGGATCCACATATCCACATGCTTTTCGTTGAGATATTCCGCGAACTTTAGGATATTCGTGTTCGGCTGTCCCGTCAGCTCTTTATGCTTTTCGGGGTCGATGTGCTTGATATCCAGCATCACAAGATCCGTCAGCTTCATGAGCCGATCCATTTTTTCGCATAGCTTAGCATTGTCCGGATTATAGGCGATTCCGGAAGAATCAATGCAGGTGTGAATGCCCTTCTCCTTTGCCAGAGTAAACAGGTCGATCAGAAAATCGATCTGCATCAAGGGCTCGCCGCCTGTGACGGTCAGTCCTCCCTGATTAGCATAAAATGCGCTGTTTCTCTCATACTGTTCGATAATGTAGGAGGGCTCCATCAGCGTTCCGCCGGTCATACTCCAGGTATCGGGGTTGTGACAGTAGGCGCAGCGCATGGGACAGCCCTGAACGAACACCACGAATCGGGTGCCGGGACCGTCCACCGTGCCAAAACTCTCCAGAGAGTGTATTCTTCCTTGCATAGCTGTCCTCTCCTTCCGCCGCATTCAGGGCGTTGTTGCTGATAAGTATTATACCCTTTTTTCCTGTGAAAGACAATATAAATCATTCTGCGCTGTCAGTCCTACAAATCATTCTGCACTGTCAGGCCGCCAGGGGTAATATTTGTACAAACCGGACGCAGATTTACTAAAGCGCAGTATCTATAGAAATAGCGGGAGAGAATTATGCTATGCCTCTTGCTTGACAGGCCCGCGGGGTTGGAATATAATGGGATAAATTTGGGAGAGAGGCAGCAGGATGAGAGAAAAAGGGTATCATATATTGTGGGTCGTTCTTCCTCTGATCGGGCTGGCGCTCTGGGGGAGTTACGGAATTACGGAAAACCTGTGGTACGACGAGGCTTATTCGGCTGCGCTGGTAACGCATACGCCGTGGGAGATCGTAAGGATTACCGCCGGTGACGTTCATTCTCCGTTCTATTATTTTCTGTTGAAGATCGTCTGGGAGATCTTTGGTTCTGTTATGGGCTTCAGGTGCCTGAAATGGTTTTCCATTTTGACTATGACGGGGTATATGCTGCTGGGGAAATATTATGGGAAGAAATTGTTCGGAGAAAAAATATCCGTATGGTTCATGTTCTTTTCCGTAGTCATGCCCATTATGCTCGTACAGAGCGGAACCGTGAGAATGTATGCGCTTGCATTGTTCTTCATGACGCTTGCGGATCTGCTCATGGTGGATCTTTTTCGGGAACCTTCCGGACAAAAGTGGTTGCTGTTCATTTTTGCAAGTGTTTGCAGCGTATATAGTCATACCTATGCTATGCTGCAGATGGTATTTCTTTATCTGATTTTTCTCGGCGTTATCCTGTATAAAAAGAAATATGAATTATTGAAGGGTTTTGTCGCGAGCAGTGTTACGGTATCGGTGCTGTTCCTGCCGTGGCTTCTGGTCGTCTTTCTGCAGCTGCGGCAACGGTCGGGAGGTGCCATGGCGGCGGATATGTGGCAGATGGTGTTTACGACCATGAGGGATTGTTTTACGGAATGGTTTACGGCGCTGGAGAAGCCTGTTCCGGCAGTGCGGATGACGGAGATAATATTGTGCCTGTTTCTGTGCTGTAACGGCGTGAGGTGGATGAAGCAGCGGAAGAACTATATCCCCGCATTGGGTATGCTTGCCATGGCGCTGACCATTGGCGCCAGTCTGCTGGTCTATATTTTTACAGGGCAGGGATTTTTTGGCAGAGTCTTCTTCCCGGGATTTGCATCGCTTATGTTCTTGTATGCCGCCGGAATGGATCAGCTTCGCTCCCGTCTTCTCAGAGGGGCGGTGATTGCCGCGGCGGTGGTGAGCATACTCGTGCAGCATCGGTCGGAACTGGAGCTGGAATACGATTCGGGACTTGAAATCTGGCGGGATTTTGTGTCGGAGAACGTGCAGGAGAATGACGCCGTTATGGCCCCCAACGTCCATACGCTTTATCTTGGCGTGTTCTGTCCGGAGACCGATTTTATGATCTATGTGTATCTGCCGGGGAATTCCCCTTTTTATGCGGAGACATTTACGGACTGGCCGCAGCTTGACCGATTCGCAAGGCATGAGGGGACGCTGTGGTATGTCTGTCCGACGGGAGAGACTCCGGATCGTCTGGCAGAGCGGTATACATGGGAGGAGAAACTGAATTTTCACTATATGTATCAGGATTTTGCAGTCTTTCGTCTTGCGCCGATTTCCCTGTAGAGGAAAGAAAAACAAGCGGTACCCGATTGCGGATACCGCTTGTTCTTGTTGTTTTGTGATCCGAAAGCTTAGATAGACTCGTGGAAGGTACGAGAAATAACGTCAGCCTGCTGTTCGGGAGTAAGCTTGATGAAGTTTACTGCATATCCGGACACACGGATGGTGAGCTGAGGATAATTCTCGGGGTGCTTCTGAGCATCCAAGAGAGTATCTCTGTTCAGAACGTTTACGTTAAGGTGATGGCCGCCTTTTGTTGCGTATCCATCCAATAAGTTTACAAGGTTGTCAACCTGTGCTGTGCTTGCTGCCATAGTTTTGTCCTCCTTTAATAATAATTTGTTTATACTGATATTTTGGAGCCGGACTTATTGGTAATCGTCCAGACCCTGTTCCAATGTAGGTACGCTGCAGGCCAACGGGGTCCTGGAGCAATCCGTACACCCCATCGTCTGAACGTTCTTTGATTGTTCTTCCTGCTGATCACAGTCCACATTTACATGGCCTACGCCATTTGTCATGCCGGAATCGAGCATTTTCACAAGGTCATCAATCATGTTCTTTTCGTCCATAATGTCTCCTTACATATCATATTCCGACTTGATCTGAAAATTTCCGAATCTGCGTCTGTTCCTTCAGATTGAATTTAGATCGTAAATCCGGCAAGTTCTTACTTCAAATCGAGTTCGAGTGTCACACGGTGACATCGTAAATCCGGTAAGTCTTTATTTCAAATCGAGTTCGATGTCACCGGAAAATACTTTGTCTTCCTTGCCCAGAGCGCCGGGAATGATGGTGAAGGTATTGGAGATACCGTCCTGCGCATCATTGAAAGGCAGCTTGGAAACGGAAGCGAGAGACGCCACCGCACCGTGGGTATCGCGGCCGTGCATAGGATTGGCACCGGGAGCGAAGGGCTGGCCCTTCTTACGTCCGTCAGGTGTATTACCGGTAGCTTTACCATAGGTAACGTTAGAGGTAATGGTCAGAATGGAAGTAGTAGGCACGCCGTTTCTGTAGGTGTGATGTCTTCTCACTGCGGTCATGAACTTGTGCACGATATCCTGAGCGATCTCGTCAACGCGGTCGTCATCGTTGCCGTACTTAGGGAAGTCGCCGGTGGTCTTAAAGTCTACGATCACGCCGTCCTCGTCACGGATAGGCTCGACCTTCGCATACTTGATAGCGGACAGGGAGTCTGCCACGATGGAAAGGCCTGCAACGCCGGTTGCGAAGTAACGCTTTACGTCTCTGTCATGAAGAGCCATCTCTGCTCTCTCATAGCAGTACTTATCATGCATATAGTGAATGATGTTCAGGGTGTTTACATACACATCTGCCTGCCACTCCAGCATATCCATGAACTTGCTGTAAACATCGTCGTAATCCAGAACGTCGCCGGTAACAGGGCGGTACTTAGGACCAACCTGCTTCTTGGTAACCTCGTCCACGCCGCCGTTCAATGCATACAGCAGGCACTTAGCCACATTGGCACGTGCGCCGAAGAACTGCATCTCCTTACCGATGACCATGGAGGATACGCAGCAGGCGATACCGTAGTCGTCGCCGTGGGTAACTCTCATCAGGTCGTCGTTCTCGTACTGGATAGAAGAAGTCTGAATGGACATCTTTGCACAGTATCTCTTCCAGTTCTCGGGAAGTCTGGTGGACCACAGAACGGTCAGGTTAGGCTCGGGAGAAGGTCCCAGGTTGGACAGGGTATTCAGGTAACGGAAGCTCATCTTTGTTACCATAGGTCTGCCGTCTACGCCAACGCCGCCCAGAGACTCCGTCACCCAAACGGGATCGCCTGCGAAGATCTGGTTGTACTCGGGAGTACGTGCAAATTTAATGCAGCGCAGCTTCATGATGAAGTGATCTACGAACTCCTGAATCTGCTCCTCGGTGAAGGTGCCGTTCTTTAAATCTCTCTCTGCATAGCAGTCAAGGAAGGTGGAAGTACGTCCCAGGGACATTGCGGCACCGTTCTGCTCCTTTACTGCACACAGATATCCGAAGTAGGTCCACTGAATAGCTTCTTTTACATTTGCAGCGGGCTTGGAGATATCGCAGCCGTAGGAAGCAGCCATCTCCTTCATCATCTTCAAAGCAGTCATCTGCTCGGAGAGCTCCTCGCGGAGACGGATCACGTCATCGGTCATTACGCGGCCGGTGGAATCCTTCTGAGCCTGCTTGTCCTCGATCAGTCTGTCGATGCCGTACAGAGCAACACGTCTGTAGTCACCGATGATACGTCCGCGGCCGTAAGCGTCGGGAAGACCGGTAATGATATGAGAAGAACGACAAGCTCTCATCTCCTGGTTGTAAGCGTCAAAGCAGCCTGCGTTGTGAGTCTTTCTGTGGGTGGAGAAGAACTCGGAAATCTCGGGATCTACCTCATAGCCGTTGTCGGAGCAAGCCTTCTCTGCCATACGGATACCGCCGTAAGGCTGCAGGGAGCGCTTGAAGGGCTTATCGGTCTGGAAGCCTACGATGGTCTCCTTGTTCTTGTCAAGATAGCCGGGGCCATGGGAAGTGATCGTGGAGACCACTTTGGTGTCCATATCCAGCACGCCGCCTGCTTCTCTTTCCTTTTTCTGCAGGTCAAGAACCTGTGCCCACAGATCCTTGGTGTTCTGGGTAGGGCCTGCCAGGAAGCTCTCATCGCCGTCATAGGGATGATAGTTTCTCTGGATGAAATCGCGGACATTGATTTCTTTGTCCCATTTGCCTGATACAAAATCTGTCCATTCTGCTCTCATTTTGAAATGCCTCCTATTAATATTTGATTAGTTTGGTGATTTAAAAACGTTACTGCTAATCTTTAAACTAATTATATGAAAAACACCTTTGACAGTCAAGGTGGAAGAGTGTACTTTTTTCCATACAAAAGAGGGTATACTTGTCATATTTTCGGGAATGTATTATACTGTCCAAGTAGGCAGAAACAAAAAGGGCAGCACGGCACAGCGAAAACAGGTGTGCCGGCGTGATCGCAATACAATATGGAAGGAGAAATGTCATGAGCAAGATCACTAAGGAAATGACGATCGGGGAGATCCTGAACACAAATCCGAACGTAGCGCCGATTCTTTTGGAGGCGGGAATGCACTGTCTGGGATGTCCGTCCGCGCAGGCGGAATCGCTGGAGGAGGCCGCAATGGTGCACGGTATGGATATCGAGGAACTGATGTCAAAGATCGCCGCTCTGTAAGGAGCGGCGGTTTTTTTATGAAAGGGTATGGAATGAGACCGGCCGCCTGCTTCGGCCGCTCCGACCAGACTGGCCGCACCGCCCTGCCGATGCCTTCCGGCAGACAAGCTTTCGCTCGACGCGCAGCGCAGCGGCACTAGGCTCGGCAGTACCTCGCCAAGTGCCGGCGCTGCTTTACGGTCTGCCGGAAGGCATCGGCAGGCGGAGCTGATAACGGATATGTGACCGGATACCTGATACCACGCAAATTTACATGCCATATGGTGAGCATAGAGGAGGAAGGGCACTCCTTGACAGATGCTCATGCACGGTAAAGAAGCAAACAACCGAAAACAAGAGTTAGACCGCCAGCACCACACTATTCCGAATGTCAGATACGGCTACTTAGGGTAACTGTATCTGACAATTTTATTTTAAGTCTTGACTATAAGTGAGAAGGTGCTATAATGTACTTGTACATTAAGTACAATCAAAAAGTAAAGACGGTGAGTTATGGAGATCATTATCAGTAATAACGCAAACAAGCCGATATACGAGCAGATCACATCACAGATTAAGGCTATGATAATGAGCGGGGAACTACAAGCCGGAGACGCAATCCCCTCAATGCGGGCACTGGCAAAATCAATCCATGTAAGCGTTATCACTGTTCAGAAAGCCTACGAAGATTTGCAAAGGGACGGTTTCATAGAAACAACCGTTGGCAGAGGAAGTTTTGTGTCTACACAAAACAAAGAATTTTATCAGGAAGAACAACAACGCATTGCAGAGGAACACTTACAAGCCGCCGCAGAGATTGGACGGACAAGTAATATTTCCCTGGAAAAATTAACAGAGTTGTTGGCTTTATTCTATCAGGAGGGCGAATAGTGTGAAAAATAAGCTCGATAGCTTATTGTTTCACAAAACGAAATAACTTCGTTTGGCAATTTGTGCCGGAGCGTCACAAATTGCTCTGATAGCAGATGAGAAATCGCATTCGCGAATTTCTCACCGCCCCGTCGCGTAAAACGCTCCGGAATGGAGAATAGCATGGAAAATATTTTAGAACTGCAGAGAGTTTCCAAAACATTTCCCAAGTCAAATTTTACATTGGATAATGTGACGTTTTCCCTGCCGTATGGAGCTATTTTAGGATTTGTCGGGGAAAACGGAGCAGGAAAAACTACGACCATTGGTTGTATTCTGAATACAATCACAAAAGACAGCGGAACGATAAAACTTTTTGGAAAAGAAATGTTGGACGCAGATACAGATATGCGGGAAAAAATAGGTGTTGTCTATGACGGCGACAATTTTCCTGCCTACTGGACTGCAATGCAATTATCCAAAATCATGGCAGGGCTTTATACACAATGGGACAGTCCCTTGTTTCAGAAGTATTTGGAGGATTTTCACTTGCCTGCAAATCAAAAAATCAAACACTATTCCAGAGGAATGGCAATGAAGTTAGCGATTGCTGTTGCATTGGCGCATCACCCGCAATTATTGATTTTAGACGAAGCGACCGGCGGATTAGACCCTATTATGCGTGATGAAATGCTGGACGTCTTTCTGGAATTTGTACAGGAAGAAAATCATTCCATTTTGTTATCTTCCCATATCACAAGTGATTTGGAAAAAGTAGCGGATTACATTATCTTTATTCATAACGGCAGGCTCATTATGACCGTATCAAAAAACGATTTGGCATATAACTATGCTGTTATGCGCTGCAAGGAGAGCCAATTCCGTGCGTTAGACCCCAAAGATATTGTTGCTTACCGAAAGCGAGATTTTCAGATTGATGTATTAGTAGCAAATGGAAAAGAAGCACAGAGAAAATACAAAGATGTTGTCATAGACCATGTTTCAGTTGATGAAATTATGCTTCTTTTAATAAAGGGAGAACGAGTATGAAAGGACTTCTAAAAAACAACTTATATGCGACACTTTCAAATGCAAAAGCATTTTCTGGATTTATGATTTTGTTTGGGCTTTTCGTCGTGGCTGTTGTCAGCCAGCCCTTGCAAATTGGTTATGTAATGACTGGTATCATCGGATTTCCCGTAAATGCGATTGCTATTACAAAAGACGAATTTATCTCAAAATGGGGAAAATATAAATTGACTTTGCCGGTAAAACGGAAAGATATTGTAAAAAGTTCGTTTCTGAATCAGATTATCTGGCTTCTTGTTGGAACATTTTTTGTGGGAATTGAAATAAGTTTATCGTGGCTTTTTCATGGGTGCCCTTTTGATCAAGCTATTGACGTTCTCACAATGTTTGCGTTGGGGATCAGTATGAGCCTATTTATGGGGGCAGTATTCTTTCCGCTATTTTATGTAGGCGGAGAAGATAAAAGCGAAGTGTTGTTAATATTATCCTTACTTTGTGCGTTTGGCATTGATTTTGCAATTGTTAGTGTAGTTAATGCTTTACTGGAGCCGGGAATTGCTGGTATTATGTGTGGAGCACTTATTTTGCTTATATGTTCCTTATTGACTTTCGCATTATCCTATCTTTTCACTGCTAAGATATTTAAGGAAAAGGAATATTAAATGGGATAGCAAACCCAGTCGATATCTTTGCAAATGACGCTCCACCCTGCCGATGCCTTTTAGGCAGACCGTAAAGCAGCACCGGCACTTGGCGAGGTACTGCCGAGCCTAGTGCCGCTGCGCTGCGCGTCGAGCGAAAGCGTGTCTGCCGGAAGGCATCGGCAGGGCGGAGCTGATATCATGCGATGGGCAGATTAATATCGGATGCTTTTTTGACTTTACAAATCGCCCATGGTCTGTTATAGTGACAGTATCCTTGAAAAATCTAATCTATCTTCTTCGCAAATTCTGCG
>CANQJL010000038.1 GCA_947624245.1 uncultured Acetatifactor sp. | reverse complement strand
AACGATGTCCTCTATATGGTGGAGGAGCTCAATGACTTTAAGGGCGCTCTTGCGGAAAATTATGTGAATGTGCAGCTTATAATAAGCGGCTACCAGACCTATTATTGGGAGTCTCCGCGCGGAGCGGAAATTGATTTTGTCATTCAGCGGGAGGGCAGGCTCATTCCCATTGAGGTCAAGTCTGCCGACAATACAAAAGCCAAGAGCTTAAAGGTATATATGGATACCTATAAGCCCGCCTATGCCATCAAACTCTCTGCGAAAAACTTCGGCTTTGAGGACGGAAAAAAGACGGTTCCGCTCTATGCCGCGTTTTGTATTTAAATCCGGAAAAAATAGCTGACAATTTAGAAAAGATCGACCGGCAGAAAATGGCCGGCCGGTCTTTTCCTGCTTTATAAGCTCACCCCGGCTCCGCGATCCTGGTCACGCCCACATAAATGTCCGACACCTCGTACCAGGTGGCATAATCCGTGACGCCGGTCTGAGGGAGACCGAAGATGCCCTGAAATATCCGTATCGCCTCGGCCGTTTCGGGCCCGTAGATGCCGTCTGCGGTGACGGTGGGAATGGCCGGATAATTGCGGGCGATGCGGTTGAGCTGCGTCTGGAGCTGGCGGACCTTCTCGCCGGACGCCCCGATGTCCAGTGCATAGCCGGGATAAGAGGAGGGCACGCCGGAGATGGCGTCGGCGGTATTGATATACATATCGTTGCCGTAGTAATAGCGAATGATCTCGATGGCGGAATACCCTTGGTCTGCCAGATATTTGGAGCCCCACTGGCTCAGGCCCTGACAGGTGACTCTCTGACCGTCGCAGTAGGAGGTGAAAATCGGCTGCCGCACGCCCGGACGGGAGAGATAATTGGCAAAAACGGTATCTACCAGCACGTCGATATTTTCAAAAATATTTCTTCCGTAGATCCATTTCTGATCGTAGGCCGTGGAGGACGTAATAGTGAAATTATACCCCTGATTGCGGTACCACTCCGTGTAAACTCTGTTAAGTGTTACGGACATGATCGCCAAAATATTGGCATAGATGGCGGCTTCCGGCCAGGTGGAGTAAATCTCGCAGGAGGCCACGTTCTTAATGTAATCCTTATAGCGGACCCAGTAGTCGGGGGCGGTGGGATCGCCGGGGGCGCCGTCGTGTACGATGATGTATTCGGGGATCACCACACGGCTCAGGACGATCTCGCCGGTATCCTCTATGGGCTTGATTTCGGCTTCCGGTATTTTGGGAGGATAATCGCCGAACAGCGTGTGGGCGGGAATGGTGATTACCGTTCCCATATCCGGTCCCACCTCCACGGGATTCATGCGTATGGGCTGCAGTGAGAGCTCGCCGGAAAGGATCTCGGAACCGGATATCAGAACAGGCTCATAGCCCTCGGCGGTCACTTCGATATTGTATTCTGAGTAAGGCTGTGTCTCGCTCTCCGGCGAAAGGGACAGCTCTACTGCCGGTGCGGGCAGCTCCACTACGGGCGTCTGTCCGGAGCTGTCGGTGGTGAGGACCAGCAGAGGGGCATCGGGATCTCCCGTGTAGGAGACGGAGACTGTGGCGTTCTCCACGGGAATCTGTCCCACCGAAGATGTCACGGTTATCCTTACGGAACCGGAGGAACCGGTCTCCTGTGCGGCTGTCAGTTGATCGTCGGGCATGGTCACCTCTCATTCTGCCGCCTGCGGCGGCCCTGCGGGGAGAAAGAGGACTTAGGAAAAGACTGCGTCTCCCGCAAAATCAGTTACAGTATAAATATGCCGCCGAGACGAAACCGTGATAAGGAGAGCGGATATTTCCCAAAAAAATTTTAAAAATTAATATTAAGATAAAATTATGAAAATTAATATGAGAACGCGGTTGACAGATTTCTCAAAAGAGTGTATTATTGTATCAATCTGTTAATACAAAAGCGGTGTAAGATAATCATAGGGAAGGAGGAGCAATATGGCATGGAATCTGGATACTGACAGACCGATCTACGCACAGCTGATAGAGCGGATAAAGACGCAGATCGTTTCGGGGAAATATGCTCCGGGGGAGAGGCTGCCCAGCGTCAGAGAGCTGGCGGCGGAAGCGGCCGTGAATCCCAACACGATGCAGAAGGCATTTGCGGAGCTGGAGAGAACAGGACTTGTGATCACCCAGCGCACGAACGGCAGAACGGTGACAGAGGACGTGAAATTGATCGGAGACATCAGGGCGGAGCTGGCCGGAGATCAGGTGAATACCTTTTTTTCCGGAATGCGGGAATTGGGTTACACCGAGAAGGAGACTTCGGACCTGATCCTAAGATATCTGAATGACGACAAGGATTCCAAATAGCTGTCCAGAGCAGCGGAAAAGAGGTATAATGAACGATTTGATTGAGATTCAGGGTCTGACAAAGGCATACGATGCAGACCATGTGGCGGTGGATCATATTGACCTGAAGCTTCCCAAAGGCAAGATCATCGGTCTGCTGGGACCGAACGGAAGCGGCAAGACGACGCTGATCAAAATGATGAACGGCCTGCTGGTCCCCACCGAGGGCAGCATCAGGATAAGCGGATATGAGATAGGGACGGAGACGAAGAAGCGGGTGGCATATCTGCCGGACCGCACATATCTGCCGGACGGGAAGAGCATCAACAGCATCTTGGATTATTTCTGCGACTTCTATGAGGATTTCTCTCGCGAGAAGGCGCTGGAGATGCTTCAGAGTCTGCATATCGATCCGGACAGTAAGCTGCGGACGCTGTCGAAGGGCATGAAGGAGAAGGTACAGCTGATCCTTGTGATGAGCAGAAAAGCGGACCTTTACGTTTTGGACGAGCCCATCGCAGGAGTGGATCCGGCGGCCAGAGATTACATTCTGCGGACCATTATCAACAACTATGATTCGGAGGCGACGGTGCTGATCTCCACCCATCTGATCGGCGATATCGAGAAGGTGCTGGACGAAGTGATCTTCCTGCGCAGCGGCAGGCTTTTGCTCTACACTTCGGTGGACAATATCAGGGAGCAGCACGGCAAGAGCGTCGACGCTTATTTCAGGGAGGTGTTCGCATGTTAAGGAAGCTGATCAAATATGAGTGGAGAGAGACCCGTACAATAGGGCTGATCCTTGTGGGAGCCATCATTCTGGCAACGCTGATGGGCGTGTTTTCCATCTATACCATGTCATTGTTCATGGGCGACGAGGAGGGTATTCTGGCAATAGCATCGGGAATAACGGGAATGTTCTCCTTTTTGGCGTATATGTTGATTGTGGTGGGAACGATCTACGGAATTTTGATCTATCTGTCCGTTCGGTTCTATCAGTCCATGTATACCAATCGGGGATATCTGCTGCATACGCTGCCTGTGACCAAGCATCAGATATTGGGCAGCAAGATATTGGTGGGAACCGTGTGGCTGTATGTGATTTACCTGATGCTGTTTCTGTCGGCTGTACTGTCCATATTTTCGATTGTCGTAGCGGTGGCGGAGCCCGGTGTCATACCAAAGATTCCCGATGCCGTGGGCGCAGTGGCTCAGTTTATAAGAGAGGTGTGGATTGAGATGTTCGGCTCCGATGAGGGGCTGTTCCTTCTGGGAAGCCACTATGTGGTATCCCTGCTGCTTTTGGCCTTAATCAGCCTTCCGTCACAGCTTCTCCTGATTTACGGTGCAATCTCTATGGGACAGCTCTTCAAAAAATACAGAGCTCTCTGGGCACTCCTTTTCGTCATGCTGTTCAGCTTTGCCAGGGTCATCCTTTCTTATATCGTCAGCCTTGTCTTAATGGTGGGGCTTAGCTTGGGAAATGCGATGCTTCCGGACAATGAGCTGTTCATGATGCATATGTATGCTTTCCAGTGGGACGCGACCTGGATCATAGGTCTGGTACTGTCTGTGGTCTTCTATAAGGTGACGCATTGGATTCTGACCAGAAAACTGAATATGGCATAAGCTTAAAGGCTTTTACTGTGAGAGGGACCGCCGCACACTTTCAGTGTACGGCGGTTTTAGCGTTTCAAAGTCTGCATGATACATCAAAGAAATGATTTGCCCTGCCATTCATAGTTTGCTATAATATAATCTGTCAGATACTCGCGGCTGCAAAGGAAAAGAGGTGAGCGGGAATGCAAAAGATCATTGAGAGGATCCTGGAGGGAAACTTTGATTATGAAAACGGTTCTCTCGATTTTTCCTGCTCTAAAATAGAGATATCCGTTTATCCGGGGGAACAGTATGAGGGCTCTTTCGGTATTTTCGCTCAGCAGGGAACGTTTGCGGAAGGCCGTGTGGTGTCCTCCGACTGGAGAATGGAGTGCCTGACGGAAGAATTTTCCGGCGGCGGGGAGGAAATATTGTTCCGGTTCCACGGGGAATATCTGGAGGAAGGCGACGTCGTCAAGGGGAATTTTTTTATTGTCAGCAACTGCGGCGAATATTACATTCCCTTTGTGGCGGACGCGGAGCACAGAGTGCTGGAGTCCTCCGTGGGCGCGGTCAAGAACCTGTTCCACTTTGCCAATCTGGCAAAGAGCAGCTGGCCGGAGGCGGTGAAAATGTTCTATCAGCCGCAGTTCAAGGAGATCTTTTCGGGACGGGATACACAGTATGCCGAGGATTACAGGGCCATGTCCGCCAATGAGGGATCGCAGCCCAATGTGGAGGAGTTCCTGATTCGGGTGAACAAGAAACAGATGGTCAACTATCAGGTGGACGAGAGCAGTCTGACGCTGGACGCCGATTCCGAGTTGAACGGCGAGAGCGTGGCGGAGCGGGAACTGACCGTCATACGGAACGGCTGGGGATATACCAAGCTTTATGTGGAGTGCCGCGGAGATTTCCTGTTCTGTGAGAAGGAATATCTGACCGATGATGATTTTCTGGGAAATTATTGCCGACTGCCCGTATTCATAGACGGAGGCCGGTGCCGAAACGGCAAAAATTTCGGAGAGATCTGTCTCTATAATTTTTATGTGACGCTGCGGATTCCCGTGACGGTCACCCGAGGGGAGGGAGTGGCCGCGCATCAGACCGGATTGAAGCAGAAGCGGCTGACGATGCAGCTGATGGAGCTGTATCTTGCGTTCCGCATGAAGAAGCTCAGCACATCGGCGTGGCTGAAGGAATCCGGCGCGATCGTGGAACGTCTGGCAATCCGCAACGAGAACGACGCCGGCGTGAGACTGCTGCAGGCGCAGCTGCTGATCACGGAGGAGCGCTATAATGAGGCGGGCTGGATTCTGGACCATGCCGCGGAGCTTTTGGAGAAAAAGCAGCGGGATAACGCGCTGACGGCTTATTATCTGTACCTGACTACGCTGATACACAGGGAAGAGGAGTACGTGGACAGGGTGGCGGCGGAGGTGGAGCATATCTACCGCCGTGATGATTCCAACTGGCGAGTGGCCTGGCTGCTGTTGTATCTCTCCGAGGAGTATCAGAAGTCGGTTCCCGGCAGATGGATGTTTTTGGAGCGGCAGTTCGAGATCGGCTGCCACAGCCCCGTTCTCTATATCGAGGCGGTGACGCTCATCAACAACAATCCCGCGGTTCTGCGGAAGCTGGGAGATTTTGAACTGCAGGTCCTGTGGTATGCGGCGAAGCAGGAGCTGCTGCGCCATGAGGCGGTGGAACAGCTGTTGTATCTGACCGGAAAGGTGAAGGATTACTCTCCCGTGCTCTATCTGATTCTGACGAAGCTGTACAGTCCCAGATCGGACGTGCGCATTCTTCAGGAAATCTGTACGCTGTTGATCAAGGGAGGGAAAACGCAGCACAAGTATTTTGAGTGGTATGCGGCCGGAGTGGACGCAAAGCTGCGCATCACGAATCTCTTTGAGTACTATATGATATCGCTGGATCTGCAGAAGCAGCAGGAGCTGCCTCGGACAGTGCTGATGTACTTTTCCTATCAGAACAATCTGGACTACGAGCACAGCGCCTTTCTCTATGACTATATCGTGAGGAATGCCGACAGTCTGGGAGACATTTACGACGTCTACAGACCCAGGATAGAACAGTTCGTTCTGGATCAGATCAAGAAGGAGCACATCGACAGGCATTTGGCGAACCTTTACAATCGCCTGCTGCAGCCCGAAATGATAGGCGAGGAGACGGGAGAAGCGCTCTCCAGACTGCTCTTTGCCCATCTGATCCGTGTGGAGGACGACAGGATACGGAGAGTGTATGTATACCAGCCGGGCTGCGAGCAGCCGGCGGTATACACCCTGAACGAAGGGCAGACCTGGGTGGCGCTGTACGGCAACGGCAGCACCATCGTTTTTGAAGATAACTGGGGACATCGCTTTATCAAAAGCGTGGAGTATACCATAGAGAAACTGATGATTCCCGGGCGGTATCTCAGACTGCTGATCCCTTATGTGAAGAACAATCCGCAGTTCGATCTGTACCTGTGCGAGGGAGACAGGGAGGGCAGAGAGAGCTCGGAGGAATGTACCCTGCGGATCCGCAGACTGTTGGACTGCGGCTGCGTGGAGGCTTCCATGCGCAGAGAGCTGTATCTGCGGCTGCTCCGATACTATTACGAGGCGGACGATATGCGGGCGCTGGACGAGTATCTTGGCACGATTCCGGCGGAGGAACTGACTATGGAGGACCGCGGCGATGTGATCCGATATATGGTCCTGCGAGGGCATTACGAGCTGGCGAGAGAGTGGCTTGGCGAGTACGGTCCCTATTTCATAGATCCCAAGATACTGGTGCGGCTGATCGGGCCGTTGATGGAACAGGGCAACATGATAGAGGATCCCCTGCTCACGGCCGCCGCCGTCTATGCGTTCCGGCGGGAAAAGTACAACGGCACCATACTGGAGTATCTTGCCATGTACTACCGCGGCACGACGAAAAACATGCGAGACATCTGGAAGGCCGCAAGATCCTTCGGGGTGGACTGCTATACGCTCAGTGAAAAGATGCTGATCCAGATGCTGTTCACGGGCGCTTTTGTGGGGGAAAAGATGGAGATCTTCCGCTATTATGTCTCACAGGGTGCCAAGGAAGAGGTGGAGGAAGCTTTTCTGGCACAGTGCTCCTATGATTATTTCGTCCGCGAGAAAGTGACGGAGAGCGGTGTGTTTCAGGAGATACGGCATCTGTATCTGCGCGGCGAGCCCCTGCAGCGGGTGTGCAGGCTTGCAATCTTAAAATACTATGCGGAGAATCCGGGAGAGATGGACGATGAGGGGGAGGCGCTGGCGGAGAGCTTTCTGAGCGAACTGATGTCCGAGGGAATCCACCTGGAGTTTTTCAAGAGGTTCCGACAGTTCCCCTGGGTGCAGCAGGAGCTGGCCGACAAGACGATCGTGGAATATCGGGCGGCGCCCGGCAGCAGGGCCTGCATTCACTATGTGATCATACACGAGGACGGCGGCTCGGAGGAGTATATTTCCGAGTATATGCGGGAGGTGTACAACGGCGTCTGCTTTAAGGAGTTCATACTCTTCTTCGGCGAGAGTCTGCAGTATTATATCACCGAGGAAAAGGACGGCGAGGAGGCGCAGCTGACGGAGAGCGGCACGCTGCAGAAAAGCGATCTGCAGGACGGAGGCGACAGCCGGTATCAGCTGGTGAACGATATCGTCACCAGCAGGGTCCTGCAGGATACGGAGACGATGGATGACCTCTTGGAGGAATATTTCCGAAAGGATTTCCTGAACAAGAAATTGTTCGATGTGGTGTAATGCCGTTCACGCGGCGGAATGTGAGGAAGGATGAGCTTATTTAGCGGTGAAAAGTTAATCCTGGGCTATGATCTGGGCAACGAATTCTGCCAGATCAGCTATATGCTGCCCGACGGCGGGGAGGCGGAGACGCTCTCCCAGGTGGCCGGCGCACAGAATTACAATATTCCTGCCGTACTGTGCAAGCGTGTGGGCGTCAATCAGTGGTACTACGGGAAGGACGCGCTGCGCTATGCGCAGGAGAGCGGCGGGATCTTAGTGGACAATCTGCTGGGGCAGGCACTGGACGGGGAGCCCGTTATCATTGACGGGGAGAACTTCGATCCCGTTGCGCTGCTGGCTCTGTTCTTTAAGCGCAGTCTGGGGCTCTTGTCTCAGGTGGGGTCGGCGGAGCGCATCGGCGCGCTGATGATCACCTGCGAGATGGTGGACAGCCGAATGTTGGAGGTGCTCGGCCGCATGGTGGCGGCGGTTCACCTGAAGACGGACAAGATAGCGTTTCAAAGCCATACGGAGAGCTATTACAATTACATGCTCAGGCAGCCGGAGGAGCTCTGGCACAATCGCTCCCTGCTGTTTGACTATCGGAGCAGCTGTATGCGCATGTACCGGCTGGAGTGCAACAGGCGCACGACGCCGGTGGTGGCTTTTATGCGGGAGGAGTCCCATCCCTTTTACAAATGGGAGCCTCTGCCGGAGGAGCCGGGACTGAAGGAGAGGCGGGCCGGAGAGCTGGACAGAGCGTTTCTGCGCATCGCGGAGGCGGCCTGCGAGGGACAACAGATAGAGAGCGTATACCTGATCGGCGACGGATTTGAGCAGGAGTGGATGAAGGATTCGCTGAGGCTGCTGTGCCGGGGACGCAGGGTATTTCAGGGCAACAATCTCTTCGGCAAGGGCGCCTGTTACGGAATGCAGGAGCGGCTGAAGCCCAGTCAGATGGGTAAGGAGCATGTTTTTCTAGGAAACGAGAAACTGAAGGCCAATATCGGTATGCAGGTGCTGCGCCAGGGAGAGGAATCCTATTATGCGCTGCTGGACGCGGGCGTGAATTGGTATGAGGCGGATCAGACCGTCGAATTCTATATTCGGGACTGCAACGAGATCCGGCTTCGGGTGACGCCGCTCATCGGAAAGAATGCGAAGGAGGCCAAGATCATTTTGGAGGATTTTCCGGCGAATATTGCGAGACTGAAGGCCAGGTTCTTCCTTGAGGCGGAGAATCTGCTGTCGGTGGAGATACGGGATTTGGGCTTCGGGGAATTCAGACCGTCCTCCAGACGGGTGTGGCAGGAACAGATACAATTATATTAGGCCGTTTGAACGGCAGATTGCGAGCAGCTATGAGTGTCAGTGTCTGTGTAGGCGATTATGCGAAAACTCCATATTGTATCCCGGGTCTGGAGATGAACGTCTACAGCATGGAAGAATTGTGCTATTGCATGAAGGAGAACGCCTTTCTTCTGGATTTGTCCCTGATGAACGACAGGCTGCTGCACTGGATCGATCAGGAGTGCGGCCTGAAGGAGCTGGCGAGAGCGCTGCATCCTCTGGTGCACAGGCAGGGGTCTCTGAGCAGCTTTGTTGGCACCGTGCTGGAGTATGTGGGACTGTATGAAAAGTCCGTGATCCGCGAGGTGGAGCAGATGCTGAAGCAGGGCGCGGGCTTAAGCAGCATCGAAAAGCGGAAGAGCCAAGTGGACTATCTGGTGAAAAAGAAGAAATATCTGGCGGCTGTCCGCGAATATGACAGTCTGCTGGCGAAGTGGCGGGAGTCGCAGGAGCAGGGGGAGGTCCTTCCGGCGGTAAATTGTCTGGCGGCCATTCTGCACAACAAGGGCACGGCCCTGACCAGACTGATGCTGTACGACAGAGCGGCGGAGTGCTTTCTGGAGGCTTACCGCACGGACGGATCGGAAAATTATTACAGGGACTATCTGGCGGCCAAGAGAATGTCTCTGCCCGAGGAGGAGTATGTGGCGTTTGCGGCGGGACAGCCGGAAGGGTACCGGTATACGCTGGAGCTGGAAAAGGACATGGAGAGATTTATGCAGGAGTGGGAGCAGCAGCCGGAATATCTGCTTTTGTACAGCAGGCGGGAGAACCTAAGCAGCGGGGACAGGCAGATGTATGACGAAGAGGGCGAACGGTTGATCCGTACCTTGAAGGACAGCTATCGGAGCAGTGTCAGCTGCTGACAGGAGAGTTGCAGATGGGATTTTTTGAAAAATTTTTCGGCAGAAAAAAGGTTCAGGAGCCGGAGGAGCAGAATTGGGAGGAATTGGATCCGGAATGGGGAGCGGTCAACTTTACGGATCGGGAACAGCGCCTGCAGTATGTGACGAGCTGTCTGGAGCAGGCGGCAGATGCGTCCCGGGAAATTTCCCTGCTGAACGGCGAGTACTCTCTTGTGACGGCTTATCTGACGGACATAGAGGAGATCGAGGCCCTGCCCGAGGAGGAGCGGGAGGCCTTGAACGGTATCGCAAGAAGAATGGCTGCCTTCACGAGAGAGCGGGAGCGGTATCAGGACAAAAAGGACCGAATGAAGGACTCCGACTATTACCGTCTGAAGCAGCAGGAGTCCCAGGTGCAGGAGGGCATAGAGAAGCTGAAGGAATGCGAGCGTTACGGCGCGTTGGTCAAGCAGGACATGAAGCGGTTGGACAGGGAGAGAAGCGCTTATGGCTACCGCAAGGCGGAGCTTGAGAATATGCTCAATAATTTCCGCGGTATGGCGGTAATCTTTCTGACAGCGCTGGTGGTCTGTGTGGTGATGCTTATGGTGCTTCAGTTCGGCTTTGACATGGACACACAGATCGGGTATGTGATCTCCTTTGGCGCCGCAGGCATTGCAATCACCGTGCTCTGGGTAAAATACACAGATGCGGAGCGGGAGAAGCGCAAGGTCGAACGGGCGGCGAATAAGCTGATCCTTCTGCAGAACAAGGTGAAGATCAGGTATGTGAACAACAGAAATCTGGCGGAGTATCTTCGCATCAAATACGGCACGGACAGCGCGGCCACGCTGGAAAAGCAGTGGGGGCAGTATCTTCAGGAAAAGGAGGAGCGCAAGCAATACGCCGAGGCGGAGGCGAAGTTTGACTATTATCAGAAGCAGCTAGTGGCGAGAATGTCCAATTACCATATCACGGATCCCGACAGATGGATCAATCAGCCGGCGGCGCTGTTGGATCAAAGAGAGATGGTGGAGATTCGGCACGAGCTGATCCTGCGGCGGCAGGCGCTTCGCAAGCAGATGGACTATAATAAAAAGATCGAGGAGTCTTCCCGAGAGGCGATCATGGATATCGTGGAGCGTTATCCGGCATATGCATCGGAGATACTCGCTATGGCGGAGCGTTACGAAGATGCGTGACAGTGGCTATTGATTTCTAAATTTGTATCAGTTATAATAATGTGCGGACCTGTGAACGGACAGGCCGCGAGCAAAAGCAGGCCGCATGACGGCAGAATGGAGAAAAGATGAAAAAACTGGAACAGCTCTATGAAGGTAAGGCAAAGAAGGTTTTCCTGACAGACGACCCCGACGTGCTGATCGTTGATTACAAAGATGACGCGACCGCGTTCAACGGTGAGAAGAGGGGAAC
Organism: uncultured Acetatifactor sp.; assembly: GCA_947624245.1. GTDB lineage: Bacteria > Bacillota > Clostridia > Lachnospirales > Lachnospiraceae > Acetatifactor. Next base: position 8,107 of record CANQJL010000038.1, on the reverse strand, counting down.
TATCGTCGGCAAGGGCGCAATCAACAACCGAATGACCAACCATGTGTTTCAACTGCTGGAGAAGGAGGGCGTACCGACCCATTTCATTCAGGAGCTGAGCGACAGAGAGACCGCGGTGAAGCGAGTGCAGATCGTTCCTCTGGAGGTGATCATTCGAAATGTGGCCGCCGGCAGCTTTTCCAAGAGACTGGGCGTCCCCGAGGGAACACAGTTCACGGAGCCTACCATTGAGTTTTCCTATAAGAACGACGAGCTGGGCGATCCGCTGATCAACGACTACTTTGCGAGAGCGCTGGATCTGGCGACCTGGGAGGAAATCGAGACCATCAAGAAGTATGCTTTCAAGGTGAACGAAGTGCTGAAGGCGTATTTCCTGCAGGCCGACATCAAGCTTATTGACTTTAAGATCGAGTTCGGCCGCTTCCACGGCGAGATCATTCTTGCAGACGAGATATCTCCCGATACCTGCCGCCTGTGGGACGTGCATACCAACGAGAAGCTGGACAAGGACCGTTTCCGCCGCGATCTCGGCAATGTGGAGGAAGCTTACAACGAAGTGTTCAAGCGGCTGGGACTGTAAGACCGGTATAAGGGCTTACGGTTAATATAAATTTGCGGCAAAGGCGCCGGATCCGCAGGGATTCTGCGCCCTTGCGGACCGTTTCGCGGCGCTGTGTGGAGGATAAGAACAGTGACCGATGGGATTTATGTACAGACAGATGACAGCGATAAGCTGAGAGAAGAATGCGGGGTCTTCGGAGCCTACGACTTTGACGGCGGCGATGTGGCGTCTACTATTTATTGCGGATTGCTGTCGCTGCAGCACAGGGGACAGGAGAGCTGCGGTATTGCCGTGAGCGATACGAGCGGTCCCAAGGCAAAGGTGATCTCCTCAAAGGATATGGGACTGGTGAACGAAGCGTTCACGCCGGAGCATCTTGAGAAGCTGAAGGGCGACATCGGCGTGGGGCACGTCCGCTATTCCACTGCGGGAAGCTCTACCCGCGAAAATGCACAGCCTCTGGTGTTGAATTATGTAAAGGGAACGCTGGGACTGGCCCATAACGGCAATCTGGTCAATGCGCCGGAGCTTCGGCGGGAGCTGGAGTATACGGGAGCCATTTTCCAGACCACCATCGATTCCGAGGTGATTGCCTATCACATCGCCAGAGAGCGGTTAAATTCCAAGACCGTAGAGGAAGCGGTAGGAAGGGCCATGACGAAATTGAAAGGGGCCTATTCCCTTGTCATCATGTCTCCCAGAAAACTGATCGGAGCCAGAGATCCTTTCGGGTTCCGCCCGCTGTGCATCGGAAAGCGGGACAATACTTGGATACTGGCCAGCGAGAGCTGCGCTCTCGACACGGTGGGGGCGGAATTTGTCCGGGACGTTCTGCCCGGCGAGATTGTGACCGTCTCTCCGGAAAAGGGACTTGAATCCGATATGAGCCATGCCATTCCGCCGGCCGAGCAGGCGCGATGCGTGTTTGAATACATATACTTTGCCCGTCCGGATAGTATTCTGGACGACGTCAGCGTCTATCATTTCCGAATGATGGCAGGAAAATATCTGGCCATCGATTCTCCGGTGGATGCGGATCTCGTTGTGGGTGTGCCCGAGTCCGGCAACTGCGCCGCGCTGGGTTATTCCCTGCAATCCGGCATTCCCTACGGGACGGCCTTTGTAAAGAACACATATGTAGGCCGTACCTTTATCAAACCCAAACAGAAAAACCGCGTGAGCAGCGTGCAGGTAAAACTGAATCCCATTCGCGAGGCAGTGGAGGGAAAAAGGATCATTATGATCGACGATTCCATTGTCCGCGGGACCACCTCCGACCGCATTGTGAGAATGCTGCGTGAGGCCGGAGCGAGGGAAGTACATATGCGCGTCAGCTCTCCGCCCTTCCTCTGGCCCTGCTATTTCGGCACCGACGTGCCGGCCAGGGAACAGCTTATTGCCTATAACCGTGAGGTATCCGATATCAGCCGTATCATAGGCACCGATACGCTGGCCTATCTTAAGCTGGAACGGCTGCAGGAGATCATGGGGTCCAGACGTATCTGCACAGGCTGTTTTACGGGGAGCTATCCCATGGAACCGCCGACAGAGGATATCAGGGGTGAATTTGAAAAATAACGGAAAGGAGACTATATCCGATGAGTACCGACAGATATCAAAGCCCTCTCTCCGAGCGCTATGCGAGCAAGGAAATGCAGTACATATTTTCGCCGGACATGAAATTCCGCACCTGGCGTAAGCTCTGGATCGCGCTGGCGGAGACGGAGAAGGAGCTGGGACTTTCCCAAAACGGCGTCCCCGTCATCACAGATGAGCAGATCGAGGAGCTGAAGGCGCACGCCGAGGATATCAATTACGATGTGGCAAAGGCAAGAGAAAAGGAAGTGCGCCACGATGTGATGAGCCATGTGTATGCCTACGGGCAGCAGTGCCCCAAGGCGGCAGGCATCATTCACCTGGGGGCTACCTCCTGCTATGTGGGAGACAATACGGACATCATCGTCATGACGCAGGCGCTGAAGCTGGTGAAGAAAAAGCTGGTGAACGTCATTGCCGAGCTGGCTGACTTTGCGGAAAAGTATAAAGCCCAGCCCACTCTGGCCTTCACGCATTTTCAGCCCGCCCAGCCCACCACTGTGGGAAAGCGCGCCACGCTGTGGCTGCAGGAGTTTGCGCTGGATCTGGAGGATCTGGACCATGTGCTCTCCACCATGAAGCTTCTGGGCTCCAAGGGCACCACGGGCACTCAGGCTTCCTTTCTGGAGCTCTTTGACGGAGATCAGAAGACGATCGACAAGATCGATCCCATGATCGCGGAGAAGATGGGATTTGAGAAATGCTATCCCGTGGCGGGGCAGACCTACTCCCGCAAGGTGGACACCCGAGTGGCGAATGTGCTGGCAGGCATCGCGGCCTCCGCGCACAAGATGAGCAATGACATTCGCCTGCTTCAGCACCTGAAGGAAGTGGAGGAACCCTTTGAAAAAAGTCAGATCGGTTCCTCGGCGATGGCCTATAAGAGAAATCCCATGCGCAGCGAGCGCATCGCGTCCCTGGCCAGATATGTGATGATCGACGCGCTGAATCCCGCCATCACGTCCGCGACGCAGTGGTTCGAGCGGACACTGGACGACTCCGCCAATAAGCGGCTGTCTATTCCGGAGGGATTTCTGGCCGTGGACGGGATTTTGGATCTGTGCCTCAACGTGGTGGACGGTCTGGTGGTGTATCCCAAGGTCATCGAGAAGCACCTTTTGAGCGAGCTGCCCTTTATGGCCACGGAGAATATCATGATGGACGCCGTGAAGAACGGCGGGAACCGTCAGGAGCTTCACGAACGCATCAGAGAGCTCTCCATGGAGGCGGGCCGCAATGTCAAGGTGGAGGGCAGGGACAACAATCTGTTGGAGCTGATCGCCGCAGATCCCGCTTTCAATATGACTTTGGAAGACCTTCAAAAGACAATGGAACCGGAGAAATATGTGGGTCGTTCTAGGGAGCAGGTGGACGCTTTCCTGAAGGACGTGATCGGTCCCGTGCTTGCGGAGAACAAGGAGCTGCTGGGCGTCAAGGCAGAGATCAACGTATAAGAGGAGAATACGTATGGGTGGATTTTTCGGAGTTGCAGCCAAGGAAGATTGTGTGTTCGATCTGTTCTTCGGGACGGATTACCATTCCCATCTGGGAACAAGGCGCGCCGGTATGGCGGTCTACAGCAAGGAGGGCGGATATGACAGGGCGATCCATAATATTGAGAATGCCCCCTTCCGCACCAAGTTCGATAAAGACCTGAATGAAATGCACGGAAATCTGGGAATCGGCTGCATTTCGGACTATGAGCCGCAGCCGCTGATGGTCCGTTCCCATCACGGGACCTACGCCATCACTACGGTGGGCAAGATCAACAATACGGACGCGCTGATAAAGGAGCTGTTTGAAAAGGGACATTCCCATTTTCTGGAGATGAGCGGCGGCGATATCAATGCCACGGAGCTGGTGGCTTCTATCGTCAATCAGGAGGAAAATCTGGTAGACGGAATACGCAGAGCGCAGGAGGTCATCGACGGCTCCATGACGATTCTTCTGATGACGCCGAAGGGAATCTATGCGGCAAGGGACAGGCTGGGAAGGACGCCTGTGGTGATAGGAAAGAAGGAGGGCGCCCACTGTGTGTCCTTTGAGAGCTTTGCCTATCTGAACCTTGGGTATACGGACGAGAGAGAGCTTGGCCCCGGCGAGATCGTTGTGGTGACGCCGGAAGGCGTGCATACGCTGGCAAGTCCCGGCAAGGATATGAAGATATGTACTTTTCTGTGGGTCTATTACGGTTACCCGTCCTCCTCATACGAGGGGATCAGCGTCGAGAAGATGCGCTACAACTGCGGCGCGCTGTTGGCGGAGAGAGACAATGTGAAGCCGGACATCGTGGCAGGCGTGCCGGATTCCGGTACGGCTCACGCCATCGGATACGCCAATCGGTCGGGCATTCCTTTTTCCAGACCCTTTATCAAGTACACGCCCACATGGCCCCGCTCCTTTATGCCTACGATTCAGACCCAGCGAAATCTGATCGCGAAGATGAAGCTGCTTCCCGTACAGGATCTGATCAGGGGAAAAAGTCTGCTGCTGATAGACGATTCCATCGTAAGAGGCACACAGCTTCGAGAGACCACGGAGTTTCTGTACCAGAGCGGAGCGAAGGAGGTACATATCCGACCCGCGTGTCCGCCCCTTTTGTATGGCTGTAAATATCTGAATTTTTCCCGCTCCTCCTCGGAGATGGATCTGATCGCCAGAAGAATCTTAAAGGAGATGGAGCAGGAGGGCAGGGAAATCGATCTGAAATATTACGTGGATCCCGATACGCCCCAGTACGCCGAGATGGTGGAGCGGATCGGACGGCAGCTTAACTTTACCACGCTGCGCTACCACAGGCTGGACGATATGATCGCCTCCGTGGGACTTGACAGGAGCAAGCTCTGCACTTACTGCTGGGACGGCAGGGAATGATGCGGGTCTGCGGATATCGCACATGCAGATATCGCATATAGACCGGAATTTCCGAAAGGAAGCCTATGGCGTCTTTGCTTTATCGGAAATATTAAGAGGTTCAAAATGAAACTGAAAAATATAAGCATAGCAGCATTTTCTGTTATTTTACTGGCGCTGTTTCTGCCGGTATTTTGTTGTGTGATTTTTATCGGTAATGACATGCCCTACAACGAGCTGTACAAAATCACCACGCTTTACGGCAATGAAATTTTGCTCCTGTTTGCTCTGTTAAGCACTATTTTATTTTTTGCGGTCTATGCTTTGTTCTGTAAGATTCCCTTGAACCGTCGTAGCGGTGTCGGTGTCGTTCTGTTCTCTCTGGTCGTCAGCGTTGTGTTTTATCTGATCAACTGTGAGATTGCCAAATGTATTGCCTTTTACGGAGGCTGGGATTGCGGAATGGTGGCAAATTCCGCCCGTTGGGTCTTTGAAGGCAAGGACATCGGCTATGGCGACTATTACACAATATACTGTAATAATATTCCCATCGTATGGCTTTTGTACAAGCTGTATGCTTTTGCCAGTACAATGTCGGGTTACCCTTATAATCCGGATTTTATTTGGATTCAGTTTCAATGTGCCGTGCTGTCTGCCGCCTTGTTCTTTTCTGTAATGACGGTTTTTCTTGTCAGCAAAAAAATAGCCGTTGTCATGATGACTCTGTTGTTGAACGGACTGTTTCTGGGAGTGTCCCCCTGGAAGATTATTCCATATACAGATGTTGTCACGATTGTGTTTCCTGTGTGGATCATGTTTGTATATGCTCTGATCCTGCACACAAAATCAAAATGGAAGTATGTTCTTTATTTTCTTCTGTATTTTACGGGTATCCTGGGCGGTATTTTCAAGGCTACCTGTTATATTGTTCTGATTGCCGTGGTATTAATTGATTTCCTGTGGATTTTCTGTGACCGTGCCTCCCTGTTGAAAAAGGCGAAACAGGTGCTTTTATGTCTTGCTGTTCTTACTTGTGCCTATATGCTGGCTGCCTGCTGCAGAGCGGGAATGTACAAAGCGCTGGATTATGAATACAACAAAAATGTTGCAGTGTCCTGGTCCACATATCTGTATATGGGATTGAATGAGGAGACTACGGGTGCCTGCTCCGAAGACGGTATCACTCTGGCACGTTCCTATGCCGAGCTGCCGCATTATGTCCGCAATATGGCGGAGCGAAAATATATCAAGGAGCGCGTGACGGAAAAGGGATTTGTCGGCCTGATCGTTTTCTGGCTCCGCAAGCAGACCATGAATTATAATGACGGTACATTCGGCTGGTTTCAGGAGGGCTTTTTTAACGCCTGGAGCTATGCTGACATAACCCAGAGCCGGTTGAAATGGCCCCTCAGGGCGATTTACTGGGAGGGCGAGAAGTACTACATATGTTTCAATACATTCAGTCAATATATTTGGTTCTTTGTACTGCTTGGTATCATTGCCCTGACGCTGCAGTTATTATTCGGTGCGTGCAGTCGAATAAAAAAGCCTGTTTCATGCGGCGCGGAGGACACGGCAGGAATCCGTATGGGCCTTGTTGGAGTTGTGACATTTATCGGAATGTTTTTATTTGTGATGTTGTTTGAGGGGAGAGCAAGATACCTGTATAACAATACGGCACTCTTTTCCGTCTTGGCATCGATGGGTTGCGGCCTTAGTCAGAAAATCTTAGATAAATCAAAGACATATTTTAAGCGGAGGCACTTCCGGCAAAGTTAGGGGGAAAGAAAAAGGCGTCCCGTCCTGTCCCAGAGGCAGGGGGCGCTTTTTTTGTGTGCAGAAACGGATTGGGCGCTCCGCCTCGATCGGCCGATTCAGTCCGCTCGGCCGCTCCGGTCCAATCGCCAGCTCCGCTCTGCAGATGTCTTCCGTCAGACACGCTTCCGCTCGACCGCCCTAGCCCGACCGGCCGCTCCGCCCTGCTTCGGCTGCCCGTCCTGTTTCGGCCGCTCCAGTCCAATCGCCAGCTCCGCCCTGCAGATGTCTTCCGTCAGACACGCTTCCGCTTGGCCGCCCTAGCCCGACCGGCCGCTCCGCCCTGCTTCGGCTGCCCGTCCTGTTTCGGCCGCTCCAGTCCGATCGCCAGCTCCGCCCTGCCGATGCCTTCCGGCAGACACGCTTTCGCTCGACGCGCAGCGCAGCGGCACTAGGCTCGGCAGTACCTCGCCAAGTGCCGGCGCTGCTTTACGGTCTGCCGGAAGGCATCGGCAGGCGGAGCTGATACTTTTTTCCCAAAGGTTTACACGGGTTTACAACGGTTTACACGTTTTTCCAAAAGACAGACAAGACAGACACGGCAATGGCCTTTTTGTAAGTGTAGTTGACAAAAGGTCTCGGGGGGGTAAAATGCGAATGTGGCCGTAAGAGAGGACCGACAAAGGGCGGACAAGATCTCAGGTGAACAATCGGCCACGGAACGGAGAAGCTACAGGATATCAGATAAGATACGGACAAGGACCGGCCGGGCCGGCAGAGGAAAGAGGAGGAAGATATGTTCTGTACGAAATGCGGAGCCGAACTGAAGGAAGGAGCAAGGTTCTGTGCCAGATGCGGCGCGCCCACGTCTGCGGCGGGGCCGGAAACGTCTGCGGCACAGGTGGAAATATCTAAGGCAGGAGGGACCGTGCCGGAAGGGCAGGTCGGAGCGTCTATACCGGAAGGGACCGTGCCGGAAGGGCAGGTCGGAGCGTCTATACCGGAAGGGACCGTGCCGGAAGGGCAGGTCGGAGCATCTGCACCGGAAGGGACCGTGCCGGAGGCACAGCCTGAAATGTCAGCAGCGAAGGTGGGAACATCTGCAGCATCTGTATCTGCGGGCCAGCCCGTGCAGGGGACACAGGAGAACGGAGCAGGAGACGGGAGAACACCCCAAACGCCCAAAGCGGCAAAGGGGAGCCTGAAATATCTGGCGGCGGGAGGCGCCGTGCTGGCGCTCCTGCTGGCCCTTGGCATCGGCGGGGCCTTCTTCTTCCGCGCCCACAGGGGGAACGCGCCCGACGGGAGCGGAGAGGCGGCCCCTGCAGACAGCACCGTGCA
>CANQJL010000037.1 GCA_947624245.1 uncultured Acetatifactor sp. | reverse complement strand
CTCTTGGATGGAAGACTCCTTCTCAGGTGCTGAAGGATTATAAGGGCAGAGTGTAACATATGTTTGACAAACCTACAGAATTTCATTTTATCTGCAGAAAATAGTTCCAAAGTGTGTTCCTACAGCTTCATAGCCTTGATCCGGTCCACGGCCTCCACGGTATTCTCGTAGCTGCCGAAGGCGGTCAGTCTGAAATACCCCTCGCCGCTGGGACCGAATCCCGATCCGGGAGTTCCCACGACATTTGCATTTTCAAGAAGATAGTCGAAGAACTCCCAGCTGGTCATGCCGTCCGGAGTCTTCAGCCAGATATAAGGCGCATTGACACCTCCGGAAACGGTGAATCCCGCCTCCTTCAGCCCCTTGTAAATATAGCTTGCATTTTTCATGTAGTAAGCGACCTGCTCCTTCAGCTGCGCCTTGCCCTCTTCGGAATATACTGCCTCGCCTGCCCTCTGGACAATGTAAGGCGCTCCGTTGTACTTCGTCCCGTGGCGTCTCGCCCACAGTCCATGCAGCGCTGTGTCACCGCATTTTAAGTCCTTGGGCACCACGGTGCAGCCCAGTCTCACGCCGGTGAAGCCCGCATTCTTGGAGAACGAGCGCAGCTCAATGGCGCAGGTCCTCGCGCCCTCGCACTCGTAAATACTGTGGGGCACATCCGGCTCCGAGATATACGCCTCATAGGCGGCATCGTAAATGATGACTGCCCCCACCTTGTTCGCATAATCTACCCACTCCTGCAGCTGCGCCTTTGTCACCGTCGCTCCCGTCGGATTATTGGGGAAGCACAGGTAGATCAGGTCGGGCGTCTCCTTGGGTATCTGAGGTGCAAAATTGTTGGCCGCGGTGCAGGGCATATAGATCACATCGCTCCACATTTCAGTGGAGGGGTCATAGGTGCCGGTCCTTCCGGCCATGACATTGGAATCCACATACACGGGATATACGGGATCGCACACGGCGATCCTGTTGTCCAGACTGAATATCTCCTGTATATTTCCCGAGTCACATTTTGCGCCGTCCGATACAAAAATCTCATCGGCCGAAATGTCACAGCCCTTTGCCTTGTAATCGTTTTCCGCCATGGCGCTCCTCAAAAACTCATACCCCAGATCAGGGGCGTATCCGCGGAAGGTCTCGGCCTTTCCCATCTCGTCCACCGCCCTGTGCAGAGCCTGAATAATGGCGGGCGCCAGAGGCTGCGTCACGTCTCCGATTCCCAGACGAATGATCCTTTTGTCCGGATGTGCCGCGCTGTACGCGCTCACCTTCTTTCCGATGGTGGAAAACAGATAGCTTCCGGGCAGTTTCAGATAATTATCATTCAGCTTGAACATATTTTTTCTCCTCTCGTGAAAACTTTCAAATTTTAATCTCGCCCTCAAAAACAAAAGCGGCAGGTCCGGTCATGTACACAATGTCGGCCTTCCTGTCCCACTCTATGTCCAGGGTCCCTCCCAATAGTTTAACCGTTATTTTGTCATCCGTCAAATCATTCAGCACGCCGGCCACGGCCGCGGCACAGCAGCCCGTTCCGCAGGCGAGAGTCTCACCGGTCCCGCGTTCCCATACCCGCATGAGAATGTGGCGCCGGTCAAGGACCTCCACAAATTCCGTGTTGACCCTGTCGGGGAAACGCACATGATTTTCAAACAGCGGTCCGATCCGATCCAGCCGCAGCTTTTCCACTCCCCGCCCAAACAGCACGGCGTGGGGATTTCCCATGGACACGCAGGTCATGCGATATTTCCGCCTGCCCGCGCGGATCGCTTCGTTCACTACACGCTCGCCTTTTGCAGCGACGGGAATCCTCTCCGGCTGCAGAATGGGTGCGCCCATATTGACCCGCACCCTTGTCACCTCGCCCCTGTCTTTCGACACTTCTTTTTGATTTTCAACGGTGAGTTCCAGATGCCTGACTGTTCCCGCGCTGAGGACGGCGATTCTGTCTTTGTCGGTGAGTCCTTTGTCGTACACATACTTCCCCACGCAGCGGATTCCGTTGCCGCACATTTCGGCACGGCTTCCGTCCGCATTGTACATCTCCATTTCAAAATCCGCTTCTTTGGTAGGATTGATAAAGATCAGTCCGTCTGCGCCCACGCCAAAATGCCTGTCGCTGATCCGGCGGGCCAGCTCGGGTTTTTTCGCCTGAGCGACCTGTTCCGCAAAGCCGTTCACATACACGTAGTCGTTGCCGCAGCCCTCCATTTTCGTAAACTTCACTTTACGCCTCCCACGATTCAATTTTCGGAAGGATTTATTCCTTCATCATTGCTAATACCATATGTGCCGTCTCCACCATATTAGTACCGCTGTCCATGCTGCATTTCTGCAGATAGCGGTGTGCTTCCTCCTCCGACATATGATTACGCCCCATCAAGAGCTCCTTCGCCTCACTTATGACTGCCGTCTCCTCGGCGCTGCGCACCTTGGGAATCATGCGCGCCTTGCGGCGCCTCCTCGTTATACCTTCCGACAACATTCCCACCGTGCTCACAAGGTCGCCCACCTTGAGCGGTATGGACAGACATGCGACCCCGCTTCCCTCGCACTGACTCAGCAGGTGATCGGAAGCCATGAGAAGCATCTCAAAACCGGAGGGCAGACATTCCTGCAGCTCCGAGTATACCATGTCCATCAGCTTGTAGCTGCAGATGACGATACCGTCGTTCAATTCATCCGCCTGACTGATGGCCTGGGCGCCCGTGGTGCAGACGCCCACTACCGAAAAGCCGTTGCGCACCAGGACATTTTTAATGTTCTTTGCATCGTCCAGCTTCGGCAGCACAATTATTATGTTCGTCAAGCGCCCACCTCCTTATCCAAAATTATTTGAATATAGGGCGCGCCTAATATCTGTACAGATATTCCTGGATTTCCCATTCGGAGACATTTGCCCGATATTTATGCCATTCGTTTTCCTTTGCGGCCGTGTAATTTTCCGCAATATGATCTCCCAGCACCTCCAGAATAAGCGGGTCGTTCCTCATGGCATCGACAGCGTCCATCAGAGTACCCGGAAGATGATCGATATGCAGCGCCTTCCGCTCGGTATCCGTCATGGTATAGATATTTAAGTCTACGCTCTCGGGCGGCTCGATCTTGTTTATAATGCCGTCAAGTCCGGCTTTCAGGCACACCGCCAACGTCAGATAGGGATTAGATGCGGAATCCGGACTTCTCAGCTCCACCCGCGTTCCGGAGCCTCCCTGAGCGGGGATTCGGATCAGAGGGCTTCGGTTGGTAGCGCTCCACGCGATATACACGGGCGCCGCATAGCCGGGCACCAGTCTCTTGTAGGAATTGATCAGAGGATTGGTGATGGCCGCCATTCCTTTGATATGCTTCATGATGCCGCCGATAAAATAGTAGGCCTCTCTGCTCAGGCCGTTGGGATCGCTCTTATCCTCAAAGATATTTACCCCGTCCTTATGCAGGGACATGTTGATATGCATACCGGAACCGTTCACGCCGGACTGAGGCTTTGGCATAAAGGTAGCATGCAGGCCGTGGCGCCTGGCAATGGTCCGCGCCGCCAGCTTGAATGTCATAATATTGTCCGCCGCCTCCAGCGCCTCATTGTACCGAAGATCGATCTCATGCTGTGCGGGCGCCATCTCGTGGTGGGACGCCTCGATGATCACGCCCATCTCCTCCAGATTCATGACGATATCACGCCTTGCATTCTCGCCGCCGTCCAGAGGCCCGATGTCAAAATAACCGGCCTGCTCATTTGTGACTGTGGTAGGCATGGCGTTCTCGTCCGTATTGAACAGGAAGAACTCACACTCCGGCCCCACCTCGAACAGATATCCCATCTGCGCGGCTTCCTTTACGACTTTTTTCAGCACATACCGCGGATCGCCCGCAAACGGAGTTCCGTCGGGATGGTACACGTCGCAGATCAGTCTGGCCACCTTGCCCTGCTGGGGTCTCCAGGGAAATATCGCCAGCGTGGACAGGTCGGGATGCAGGCACATGTCCGATTCCTCGATGCCCACGAAACCGTCGATGGCGGAGCCGTCAAACATGCACTTATTGTCCAGCGCTTTCTCCAGTTGATTTGCCGTGACGGCAATATTTTTCAGATTGCCGAACATGTCCGTGAACTGGAGACGTATAAATTCCACGTCTTCCTCCTCCACGATTCTCAGAATATCTTCCTTTGTGTAATTTTTCATAAGACAAATCCTCCATTCATCTCATTTTCTTCCCTAAAAAAGCACAAAAGGGCCCGCCACCCCTCATAAGTGCCTTCGCCCTTTTTACACTATAGCAACAGCCGGCGCATCTTGTCAATGGCATATTCTGCTGTATTCGCACATACTATATAAAGAAAAAGTGTCCATAAAAAGTTTAAGGGGAACAGGTATGAGCGCAAAAACCAAAATCGTCGTACTTCATATGAAAGAGCTGATCTATACCGGAATCTTCGCGGCCCTGGGCATCCTGATCGTAATCCTGCTGGTGGTGATGTTCCTTCCGAAAAAAGAAGACTCGCAGACTGCGGGAAGCATGGCGGAGGAAGCCGACGCGGATTCTCTCTACATACCCGGCGTCTACACAACGGAGCTGGTGCTGGGAAGCCAGGCAATAGATGTGGAAGTCATAGTGGATAGGGACAGCATTACCTCCATCCGCATGGTCAACCTAAACGACGCCGTCACCACCATGTATCCTTTGCTGGAGCCTGCCTTCGACTCCATCTGCCAACAGGTATATGAGCTGCAGTCTCTGGATCAGGTCACCTACTCCGCAGACAGCAAATACACCTCACTGGTGCTTCTGGAAGCGATCCGGAATTCCCTCAACAAGGCGTCCGCTTCACCTTCGCCTACCGCAGCGCCGGAACAATAACCTCTCCTGCAAGGCGACGAAAGGCGCCGGATAACCGAGTTATCCGACGCCTTGTGATCACAGAGTCTCAAGCTGCTCCAGCCAGATTCTCGCGCAGGCATCCGAAGGCATTCTGAGGTCTCCTCTGGGGGACACCGCCACGCTTCCCACCTTGGGTCCGTCCGGCAGACAGGAACGTTTGAACTGCTGACTGAAAAATCTTTTGTAAAAAGTCTTGAGCCATTTCAGTATAGTCCCCTCGTCATACAGTTCCCTGAAGGCAAGCTTTGCCACACGATACACCTTATCGGGCGGGAACCCGCACCGAAGCATATAATACAGGAAAAAGTCATGGAGCTCGTAAGGACCTACCAGGTCCTCCGTCTTCTGCGCAATGACCCCGTCCACCGGCGGCAGAAGCTCCGGACTCACCGGCGTGTCCAGAACGTCTTCCAGTACCTCCTTCAGCTCCCTGTGGCCGCAGGTATCCGCATAGTACTGCACCAAGTGGCGCACCAGCGTCTTCGGCACACCCACATTTACCCCGTACATGGACATGTGGTCCCCGTTGTAGGTGGCCCAGCCCAAGGCCAGCTCCGACATGTCGCCGGTTCCGATCACCAACCCGCCGCGGAGATTGGCAAGGTCCATCAGCACCTGCGTTCTCTCGCGCGCCTGGCCGTTTTCATAGGTCACATCATGCTTATTCGGATCCTGACCGATATCCTTAAAATGCAGGGTCACGGACTCTCTGATGTCTATTTCCGTCAGCTCCGCGCCCAAAGTCTTGGCCAGTCTGCAGGCATTGTCATAAGTCCTGTCCGTAGTGCCGAAGCAGGGCATCGTCACCGCAAGGATATTGCTCCTTTCCAGTCCCAGCAGGTCAAAGGTACGGGCAGTCACAAGCAGGGCCAGCGTGGAGTCGAGACCGCCGGAAATACCCAATACCGCCGTTTTTCCCCCTGTGTGTTCCATTCTTTTTTTCAGGCCGAAAGCCTGAATGGAGAGAATCTCCTCACAGCGCGCCTTCCGTTTCTCCTCGTCGGCCGGCACAAAGGGCATACAGCCGAAGGTCCGCTCTATGCGCGTCTCCTCAAGAGACCACCGGAAGCCTATCCGGTCATACTCCCTGTGGGAACCGCGGTCTGAGGATACCTTTTCCTCCCCTCCCGCGAAAGTACTCATCCGTCTCCTCTCCGTCTGAAGTCTCTGAAAATCCAGATCCGCATAGATCGTCTCGCTCTGAAATTTTTTGGCCTGCGCAAGGATCGTTCCGTTCTCCGCGATCAGATCATGCCCGCCGAACACCAGATCCTGAGTGGACTCCCCCTCGCCGGCAGAGGCATAGACATAGCCGCTTATCATTCGTGCGCTGGCCGATTTGACAAGAAGCTCCCTGTATTCGTCCTTCCCCACCGTTTCGTTGGACGCGGAGAGATTGGCGATCACCGTGGCGCCCGCCAGCGCGTGACCGGTGCTGGGAGGGTCCGCCACCCACAAATCCTCGCAAATCTCGCACCCCAGGACAAAATCCGGCATGTCCCGACAGAAGAACAGCATATCTGCGCCGAAACGGGTACTGTGATCCCCTATCACGATGTCGCGGCAGGCACGGCTCCCCGCAGTAAAGTAGCGTCCCTCGTAGAATTCCGCATAAGTCGGAATATGGGTCTTTGGCACAAGGCCCAGTATCCTGCCGTCCTGCAGCACCGCCGCCACATTGTACAGCTTGCCGTCACACGCAAACGGCAGACCCACAAGGACCAGCGCTTCCTTCCCCGACGTGGCCTCCGCCACTTTCAGGAGCTGACGCTTCGCCTCCTCCAGCAGAAGCGGCTGCAGGAACAGATCTCCACAGGTATATCCGGTCAGACACAATTCCGGAAATACAATCAGCCTCGCTCCCTTTTCACAGGCCTGTGCAAGTCTCTCACAGATCACGCCCGCATTGTATACGGGATCCGCCACCTTGATCTTCGGCGTCACCGCCGCTGCTTTGATAAAACCGTGTCTCATTCTGATTCCTCTCTTTGCTTCCGCGCATCCTCACATAACATGTCATACAATTTCTTCAGTTCCTCCGGCGCAAACCGATAATGCTTGCTGCAGAAGCTGCAGTTCACCTCTATGGGTTCCCCTTCCTCCGCCATACTGCGCAGCTCTTTCTCGCCGAGACTGATCAATACTTTTTCAATCCTTTCCCGGCTGCAGTCACAGGAAAAAGCCACAGGCATAGTGTCCGTCACCTGAAGCTTAAGGCCCTCCAGAAGTATCGCAAGCATCTGCTCCGGCGTATTTCCCTGCTCCAGCATATCCGTCACCGAGCGGATTCCACGAAGATTCTTCTCCAGCCTGTCAACGACCGCATCCTCCGCAAAGGGCATCATCTGAATGATAAAACCGCCCGCCTGTTTGACCGTATTATTTTTCTCCATGAGCACGCCCAGCCCCACCGAGGAAGGGACCTGTTCCGAGGCGGCAAAATAGTAAGTCAGATCCTCCGCGATCTCTCCCGTCTGAAGCATAGTCTGCCCTGCATAGGGCTCTTTCAGTCCCATATCCTTGATGACGCTTAAGCGTCCCCGTCCCACTGCGCCGCCCACATCCAGCTTGCCTGCCTTGCTGGCAGGCAGTATCACATCAGGCACCTCCGCATAGCCCTTCACGTTTCCGCGGGCGTCCGCCGTCACCGTCAGGCCCCGCACGGGCCCGTCCCCTCGGATCTGAAGCGTAAGAATATCCCTATCCCCCTTCAGCATACTTCCCATCATTGCCCCGGCACTCAGGAGCCGGCCCAGAGCCGCCGTCACCACGGGGCTTGTATTATGTGCGGCTCTCGCCCGCTCAACTACGCCTCTGGTAGTACAGGCAAATGCTCTGATCTGTGCATCGGCCGCCGCAGCGCGAACCAAATAATCATCCATTTCCTTTTCCTCGCTCCCCGGCCACAACACACACTCTCTGTGTCTGAGCCGTCACAGGTCCCGCCGTATCCGCATCCATGGAAAAAAGCAGCGCCATTCCCGCCTTCTCCAGCAATGCGGTCATTTCTTCCGGCGTATAACCCCTCTGGTAATGTGTCTCCGAAAATTTCCGGAAGCGCTCTCCTTCCCGCACAAATACAGTCAGCTCATACTCATTGATCCTTCTCTGCGGATCGTAAAAATTTTCCCAGATAAAGCTTACGTCGTCACGGTTCTCGGCAATGGTGGTATCCCCGATAACATGCCGGTATTTGTAATCCGTGTTGAAATCAAAGATAAAAATCCCCCCGGGAAAGAGATAATTATTGACAAGAGAAAACACCTGCGCAAGCTCTTCTTCCTCCAGAATATAGTTCAGGGAATCGCACATGCTGTATACCGTGCCTACCGTGCCGTACAGCTCCAGTTCACGCATATCCTGCTGCAGATAGAGGATATCTTCCCCTCGCGCCTGCCGTTTTTCCATCGCTGCATTCAACATGGCTTCCGACAGATCCACACCGATCATATCATACCCTTTTTGGTACATAAGCTCTGTCAGAGTTCCCGTGCCGCAGCCCAGATCCACCACAAGATCGCGCTCCTCTTCCAGCGGCTCCTTTGCGGTTCTTTTCGGCCTGGAGACGCCGTACTCCTGAATCAGCGCATCTATCCGCTCGCACCACTGTGCATAGGGGACATTGTCCATCAGTTCATCGTAGACCTCGGCAAAATCATTGTATGCTTCCATATTTGTACCCAACGGCTTCTCCCTATTCCCCCAGCTTCATTGCGATTCCGAACCCTGCTGCCAGCGACACCAGTCCCGTAACGGCGCTCACCGGCGTCAAGGGCGGGAACGTACCCATCATAAAAATTGCAATGGGCGAGGACACGATCAGACCTATGATGGCCCAGTAGGCGTAGAGGGGACACTTCTCGAAAATGATCTCCACCAGCTTGGCGATGCCGAAGATACCGGCCACCACGCCGATGCCGAAGGGAATCAGAACGCCTGCGCCGCTCAAAATACCCGGTCCGTCAAAAGCTGCCAGCGCAGAGATAAATCCCTTGATCGTCTCCAGTATGGGGTGATAGAATCCCAGCAGCATCAACATCATGGAGCCGCTGACACCGGGAATGACCATGGTCGCGGAAGCGACAATACCCACGAGAAACAGTTTCAACACATTCAGCACGGTAAAGGACAGGTCCGCCGCATTTCCCTCCGTTTCTCCGATGGCGGCAAACGCCGTCACTAGGACAAAGAACAGAAGTCCCGCTGCTATGTGTCCTGCCTTGATCTTATTTCCCTTTACTTTGCTGCAGATGGCGGGAAGACCTCCCAGAATCAGTCCCACGAACAGCAGATTGGTCTGAATGGGATAATTCTCGAACAGCCATGTGATGCCGAAGGAACTTCCGGCTATCGCCGCCGCCATACCCACAACGATGGGCAGCAAGAACAGCACGCTCTTTTTGAACTCGCTGAACAAATGTGTGATGCAGTGTATCAGCTTATCGTATATCCCCATGGACACCATCATGGTGCCTCCGCTGACGCCGGGAATAATATTTGCGATTCCGATCACTACACCTTTCAAAAAACTCTTGATCATTGCGCTTCTCCATTCTTCATTTCATTATTATTCTTTGCTTTCCCTGCCTGCATAGCTTATATCTGCATTTAACTCTTCTGCATTTATCCTTCTTGCATGTATTCCGTCAAAAATCCCAGCAGTCTGTCCATCTGCTCATCCGTTCCCACCGTAATGCGCAGGAAGTCGGATATCCTCGGCTTGTTCCAATAGCGCACATAAATGTCGGCCTCGCGCAGCGCCCAAAACAGCTGTTCTGCCGGATACTTCGGGTGAGACGCAAAGATGAAGTTCGCTTTGGAATCGGGGAACGAAAATCCGAGTTTATGCAGTTCGCCCTTCACCCGCTCTCTGGTGGCGGCGATCCTTCCCGTGATCTCCTTGAAATAAGCGGCGTCGCGCACCGCCTCCGCCCCCAATATCTGGGCCGGCAGATTCATGGTATAGGAGTTGAAGGAGAACTTCGCATCGTTCAGATATCGGATCAGCTTCTCGTTTCCTATGGCAAAACCGATCCTCATGCCCGCCATTGCCCTAGACTTGGAAAAGGTCTGTACGATCATCAGATTGTCATACTTTTCCAGAAGCGGCAGCGCACTGACCCCGCCGAAGTCGATATACGCCTCGTCTATGATCACAACCACATCCCGGTTGGCAGCGACGATCTCCTCCACGACCTCCAGCGGCTCAAGGACCCCCGTGGGAGCGTTGGGATTCGGAAAGATAATGCCGCCGTTTGGCTGCTTATAATCCTGCGGGCGGATATGCCAGTCCTCCGCAAGCGCACAGGTCTTATAAGGAATCCTGTACAGCTCTGCCCACACATCGTAGAAGGAGTACGTTATATCGGGAAACAGAATCGGACTGCTCCCGTTAAAGAAGGTCAAAAAGGACATGGACAGCACGTCGTCGGAACCGACGCCCACGAACACCTGCTCCGGCTTCACGCGGTAATAGTCCGCCAGTGCATTGACCAGCAATGCGGTATCGGGATCCGGATACAGGCGAAGCGCCCCGCAGTCGATCTCCCTCATGAGCCTCTCCACCCCAGGTGCGGGCGGATAAGGGCACTCATTGGTGTTCAGTTTGATCATGCCCGGCTTATTGGGCTGTTCTCCTGCCACATAGGGCACCGTTCTTCTCACGTTTTCTTCCCATTTCATGGCCGTTTACTCCTTTGGTTCAGTCTGCAGCTCTCTCAGCTTGGCTCTGTATGCATCGGCCTGCTCCCTGCAGCCGAGACGCTCATAACAGCGGATCAGGCCTTCCAGTCCCCGGTTCTTCCCCGACTGCAGGTCCAGAATAGGCGACGTCTCGAACACCGCGTTATAATACCACACGGCAGCCTCCTCCGTGTCGCCCGCGTCCTCATAAAACGCGGCCAGCTCGCAGCAGATCTCCGAACAGGCCTCCTCTGCGATGACCTTGGAAGCATATTTAAAAAATCCCACCACGTCTTTGTCAAGCCTTGCCGCTCTGGCCGCCACGCAGCAGGCCTCGGCAATCTCCTCTCCGTCCCGCTCCGGATCCGCCGCAGAGCTTCTGAAGAAATCCGCGGCCCTGGCAAAATCTTCTTCATCGCCCGCCATCATCAGTTCTCTTGCGTACATATTGTGCAGTCTCTTGGGCGGTCTGTAGCCTCCGGCACAATGCCTGTAAAACGTCTCCAAATCTCTTTTCGCATGACTGTTCTCCGGAAGATGGGTAATGACGATATCACTGTCGAATACTACCGGCTCCAACCTCACCATCTCGTGAATCGGCTCCTCCCACACGAAATCTCTCTTTCGTTTGAACAGCTTGGGCCGGTATTCCTCATCGAAATTGTAGACCGTCTGAAACTGCAGCTGATTGGAATACTTCATCTGCACGATCTCGATTTCCGGAAGCAGCGTCTCCTTCAGCAGCCGAAAGCGGTCTCTGTTCTCCTCCGACAGCACCTCGTCTGCGTCGGCGGAATATATGTAGTCCATAGAGGCTTTGGAAAATGCGAAATTTCGCGCGGCGCTGAAGTCATCGACCCACTCGAAATCGAAGATTCTGTCCGTGTATCCGGCGGCAATTTCTTTCGTGCGGTCCGCAGAACCGGTATCGACGATCACAATCTCATCTACCAGATCCGCTACGGTGTCCAGACATCTGGCCAGTATTTTTTCTTCATTTTTTACGATCATGCATAAGGAAATCGTTATCACGGTAAACCTGCCTTTCCTCCGCAGGGCGCGGCCTGACATGTATAATAATATCAAAATTAGGATAACGGCACAACTGTTTCCCCACAGATTTTGTGAAAAATAATTGTGAGATAGAATCCGGCGGTGATATAGGGAACAAATGCCACCGGCTCCTTCAGCTGCCCCTTTCGCGAAATGTTTTTTCTGCAGGCCTGTATTATCGTCAATAGCAGAAAAGAAAAATACATGTGCGTCAAAAAGTCCCCGAACTTCATTCCGAGGCCCGCCTCCGCTGCGGCGCATACACAGAAGGCATAGCAGTCGGCTCTCCCGTACAGCTTGCCGAACAGCCGTATCTGCACCGTACAGAAGATCAGCATCTCCGGCACAGTCCGTATGAGAAGCCAAAAGCCTTCCGGCCCTCCGCAGCCAAAAAGCGCCAAAGCCGCAGCCCCCGCGGGCCACCACACGAAATTATAGACCCGGCAGGTCGCTGCGTCCGTCAGGCTTGCGAGCAGCAGACAGCCCACGACCACAGACAGCAGCAGCCGGGGGAATATCTCCCCCGGCCCCAGACTCCAGCGCAGCAGTACGCTTCCCGCCAATCCGGCGGCGACGGCTGCTGCCGCCTCCTTACGACCCGGCACGATCTTTTGATCGAACCGCTCGATGCAGAGCAGACCTGCGGCCGCCGTCCCCAGAATGACCGGGCTCATCTCAATCTGGTGCGGAAGTCGTCCAGCACCGTACCGGCCACCTGCAGCACGCTCACGGCCGGGTACTCCTCCAGCTTCCGGTCGCCTTTGTATGCGCGCACCGTGACAACATAATTTTGATTTACGGGCGTGTTCAGGGGAATCATGAACTGAAGCTTTTCCTCCTGCAGATAGGACGGCATGTGAGTATACACAAAGGTTTTGTTCAGATCCGGATTCCACGCAGTCATCTCCTCCGGAAATTCCACCTCTACCCGATCCGCATAGCCCCATACCTGAAAGGACAGCACCCCGCTCTCTCCGCTTTTGAACGCGGCATCGTGGGGCGCCAGCACTCTCTCGATATGCGCGTCCAGCGCAAATTCCACGGCTCCGAAGACCTCCTCTTTGACGTTTCCCACATTGTCCTCGGCATGGACCGTCAGGGTAATATCACCGTTGAATACAGGATCCTCCGACGTAAGCTCCAGTCGGATACGCCCGTCTTCTTCCGGTCTGAAGATTTTTTCGGCTGTGTTATCCCTGTTATATACCGTTATATAGAAATCCTTTACGCCGCTCAATTCATCCGCGGCAGATACCGTCAGCATCAGACCGCCTTTCCTTCGGTCGATCAGATCGAGATTCTCCATTCCTTCCAGACCGCTGATAACGGGCGCCTTCCCGTCTGCTATCAATGTAATTCCGTTCTTCAGATCCTCCTCATATTCGGAGCAGACCATACCGTCTTTTTTCTTCGCCCCCGCGATCGGGATTACCTGTATCCTGCTGCCGCTCAACTCGGGATCCGTCACAAAGCCCTGCACCGCCTCAAGCTCCCTGTTTTTATCGGACCGGCTCATGACCGTATAGGGATAATTTTTCAGAATGACCTCTCCCTGCTGTGTGAAAACAATATCCTCCGACCTGATTCCGAACCGCGTATTGCGTATCTCATCTGAGGGTATATAAAATACATTGCGGGACTTGCCGCTGTCCGTACGGGTTTCAAAGATAACGTAGTTCTGCTGGTAGGCCGCCGTCGCCGGTCCATCCAGACGGCTCTGATAATTCAGGAAAAAAGGAGTGGCCCCGTCGCATTTCACATACCATGCGCGGTCTTCTTCCGCCGGATATACATTGTCTCCCTCTCTTGGCTCCAGCGGCTTTGTGTATAAGTTCCAGGGAACCTCACCGTCCCCGTTGTCCACACTAAAATGCGCGGTCTCGCCCAGATTGCCGGCCCTGTCCACTGCCGCTACATGAAAGTATTTTTTCTGTTCCGCACCGTCTTCGGAAAATTCCGCCGTACCCCAACAGTCCTCCGTGTATTGTCCGGTCATCGCATTCACCTGCGTGAACGGCTCCGTATCCGCAAGATAATAATAGCCGCCGATTCCGGAAACGAGTGTATTTTTTGTGAGATTGGATCGGCTCAACGGAACATCGGAGCCCGAAAGAAAGGATTCGACCATATGATAATACTCCGTTCCGTTATCTTTAGGCGCTCTCCATGTCAGCTTTACCTTTGCTGCTGTCACAGCTTCTATATCCGCATTCTGCGGTACGATATCCGGCGGATTTCTGTCCGTCGCCGTTACGCCGTTCAGGCTGTTGCTTTCCACAAAACCGATTATCTCAGAGACTATGGTAATCGTACCGTCTCCTATATTTACTCCCGCTTTCTTTTCGTAGCTGCGGGCCCATTCTGTATTGACATAGCTGCTGCCTCCATATGCAGGATAGGCGTCAAGAATCTGTCCGTCCGTATAGCCGCAGTCGGGTTTATAGCCGAACTGATTCGTACATCTGTCCGGCTTCCGGTTCGCATATTTCCTGCCGCAGGAATTGCAGGTGTACGATGTCTCGTAAATATCGTGCCCGCTGCAGGAATGATTTCCGCACTGCGGACAATATGCGCCCACTACATTTCTGCCCGTTGACACATCATAGTAATTGCTGTTGTTATATCGGTCTACCCATCTCCTGTTCTGCGTAAAAGAAGTGCTGCCGCATCCGGTCTGCACCGTATAGCAGCCGCCGTACCGGTCACTGCTGCCGGTGTGGCGATGCCGAATGACCTGACCCGAAGATCCGCCTCTGGCGCCGCCTCCGCCCCCTGCCATGCCTTCCTGTCCGCATTCCGTCTCCACCAGGCTGGCCGAACTGCCGCCCTGTCCGCCGTCTCCCTGCGACGATGCACCGCCTCCGCCGCCTGCGATTATCAGGACTCCCTTCTGATCGCTTGTAACTGTCGTGGCGCCGCCTCCGCTTCCGTAGTCCGTAGCGGGGCCGCCGCCGTTATAACCGTTTTGTCCCCCTGCATTGCAGGTGAGCACTTCCCCTTTCTGCAGCCACAGATCGACGGTAACGGTGCCGCCGCTGCCTCCGCTGTAGTCTTCAAAATTCTCCCCCTGTGCCCCTGCGGCGGTAACGGTATAGAGTCCCGTATACGGTACCGTGTACTCCTGTGCGGAACCGGTGCAGCTGTACAAAACGTCTACTTTGAAGCTGTCGCCGATGTCCGTCGCCGCATGTACCTTCTGCCAGTCAGCACCGTTCTGACTCTGATATATCAGATAGGACTTACCGCTGTGGTCCTCCTGCTTCCATGTGAGATCTACAGCTCCCTTTCCGTCGTTTACAGTGTAATTGTCCTCCGCATAGAGCGTCAGATCCACCCACTGGGCATACAGCTTCCTATCCTCCGCCGGTGTAATCCTGTCACCCTTTCCGCCCGCAGGCTTAAGAAAGGAACTGTCATAGTACCACCCGCCGAAAGCATATCCTTCTTTTTCCGCACCGGGAAGAACCACCGGATCTCTCTCATAATTTGCCACGATGGTATCCTCGCCTTCGTCGGGCGCCAGAAACACATAGGTTTCCCCGTCCAGCTTTCCCAAAAAAGGCGCTTTCAGGCTCCATTCCGTGAAATGCTGCGTTCCAGTGACCGCTTCCACCGAAACCCCGCCGTTTGTGTCAAAGGAAACCGTGCAGCCCGCGGGAGCTTTCACCAGGCAGGCATCCACTGAAAAGGCATCGCCGTACTCTCCGGTCACGGCGGTAATTTCACGGCTTCCGGCAAAAGCTCCGCCGTTGGGATCCACATACAGCGTACTCTTTGAAGGCCTCCACTGTGCATAGAGTTCTACCGTTCCGTTGTCCGTCTCCGTCCACGTGTCGTCGTTGCGCCAATCGGCCTCTGACAAATTAAATATCTCCGCCCTGTCCTCATAATCTGTTCCGCTTCCGTCCGGCTCCGTATTCCAGCCCGTAAATTCGTATCCCGCACAGGTGTAAGAATTTCCCGTCAGACGGGTGATCGGCTTGACCGGCTGTCCCTCGTACTCCTCGGCGTTATTGTACATATGAAGGCTGTACGGCATACGGCCTCCGGCCTGTCTGTCGGTATTGGCATAATACACCACCCTGTACTGATTCGGAGAAATATCCAGACAGTAATGCGCACCTAACGGTACACCCTGTTCCAGATTGCTGCAGTGAGGACAGGTATAATAATACTCAAGACCCGCCCCCATTTCCAACTGATCGACAGAATCTGCAGCCGCTCTGCTCATATAAAAGAGGCAGCCCGTAATCTCATTTTTGCAGTCGGCACAGTACGGCAGCCAGCCGGAGAAATAGTATTTCCCGCATTTCCTTTTTCCGAATTGAATTCCATGATAATAACCGTCGGGCAAATAACCGTTATGAATGCATTGCGCATACTGGTGACTGACCACCCAGCTGCCCACGGGAACGGTTCCTGTTCTGGCATAGCGATAGAAATGTTCTCCCTTGTCCGGTTCGCGCAGGGTCGATTCCATCCCCGTACTCACACGAGTGCCTCTGCCATACTGTGTAAAGTTCTTTTCTCCGGCGTTGGTCGTCCATGCTTTTTTGTCCGGACTGAACGTCACATACGGGCTGTTGTATATTGTCTGCGCTTCCTTGGCAGACACGCTGATCTTTGCAGCAAACA
Organism: uncultured Acetatifactor sp.; assembly: GCA_947624245.1. Lineage (GTDB taxonomy): Bacteria > Bacillota > Clostridia > Lachnospirales > Lachnospiraceae > Acetatifactor. The sequence continues at coordinate 5,155 of CANQJL010000037.1, read as the reverse complement.
GCAGCGTCAGCAGCATCGACAGTCCCCATTTTAATGCACCAGACTTTTTCATTTACCTTCCTCCTCCACTACTCTAAGAGCTTGACCGCACGCAGGGAACCGCATGCCAGTTCCGTATAAAAATCCGCCACCTCGGATTTTTCCAAAAGCACGTTGACCCGCTGAGCCGCCGTGCTCCTGTCACTGTTGGGTATGGCGTTTCCGGAAGCGTCGAATACCTGCTGCACATAAACGTTTGTCCATACAGGACTTGCCCCTTCCTCTTTGACCACAAAAATATCCACTCTGTCGCCGGCCCGCAGGACGCCTCCTGCCGCCTGACTGATGTCGTCCGCCTTAAAACCGGCGATCACAGGCTGCTCCATCGCTTCCTCAATGCCGTTCACATCGCGAAACATGCCCCTCGTCAGCAGAGTACCGCTGTCGATATCAAAGACGGCCGCCAGCTGCGTCACCTGCTCCGGAGAGGTCAGCGCCGCTTCGGGAATACAGCTTTTATCCAACTGCCGTTCCGCAAAATACTGAGGGAGATTTTCTTGTGTGACCGACTGTCCTTTCGGTATTTCCGCGGCCGCCACATATATAGTGCCTTTCTCATATCCTCCCAGTATGCTCTTTTCGATATGTACCATGACCGCAAACACTGCCAGCGAGGCCGCAAAGGCTGCGATTACCCCGCCTGTCATTTTCTTTTTCTGCATTCTTACACCTCCTGTGCGTGCTTCAGCACGCATTAATTCAAAAATCTTCGCTTCTTTCCGTTGCCACAATGTCGACCAGTTTTCCTTTGTGAGCCCTTGCCTTTACACCAAGAAGCCCCTCCACCTCATAGGATATCTCACTGTATACTCCGGTGGATTCGATGGGAACTCCGTTAGGCGCCTCTGCGGCGCCCAGCGTCTCGTTCCACTGTGTGAGCAGACCGTTTTCGTCAAAGCAGCTTACCTCCACGTCATTACCGCTCACATTGTACACGGTGTAATTGATGATACTGACCGGTCCGGAAATCATTCGGACCGCCTCGGATTCCCAGTTCTCATCAAGGTTCAGATTGCCCTTTACCGCCGTGCAGTATCGCTCATATGCCTGCTGCGGATCGTCGATCAACAGTCTGTGCGAGATACCGTACTCCTCCACATTCACTACTGCGGAAGCCAGATTGGACAGCGCCAGAGCGTCTTCCAGATATCCGGAAGAGCTTCTGAAAATATCGATCTGCAGGACGGCACAGAGCAGCACGCCCAGAAACAACAGAAAAAACAATCCCGTCACCCATTCCACCTGACCGCCTTCAGTGCTTAGCCGTGGAAATCCTTTTTTCTTCAAAGTCATATTCGCCCTCCAATTTCCCTCGTATCATCAGTACCACAGGTTCCCCGTAGCCGACTCTGTCCGTAGTGCTTCCCTCCAGATCAGGTTCCGTGACGCCGGCATTTTCCAGCTCCAGCAGGAGAGCCAGACGGTCTTCCTCCGTCAGTCTGCCCACGGTTTCCATCCGCAGGATATACTTTCTGGCAAGCTGATTTATCTCCGCTTTCCGAAACACCATCGACGCATTATTCATGTAGGCAAGCATCACCGCCGTCATTGCCAGCATACACAGCCCCGCCGCCATCATATCGGCAATGCTTCCTTTTTCCCGCTTCACGGTCCTACTCCCGTCAGGATATTCTGCGCCTCCGTCGTCATGGAACCGACAATTACCTCAATAAAGTTCTGCAGGCTGTCCCGCATGACCACACACAGAAGGAGCGCGATGATACAAAGTCCCACGGTCACCAGAATACCGTCGATTCCCGGCTCCGTCTTTCTTCCCTTTTTCAACAGAAAATCTACTACTTTTTTCATAAATTATCCTCTCTTTCCGGCCCAAAGGCCCAACTGACATTTTGCGTTTACTGCCGCTGTCAAAATCCCGCCGCGGCACCAAACATATAAGTTACACAGGCGTAGAGCGCCATACCCAGCACTACCGCCAGTACGCCCAGCTGGTAAAAGGTAATGCTTCTGTCCAAGGCTGCTTTTTTCCGCTCCAGGACGGCGGCTTCCATATCTTTGATCTGTTCCCCGATGTCTCCCAGAAGCTCCAGCGCCTGCCCCGATTCCAGCGCCTGCAGAAGCGTGATGCAAAGCGCGTCCACGTACCGATTGTCAAACTTGGACTGAAATCGGTCCAGCGCGTCAAAGATATCCGCTTTCATCACGATATCTCCCGCTAGGTCCAGCAGCGCGTCCCTCAGTCTCGGTTCTCTGACGCTTCCGTAACATTCCGCAAGAGCGTCCGTCACATAAACTCCGGCTCTGATCTGAATCTCCAGCGCATGATAGACCAGTTTGAGTTCCGGCAGCAGTTTCTCATTGTCCCGACCGTTCAGATACAGCAGCAGCCATTCCGGCAGAAAGAACAGAAACACCGCGGAAACGACTCCGTATCCGCGCCCCGCCGGACTGATTGCGATCAGCCCCAGCGCCGCAAGGAGCATACGTATCGCCAGATACCGCTCCGGTTCGATTTTCTTCCCATAGTGATAGCCCGCACCGTTTTTGGCAAGCCACTGCTTTGTCCGCCTATACCAGCCGCTCTCCTTCTCTTTTTTCCGCAAAAGCCCCGTCATCTCCTGCCAGGTCCTGAACACCAGACGATCCGGCCTGAATTCCCGCCGCAGCATACGGAGCAGTACAAAGAACAGCGTTGCCGAAGATACCGGCAGGAATCTTAACAGCAAATGAATACTCGTCTCCAATCCATTCTCCTTTCCGTCTATGTCCCGCCAAAGGCGGTGATGCCATTCAGCTCTGCGCTCTGTGCATCTGACTGCCGAACAATCCGAAGATCACCGCCAGAATGCAGCAGCCTGCGCGTCCCGGCAGAGTACCTGTCATTAAGTCCCACACGGACGTATCCGTCAGATGCCCCACCGTCATTAAGACCACCGCAGACATTCCCAGCAAAAGCGCCATGTTCACCGCAGCCTCCCGAAGCATTCCCCGTCTCTCCTGAGAAACACGCAGATATTCCCGCAGGCTTCTTCTGCTGCTCTTCACCAATGCCGAAAAATCCGCGCTGTAACGAATGCTGATTTCCATATTTCTGGCAAGCTCCTTGAATTTCGGATGCTCGATCTTTTCCGACATGGACAATAGCGCAAGTCCCGCGTCTCCCGTGGTCTGGGCTTCATAGCTGCAGGCGTCCAGCGCGCTTCGGAGCGGTTCCTCCATATACCGGCTCACCTGACTGAAAATTCCGGCAGCTTCCGCCGCAGTCACGCTGTAATTTCCCAGAAAGTCCAACAGCTTCATCAGATTCTCTCCGACCTTCCGCAGATTTCTGGCCCGCATCAGTCTCAGTGCGACCGTCTCCGCCGCAGCAAGTACAATGACTGCTCCCACCGCGGCATACGGCCCAAGCAGCCCCAGTGCCAGCAGAAACACCGCCGAGAGCACCGCCGCGTTTCCGGCGATCCACCATTCTACGGTCAATTCCGGAAACAGATTTTTCAGACCGCTGTACTGAAGCTGTTGTTCCAGAAAGAACAGAGAAGTATGCTCCTGCCCGAGCTCCGCCAATTTCTTTCTCCCCTCCAGGATTCTCTGTCTGGAGGCGGCGTCCAGGTCCGTTCTGGTCCGCTTGAGCAGCCGGACAATTTGGTGCAGCAGTTCGATTTCATGAAACAACAGATAAAATCCGATAAACGTCAAAAGAAACAAAATAATCCGTGCGGCAATTCTCATCCGTCACCCTCCTATAAAATTTTTTCATAGATCAAATTTCTTTTTTCCGCGCTCCACCCTTTACACGCAAAGATCTCCTTTACCCGAAAGCGCTCCATAAAGATCAATGTCTGAAAACAGTCCAGCATTTTCATCAGTTCGTCTCTGGAATATCTGCTGGCATACATGGCGTAATCCACCAGCTTGTCCGGCGCTCTGTCGGCCGAGGGCGCGTGGATCGTCGCGGCGCACAGCTGGCCGGTATAGGCCGCATTCAGCAGATACAGCGCCTCGGCTCCCTTCACCTCACCGATGATAAAGAAATCAACGTCCATGGTGAGACCTGCTATGCTGATGTGTTCCAGATCGTAGCTGACCTGCTGTTCTCCCGCCCCGGGCAGCGAGTGAAGAAACATCATGTCCGGATGGAACATTGTCGTCAGCTCGTCTGCCTGCTGAGTGACCAATACCGCCATATCGTCTGGCAGCGTCTCCTTCAGGGCGTTTAAGAGCGTTGTCTTTCCCGAGGAATTGCCGCCGCAGATCAGAGTGGACCCCTGCCGAAATCTTCGAATCAGAAGTTCCGCCGTCTCTCGGTCCATCATTCCCTGTTCGATCAGTTCTCCTATCTGCGGAAAGACTTTGGGAACCTTTCTGATGCACAGATAAGGCTCGCTGTAGGTATTTACCAACGGCATGGAAAGCGTGAATCTGAGAATGAAATTCGGATGACTCTCATTGTCGGTGAATCTTTGAATTGCGTTCAGATTTGATATGTTGACCTGATTTCTGGTGGCAATGTAATCTATGAACTGTCTGTACTCCTTAGGGGAAGCGAACGCTACATCCGCGGCCTGCCTCTGCCCCTTTCGCTTAATGCGGATATTGTCATGACTCACCACGCGAATGTCCGAGACCGTTCTGTCGTCGATCAGCCCCGACAGTCTGGAGTAGCCGAAAATGTACTGTTCAAAATCCTCCAGCAGCTTCTTTCGCTCCTCCTCACCGGCGGGATAGTAGGCCGCTATGTGGTGCGCCGCCTCAGCCAGAAAATCCTCCTTGGAAAGCTGTCCCCGCTTCATCTGCATCAGCGACTGCTGCTTCTGCGTGGTATAGTCGTTCACAAGCTCCTGCAGAAGATCCCGCCGGGCGGCATCGTATTCGGTTTTAATGTCTCATCCCTCCAATCTGCTTTGATACAGGCATAAAAATACAGTGCACATGCATTTCCTGCGCGTATCCAAAAATAAAAAATCGGTAAATCCGGCCGAAACAGCCGATGAAAAAAGATACTTAGACGATAAGCTTTCTGCTAAGTGATATTTAATCTACACCGAAATGCTCAAAATGTCAATACCCAAAAAGATTTGCTGACTTGCAATCCGAAATTCCAGTGAAAAAGTAAATTCCACCGCCCTTTAAAATCTGGCGTATTTTATGTATT
>CANQJL010000036.1 GCA_947624245.1 uncultured Acetatifactor sp. | reverse complement strand
AATTATACCATCACAGTGAATGGAAACGTATATGACGTAGTAGTAGAGGAGGGAGCATCTACAGGCGCTCCCGTTCCCGCAAAGGCTCCCGCAGCGCCCAAGGCGGCTCCCAAGGCTGCTCCCGCAGCAGCGCCCAAGGCTTCCGGTGCGGCAGGCGGCGTGAAGATCGAGGCAGGCGCGGCAGGCAAGGTGTTCAAGATCGAGGCGAACGTAGGTCAGGCAGTGAAGGCCGGCGACGCCGTAGTGATTCTGGAGGCTATGAAGATGGAGATCCCCGTTGTGGCTCCTCAGGACGGCACGGTGGCAAGCATTGACGTGGCAGTGGGAGACGCTGTTGAGGCAGGCGCTCTGCTGGCTACCATGAATTAGTCTGGCAGATAAATGTTATGAATAAAAGCTGCCGGACGGCAGCAGAAAAGAGGAACAAATGGAATATATAGGTTCAACGCTGAGCAACCTGCTTCATCAGACGGCGTTCTTTAACCTGACATGGGGAAATTACGTCATGATCCTGGTTGCATGCTTTTTCCTTTATCTGGCTATCCGTCATGAGTTCGAGCCGCTGCTCCTGCTCCCGATAGCCTTCGGTATGCTGTTGGTGAACATCTATCCCGACATCATGCTTCACGCGGAGGAGGCCGCGAACGGCACGGGCGGTCTGCTGTATTACTTTTATAAATTAGACGAACTGGCGATCCTGCCGTCCCTGATCTTTATGGGCGTGGGCGCCATGACGGATTTCGGCCCCCTGATCGCTAACCCCAAGAGCTTTCTGTTGGGCGCTGCGGCACAGTTCGGTATCTTTGCCGCATATTTCGGCGCCATTGCTCTTGGATTCAACGACATGGCGGCTGCAGCCGTGTCCATTATCGGCGGCGCGGACGGTCCTACCTCCATCTTTCTGGCAAGTAAGCTGGGACAGACGGCGATCCTTGGCCCCATCGCGGTGGCTGCGTACTCCTACATGTCGCTGGTACCCATTATCCAGCCTCCGATCATGAAACTGCTCACTACCGAGAAGGAGCGGAAGATCAAGATGGCGCAGCTTCGTCCCGTATCCAAGCTGGAGAAGATCCTCTTCCCCATCATCGTTACCATTGTGGTCTGCCTGATCCTTCCCACCACGGCGCCTCTGGTAGGTATGCTGATGCTGGGCAACCTCTTCAGAGAGTCCGGTGTGGTGAGACAGCTTACGGAGACCGCTTCCAACGCTATGATGTACATTGTGGTCATTCTGCTGGGAACCTCCGTCGGCGCGACCACCAGTGCGGAAGCGTTCCTGAACTGGGATACCGGTAAGATCGTGATCCTGGGTCTGATCGCGTTTGCATTCGGTACGGCAGCCGGCGTAATATTCGGAAAGATCATGTGTATTGCGACGAAGGGAAAAGTCAACCCGCTGATCGGTTCCGCCGGCGTGTCCGCAGTGCCTATGGCGGCGCGTGTCTCCCAGAAGGTGGGCGCGCAGGCCGATCCTACCAACTTCCTGCTCATGCACGCTATGGGTCCCAATGTGGCAGGCGTGATCGGAACCGCGGTGGCAGCCGGAACATTCATGGCGATCTTCGGAGTGTTCTAAGCTGCGGCGCCTGAAACGCAACACAGAAAACAAATCCAAACTATTATGGAGGAATTCGTAAATGTCAGAACAAGCTAAAAAACCGATTAAGATTACGGAAACAATACTGCGTGACGCTCACCAGTCTCTGATCGCAACAAGAATGCCTACCGAGTTCATGCTTCCCATTGCGGAAAAGATGGATCAGGTCGGTTATCATTCCGTAGAGTGCTGGGGCGGCGCGACCTTTGACGCATCTCTGCGCTTCCTGAAGGAAGACCCTTGGGATCGTCTCCGCAAGCTCAGAGACCGCTTCAAGAACACAAAGCTTCAGATGCTGTTCCGCGGACAGAACATTTTAGGCTACAGACCTTATGCGGACGACGTGGTAGATGCATTCGTGCAGAAATCCATTGCCAACGGCATTGATATCATTCGTATTTTCGACTGTCTGAACGACCTGCGCAACCTGCAGGAGGCAGTGAACGCCACCAACAAAATGAAACAGCAGGAGGGCAGAGGCCATGCACAGGTCGCCCTGTCCTACACTTTGGGCGACGCATACACTCTGGAGTACTGGACGGATACGGCCAGGAAAATCGAGGAGATGGGCGCGGATTCCATCTGCATCAAGGACATGGCGGGTCTGCTGGTGCCTTACAAGGCGTCCGAGCTGATCTCCGCTATGAAGAGCGCCACCAAGCTGCCGATCCAGCTTCATACGCATTACACCTCCGGCGTTGCCAGCATGACGTACTTAAAGGCGGTAGAGGCAGGCGTAGACGTGATCGACACGGCAATGAGTCCTTTCGCGATGGGAACCTCCCAGCCCGCTACAGAGGTCATGGTGGAGACCTTCAAGGGCACTCCCTACGATACCGGATTCGACCAGAATCTGTTGGCGGAGATCGCGGATTACTTCCGTCCTTACAGAGATGAGTGTCTGCAGAACGGTCTGCTCAATCCCAAGGTGATGGGCGTTGACATTAAGACGCTGCTGTATCAGGTGCCCGGCGGTATGCTCTCCAACATGGTGAGCCAGCTGAAGGAGCAGAACGCAGAGGACAGATATTATGATGTGCTCAAGGAGATTCCTCAGGTGCGTAAGGATCTGGGTGAGCCTCCTCTGGTTACTCCCTCCTCACAGATCGTGGGTACTCAGGCAGTGTTCAACGTGCTGATGGGCGAGAGATACAAGATGGCTACCAAGGAGACCAAGGCGGTGCTGCGCGGTGAATACGGCCAGACGGTAAAGCCTATGAGTCAGGAGGTCATCGACAAGGTCATTCCCGGCGAGACCCGCATTACCTGCCGCTATGCGGATATGCTTGACAACGAGATGGATAAGCTGGAGGGCGAGATGAAGGAGTGGAAGCAGCAGGATGAGGACGTGCTCAGCTATGCGCTGTTCCCTCAGGTCGCTACAGACTTTTTCAAGTACCGTCAGGCACAGCAGGAGAAGGTCGACATGACGCAGGCAGACACCAAGAACGGTGCTTATCCTGTGTAACCTAGGCGTCAGAACGGTCTGACTGCAGAGCAAAATATTTACTGCAAAGAAAAATATTCACTTTATGTTGTAAGAAAGGCGGCCTTGTGCCGCCTTCTTTTTTTCTGCTTGACAATCCCCGTATTCATTCAGTAAAATAACAAGTGTTATAAGATTCGGCTGAAAGGAATGGTACATATGGCTCGCAAGGAAACGATAACGATGCAGATGCTTTTGGACACAGCGTTCGCGATGACCAGGGAAGAAGGCTTTGCCAATGTGACGGCCAGAAAAGTGGCGGCAAAGTCCGGTTGTTCTACACAGCCGATCTTTCGCGTATATAAAAATATGGACGAGCTGTGGCAGGCGGTCTACGAAAAAGCCGCCGCATTTTTCTGTGATTACTATAGCCTGTATCCCAGAATGGGCAAGTCGCCCTTCGTCAATCTGGGCATGGCGTATATCGCGTTTGCCAGAGAGGAAAAGCATCTCTTTGAGCTTTTGTTCGTAAACGGCGGCCCGAGGAAAAAGAGCATGTACGAGCTCTTGAACGGCGCGGAGGGAAATGTTGTGCATGAGATCAACATGGCAAAGGCCGCAGGGTGCGCAGACCCCAGCGATCTCTTTATGAAAATGTGGATCTTCATTCACGGCGCGGCCTGCATGTCGCTGACGGGAGACTACGATCTGTCGGATGTGCAGACGCTGGAACTGCTTGAGCTTGCTTATCAGGCGTTCGCGTTGACAAATCAGTAAGAAGGCAGGAGGTCATCGCCGCGGCCGAAACGGCAGGACAGTCCGGCGGCATGACGGGAAGCGGGAGACATGGAAAAACAGTATGATGTTTTGAGCAGAATATCGGAACGTTATGACAGGATGAGCAAGAGCCATAAGGCAATCGCCTCCTATATATGCGAGCACTACGATCAGGCGGTCTTTATGACTGCCGCGAAGCTGGGGGAGACGCTGGGAATCAGCGAGTCCACCGTGGTGCGCTTTGCCGACCGCATCGGCTATGAGGGCTATCCGGAGTTCCAGAAGGCGCTGGAGGAATGTGTCAAGGGCAAACTGAACAATATTCAGAAGATGGACGCCAAGTACGGCAGGAGCACGCAGTCGGAGGTGCTTACCTCGGTGCTGACGGCGGACATCGAAAAGCTACAGCACACCATAGACAACCTTGATCCGGCGGCCTTTGAGCTGGCGGTGAACACCATTCTGGAGGCGAAGACCGTCTACATTATGGGTCTGCGCAGCAACGAACCGCTTGCGGAGTTCCTGCATTTTTACCTGAACATGGTCAGAGGCGGCGTCGTACTGCTGAAGACCACCAGCGTGAGCGAGACCTTCGAGCAGATGATCCGCATTCATGAGAAGGACTGCTTCATCGGCATCAGCTTTCCGCGGTATTCCATGCGCACGCTGAAGGCCATGGAATTTGCCAACGACAGGAACGCCAAGGTGATTGCAATCACGGATTCCACGCACTCGCCCATGAGCCTGTATTCCTCCTGCAATCTGCTCGCCAGAAGCGACATGGTGTCCATCGTGGATTCCCTGGTGGCGCCCTTAAGCGTCATCAATGCGCTGGTGGTGGCGCTGTGCCTGAAATGTCCTCAGGAAGTGAGACAAAATCTGGAAATGCTGGAGGATACCTGGAACAATTATCAGGTCTATCTGAATGATGAGATCAATTTTATAGACGACGAGCCGATGCTCAATTATTCACTCCGAAGGGAACAGGATGAAACAAAAAAATAAGGTGTTGATCGTGGGCGGCGGCGCGGCGGGAATGATGGCTGCGGCAGCGGCCGCCGACAGCGGCGCAGAGGTGTGCCTGATCGAGAAGAACGAAAAGCTGGGAAAGAAGCTCTATATTACGGGAAAGGGCCGCTGCAATGTGACCAACGCTGCCGATATGGAAGTTCTGTTTGAAAATGTTTGCACGAACAGGAAATTTCTGTACAGTGCGTTCTATGATTTTAATAACGAGGCGCTGATGGACTGGCTGAACAGGGCGGGCTGCCCGCTGAAGACAGAGCGGGGCAACAGAGTCTTTCCCGTTTCGGATCACTCCTCGGACGTGATCGCGGCATTTAAGAGAGAACTGCAGAAAAGGAACGTGAACATTCTGCTCAATACGAAGGCGGAGGAGCTTGTATTTGGCAGGGCAGATAATGGGGAAACGGATCTGCCGGCAAAATGCATCACGGGCGTGCGTCTCGCGGACGGGAAGGTCCTTGAGGCAGACGCGGTGATCGTCTGTACGGGAGGGCTCTCTTATCCGTCCACAGGCTCCACGGGCGACGGGTATCGGTTCGCGGAGGCGGCGGGACATAAGATTGAGAAGTGCAGCCCCTCCCTGGTGCCGTTTGTGGTGAAGGAACCCTGGTGCAGACAGCTCATGGGACTGTCCCTTAAGAATGTGGAGGCGCGGCTTGTCTGCGGCACAAGGGAGGTATACCGCGGCTTCGGAGAGCTGCTGTTCACTCATTTCGGCGTCAGCGGACCGCTGATTCTGACGGCCAGCAGCTATTACGGAAAGGCGAGCGATGCTGCAAAGCTGTTCATAGATCTGAAGCCCGCCATGGATCCGGAGCAGTTGGACAGGCGGCTTCTCAGGGACTTTGACGAGAACAAGAACAGGCAGTTCAGGAATGCGCTGGGGGCTTTGTTTCCGGCAAAGCTCATACCGGTCATGGTGGAGCTGTCAAAGGTGGATCCCAATAAGAGGGTGAATGAGGTCACCAGAGAAGAGCGCAGGAATTTTGCCGCGCTGATCAAGAGCCTGCCGCTTTCCGTGACAGGGACCGGAGGCTTTGACGAGGCGGTCATCACAAGGGGCGGCGTCTCGGTAAAGGAGATCGACCCTTCCACCATGGAGTCGAAAAAGGTGCGGGGCCTGTTCTTTGCGGGGGAGGTCTTGGATCTGGACGCGCTGACGGGAGGATTTAATCTGCAGATCGCATGGTCGACCGGACATCTGGCGGGAAGCAAATGTGTGCGCTGACTTTGACAAGATTTTGAAGGAAAGAGTATCTATACACCCGGGAGGTAAGCAAATGAGTTTTAATGTGGCCATAGACGGACCCGCAGGGGCGGGAAAAAGCACCATAGCGAAGGCCGTGGCTAAGCGGATGGGATATATCTATGTGGATACCGGAGCCATGTATCGCGCAATGGCGCTGTATATGCTGCGAAACGGCGTGGATCCGGCAGACACGGAGGCCGTGGCGGAAAGGTGCGGCGGTGCGGATATCACCATTCGCTATGAGGACGGCGTACAGGTGGTATTCCTGAACGGAGAAAATGTGAACGCGTTTCTGCGCACGGAGGAGGTGGGAAATGCCACGTCCGTCGTGAGCGTCATTCCTCGGGTGCGAAAGAAGCTGGTGGAGCTGCAGCAGGCGCTGGCGGCGGAGAACGACTGTCTCATGGACGGCCGCGACATCGGCACCTGTGTGCTGCCGAATGCACAGCTTAAGATTTATCTGACGGCGGACAGCGGGGTTCGGGCAAAGCGCCGCTACGACGAGCTGAAGGCCAAGGGACAGGAATGCGACCTGAAGAAAATACAGGCGGATATCGAGGAGCGGGATTACAGAGATATGCACAGGGAGACCTCGCCCTTAAGGCAGGCGGAGGACGCTGTGCTCGTAGACACCTCTAAGATGAGCATAGAGGAAGTGATCGAAAGGATCATGGAACTGTGCAGGGAGAGGCAGTAGGAAAATACGGAGAAGGATTGAGGAATACGGAGAAATACCGAGAAATATAAAGTGGGCGTTCCGGAGAAGGAGGACGGCGTGGAGACAAAGCTGGCGGAGTGTCTGGGCTTTTGCTTTGGAGTCAGACGTGCGGTGGAGACCGTGTATGAGCAGGTAAAAACAGGGAAAACTATATACACTTACGGCGCCATCGTGAATAACGAGGAAGTGGTGCGGGAGCTGAGCGAGCTCGGCGTTCGGGTGATCGAGTCCAGGGAAGAACTGGAAAAGCTGGAACAGGGAAGCGTTATCATACGGGCCCACGGCGTTCCGGAGGAAATATACGGGATACTGCAGGAGAAGGGTCTGGAGTGCATTGACGCCACCTGCCCCTTTGTAAAAAGGATTCACAGGATCGTGGAGCAGGAGAGCAGCGCCGGCAAACATATCGTAGTCATCGGAAACGCCGGACACCCCGAGGTGGAGGGCATAGTCGGCTGGTGCAAAGGCGGCGTCACCGTGCTGGAGGAGCCGGAGGACGCGCAGAAATTTGTTCCGCCCCCGGATAAAAAGCTCTGCGTGGTATCCCAAACGACATATAACTACAATAAATTTCATTATATAGTTGAAATTTTTGAGAAAAAAGGTTACAATAGTACTGTTGTAAATACCATATGTAATGCGACGGAGGAACGTCAGCGTTCGGCGAGAGCCCTTGCCGCGGAAGCTGACGTGATGATCGTAATAGGAGGCAGGCACAGCTCCAATACCAGAAAGCTGTATGATATATGCAGGGAGGAGTGTGCGGAGACCTATTTTATACAGACACTGGATGACTTGCATTTAGAACTACCTAAAGCTGTTCGACTGGTGGGTATTACTGCGGGGGCTTCCACCCCAAACAAATTAATTGAGGAGGTTCAAAATTATGTCAGAATTAACTTTTGAACAAATGTTGGAAGAATCTATCAAGACAATACATTCAGGAGAGGTAGTCGAGGGTACGGTCATAGATGTCAAGCCGGATGAGATCGTGTTGAACATCGGATATAAGTCTGACGGCATTCTCACAAAGAACGAATACACCAACGATCCCAGTGTGAACCTGACCGAAGTGGTGAAGCCCGGCGACACCATGGAGGTAAAGGTCTTAAAGGTGAATGACGGCGAGGGACAGGTCGTGCTGACCTATAAGCGCCTTGCGGCCGACAGAGGAAATAAGAGAATCGAGGAGGCATACAATAATAAAGAGGTGCTGAAAGCCACCGTGTCTCAGGTGCTGGAGGGCGGCCTGAGCGTTATTGTGGACGAAGTGCGGATATTTATTCCCGCCAGCCTTGTCTCCGATACCTACGAGAAGGACCTGTCCAAATATGCAGGACAGGAGATCGAGTTTGTGATCAGTGAGTACAATCCCAAGAGGAGAAGATACATCGGCGACCGCAGACAGCTTGTGGCGGCGCAGAAGGCAGAGCTTCAGAAGGAGCTGTTCGCAAGGATCAAGGAGGGCGACGTCGTTGAGGGCACGGTAAAGAATGTGACGGATTTCGGCGCGTTCATCGACTTGGGCGGTGTGGACGGACTGCTTCATATCTCCGAGATGTCCTGGGGCCGTGTAGAGCACCCTAAGAAGGTCTTTAAGGTCGGCGACCAGCTGAAGGTGCTGATCAAAGAGATCAACGGTTCCAAGATCGCGCTTTCTCTGAAATTTGATGATGCAAATCCCTGGAAGGACGCCGCTTCCAAGTACGCCGCAGGCAATGTGGTGACCGGCAAGGTGGCGAGAATGACGGACTTCGGTGCGTTTATTGAGCTGGAGCCCGGCGTGGACGCTCTGCTGCATGTCTCTCAGATTGCAAAGGAGCACATTGAGAAGCCCGCAGATGTGCTGAGCGTAGGTCAGGAAGTTACCGCCAAGGTGGTGGACTTCAACGAGGCGGACAAGAAGATATCCCTGAGCATCAAAGCCCTGCAGGCTCCGGAACCGGCAGCCGAAAAGGAAGCTGACGCAGATGCCGATGTCGTATCCGTAGATATCGATGCCGTGATCGCAGCGCAGGAGAACGACGCTGAATAATAGGAAATAAACAGGATGGTGTTGACCATGGCATATGATTACGAGTACTTTAAGAGGGAAGTGCTGGCACTGACAGCAATCGATCTGAACTGCTACAAGGAAAAGCAGATGAAGCGCCGCATAGATACTCTGATCATGAAGCATGGTATTGTGGGCTATGACAAATATGTGCATGGTCTGAGAACGGACAGAGCGCTGTTTGAGGAGTTCGTCAATTACATCACCATCAATGTATCTGAGTTTTACCGGAATCCGGAACAGTGGAAGCTGATGGACGAACAGATGATTCCCGAGCTGATCGGGCGGTTCGGCAGGCACCTGAAGATATGGAGCGCGGCGTGTTCCACGGGCGATGAGCCGTATTCGCTGGTAATGGCGTTTTCGAGACATCTGCCGTTGAGCGACATCAGGATCTACGCTACGGATCTCGACAAGCAGGTCATTGCGAAGGCGAAGCTGGGTCTCTATTCCGAAAAGAGCATCGCGGCGGTTCCCGACGACCTGAAGCGGAAATATTTTACGAAGATCGGTGCCTCCTATAAGATATCGGACGAGGTCATGTCCAGAGTGGAGTTTCGGGAGCACAACCTGTTAAAGGATCCTTATCCTGCGGAGTACGATCTGATCGTCTGCAGAAATGTGCTGATCTACTTTACAGAGGAGGCCAAGGAGGAAGTGTTCCGCAAGTTTTACAAGGCCTTGGCAAAGGGCGGCGTGCTCTTTATCGGCAGCACGGAACAGATCATCAATTACAAGGAGATCGGGTACGAGAGAAAGAACTCCTTCTTCTACCAGAAGCCCGTATAACGCCTTACATAATATGCAGAAACAAAAAAGGAACCGTGGAGGTTCCTTTTTTTACAGTCAGTAGGTGGAGGCCATGACGTTCAGCACATGGGAGGCGTAGTCGGAAAACGCCTTGCGGTCCCGCTTCAGATCGTCCGTCAGCTCAAAGAAGAGCTCGCGGCTCTTGTAATCCCGCTTGAAGAACGGCTCGAACAGCAGGTCCCACTGGGGGAGATAGCTGGAGAACTTGCGCGTGTAGCAATTTGCGGCGGAGGCGGGAATGCGGTGTTCCTTATCCACGCAGTCGGCCACGGATTTATGCAGCGCCACATCTTCCGCGGGAAGATAGTAGTAGTCGTGATAGTTGGAGTAGAAATACTTTAATTCCTCCTCGTAGATCGGAATTTTCAGGGTGGCCTCCGTGCCCTCGCCCCGGAAAAAGCAGCCGTTGGCGTTGGTGAGTACAGGCTTCGGGAGCGGCTGGTCCAGGGCCAGCATGATGATCAGCTCCGTGCGCTGGCTGCCGTTCACGTCGCGGTAGCGGTTGGCCTGGACTTTTTTGGCCCGCACCGGCTGGTTGAACAGATCATAGTAGGCCAGCATGGGGAGCGTCTCCAGCATTCCCTTCAGGTCGTCGGCATTGTGCAGGAAAAGCGCGTTTTCCGAAAACTCGGAGGGATTCTTCACATAGTCATGGTAGATGCCGATCAGCTCTCCGCCGGAGAACACGTCCTTCCGGTCGATCCCCAGGAACTGCTCCAACGTCTTTTGCTTGCAGTTGGGAAGCTTCAGGAAAAATTTATACGGCGCGATCCTCTTATACAGGTCGATGCCCTCGAAATCGTCCAGATTGTAGGGCAGGGAATGCTGTTGGCACTTCTGAGTGATGAAGGGCAGATCGAAATTATTGCCGTTAAAATGGACCAGATAGCGGTACATCTTGGCAAATTCAAAAAATGCCTTCAGGATATCGACCTCTTGATCGTAGTTCTCCGCCATCCACTGTATGGTGCGCCATTTTCCCGCCAGATAGTAACAGCAGCCTATCAGATAGAGATAGGAAGAACGGGCGGTAAAGCCGGTAGTCTCGATATCAAGGAACAGAACGCGCTCCAAGGGGGCAAGTCTGTCCAGGGGATAGGAGATGAAATAATTCTCTATTGTTTCCTCAGATATTCTCATGGCACCCTCCGTCAACAAGGTTTTTGTTTGAACCATAAATATCATAACACAAAAATCAAATAAACAGTAGTATTTTATCGAAAAAAATAGTATATTTATCTAAGAAAGGTATGAGAATCCGGACAAATATACGACATTGTGCAGAAATACTTATAAGAAAGGGTAGATGTGTATGGCCAAATTGACGTTTGTGGGAGGAATACATCCCTATGACGGGAAGGAAATGTCCAAGGATAAGCCGATTCAGGACATTCTGCCGGGAAACGAACTGGTATATCCGCTGTCCCAGCATATCGGAGCGCCCGCCGAGGCGATCGTGGCGAAGGGTGACAGAGTGCTGGCGGGACAGAAGATCGCCGAGAGCAAGGCCTTTGTCTCCGCGCCCATTCATTCTTCCGTCTCCGGTACGGTGAAAGCTGTGGAGCCGAGGCGTGTGGTCTCCGGAGACATGGTGATGAGCATCGTGGTGGAAAATGACGGACTTTATGAGGACGTGGGCTTCTATCCGGTGGCGCCGCTGGAAAAGCTCTCCCGGGAGGAGATCATCGACATCGTCAGAGAAGCGGGCATCGTGGGTATGGGAGGAGCCGGTTTTCCCACGCATGTGAAGCTCTCGCCCAAAAATCCCAAAAAGATAGAGTATGTGATCGCCAACTGCGCCGAGTGCGAACCGTATCTGACCTCCGACTACCGGCGGATGCTGGAGGAGCCGGAGAAGCTGATCGGGGGGCTGAAGATCATACTGAGCCTCTTTGAGAACGCCCAGGGGATCTTGGCCGTGGAGGACAACAAGCCCGACTGTATCTCGCTTCTGCGCCAGCTGACGAAGGACGAACCAAGGATCAGCGTCAAGGCCTTAAAGACAAAGTACCCTCAGGGCGGTGAGCGCACGCTGATCTACGCCGTCACGGGACGCAAGATCAATTCCACAATGCTTCCCGCAGATGTGGGCTGCATCGTGAACAATGTGGACACCATGGTCGCGGTGTATCGGGCCGTGACGGAGGGCAGGCCCCTGATAGAGCGGATCGTCACCGTCACCGGAGACGCCGTGGCGAATCCCAGGAATTTTCGGGTGAAGATCGGCACCAGCTATCAGCAGATACTGAACGAGGCGGGAGGCTTTAAGACGGAGCCCGAAAAGATCGTCTGCGGGGGGCCGATGATGGGGGTGAGCATGTTCGATCTGAACGTGCCCACAACAAAGACGTCCACGGCGCTGCTTTGTCTTACAAGCGACGAGGTATCGGCCATGAAGCCGGGACCCTGCATCAACTGCGGGCGCTGTGTGGAGGTCTGCCCCGGCAGGGTGATCCCCAGCAGGCTTGCAGACTATGCCGAGCGGTTCGACGAGGAGGCCTTCCTGAAAAATTACGGAATGGAATGCTGCGAGTGCGGCTGCTGCAGCTTCATCTGTCCGGCAAAACGACCGCTGACGCAGGAGATCAAGTCCATGCGCAAGATTCAGCTGGCCAAAAGAAAAAAATAGGAGAGAACAAACATGAGCGGATTGTATAAAGTATCGTCCAATCCTCACATTCGATCTAAGATGACGACCGAAGGCATCATGGCGGCAGTGGTTGTGGCCCTGATGCCGGCGGCGGGGTTCGGAATCTATAATTTCGGCCCGCGGGCGCTTCTGGTAATTCTGGTCACCGTGATCAGTACCATGATGACAGAGCTTCTGTACTGGCTGTTTCGCAGATATCTGTGCAAAGAGACCGATCGGGAGCTGACCCTGAAGGACATGTCCGCCGTGGTGACGGGGGTTCTGCTGGCTCTGAACCTGCCGGTCACCATACCTCTTTGGATGGCGGCGCTGGGCGGCTTTTTTGCCATACTCGTAGTGAAAATGCTGTTTGGCGGTCTGGGACAGAATTTCATGAATCCGGCTCTGGCGGCGAGATGTTTTCTGCTGATCTCGTTTCCCGTGCAGATGACGAATTTTGCCTGTGATGCCTACTCGGGCGCAACGCCGCTTACGGCGCTGAAGACCGGCGGTCAGGTGAATGTGCTGGATATGGTGCTCGGGCATACGGGCGGAACCATCGGTGAGACGTCCGTTATCGCCATCGTGATCGGCGCCTGCTTCCTGATCATCTTAGGGATCATCGACCTGCGGATCCCCGGAAGCTATCTTGTGACCTTTGCGATATTTGCAGGCATTTTCGGCGGTCATGGATTCGACCCTAATTACATAACGGCGCAGCTTTCCGGCGGCGGTCTGATGCTGGGTGCGTTCTTTATGGCTACGGATTATGTGACGCGCCCCATCACCATACGGGGACAGTATGTCTACGGCGTTATTCTGGGGCTTCTCACCGGAATTTTCCGCATCTTCGGTCCGGGGGCGGAGGGCGTGTCCTACGCCATCATTCTCGGCAATCTTCTGGTGCCGCTGATCGAAAAATATACGAGGCCGGTTGCCTTCGGCTACAGGAGAGGAGGTGCCCGCCATGAAAAATAAGAGCGACGTGCAGAACATGCTGAAAGAGGCGGGAATTCTGTTGGCGATCACTCTGATCGCAGGGCTTTTGCTGGGCGTGGTGTATGAGCTGACAAAGGAACCCATAGCGATCCAGCAGGAGAAGGCGGTGCAGGAGGCCTGCGAGGCGGCGTTCCCCGTATCCGAACACGACAGACCCGCTGTGGCAGAGGATTCTCCCAGGTTCCTGTTCACGCCCTGTGAGGACATTTTCGGGGATTATGAACCAGATGCGGCATTGGCGTCGGAGCTTGCTGCAGAGGGGATAGAGATCGGCACGATTTATCTCGTGGCGGACAATTACGACCCTGCGAGGAATCTTGTGACATATTGCGGCTGTGTGGCGGAGGTAAGGTCCAAGAACGGATACGGCGGCGACATTGTCCTGTATGTGGGCGTGGACTATGACGGTATGGTAAGAGGCGTTTCGATCACGGAGCTGTCGGAGACGGCAGGATTGGGCATGGAAGCGCCGAAGGTGCTGGCGCCTCAGTTCGCGGGGAAGACCGTGGAGAGCTTTTCGTATACCAAGACCGGCGCAGTGGCGGATAACGAGGTGGATGCCATCTCCGGCGCCACCGTGACGACCTCTGCCGTGGTAAATGCGGTGAACGGCGGCATTCGCGCGATTCAAAGCTTTCGCGGTACCGCAGGAGACAATCAGATGACAGCGGGAGGTGGCGGCAATGAGTAGAGTAGGAGAAAGGCTGATCAACGGTCTTGTAAAGGAAAATCCCACCTTTGTGTTGATGCTGGGCATGTGTCCCACACTGGCGGTGACCACATCTGCCGTGAACGGGCTGGGAATGGGGCTTACGACAATGGCGGTGCTGGCCATGAGCAATCTGTTCATCTCCCTGCTTCGGAAGATCATACCGAACAGAGTGCGTATCCCCGCGTTCATCGTGATCATCGCTTCCTTTGTGACGGCGGTGCAGCTTTTGCTGGAGGGGTATCTGCCCTCCCTGAACAAATCGCTGGGCGTATACATTCCGCTGATCGTGGTGAACTGCATTATCCTGGGCCGCGCGGAGAGCTATGCGTATTCCAATCCGCCCCTGCCGTCTCTCTTTGACGGAATCGGCATGGGACTTGGCTTTACCGTCGCGCTGACCTGCATCGGAGCGGTGCGCGAGATCCTGGGAGCGGGGGAGATCTTCGGCCGCTCGTTCCTGCCGGACTCCTTTGAGCCCATTCGGATCTTCGGTCAGGCGCCAGGGGCGTTCTTTGTGCTGGCCTCGCTGGTGGCGCTGCAGAATTATGTGAAAAAGCGTCTGCAGAGGGCCGGAAGACCTAACGACAAGATCGGGTCCGGCTGCACGGAGGATTGCATGAACTGTTCGGAAACAGGGTGCAAAAAGAGGTTCTACGACAACTCGGAGCCGGATAAGGAGGAGGGAAGATAAATGGAAAGTGTGAGAGAGTTACTTATCATTTTGATCGCATCTTCTCTGGTCAGCAATGTGGTGTTGAGCCAGTTTCTGGGGCTCTGTCCCTTCCTCGGGGTGTCGAAGAAGACCAATACCGCCGCAGGCATGGGCGTCGCCGTGATCTTTGTCATAACGCTCGCCAGCGCGGTGGCCGGCGTGATCTATAAATTTGTGCTGCAGAGATTTCAC
This sequence comes from uncultured Acetatifactor sp., assembly GCA_947624245.1. Taxonomy (GTDB): domain Bacteria; phylum Bacillota; class Clostridia; order Lachnospirales; family Lachnospiraceae; genus Acetatifactor. Next base: position 9,247 of record CANQJL010000036.1, on the reverse strand, counting down.
GTGGAATATTTGGAGACCATCGTCTTCATTCTCGTGATCGCCGCGCTCGTTCAGTTCGTGGAGATGTTTCTGAAAAAGGCGATGCCCGCGCTGTATCAGGCATTGGGGGTGTATCTCCCTCTGATCACCACCAACTGTGCCGTGCTGGGCGTGGCCATCACGAACGTCAGAAAAGAGTACGGCATTCTGGCCGGTATTGTGAACGGATTTGCCACGGCAGTGGGCTTCACGATCGCCATTGTGATCCTGGCGGGGATACGGGAGAAGCTGGAGCATAACGATATTCCCGATTCCTTTAAGGGGATGCCGATAGTACTGTTGACAGCCGGACTGATGGCCATTGCGTTTTACGGCTTTTCAGGCTTGCTGTAGAGGAGGTAGTTCATGAGCATAACAGGTATATGTGCTGCAACTGTCGTCGTGGGAGCGGTAGGCATTTTTGTGGGGCTCTTTCTGGGAGCGGCAGGCATCAAATTCAAGGTCGAGACAGACGAGCGGGAGGAGGCCGTCTTAAACGCCCTTCCGGGAAATAACTGCGGCGGCTGCGGCTATGCGGGCTGCTCCGGTCTGGCTGCCGCCATTGTGAAGGGGGAGGCTGCGGTGAACGCCTGTCCCGTGGGCGGCGACCCTGTGGGAAAAAAGATTGCGTCCATCATGGGCGTGGAGGCGGAAAGCACCGTGCGCAGAACGGCGTATGTGGCCTGTCAGGGGAATTGTGACAGGGCAAAGGCCGATTATGATTACAGCGGCGCGCAGGATTGCCGTCTCATGAGCTTTGTCCCCGCAGGCGGCCCCAAGAGCTGCCGGAGCGGCTGTCTGGGCTTCGGAACCTGTGCGAAGGTATGCCCCTTTGGCGCTATCCATGTGGAGAAGGGCGTCGCCGTGGTGGACCGCGAGGCCTGCAAGGCGTGCGGGAAATGTGTGGAGGCGTGCCCGCAGCACCTGATCTCGCTGATCCCGTATGATGCAAAGCTGGCCGTGGCCTGCAGCTCCGCGGACAAGGGGCCGGTGACAATGAAAGCGTGTGAGACGGGCTGTATCGGCTGCGGTATCTGCGTGAAGTCCTGTCCCGCACAGGCCATATCCGTAACGGATTTCCACGCAGCAATCGATCAGGAGAAATGTACCGGCTGCGGCACCTGTGCGGAAAAATGTCCTAAAAAGGCAATTGTGACACTGTAGGGAAGGGGACTGAAGGTATGCGAATGCCCGATGATTTTGAGGAACATTCAGGAATGACGCCTGCCGTTGTCATGACGATCGTGGCGGTCACGTTCTTTGTGGCGGCCATTCTCGTGATAGTGCTGATCGCAAACAGCGACAAAAGGCACAGAAGCCCCTCTGACAGAACCGCCGGACAGGAATCCACTCCCATTATCCCAGAGTCGGAAGAGGGAACGGTAAGCGCAAACGGACTTCGGCCGGGAGATCTGGATTTTTGGGATATGTATCCTCCCGAGGAGACGGAGGAGCCCGTCGAGACCGCACCGCCCCAGGAGGTGGTGGAGAACGATCCTTCCACCGACGGGAAGCATACGCTGGTGGAAAATCCCGACGGCAGTCAGGAATGGGTGCTGATCAGTCCGTATCTGCCGAAGCATGAGTACGATTTTACAAAGCTGGTCTGTCAGTCGGACCGCATGAAGTATTTTGAAGACGGACAACAGACTTCCAAGGAAGGCATAGACATTTCGGAAGTGCAGGATTATGTGGATTTCGTGAAGGTCAAAAAGTCGGGGATCGACTTCGTGATGCTGCGCGTGGGCGCAAGAGGCTACGGCACGGGACAGCTGATACTGGACGAGTACTTCAGCGACAATATCAAGCGGGCCGCAGATGCCGGACTGGACGTGGGAGTCTACTTTTTCTCCCAGGCGATCACAGAGGAGGAGGCTGCGGAAGAAGCGAATATGGTGCTGGATGCTCTGGCGGAGTATCAGATCACGTACCCGATAGCTTACGACATGGAGCGGATCACCGGCGATAAGTCAAGGACGGAGTCTTTGAGCAAGTCGGAGCGGACAGCGATTGCAAAGGCATTTCTGGACACCGCCGCGGCTGCGGGGTATAAGACGCTTCTCTACGGCAACAAAGAATGGCTGATCAAACAGATCGACATGTCAAAGCTCACGGCTTATGACGTGTGGCTGTCACAGTCCGCGGACATACCGGATTATCCGTATAAGTTTACCATGTGGCAGTACACGAGCAGCGGAGCCGTGGACGGCGTGATGGGGAACGTGGACCTGAATATCAGCTTTATCGATTACTCCGAGAAATAGTATCCGGCCGGCACTGATAGAGCTTGGGCGAGACCGAAAGGGAGGCATAGATCTCAGCGTATCTGCTGGGGGAAAGCCCTTCGATATAATTCGGTACGAAATTCTTGCGAATGCCGTTCTTTTTTAAAATATCGATCGCTTTGTTGTAGGCGACGGCGGCCTCGAGCTGATCGCCGTACCGGCCCACCAGATAATTTCCTTTTACATGAATGCGGACAGTATACACATACTGTCCCTTTTTTTGTTCTCTCCTGACACCGCGGTAGATGTTGAATATCTCGAGATTTTCACGGCGAAAATCCGTGGAATCCCCGTTGCGGAAGCGGTAGTCGTGTCCCTCTCTGGCATAGGGCATGATCCCGTAGCGGGTGACGATGCTGACCTGCATTCCGTAATCCGCCACGAAATAGTGTCCTCCTCTGCGCATGATCCTGTGGGAGGAATAATAAAAGAGATCGTCGGGGTCGAACTTGAGTATGATCGTCGGGGAGAGGTAATAATAAAACATTTTGGCGCTGACGTAGATGGGGCTGCCAAAATAGATGTCGTTGTCGCGAAAATTCAACAGGCAGACCCATTTCTCGAAGGGAAGAGGGGAGGAGCCTGTGTAGCGGGAGACGGTCACGGCAGGGTCCGAGAGAATGGCGCGGCCCTCCAGATATGCCGCATGAGCCTCCTTTGCGGAGGCGTAGCTTCCCAGACTGATGTGCTTGCGTCTGTAGGTCAGCGAGGCGCGAAAATATCTCTCGCCGTTTTTCTTTACGGCGGGATAGACGCCATCGAAATGTGCGGTTTTCTGCCTGTTCTTTTCTGAGAGAGCTGTCAAGCGGATTCCTCCTTTTTACCTGCTTTAACGTAAAACAGTATAACATTTTTTCCATGGATTTAGCAATATCGGATATATTATCGGGACCTGCCTCATATACTGATATATCGGACAGGCTAAGCCTGTCTCGAATCGGAGTGAGAAAGGAACGGATTTTTATGTATAAAAAAGCAATCAGCCTGATGATGCTGAGCAATCTGGTGCTTTTATTCTGCCTTCTGTGTATCAGGGAGACAGAAGGCGTCATGCTGCGGTCGCAGCCGGCAAAGCAGATCTGCCTGAAGCTGGAGGAGGTGGAGGAAGCGGATTCCCGATTTTCGGGAGGGCTTGGGATCATGAAAGCGGCGGTCTCCGGCCAGCGTGTGGTGGACTATGATCTGATGGAGCGGGAGGTATGTTACGAGCTGTCGGACGAGGATTTGGAGGCGCTGCTTCGGATCGTGGAGGCCGAGGCGGGGAGCGAGGACGAGGACGGGAGACTGCTGGTGGCGAACGTTGTGCTGAATCGGGTCAACAGCGACAGATTTCCCTCGACGGTGAAAGAGGTGGTGTTCCAGCAGAGCCACGGCGTGTCACAGTTTTCTCCCGTGGCCAGCGGCAGGTACAACAGAGTCGTCGTCAGCGACGAGACGGTTCAGGCGGTGGACAGGGCGCTGGCGGGGGAGGATATCTCTCAGGGAGCTCTCTACTTTGCTTCCAGAAAGCGCGCGGCCGCCAGTAAAATGAGATGGTTCGACACGAAGCTGACGTTTCTCTTTGAACACGGCGGACATGAATTCTTTAAATGATGTTTTCCTCAAAGGCTTGCAAAACCTCTATGTTTTGTTATAATGGTTAAGTGAATCAAAAAGCGGTTCTCATAGAGGCGCGGGCCCGTCCGGTCCGGCAGAAACGAGGAGAGTATGGAAGTATTATACCACAGCACAAGAAGCAGCGAAGTTTCGGTAAAGGCATCGGAGGCCATCTTGAAGGGGCTTTCCGAGGACGGCGGCCTGTTCGTGCCGGATCACATTCCGGCGCTGGACAAAAGCCTGCGGGAGCTGGCGGGAATGACGTATCAGCAGGTAGCCTACGAGGTGATGAAGCTGTATCTCACCGACTTTACGGAGGACGAGCTGAAGACCTGTATCGCGCGGGCATACGACGCGAAGTTCGACACCGCCGAGATCGCCCCCTTAAGGGAGGCGGGAGGAGCGTACTATCTGGAACTGTTCCACGGCTCCACCATCGCCTTTAAGGACATGGCGCTGTCCATTCTTCCGCATCTGATGATCGCGTCTGCGAAAAAGAATCATATCAAGAACGAGATCGTGATCCTGACTGCCACCTCCGGAGACACGGGGAAAGCGGCGCTGGCAGGCTTTGCGGGCGTCGAGGGGACGAAGATCATCGTATTTTATCCGAAGAACGGCGTGAGTCCGATCCAAGAGAAACAGATGGTGACCCAGAAGGGCGACAACACGCTGGTGGTGGGAATCCACGGCAACTTTGACGATGCCCAGACCGGCGTGAAAAAGATATTCTCCGACAAAGAATTTGAAAAGGAGCTGGACGAGAGAGGCTTTCAGTTCTCCTCCGCCAATTCGATCAATATCGGCAGACTGGTGCCGCAGATCTGTTATTATGTATATGCCTATGCGCAGCTTCTGGCCAAGGGAGAGATTCAGGACAAGGAGCAGATCAATGTGGTGGTGCCTACCGGCAATTTCGGAAATATTCTGGCCGCCTTCTACGCCAGGAATATGGGGCTGCCTATTCATAAGCTGATCTGCGCTTCCAATGAAAATAAAGTGCTGTACGACTTTTTCCGTCAGGGAACCTATGACAGGAACAGAGAGTTCGTGCTCACGTCCTCGCCTTCCATGGATATTCTGATTTCCAGCAATCTGGAGAGGCTGATCTATCGGATTGCAGGGGAGGACGCCGAAAAAAACCGCCGGCTGATGGCGGAGCTTAACGAGCGGGGCGTGTACGGGATCAGTGAAGAAATGCGGGCAGGTCTGAGCGATTTTTACGGGAATTATGCGAAAGAGGCCGAGACCTTTGCCGAGATCAAGCGGCTGTACGACGAGTGCGGCTATGTGATCGACACCCATACCGCAGTGGCGAGCGCTGTTTATCGGAAATATCTTGCGGAGACAAAGGATTCCAAAAAGACGGTGATCGCGTCCACGGCAAGCCCTTTTAAGTTTACCAGAAGCGTGATGAACGCAATCGACGGGAAGTATGATGCCATGGGAGACTTTGAGCTGGTGGACGAGCTGTCGAAGCTCTCTGGCGTAAAGGTGCCGAACGCCATCGAGGAGATCCGCACCGCGCCGGTGCTCCACGATAAGCAGTGCGATGTGGACAAGATGAAGGATACGGTGAGAGAATTTTTGAATCTTTGACGGAAACGAAAAGAATGTGAAAGCACCCTTTGCTGCAGGGTGCTTTTTCAAAAAGAATACGCAAAATGCCGCCGAAGGAAGCGGCGGAACAGGAGAGGATATGACGACGGAAGAAATGCTGGAAAAAGTGGACCATACGCAGTTGAAGGCGTTTGCCACATGGCAGGACATTCAGAAGCTGTGCGAGGAGGCGCTTAGGTATCATACGGCAAGCGTCTGCGTACCGCCTGCGTATATCAAGAGGATTCGCGACGCCTATGGGGACAGGATCCGCATCTGCACGGTGGTGGGATTTCCGCTGGGCTACAGTGTCACAAGGGCGAAGGCGGCAGAGACGCAGCAGGCCCTGGAGGACGGCTGTGATGAGATCGATATGGTGGTGAATATCAGCGATGTGAAGAACGGGCTCTTTGACAAGGTGGAAGAGGAAATCCGTACCCTGAAGCAGATCTGCGGGGAGCATATTCTGAAGGTCATCGTAGAGACGTGCTATCTCACGCAGGAGGAGAAGATCGCCATGTGCAGGGCGGTCACAAACGCCGGTGCGGATTATATCAAGACCTCCACAGGCTTTGGCACGGGAGGCGCCACCAAGGAGGACGTGGAGCTTTTCCGGAAGCATATCGGACCCAATGTGAAGATCAAGGCGGCGGGAGGAGTGTCCACTCTGGAGGAGCTGGAAATGTTCCTGGAACTTGGCTGTGACCGCATCGGGACTTCCAAGGCCGTGGGACTGTGCGCGGGGAAAGCGGAGTGACCCGCGAGGCAGTGCGGAGCAACAGCAGCGGCAAAAGGGCGGAGGAATATCGACCCTGCAGCAAAAAAGGACGGAGAAATATCGGCCCTGCAGCGAAAGGGCGGAGGAATAGATCCTGCAGCAAAAAGGACGGAGGAAGGTATGGAAAACAGAACAGTCAGGGACAGGCTTTCGGCGCTCCGTGCTTTTATGACGGAGAGAAAAATAGATGTGTACCTGATACCTACCGAGGATTTTCACAGCTCGGAGTATGTGAGCGATTATTTTAAAGTGCGGGAGTACTTTTGCGGCTTCACCGGCTCCAACGGAACGCTTTTGGTCTGGCAGGACGGGGCGGGACTGTGGACGGACGGAAGGTATTTTATCCAGGCGCAGAAGGAGCTCGCCGGTACGGGAGTAACGCTGTTTCGGATGCAGGACGAGGGCGTTCCCACCATTGAGGAATTCCTGACAAAACAGATGGGACAGGGGCAGACGCTGGCCTTTGACGGCAGGGTGGTATCCGCAAGGCTCGGTATGAGGTACGAGAAGGCGCTTGCCGAAAAGGGCGTCCGCATTTTCTACGGGGAGGACCCTGCAGAGGGGATATGGCGGAACAGACCGGCATTCCCAGCGGGGGAAGTGAAGGTGTTGGAGGAGGCGCTGGCAGGGGAGAGCGTGGAGAGCAAACTGGAGCGCACTCTGTCACGGGTGGAGCAGGCAGGCGCAGACGCCCTGCTCCTCACCAAGCTGGACGATCTGATGTGGCTGTTCAATCTTCGGGGCTGCGACGTGGCGTGCAACCCTGTCGCCATGTCCTACGGGTATCTTGAGAAGGACCGGGCGGTGCTGTTTCTTCAAAAGAAGGCTTTAGAAGATTCCGTGCGGAAGGTCCTTGCGGAGAAGAAGGTTCAAGTGGAGGAGTATTCCTCCGTGGTCTCTTTTCTGAAGGCGCTGCCCGAGGGCAAAAGGATTCTTTTGGACAGTCGCTTTGTGAGCTATGCGCTGTACAAGACGCTGGCAGACCGCCATACGCTGATTGATAAGATGAATCCTACGGAAGCGCTGAAGGCCGTGAAGAACCCTGTGGAGCTGGAGCACATGGAGGAGATCTTTCTGAAGGACAGCGTGGCGGTGACAAAATTTATCTTCTGGCTGAAGTCCAATATCGGAAAGCGGGAGATCACGGAGATCACGGCTGCGGAGCATCTGGAGGAGCTGCGCAGGGAGATACCGGAATTCATCGGTCTGTCCTTTCCCACCATTTCCGCCTACAGGGAGAACGCCGCTATGATGCATTACGAGGCTGTGCCGGAGAGCCATGCCGTGCTGAAGCCCGAGGGAATGCTGCTCGTGGATTCCGGCGGACAGTATCTGGGCGGGACCACGGACGTGACGCGCACCATTGTGCTGGGGCCTGTCACGGAGGAAGAAAAGCTTCATTATACGGCGGTGGCGGCGGGAATGCTCCAGATGACCTACGCCCGCTGGCTCTATGGCTGTACCGGAAGGAACCTTGATATTCTGGCGCGTCAGCCCATCTGGAACATGGGGCTGGATTACAGGTGCGGCACGGGCCATGGCGTCGGTTATATTCTGAACGTACATGAAGGTCCCCAGAGCCTGAGGTGGCGGTATGTGGAAGGGGTCGGAGAGACCGTGCTGGAGGCGGGAATGGACGTGACCAACGAGCCGGGCGTCTATGTCGAGGGCAGCCACGGTATTCGCATTGAGAATGTGATGGTGGCGGAAAACGACGTCAAGAACGAGTACGGTCAGTTCATGCACTTTAAGACCCTGACCTGGGTTCCCATCGACATGGAGGCCATAGACGAGAAGCAGCTGACGGAGACCCAGAGGGCGTATCTGTATGCATATCAGAGGCAGGTGTACGATAAGGTATCGCCCTACCTGAGTGAGGCGGAGGCCGAGTGGCTGAAAAAAGAGACCAGGGCGGATCAGACGGCGATTCTGAAATAGGAAAAGCGGAAATAGAAGAAGGGCGTCCCATTTTTGTCCGGAGAGGCAGGGGCGCTTTTTTGTGCGCAGAAACAGAGCGGCCGGTCGGTTCAACCGGTATTTTTGCAAGTGACGCTCCGCCCAGCCAATCCGCTCTCACCGGCCGTCTGCTTCGGCCACTCCAGTCCGACCGGCCGCTCCGCCTGCCGCTGCCCTTCCGGCAGCCACGCTTTCGCTCGACGCGCAGCGCAGCGGCACTAGGCTCGACAGTACCTCGCCAAGTGCCGGCGCTGCTTTACGGTCTGCCGGAAGGCAGCGGCAGGCGGAGCTGATACAACGAGCTGATATCGCGGACTGACACGGTAATAGGCTTTTTGTAAGTGTAGTTGACAAAAGGTCTCGGGGGGGTAAAATGCGAATGTGGCCGTAAGAGAGGACCGGCGAAGGACGGACAAGATCTCAGATGAGCGATCGGCCAAGGAACAGAGAAGCTACAGGATATCAGATAAGATACGGACAAGGACCGGCCGTGCCGGCAGAGGAAAGAGGAGGAAGATATGTTCTGTATGAAATGCGGAGCCGAACTGAAGGAAGGAGCAAGGTTCTGTGCCGGATGCGGCGCGCCCACATCTGCAGCACAGGTGGAAATATCTAAGGCAGAAGGGACCGTGCCGGAAGGGCAGGTCGGAGCGTCTGCAGTGGGAGGGACCGTGCCGGAAGGGCAGGTCGGAGCGTCTGCAACGGAAGGGACCGTGCCGGAGGCGCAGCCTGAAATGTCAGCAGCGAAGGCGGGAACATCTGCATCATCTGTGACGGGAGCCTCTGTGCCCGCGGGACAGCCCGTGCAGGGGACACAGGAGAACGGGCTGAAGGACGGGAATGCTCCTAAAGCGCCCAAAGCGGCAAAGGGGAGCCTGAAATATCTGGCGGCGGGAGGCGCCGTGCTGGCGCTCCTGCTGGCCCTCGGCATCGGCGGTGCCTTCTTCTTCCGCGCCCACAGGGGGAACGCGCCCGACGGGAGCGGAGAGGCGGCCCCTGCAGACAGCACCGTGCA
>CANQJL010000035.1 GCA_947624245.1 uncultured Acetatifactor sp. | reverse complement strand
CCTCCCTTATAAAATCCTTTGCGCCCGTCTCTTGGCAGTAAAACGGAGAAAGAGGGATTTGAACCCTCGCGCCGGTTACCCGACCTACACCCTTAGCAGGGGCGCCTCTTCGGCCTCTTGAGTATTTCTCCTTAATCCGAACTACGTCTCTACCAATTGATTTTTCACCCTTATGTGACGCAAAAAATATTATACATAAGGCACAAAGCTTTGTCAATTGCTTTTTTACTTTTCATACTCTGAAATAGCCGCTTCTATCCGTCCCTTGACCATGTCGGCGATCTCCGGCGTTTTCATGGACGCATACTCCTCATAATAAATAGGCGGAAGATAGATCAGCTTCACCGTGACGGGGGCAATGGACTTTTCATCAAACGGCTTAAAGGAGTCGATCAGAGCGCAGGGCACAATAGGACATTTCGCCTTAACCGCACTCTTAAAGGTTCCTCCTTTAAAAGGAAGCAGCTTATTTCCCATCTTGCTTCTGGTGCCCTCCGCAAAAATCAGGAAATTTCTGCCCTTCCTGACTTCTTCTGCCATCTGATTGATGACCTGCATGGACTGGCGGATATCCTCCCTGTCAATGACAATGGAGCGCAGTGCGGAAATTACCTGTTTCAGCAGAATCACATTGCTGGCCTCTTTCTTGATGACGAAGGCGAACGGTACGGGACAGGATTCCAGAAACACCAGAACATCGAACAGGCCCTGATGATTGGGAAAGAAAATAAAACCGTTTTCCTTCGGAATATTCTCCAGCCCGTGAGATTCTATCGTAACTCTTCCGGCACGGTTAGCCGCTTTCGTCACTTTCTTCACGAAGGCGTATGCCCTTTCCTGATCATAGTCTTTTCTTTTTCCGTTCCACCATATTCCCAATAAATAGTAAGGCACTCTGAAAATCAACCTTACCACCATCAACACGATACGCCTCATTGCCTCTTTATATTCCCTTTTTTGATTTCAACGCTTATTCTCTGCAGTAATCGCGCACGGCCGTTTCATACAGATCGTTTCCTTCGGCGTCCATCACCACGATCACAGGAAAGTCCCTGACCTCCAGCCTGCGAACGGCCTCCGTACCGAGATCCTCATAAGCGATCACCTGCGAGGAAACAATGGAGCGGGAGAGCAGCGCGCCGGCACCGCCCACTGCCGCAAAGTAAACCGCGCCGTTTTTCGCGATTGCTTCCTTTACCTCCCTGCTGCGTTTTCCCTTGCCTATCATTCCCTTCAGGCCAAGCTCCAGCAGCCTGGGCGCGTATTTGTCCATTCGGCTGGCGGTGGTAGGGCCCGCGGAACCGATAGGCCTTCCCGTTCTGGCAGGCGAAGGTCCCATGTAATATATCACATTGTTCTTCATATCCAGAGGAAGCCGTTCCCCTTTTTCCAACGCTTCCTGCATTCTCTTGTGCGCCGCATCTCTTGCCGTGTAAATTGTTCCGGTCAGATATACATAATCGCCTGCCCGCAGAGACGCCGCCGTCTCATCATCAAGCGGTACATTAACATGTTTCTCCATTCCATCAAGCCTTTCCGCATGTTCCGTTCACTATTGTCTGCACAAAACATCACTATAAGTCTCGCGCCAAATCTTTCCTTTTTTTGCCATATCACTTATTACATATTACCGATTATATGATACGAACGGCATGACGATTCACATGACAACAGATATTCACCGCCACGGGCAGACCTGCAATATGCGTCGGGTACGTCTCTATATTGACTGCCAGAGCAGTAGTCGTCCCTCCCAGACCGCCGGGGCCGATGCCCGAGCAGTTGATCTTTTGCAGCAGTTCCAGTTCCAGCTCCCGCACATACTCGATATCGGAACGCAGATTCACCGGACGTGTCAACGCTTTCTTCGCCATCAGCGCACATTTCTCAAATGTTCCGCCTATCCCTACGCCGACCACCATGGGCGGACAGGCATTGGGGCCGGCATCCTTCACCGCTGTCAGAACCGCGTTCTTTACACCCTCTATACCGTCAGCAGGCTTCAGCATGAACACTCTGCTCATATTTTCGCTTCCGAACCCCTTCGGGGCCACCGTTATCTTTACCCGATCTCCGAACACGATGTCATAGTGTATCACAGCCGGAGTATTGTCATTTGTATTCTCACGCAGAAGCGGATCTCTCACCACGGACTTGCGCAGGAACCCCTCCCCGTAGCCTTGCCTGACGCCCTCATGTATGGCGTCTTCCAGGAAACCGCCCTCAAAATGCACATCCTGACCGATCTCCAGAAAAATAACGGCCATACCCGTATCCTGACAGATCGGAATCATATCCTCGCCGGCAATCTTCATATTCTCCTGAAGCTGCTTCAGAATCTGTCTTCCCAGAGGGGCCTCCTCTGCGGCGACAGCCTGCTCCAACGCACATTTCATATCTTCGGAGAGAAAATGATTTGCCTCTATGCACATTTCTTTGATATTTTCTGTGATCGCGGTCACATTAAGCGTTCTCATCGACAACCCCTACTCTGTCATTTTTCTTCTGATTTCTTCCAGCTCCTCCGAAGCCGCCTCTCTCGGCTCCCAGCCCAGAGTCTGACCGTCGCCTGCATATCTCGGAATCAGATGCATGTGAAAATGCGGGACGGTCTGGCCTGCGGCTTCTCCGTTATTTTGAACCAGATTCAGACCATCGCAGCCAAGCCTGTCTCTCATGGTCTTCGCCATCTTCTTCGCAAGTACCAGCACATCTTTTGCCGCCTCGTCCGGCAGCTCATACAGATCTGCGGCATGTTCCTTCGGCAGGATCAAGGCATGACCTTTGGTGGCAGGATTCACATCCAGAATCACCCGAAAGCTCTCGTCCTCATATAAAGTCTTTGACGGAATCGTCCCGTTTGCAATCCTGCAGAAAATACAATCATCCATCTTCATTGCTCTTTCCTCGTTTCTCACAAAGTTTACAGTTTGATCTGCTCAAACAAAAACAACTGATCCAAAGTTCTCAGAATCTTAAAATCGCCTTTTGTTTTCATTGCTCCTGACATAAAGGCACGTTGAAAGGTCATGCGTCCGCTGACGATATCCTCCATGGTCGCTCTGTTAAGATGCACCTCCACGTCGGGCTTCTCCACATCGCCGTAATAACATTCCAGCTTAGGCCCCTTCACCGATATGATCAGATTTCTCTGCTTTTCCTCTATATCAATGGAATAATCCGCATCGAAACCGGCCTGCGGCTTGAAGCATTTCCGAAATGCTCCCAGATATTCCTCCTCGCTGTCCGCGCCCTCCTCACTCATAATTCCCTTGAACAGATTGGTGAGCTCCTGTATGTCCTGCTTCTGGCGCTGCACATAGCTGTCATCAGATACATACTGGGAAAGCTGTTCCGTCTCCTGAGGCGTCAGATTGGTGGGCTTGGGAACCGCCACTTTCTGCTTCACCACCTGATTGCTGGCCGGAAAGCTGGCCATGTGCTGACTGATGGTCCGATACAGATTCTCGGCCTTCTTCTCAATAATGCGCGAATACTGCTCATTCATCTCCAACGTGACCGTATTCTCGATGTAACCGCAGATACCGCTGCAGGGCAGACCGCCCAGTATCTCCCATGCCGTGGCAAGATTGAGCTTCGCCTCCCGCTCGCCGTAGGTGGTGGACATCACGATCGGGCTCATATAAATGCTTGCGATCTTTTCCTTGTCCCCGAAAAGCCAGCAGGCATCTAAAAATTGCTGCATATATCCGCCGATTCCGTACCATTCCACGGTGGTCGCCAGAACAATTCCGTCGGCGTCCTTTAAAGTCTGGGGCAATGTCGTTATCGTATTCTTGTACTCGTACAAATTATAGCGGGTGACATTGACTCGCAGCTCCTCCAGGATCTCCTGCATTTTATTGATGACAACTATTGTGGGATCGTCAATGATCCCTCTGCCTCCGTAGTAGATGTTGATATTCAATTCTTCACCTCACTGATCCATTCCGTTTGTCCGCTTCTTCCTGCGCTGCAGAAGACAAACTATACAGCCGGCCGCAAAACCTGCCGCCAATCCGCCCACATGTGCGGCATTGTCAATATTTTGGCCGGCAAAACCTCCGTAAAGCGACAGAACCACCAACAGCCCTATCTTAGCCGGCGTCAGTTCCGACAGTCCTTCTCTCCAAAGAAGAGCCATCGACAATAAGACCCCGTCCAGACCAAAGACCGCGCCGCTGGCTCCCACCGACATGGCCATATCATTCATCATCACCTTGTACGCAAGAGACACAATGCCGCTGCAGATGCCGGACAGAAAGTAGAGCAGTGCGAACTTTACATGGCCTGTCTCTTTCTCGATGATTGCACCCTCAAAGAACAGCAGAATCATATTGTTAAAAAGATGGTGGGTATCGGCATGCAGGAACATGGCCCATAAGATTCTGCCGTATTCGCCCTTCACCAGCACATTATAGACGTCCAGCCCGCCCTTATCATACAGGAATTCCCCTGTAAATATACATATTACAAAGACAAGGACATTCAGAATCACAAGCGCTGCACACACTATCGGTTGTTGTTTCCATCTGCTCAACTTTACTGTTCTTCCGCCTTATTACATTTTGAACTGACCCACAATCGAGAAAAGCTCCTGAACCGTATCCTTGCTGTTCATTGCGAACTGAGAGTTGTTTCCCGTCTCCTCTGCCATATCGGAGGTCTCCTCCGCAATTCGCTGAATCCCTTCGCTCGACTCCCGCACCATATCGTTAATATCCGACACCGTTTTGGAAATCTCATTCAACGCATCGACCAATTCCCGAATGGAATCCGCCACCTGGCTCATGCTGGCGCTCATGACGGAGGAGTCTTCCTGATACTTATGTCCTACCGTATTAAAGCTGTCATAATCCGGCAATATCTTATTATTAATAAATTCCATCAGAGTATCCAGACATTTTACCATATCGGAAACAGCCGTATGCACCTCCGCCACCGTGCTGTTAATGCTCTCTACCGTCTGATTGGTCTGGCCCGCAAGAGCGGAAATCTCCGTGGCCACCACGGAAAATCCGCGTCCCGCCTCGCCTGCTCTCGCCGCCTCAATGGACGCATTCAGGGCCAGCAGGTTCGTCTGCTCGGAAATTCTGGCAATCGCCTCCGTCAGTTCATTGATCTTCGCAACAGCCTTAGAATGTTCTATTGCAATGGCAGTATCCTTTTTCACCTGTTCATACATACTTTGCGTCTGGCGTGTAGCTTCCCTTGTATTTTCCGACAGCCTTTCGGCATTGTCCGTCAAACCCTGAGACAATTTCCGGCTCTCCCCTGACAGCTGCTGAATGGACTGCGCATTCTGCTGCAGCCGCACTATCGTCTCCTTAATCTTATCCGTACTGTCGGAGGTCTGCATCATCGCTGCCGAGAGCTCTTCGGTAACCGCAGAATTGTTTTCCGTCATCATGTTTACGTGATTGGAGGATTGAAGCAGATTGTCAATATTCTCATTCAGCGCGGTACAGGAGCTGCTGATCAGATTTACCATTTTTCTCAGTTCCTTACGCATCTGCCGAACCGCCCTCGCCATATCTCCGGTCTCGTCATTCAGACTGCAGAGCTTATCCCCGCCTGCGGTGGATTTGAAATCAAAGGCCGCCGTATTCTGAACGATTCCCGTCACCTGACGGATAGGCTTTGCCATACGGCTGCCCATTATTGTAGCCACAACCATGACTATGAGCAGCGCCAGAATGATCGCACCTACGATCCGCACGATCATGCTGTATGTATTGGTAAACAGTTCCGCGCGCGGAACTGTCAGGACCAGCTTCATTCCATTGTGCAAAGGGGTATATACTTTGACCGTGGAAGAAGAAGTGTCCACCGTGTCAGCCTTCTCGGGATCTGCCAGAAGAGCCGCCGCATCCGCATCGACCTCCGAGAGCATCGTTCCCGTATCATACTCTTTATGTACCAGCAGCATGTCAGATGCGTTGGTCAGATAGGTATAACCGCTGTCATAGACCTTGGCGGAGTTCACCGCCTCCTCTATGACGCTGAAATCAATATCCATTCCCACAATACCCACAGATTCCCCGTCGATAAAGAGAGGCACCACATAGGAAATCATATAGACATTGATATTTTCATTCAAATAGGGATCCATCCAGATGGGCTCGCCGGCATTCACGGGAATGTAATACCAGCCCACATGCGCCAGATCGCTCTTATCATACATACTGAAATCCGTAGGCTCCAGCGCCTCGAAAGAGTCCCCTGATTTTGAGTAAAAGAGGCCTGATGTAGGATCCGTAAACTCGGGATTGTACCGTATGTAAGCCGTCATTGCGCCTTTTGTATGCTCCGCCAGCGTCAGGGCAGCCGTTTCCAATGCAGCCGTACACTCGTCCACGTATTCCTCAGAGCTTTTGAACTTTGAGAAATCCTTGATCGTAGAAAGCGTCATGGCACTTAAACTGTCCACCGACTGTTCGATCATATACAGCATAAGGTCCATGTCGTCCGCATAATTATAAGTGCTTATCAGCAGATTTTCCTTTGCCTGTTCATCTGTAAAACGTCGCGATGTGCTAATGCTTAAAACACCGATCAACACTGACAACAACAAAGCAGCCGTAGTAACCAACGCAATAATCTTAACTGTAAGCGATTTCATGGCAAACCCTCCTGACAGATATTATGCAACCCTCATTCTAACAGGTACAATCAGGAAAGTCAATAGCAGCCAGGACGGCGCGGCGGCAGAAGTCTGGACGATACGGCGGCAGTATTTTACCGGAAAATCAATTGCACTCTGCCGCACCTGATCTCGTCTCCCTCCTCCAGTTTTCGCTTTTCGTAAGGCTGAAGCCGCAGACCGTTTTTCCAGGTGCCGTTAGTGGAATTGAGATCCTCCAGATAATACTCCGGTCCTTCCTTTGTGATTCTGGCATGTATTCTGCTGACGGAAGAATCCTCCAATACCACATCTGCCTCCTCTTTCTTTTTGCCGATAGAGAGAATCGGTTTTTGTATGCTTGCGATCAGCCTGTCCTCCGGTGTGAACAGCCGTCTGACCTGCTCTGTTTCCTCCGCCTTCATCTCGATATATACCGTCTGTCCGTATTCTTCCGGCTCGTAACAGCCCTCTTCCGCCACTGCATAGCCTTCCATGGCCTTGTGCATTTCCTGCCTGTAATTTTCGCGGAACTCTCTGGTCTTCTTTCGCTTCCCTTCAAACAGTCCCAAAATACCCTTTTTCTCCTCCCGCTTCTCCTCCTGAGCGGGAAGGGTCCCCGTATTTTCCGCGGACAATACCGCCTCGGCGCTCTCGTCGGATTCGCCCTGCTTCCCTGCCGGAAGCTCAACGGGCGGTTTTGTCTCTCCGGAGGAGTTCTGCCGGTCCAGTGCCTTGGCATCTTCAAATATCTGCGTTTGCAGGTACACCTCGCCGTTTCGGTCCAGCTGCTCATACATATGATAGACACAGTCCGCCAGCAATTCATCACTGTAATCTATGTGCTCGACCCAAAATTCCAGCAGCTTTGAAAAACCGTTCTCCCCATCATAATAAGGCAGATACACAAAGGAAAAGACATTGCTCTCAGGATCCTGAAATATCTGGTCGGGATACCACAGAACATTGCGGTCGTCCAGCAGAAAGCGCCCCAGCTCCTGTCGAATCTGCCGCATACTCCAAAAGAAATCCTTTACCCACTCTCTGGTAATGCATCGGCCGGAAAACATCTGCGCCACATTCTGCTTGGAAGATATGTCATAGTACAGGTACGCCTGTCCGTTGATATATCGCAGACTGCAGGCAAGCAGCCCCTTAATTCCGCCTCTGCTCAAAATACAGTACTGATATCTGTTTTCTTCCGGCTCCTTATCCGGAAGTATCCTCTCGTAATTTGAATTTATATTTCTCACATATTCTGTCCGAAACATTTTCCCTCCGTTCCAGAGTGCACACTCTGATCTACTTTTCGCTGTTTTCCGTCAGCCGCTGCAGCTTTCGGTACTGTCTGATGAACAGCACAGGCCGCTGCCGGCTGCTTTTATATACCGTTTCCGCCTCCCACAGATTGGTATCATTCCAGATATTCCATTGAGGAACCGGAAAGGTGATTGCCCCACGGCCGCTCACCCCGATCTCATTCTTTTCCAGTCTTATCTCCATGGCGGTAAAATCCCAGGCGACATATTTTTCCTTATATACTTCCGCGGCGCGGCTCTGTATCTGCCTTTTCAGTTCTTCCGCATCTTCAATGTTCTGTACCGCAGTACTGCTCCAAAGCAGAAGACCGGCTGCGTCCTGCTCCAACAGGCATCTGTCATATTGAAAACAGAACAAATAGATACCCAGCAGCAGCGCGCTCATTACAATCGGCAATACCAGCGCGGCTTCCACCGTAAAATACCCGTTTCCATGGCTCATGATCCGTTCGCCTCCTCTTTCCGCCGCTCTATCCGCCGCTTGCCATTGACGCCTGAAGCAGATAGCCGATCCAAAGAAACGGAAGATACGGCAGCTTAAAATTCCTGCCCACCTTTTTGACACACAAAAGCGCCAAAGATATCACGGAAATGGCGAGCAGACTGATCATCAGACCGGATATACAGGCTCTGCTTCCCTCTGAAAACCCCAGCAGCAAAAGCACTACACCGTCTGCCCAACCCGCCTTCTTTGTGGTCACGGCCACCAAAATAAGGACAATCCCCGGCAGAAAACCCCAAAATATATCGGGTATCTCTCTTTCCGCTTCCTGCCATGTTAATACTGACATCAGTGTCACAATCGTCCCTCCCGCTGCCAACAGCCAGACCGGAACACGCATACGCCTGATGTCTGCCACCGCCAATATTCCAAGCCACATAGCCGTAACTGCAAATTTCCAACTCCGCATTGCACTTTTCCTCTCTTTCACCTTACACATGCATTTCTCCGCGCGCATCAGCGGCGTAATTTTGCCGTCGTCTGACACCACACATCGGACACGGCATCTTAGACACGCATATCGGACACGGAATATCCGGCGCTATCCGCATCTGCTGCACGCCCGATATCCCGCCACTCTGCTTCTTAACACAGAAAAGACCGTCCGTTTCAATCCCGAGCATTCTCTGTCAGAGTGAAAGCGGTCCCCCTCCGCCGCAATGTACAGCGTTTCGTCTGATATATCCGGATTACATTTTTCACAGGCGGAATATCTTTTTCCGTATTGGTTCGTCCGGCTCTGCGCCTCCGATCGGGACACCTGCATGATGTTCAGTCTTAAATGGGTACAGCTGCGGTCTTCATGATACACTTGGCCGTTTTCCGCCATATACACAATATCCGTTTCCTCATCATCGCCGCGGTTCCCGTTTGAAATATCATAGCCGTTCCAAATATGAGCATAGTATCTGTTCGCCATACGAAAGGGTGAAAACCCCGCAAGACTGCTCCAGGGCGATACGGAATATGTGACAATGATGTCCAGCTCGTCTTCGGAGGAGAAAATGTCGCTCTCCCAGAGCATCAGACCGTCCGCTCCGCCTTTCAGCGGAGAATTGTCCAGGTATTCCTCCCCTGTCTGAGCCGTTATCTGGTCCTTTATGTAAAACCAGGTGAAAAACGCCGCCGTATCGCTGTCTCCCAGAGCATGACCGTACACGGCCAGTCGGCTTCCGGTGTCCCAGAGCGCCATCTGCAGATTCCCGTGCAGACGTATCAATTCGACGGCACAGCTTAAGTTGAGCAGAAAGAACAACACAAGCGGCAGCACCACCGCGGCCTCCACCGTCATTGAGGCCGCCGCCTCCCCTCCGAAGAAGATGGGCAGAGACATCCCTTCTGCGAAACGGTTTTTTTGAAAAAATGTTTTTTTAGTCGGAGAAGGATTCTGCTTTTTGCCTATGAAAAATCTGCCCATGGAAAGTTTGAAAAATATTTTTGAGAATATCTTGTTGTCCCGCAGAAGAGACATCTCTGCCCACCTCCTTTCGTCAGTAAGAAATGCGCCGCGTCAACCGGTATTCATAGCCGAATCCGCTGCTCATGTAAATATCAAATTCAACGCCGTCATAGCATCCGTCCAGACAGAACGCTTCGTTTCCGGACGTCATACGGATATCCGCCTCCACCATGTTCATGGCGCGCCCTGTCAGCTTGTCCAGTCCTGTCAGGGACAGAAATATCCGCAGGTAATCCGCATAGGAAAGCCCTTGTCCCCACGATGCACCGCCCTCCCCCGTCCCGCTCTCCGATGTGCCGGACAGGGCTCCTTCCAGCCCATAGTGCCAGCTGTCCCGATTCTTCATCAGAGGAATACGTCCTCCGGAAAGCAAGGTCCTGACATCATACACGCTCTCCGCATAGGCCCACCCTAAAATAATGACGATCTCCAGCACCGGAGCGATTTCAGGCAGCGCGATCGCACTGCAGATCGCATCCGCCATTAATTCCGCTTCACTTCTCTTCTCCATATCCGACCACAGATAGATGGCGTTTGCCGCCTCCCGAATCGCACAGATGCGGTTCGCGATGCTCCTCAGATTTTCGGTGTCGTTATTCTTTCCGGCAATCAGATACTCGACCTGATATCTGAGCGCATCTTCCGCGCTTTCCTGCCCGTATCTCCCCATATACTGCAGCAGATACTCCTGAAACAGAAACCGTTCCGTCATCTCCTCCGTCCACTTTGATTCGAGGGGCGGCAGGTTCCCCCTGCTAATCTCATTTCGCTCCATTCTGTCATACACCAACCCCGAGAAATCCAGCGTATTTCGGGAGAGCAGTTCCTCGTTTTCGACCACCTGCCGCAGAATACCCAGCTTTCTTTTTTCCTCCAAAATTTTTGTGGGATTGAGAGTCTCCACCGACACTTTTTCCGTCTCCGAAATTTCAATCTGCGAAAGCTGCCTGTCCGCCGCCTCCTTTTCGCTCTGCAAATCTGCCGTATCCAGACCGTTGACCTCTATCGTTGTAAGCCAGCCTTTTAACTCCTCCAGCAGGGAAAGTCCTATGTCATCCTGAATTGCCTCCGCCGCCCGCCTTCGGAACACGGCCCCGTTATCGTCCGTGTAAATTGACACTCCTGTCGTTTTCACCCCGTCAACGTGCAGATCCACAATATCCCTGTAGAAAAGACCGGAGAGGAACACGTCGTCCGAAGACAGATTTTTGTCGAGATACCTTAACAGATGCGCCTCCGTATTATAGCTTCCATGCTCTGCGGTGCCATAGGAGGAATCCACGGCAAACAGATTGTATTGCTCCAGGAGCTGACGGTGATATTCCGCAAGTACGCTCTGCAGCCCTATGTCCGCCACACAGGAAGCCTCCATGGCCGCGCCGTTCCTGCGGGCGCCGTCAATGAGCGTCAGACACAGAGACAGTATCACCGTCAGACACAGAGACATATAGACCGTCAGATATCCGTTCTCGGCTTTCATCTAAATTTTCCCCGTCTGCTTTGTGATCTTCTCGAACAAGTCGTTGACGATACCCGTGATCTGGCTCTTAAAGATAATCACCAGCCCGACTAAGACCACGATGATCAAAATTACCTCAACCGTACCCATACCGTCTTCCTCCGCAAGGAATTGCTTAAAATTTTTCAGTTCTTCCATTTTGTTCACCTTTCCTTTCTACATTTTTACTCTTACCGAATTGTTCGTGATTTCCGGAAATTTGTGCCATATCCGGTACTTTGTGCCATATCCGGAAACTTGTACCATGTCCTAAAACTTGTGCCATGTCCGGTGCTTTGCTACATGGACAGGAACGCAGGCACCATGATCATTACCATCACCACCGCAAGCATCAGGGCCATCGGGACCAAAAGCTTTGTTCCCGCCTCTTCCCCCAGCCTTTTGGTTCTCCGGAGCTTTTCCTCCGCCGCCTTGTCCGCTTCCTCCCGCAGCCGGTCCAGAAGCGCACTGTTGCCCCGCTTTAAATTCTGCATCAGCAGCGTGCTGAGACGTATGTACTCCTGCTGCCCCGTTCTCTTTCCAAAGTGTTCATAGGCTGCGCCCTCCGACACACCGGACTGCAGCTCCCGACAGGTGTAGACCAGTTCTTCATAAATGGGAAGTGTCTTTTCACAGTCCGACGCCGCTCTCTGAAAGGCTCCCCGCACCGTCATGCCTGCGCCCACAAACAGCGCCAGCCGATGTACAAAATCCGGATATGACTGCTGCAGCGATTTCTTTCTCTTTTCCAGACGCTCATGAAGATCCCTGTCCGAGAGCAGATAGACGAGCACCGTCACTGCCATCGCCGCCGTCCATACAAGCAGACTGTTATCCTCCACCTTCTGGCTCCAACCGATCTCGTTCCCCTCCCAATGCGAGGGCAGCTTCCATTCTTCCTCCTCCCTGCCGGACTGCTCCGTTTCGATCAGATAATCTTCCAACTCCCTGTGCAGCCGCTCCTTTGGCGTAAGCGTCGGAGAAAGCACCGTTACCTCCACCACCTCCTCTCCCGCATACTCGCCGTAGGTAAATTCCGCCGTCAGCCAAAGCCGCTCCGGCTCCTCGGGAAGCGCTACCGCGCCGTCGCTCCCCACAATATCCGGACGTGTGCTCTCCCATTCCACCTGAAAGGGAAAGTCCGGATAAGAATCTTCCAGCGCCAACGGCTCCGTGACACTGCTTAAATCTTCGTTCTCTCCTAAGATCAGCTCCGGCAGCCGCTCCCGAAAACCTTGCGCCAGTTCCTCCGTCTCCGCCCTGCTAAGCTGCCTCGGCCACAGCCGGATCTGAAATTCCTGCGTGGAATCCTGTAATCGGGCCGTCACCCGTATATCCCTTTCCCCGTCCGAATAGCTGCCCCGTAAAATACTCCCGTCCTCCCGAAGAATCCTGTCCTGCCCTGCGGCAAGCCTTGCCGCCGCACCGAACAATCCGCCGATCAGAAGAATGGTCAGCGCCATGGACAGCTTTTTTACATAATAATCCGTCTTAAGCCATTGAAGATTTTCACCCGGATGAAGCTGCTTTAAGTCGCTCTCCACCTGACGTGATGTGAACAGGGGCAGCCTGCGCACACATGCCTGTTTGTAGAGGAACATTGCCGCCCTGTCAAAAGGACCTGTCTTCTTTTCTTTCATATCTCCTCCCGTTCCCCGATTTTGACAACACTTACGTATTTTCCGCACACGATCCGTCTATGCGTCAGCCGTCATTCTCCGCATGACCCGCTCCCCGATCAGATAAGCAGCCAGGTAGGCGGCCAGACAGCCCGTCATCACCGTCACACCGAACAGATTGTGATACAGCCCGTCAAAATAGCCGGGATTTCCGAGGCTTACATAGAGCAGAATACCAAAGGGCATAATTTCCATGATGCTTAACTCCATTCTTTTTCCGGACAAGAGCGTGGCGATCTCCCGTCTCAGATCAATCCTTTTACCGATCAGTGACGCAGAGCTTTTGATAATCGCCGCCATATTTCCTCCGTTCCGCTTGGCCAGCGCAAAGATTCTGGCAAACTGATCGATTTCCTCACAGTTGCTGCGTCCGGCAAAATCCATCAGGAGTTCCTCCAACGTGATATTGAGGTGCAATCCCCTCCGGATCAGGCGAAGCTCTCCGCATATCCGAGATTCCTCCCCGTACATGACCGCCATATCCTTTTCACATTCCACAAATGCATTTTCTGCGGAATATCCGGCCTGCAGAAGCGCCGCTACCGAAAGGATACATTCGCGGAACTGGGCCTTTAATTCCTCCTCGTCTCTTTCTATTTTTTTCCTGCGGATATTGCCAAAACAGCCGACTCCCAGCGGCGCCAGCGGAATCAGGGCCCACATGCTCCGATAGAAAAAGTATGCGAAAAATCCCATAAGTGCGGCCGATACGAGCACCGCTGCCAGCCATTCCCCTTTTTTCCAGCGGTATTTATGACAATCCCGCCGTCTGAAGTTTATTTTCACGCAGCAATGCTCCTTTCTTTTCCAGCCGGCCGACGATATTACCCTGACTGTCCTCCTCGATTTCTTTAAATACAAACAGCGGGTTCAGCTTAATTTCATTTTGTTCGCAGCCTGCCACCTCTGTGATCTCCAATACCCTTCTGGATTTGTCGCGCAGACGTCCGAGATGCACGATGATATCCACACCCGACGCAATCTGCTGGCGAATCGCCGCCAACGGCAGCTCCACGCCCATCAGCACCATGTTCTCCAGTCTGGCCAGCATGTCCTTCGCACTGTTCGCGTGACCCGTGGACATACTGCCGTCATGCCCCGTATTCAGACACTGCAGCATGTCGATGGCTTCCGGCCCCCGAACCTCCCCGACAATGATCCTTTCGGGACGCATTCTTAAAGACGTCCTGATCAGTTCCCGCACGGTGATTTCCCTGCAGCCTTCCACATTGCTGTTTCGGGTCTCCAGACGGACCAGATTAGGCAGATCCTGCAGCTGCAGCTCCGCGCTGTCCTCTATGGTGATGACCCGCTCGTCGGAGGGAATGTAATGGGAGAGCACGTTCAGAAAGGTCGTCTTGCCGCTTCCGGTGCCGCCGCTGATGAATATGTTGTATTTCGCCTTTACCAGCTTCTCCAGAAAGGCGGCCGCCTCCGGAGACAGGGAACCGCTCTGCAGCAGCCTCTCCATCGTGATCGGCTTGTCCGGAAATCTCCGAATGGTGACGATAGGACCGTTCAGCGCCACCGGATTCATCACAATATTGACTCTTGCGCCGTTCGGAAGTCTGGCGTCTACGATGGGGGAAGCTTCGTTCACCACCCGATTACAGCCCGCCACGATCTGCTGGATCACGTCCTGCAGCTTCTCGGCGGATTCAAACCCCACATCCAGCTCCCTCAGCCTTCCGTCCTGCTCCACAAAGATGTGCTCTGTACCGTTTATCATGATTTCCGTCACCGAGCTGTCCTCCACAAATATCTGCAGGATATCCAGCCTCCGCAAGGAATCGAACAATTCCTTTTTCAATCTTCTGCGAAGCCCTACGGGATAGGCAGCCATACATTCCTGTCCGATCAGCACCTCGTCTATCAGGTCCTCCACCTCCTGATCGGAAAAATCTTTCTCGTATCCCATTCTTTCCTGCACGATTCCCCGCAGCTGCCTCTTCAGTTTTGCATATTCCATGCCGCACCCCTTTCCGCGCTCTGCTCTTTCACGCATCTGCATCCGGCTGCATGATCTCCTCCATCAGCTTTCTCGCCAGCGCAGTCAGCTCCCCTTTTGTCAATTGCTCCAGCTCCTCCGGAAGTCTGTGGATACGGGGAGGTTCCACACGCCTGGTCTTTTCCAGCACGTCGCCGTACTCATAGAGGGAGAGCAGCTGCTCATACTGCAGAAGCTTGCTCCTTGCGATCCTGTCCTGCCTTGTGACCGTGAACACCTTTTTGCACAGACGCAGAATCTGAAACAATCCCTGCATACTTTCGCTCAGGTCAAGGACCACATACTCATATTCTCCCAGCTCCTCCAGCTTCTGAAACAGTCCCAGCCATTCCGCCGCAGTCACGGTGAGCAGGTTCTGCCCCGACTTCATCGGCGGCACATAATCCAGGCTGCCGATACGCTTTATCATGGTCCGCATACGAAATCGGAATTTCTCTTTTTCCGCGTTGAGAAAGTAGAGCAGATCGGCCAGATCCAAGGTCCGCATGTCCGGCACCAGCTCCGCCAGTCCCGCATACTGCTCGAAATTGAGGTACAGTGTGGAATGCTCTGCGGCCAGCAGCTGACTTAGCGTCAGCGCCAAAGACGTCTGCATACTCCTGCGCACAGGGGAATAATTTCCGATGAACACTGTCTTACAGCCCTTTCGCAGTCTCGGGAGCGGTGCGTCCGCAATCTCCATGTAGATCTCCAGCAGACTTTTCAGCACCTCCTCCGCTCTCTGATACTTGTCCACGTAGCGCAGGTTTTCCCATTTCATCAGACCGCTCTCATTCAGCACCACCAGCCGGTCCGGCGATAATTGCCTGAGCCTGTCGGAGCAGGCCGATTCCGCCACCACGAGAAGCCCTGCCTCCTTCGCTGCGCTTAGCAGCTCCGTCTCGTCCGTGTATGTGTGCAGCTCCCACGGCAGATCCCTGTGCCGCCTTAAAAACTCCGTCATCAGTTGAGCATATTCTTCTTCCGTGTCATACAGAATCATTGTTGCCATTGCTTTATCTCTTAACGCTTCTTTCAATAGACACCTCCAAGGTACATGAGCAGACTGAGCAGTATCGGCCCCGAAAGACAGACCCTTACGCGGCCGTCCGAACCGGCCTTCGCCGGATAGCGCCTGAATTTTCCGCTCCTCCATACGTCCGCAAAATACTTCATCAGAACTTCCAGACGTTCTGTCAAATCATTGTTCTTTAAAAGTTTGATAAGTGAGATCATTGCTGCGATCAGCAGAGATACAAACAGGAAATACAGAATTTTTTCAAAAGGCAGAAAGCCTGCTGTCACTCCGAACAGTTTTACATCGCCGGCGCCCACCGCTCCGATCTTAAAGAAAAGGTACAGCGGCACCGCCGCCAGAATCATGCGGCCCGAAAAAGCCGCTGTTTCGGAAATACCGCCGCGGTAAAGATTCAGGGCGATACCTAAGATCACGGCAATCACGATCAGCACGTTGGGAATCGTTCTTTTTCGATAGTCGAACCAGCAGGCAGCCAAAAGCAAAACGCACAAAGCCGCCACGAAACGCATCATCTCCTTGCTCTTTTTACTCAACCTCTTAACTCAACGGAACATTGGGGCGACAGGCCCCGAAAACCACAAGAATATTATGAACCCATACAGATGAGTCAGTGAATTGTTGTAAACGCATTATAAATCAAAGCATTTTAAAATTGCAAGAGGTAAAATCAAAAAAAACATTTTTTGGCAATAATCTACAAATAATTGTAAATTCCAATTCCATAAACGGCCGCAAGCCCTGGAATTCCTAAGATTCCCGATGTCAAAACCGTAACCGGATTAATGCCCACTCCCAGAAAAATTCCCGCTTCGGCAAGGGCATTGTTGATAAAATAAATCGCAATGGTACCCAGAACACTCCGCATAAAAATGTTCAGCAGCCACTCAGCTTTGCTTTTCATGACTCCGACGAATATGAAAAAGGCGCAGATCACCGATATTGCGATGACACCAGACGTATGATTCAACATAATTTTGTCCTCCTGTCCTTGTACAGCATATGTGGACAAAAAATAAAATATGCAATTTTTTCCAAAATTGGAATATTTTTCAATGCTGCCGCCTATACTTTTATCAATCCCACAAAAAAGGAGCATGTGATTATGAAGACATATTTCAGCCAAAAATCGGAGCACAACAGTCCCGCTGAGGAAGATTATTCCCCCGTGACCCTGAAGGATTCCATAGAAAAAACCCGCCGTGACCTGGACATGGCCTATGCGGGTTTTGATAACGCTGTGGAAACGGATCTGATCGACAGTTATATTTACGAGATCAACGCTCTTCAGATGAGATACAAATATCTGACCGATCTCGCGGCTGCGGAGGGCACTGCGGAAAAAGAGGATCTAAACGTACATTCCGCGATTCGTACCCTGGTCAGCCATGTTTTCAGTTAAATTATCCCTGCCGTAAGTGAGCCCTGCGTAGACGGCCTGTGAGTTCCCCATAACAGGACCCGCATGATTCTGCACGGCAATCTCTTTGTATGCGTCATGGAGCGGACGAATCACGATCTCGATCTCCTCAAAGGGACGCGCCTCTCTCTTGACCTCGCCTGCAGCCAGTCTCCTGATGCAGAACAGATACAGCTGCAGCAGCGCCGGCGCCGGTTCATATTCCATCTTCAGGGATCCGATCAATTCGTTGATGCAGCCTCTCGCCTTGCGCACGGCTTCCTTGAAATCCCCCTTCTCCGGATCTTCCAACGCCTGTTTGCTCTCCTTCAAATAGCAGAGGAGCATTTCATATAAGATTACCACCAAATCCGTGGAATTTGCCTGTGTGATCCTCAAAGTAAACTGTTGCTTATCTTCCCTTGTCATATTCGATACTCCCGCGCGCCTCGGCACGCATACCGCCTTCCCCGTTTTCTTTCAGACTCCTGTGCCTACTGCAGCAGCTGCAGCACCTGAGACGGTCTCTCGTTGGCCTGCGCCAGCATGGAGGTCCCCGCCTGTGTGAGCACCTGATTGGTGGTGTACTGCGTCATTTCCTCCGCCATGTCCACATCCATGATTCTGGAGTAAGCCGCCGTCATATTCTCGGTACTCACGTCCAGATTGTTGATCGTGGACTCCAGCCGGTTCTGATATGCGCCCAGACGTCCGCGGACCTTGGACACATATTTTACCGCGCTGTCAATGCGTTCGATGGCATCTAACGCGCCCTCCTTCGTACTTACGTCAATATTCTCAATCTCCATATTCTGCAGGGTGATGGCGGGAATATCGACCGCCAGGATCTGTCCCTCATTGGAACCGATCTGCAGCCTCATGGCGCCGATTCCTGTGGCATCTACCGTCAGCGCACTGCCCGCATCGCCGGAAAATGTGACCGTCTTCTCTCCGTCCGGTCCCGCAACCGCACCTGCGCCGTCAAAATCAACTCTCGAAATATCAAGCTGCATCTCAAATCCGTTGCTGTCCGTGATGACCACCAGATCATCTCTCACGGCCGCCTTTGCTCCCTCGGGGAAGTCGTCTCCCAACACCAGGGAATCCTGATCGATGTCGTATGTGCCGTCCTCTTTTTGAATCAGGGTAATGGAATCGATCGTATACTGCTTTGCGGCCACCTCACTGGAGTAGGCGTTCACCTTGACGTCTATATTGTTGGTGTATCCCTTCAGAGAAAACTCACCGTTCAATATCTTCTGACCGTTAAACTCCGTGGTCTCCGCAATTCTGGTGATCTCCTCCTTGAGCTGTACAATTTCGTCCTGAATGGTCTCTCTGTCGCTTTCCGACATGGTTCCGTTGGCTGCCTGTACGGAAAGCTCATTCATGCGCTGCAGCATCTCGCTGATCTCCGTCATGGCTCCGTCTGCTGTCTCGATCACGGAAACGCCGTCGCTGGCATTCTGATTCGCCACCTTCAGACCCTCGATCTGGGCGTTCATTCTTTTTGCCATGGCAAGACCTGCGGGGTTATCCTTGGCACTGTTGATCTTATAGCCGGAAGACAGTCTCTGGAGAGACTTAGAAAGCAAATCATCATTATTGGAAAGAGCATTGTTGGAAAGCATTGCCGATACATTGTAGTTGATTCTCATAGATTAAATTCCTCTCTTCTGCACTGCCTGCAGAAATACCTTTGCCACACGATACAGCTGCGCGCTGTCCGCTGCCGGCGATTCTGCATTCTCTATCTCTGCGGTTACTGCCGAGCCCGGGCCGGCGACACTGAGGCTGCCCACCGTCCAGGTATCTCCTATTTCTTCTCTAAAGATATCGGCCAAATTCTGTAATTCCATAACCTCACTTTGCGTCCCTGCCGTAAAAATTCCGCTGAGGACACCGTTGTCAAGACGAAACTCCGCTTCCAGCCGCTTAGATTCGGACACCTGCACTCCTACGTTCACCGTTCCCCGGCGGGCGCTTCCCTGCGCAATCGTCAGATGCACGCGGGTCAGCTTATCCCCCACATACATGGGAATAAAGTACTCCTGCTGCCGTGACAGGGCACCTGCCACGGTGAGCTGCTTGTGTACAAGCTGCATTTCCCGCACGTCCAGGCTTGTATCCGCCTCGGCAAAGGAAGCCTCCTCCACAGCGTTCAGCGCATCATTCGTCAGCTCCTCATACTCCTGCGCAAAGGTCTCGCTGTCGTCCAAATCCTCCCACAGCCTGCTGCCCGCAGCGTCCTCTTTCTCTCCTGTCTTCCCGTCTCTGCGGGTGCCGCCTGCGCTCCCCGCATGGGCAAACAGATTGGAGCTGCCGTGCAGCAGCGCTTGCGCCGCCATCATATTCTCGGCACCGGAGGGCATCTGCCCTCTCTGAAGCAGGGCGGTACACTGACTGTCCGCATGGAGGCAAGCTTCCCTGATCTGTTCCAGCTCCTCCCGCTGATAGGAAACTTCCGCCTCCTCACTATATGACACCTCTGTCAGAATATTGTTCACCGTGTCTGTGAAGGCCTTTCCGATCTGTTCGGAGATCGTCTCCCCCTTGTACACCAGCTCCGACACGGCTCCCAGCTCGTCTGCCACTTTGACGTCCACATTCTTTACCCTGCCGGTCCTCACGGCGGACAACAGATTAGAAAAATGCAGCTGCGCCTGTGTGTTCACCAGCGCGCCTATCACCGCTCCGTCCGACTTCTCAATCTGGCGCATCAGCCTGTAGACGCCGATATAGCTGTCTCTCTCCTCTTCCGTGATCGCATGGTTCCGCTCCAGACCGTAGAGGAAACGACTGTAGCTCTCCGCCTCTGTTCGATATTCCTCCGGCAGCCCTTCAAAATACTGCTCAAGCTCGGCAAAGCTTTTCTCCAGAGGGTTGATGCCGTCCCGAATCATCTTGAGCGTCGCCGCGGGAGTCATCTTCTCGACGACCGATCTCACCTGCCTGTCTGCCTCCATGACGCTTGCCAGATTTTCCTCCGTCATGGCCATACGGTTGTATCCCAGGATTCTGGCTGCCCGGCGCGTCTCCTCTGTAGGCTCTATCCCCAGATCCTTAAGAATATCGTCCACATTGCCGAATGCCTTGCGGATACTGTCGCCCAGATCCGCTCTGGGAGAGGTCATCAGCTTCTCATAGCTGTCCCTTGCATTCCCGTAGCTCTCCTGAACCGCCCTGCCTTCCCTGTGGAACTCCTCCAGCGTGGCCGTGCTCTGCCTCTCGGCAAAGCTGCCCACTACCTGAACCGGCAGTCCGGGCATCTCCGCCATCATATTGTTGACGGCGTTGTAGCTTCGATACTTTTCAACGGCCTGCGCATCCTGAGGGAAGTACTGCTCCGCCAGTTCTCGCTCCGCCTGCTTCAGAGCCTCCAACAGCTCCTCCATGGGCGCCGTGTCAATGGAAAAACCGCTCTTCAACAGCTTCACATTGACCTCCGCCGTCATGCGCAGTCTGATCTCCTCCAGCTGTCTTCTGGCGGTCACATCTCCCGTCAGGGCGTCCCAGACCTCTGCGGATTGATAATGCTTCGCAAGTCTTGCCGCTTTCTCGTACAGATTTTCTCCGTCATTTGCCAGATCCGCATATACGGGATCTCTGCCGTCCGCAACGGCATTTGCCGCCGCCTGGGCAAAGGCCTCCGCCGTCACCGGCAGCTCTATGGTCTGAAGCTCTTCCAGACGGTCGAGATTCTCCTCCGTGAGAGGCAGTCCGTTTTCAAGCAGCCATGCCGCGTTCTGTCTGTTCTCCTCATTTACTTCCCTGCCGGACTGATCCAGCACCCGATCGATCTGCTCCGCCAGCTCCTTGCTCTGTCCCGTTTCCGCGCTCCTTGTGTAATAGCCCTGAATATCCTCCGCATAAAACCGGGGCGCGCTGCCGCCGGCAGCATCTGCGCCGCTGCTCTGCGCCAGATACAGGTTCCAGATCTCGGGCTCCAGCTCGTTGTCTATCATGTATCGGCCGGTCCCCTCGCTCACGGGTTCCAGCTGGCTCGCCATATCCCACGCCTTGGAGACCATTTCCAGATTTTCCGCGGTCATGGGAAGATCCGCCGCCCGAAAGCTGTCCGCCACGGCGTTCGCCAGCACCTGACTGCCAAGAGCCGCCGCCAGCGTCTCCATATCCATGTCGTCATTATAGCCCTTGACTTCTTTTCCCGCACGGGCAAGCTCCGCCTTGATACGGTCTACAATGGTCACTGCCTCCTCCGGATCCATGCTGCCAAGATCGAAGCCTTCCTCCTGCAGTTCGGCGTAGTCCTCCTCGGACATGGTATGTGACATCAGTGTCATGTAGTCCTGCTGTACCGATACGTCGGCATCTGCGGCCTCCCGCTGTATCTCGATCAGGCTTTTGCTCTTTTCGCTCTTTCCGATGTCCGACCAGCTCCGCTCGTCCTGTGCGTACACGGCTCCTGCACCCGCGGGCGCAGAAACAGCGCCGTTGCCTTTGGTGTCGCGCACGGCGCCGCTTTTTTCCGTATGCTGTCTTTCTGTCTCGGAAATATTCTGCTGGTAAAATGATATTTTCAAATTCAGAGTCTCCTAAATATTTAGATGGATCGCTTTGTCTGTGTATTCCGATCCTCACCATTTATTTCGGCTGATTTTGAAAAAATCATTATATGTTTTGTTTCTCCTTGTATTTATAGCGCATATACCTTATAATATCTCGGGAGATTATCAACTCCCTTCTTTCGTATCTGATAACCCGATTTTACTTTTATCCGTATCCAAACCGTTCCCTTCTTTTTTATAACCAATATATGCTCTGCCGAGAAGCCGCTCCCTCGCTCTGCGGTGCATCAAGGAAAGCGCACGGACGCAGGCAGACTTCAAAAATGTGCGGCGGGAACAGGTCGGACTCCCACTCCCTGCACGTCATGGTGCAAATGTGCTTGTCCTTCCTGCTTGCGGATAAAAACACGGACACGCAAGTCTGCAAATAAAAGATATACGCTTCCTATCTATGAAGAAAATGTACTTGTCAGATACAATATTTTTCAAGCCCGCCTGCTCATTAACCATGCTGAAAACGGCAGAAAATATCTGTATGACATTCTGGCAATAAAAAAAGAAACGAGCAAGCCGTAACAAGATGTACGGTGAAAACCCGTTTCTTATCGTCAATAGTAAGCCCTTTTTCTCGTACTGTCAATCCCTGATTTTAATTTTTGATTGTTTTTTCGCGCTGCGATAGCAAGGTACATACATGCCATACATATCATCGTTCATGAAGCGGTATATAAAGATACTTCTCATATTCCTCTACAGCCTTCTGATGAATTTTCTACTATTCCTTTGTTCCGGCATACCTTGAATACATGCTCAATAATTTTGTCCCCTTTGAGAACATATCCATCACCCTGGGGTCTTTGATTGCCTGTAAAATATCCAGAGCGAACTCGCAGGTCTTCACCCAGTTTACTTTTTCGTACCTGAACTGATCCCATGCAGATATTTCCGCGTCAACCTGTCTTTCGTTGCCGTTTTGCTCTGCGGTTTCCTTCATCATTTTAAAAGTATGATAGGAGCCAAAGGTACTGCCCGTCCCTCTCCCGCATTTGTCCTCATAGCAGCATAACGCGAACATTTCGATCTGCGAAGCATTTTCCGGATCCACTTTGCTGATATCTACGTCAAAGACTTCCTTTTTCCCGTCTAAATTAGATACTATCTGAACAATGGGATTCGCGGGTGTAGACTTATCGGAAAGCATTGCTCTCATTCCATAAGTGACGGATTTTCCCTCCTCCGGAATCATTGTCAATCCCAAGAACTTGCCGCCGCTTTCTCCGTCTTCACATTTCGTCACGGCACCGGAAAATCCCTCGCACCGATTGTTTTCTGCGGAAGATTTTCCGGACGGCTGATAATAATTATAGGAATTTAAAGCGTTGTTTACTTGCATCAAGATTTCCCCCTTTTTATTTGATGGACCTATAAAGTTCTCTGGCTTTTCTAAACCCGTTCATAAAAATTAGCAGCCATGAATAGCAAACGAATGGTTGCCATCCATGGCTGCTCTCTTATGACCTGAGCAATAGAATATTCTGCCAATTATGATATCGTCCGATATTTTGAAAAATTAACCCGTAGAAAGGATTTTATATACAAGTTTTTATTCTTTCACATCTCGCAAGACTTTACCAATATGATAAAATGTATACAGGCGTTGCCAAAACGGGCAGCGGTTCGCCTTTCGCCAATTTTCTGTAAGAAAATTTAGTGAGTACATTTTGAGGACTTCCTGTATACGAGGAGGGATACATATGGAAAATAAAGGGAAAGTAATCAATATCCGGCAGGCCGGAAAAAATAAAAGACATCAAAAAAGCAACCGCACCGACCAAAGTTAGGTTACTTTTTTGATATACAACATTAACCAAGGCGAACCGTTGTTTCACGGCAACACCTTTTCTATAAAATATGCTAACACCGATCGACATTTCCATCAAGAACTTTTCGCGCTGCAGAGCCACACCATAATTTCATCGGCAATTTAGCTTCTGATTTATTTATATACTGAAATCAAACCTGCCGCCGCTCTCCGTGCTGCCCTCTGCCCGTATTTCATTCCAGTCCACCGCCGCAATCTTCTTCATCAGTTCGTCTACGCTTCCGGCTTCCACCACTGTACGCTTCGTGTCAGCGTTCCTCCGGGAATAACGGTCTGCCGCTTCTTCCAGACGCTTTCCCTGCTGTTTCTTCTGTGTCCGCTTGTCCTCCGCCTTTTTCTGCGCCCGTTTTTCTGCCCTTGCTTCTTCGATCTGTTCCCGCTGCTTCCGGCCGGATTTTTCAAGCTCCGCAAAAATATTGGTAGAGCCGTCATCGTTGAAAGAAATAGCAACCTTGCTGATCCGTGTGTCGGCATTTTCGCTGTTCTTTCCAAAAGCGGACGTATAGCCAAATTCACGGTTGATCTGCTCTGACATAC
>CANQJL010000034.1 GCA_947624245.1 uncultured Acetatifactor sp. | reverse complement strand
TTACAGCAAAAATTCCAGTATCTAAGCAAAGAAATCGATGCGACCAAGGATAAGCTGAACGCCTTGCGCGAGGCGGAAACGCAGGCAACGCAGGCCCTGGCGAATGGCACCATAACGCAGCAAAACTTCGACGGCCTGCAGAGAGAGATCGTCGAAACGGAACAGGAGCTGAAGAACCTCGAGCAAGGATATGGTGAGCTGGGAAGCACCGCATCTCAACAGGTGGAAGCCGTCAGCGTCAAGATGGAGACCTTGAGCGATAAGATGCGGAAGGTCGGCGACAGTATGCAGTCGGTCGGCAGCAGTATACAGTCGGTCGGCAGCAGCATGACGAAGAATATTACGGTTCCAATTGCAGGAATAGGAACGGCATCTGTAGCGGCATGGAATGAGGTCGATGAGGCTATGGATACCGTCACAAAAAAGACGGGTGCTTCCGGTGACGAGTTAAAAAACCTGCAGAACATAACTAAAAAAATTGCGCAGACCGTTCCAAGCTCTTTTCAGGAGGCCGCAGATGCGGTGGGCGAGGTCAATACTCGATTCAAAATGACGGGAGATGTCCTGGAACGGACGGCAACACAATTTGTCAAATTCTCGAAGCTCAATAAAACTGATGTTTCGACAAGCATTGACCAGGTGCAGAGCGCTATGGCAGCATTTAACATTCCTGCTGAACAGGCGACAGAGTTTTTGGATGTGCTGAATGCGGCAGGGCAAGAAACTGGAGCATCCATGTCGGATCTCACATCTCTCATGGCGGCCAACGCAGCAAGCCTTAAGGAGATGGGCTATAGTGCAAGCGATTCCGCGTTGCTACTCGCAAACTTATCTGTAAACGGCGTTGATGCGTCCAGCGCTATGACGGGTCTTAAAAAGGCGTATGCAGAATCGCTGAAGGAAGGCACATCCATGAGCAATGTGCTCCTTGATCTGGAAAATCGGCTCAAGGACTCTAGCACACAGGCCGATGCTTCCGCAGAAGCGATTGAACTGTTCGGGACACGCTCTGGCGGAGCATTAGTGGAAGCTATCAGCAACGGGAGGCTGTCATTTGAAGCACTGAACACACTGATGAGCGATTACGCAGGCAGTGTGTCACAGACATTTGAAGAGACGCAGGATCCTCTCGACAAGATGCAGACGACACTTAATACGCTCAAGACGGTGGGAGCGGATATCGTGGAGACATCTGGTCCTATGCTGACAGAATTTATGGGCGGATTGACCGATGTTGTAAGAGACCTTGCTGACGCATGGGACGGGCTGACGGAAGATCAGAAAGAGATGATTATTAAGCTTGCCGGTATTGCGGCCGTGGCAGGTCCGGTCATCACGATTCTGGGCACATTGACCTCCAGTATCGGTTCTATCGTGGGCGCCGGCAGTAAGGTTGTCGGCGCGTTCGGTTCCATCGGTACCGCTATCAGCGGTATAGGCGGCAATGCCGGCACCGCAGCGTCTACTGTATCGACGATAGGCAATGCGGCAGGACAGGCAGCAGGGCCGGTAAGCAGCGCGGGTACAGCTATGGGCACACTGGCACAGAATGCAGTCGGTTTTCTGGCGTTGGGAGCAGGGATCCTGATGGCGGCAGGTGGCATATCATTGCTCGCGTATTCCGCTATCAAGCTGGCTGATGCAGGGCCGGAAGCTGCGTTGGCCATGGTTGCATTGGTAGGATCGGTCGCTCTGCTGGCAGCAGGTGCCGCGGCGCTTGGTCCGGCACTCACTCCGGCAGCCCCGGGGCTCTTGGCATTTGGGGCGGCCATGGCACTGCTGGGTGCAGCAGTGGCGCTGGTGGGTACAGGTATTTTTATGGCATCGTCGGGGCTGTCTATAATCATCGAACATTTGCCGGAGCTGAATACATACGGTCCGGAGGCAGCGACGACGTTCTTTTCGCTCTCAGAAAGCGTCTCAACATTTGCAGTGGCAGCAGGCGTCGGCGGCGGAGCGGCTATCGTCCTGGGAGGAGGCCTTTTAGTCGTGGCGGGAGGAATGGCGGCGATGGCACTGGCAGCAGTAGGTCTGTCAGGCGGCGCCGGTTTGCTCGCTGTAGCTATCACGGCTCTGTCGGGCTCGATCATATTTTTGGGAGAGGCAATTCTGCTCGCAACGACGAGCGTGGTCGATTCCTTTAACCTGATCAAGAGCACGGTATTCCAGACATTGGATGAGATAATAGGTAAATTTACAGGGACATTCGATGGCGTGAAGGGATATATGTCAGGCGTACTCGAGTGGCTGAAGGGCATTTTCAACTTTGAGTGGAGCCTGCCGAAGATCAAGCTCCCTCACTTTTCGATCAGCGGGAGTTTTTCGCTGGATCCGCCCAGTATCCCGAGTATAGGAGTGGAGTGGTACCGCAAAGCAATGGCCGGAGGAATGATCCTGGATTCGCCGACGATATTTGGGATGAGCCGGAGCGGCACGCTGCTGGGCGGCGGCGAAGCGGGCTCGGAGGCTGTGGTGGGCACGGGTGCCCTTCAGAACATGGTCATGGACGCTGTGATGCGCGCGCAGGGCATGGGCGGAGACATCATCATGCCTATTTATGTGGGCGGTGAATTTTTCGACGAGAAAATCATCCGCGCGGATCAGATACATGCATACAGGTCAGGAGGACGATGACGATGGCAATGTTGAGGGATTTCCCGATATATTTCGGCTCGGAACAGATACCACGGCCAATCAAATGGCAGGAGAAATACGAGAACGTCGAATCGGTCAATTCTACGGAGGCCGGAACGGATCAGGTGCTCGTCGTGCGTTATGGGAAACTGTCCGTAAGCGCACAATTCAACTGCTCGAGCCGATGGGCGGCAAAGTTCGTGACATATGCCAAAGGACCCATCGACGTTAAGGCCTATGACTTGGAGACGCAGGACTATAAGACGCGGTCCATGCGCCTGCGCAATTTGCAGGTAACGCTGGAAGAAAACTCCTATAATATGGACGGCACCATCGGGCTGTATACCGTTGCCTGTTCCTTGGAGGAGTACTGATGTATCCGATCAGCGCGGCCTATAAGGCCGCTATGCAGGCAGCAGAACAACACTACCGCCTCCGCGGAACGATCGGCGGCAAAAATTTTACTGAGGATAACGTAATCGAAGGCTCATTCTCGATCGCTAACCAATGCGCAGGGAACGATGAGATCAAGATCGGGCAGGTATACATCGGCGAGCTGAAGTCGACCTTCCGGGGACTGGATATCCCGCGATATTCCTGGCAAGGGCTGGAGATCAAAGCATCGTCCGGCCTGCGCCTTGCAGAGGGCAGCTACGAGGACGTCCCTCTCGGCGTGTACGACGTGGCGGAAGCGGAATGGAGCGCGGCCGGCATTACGGTGACGGCCTACGACCATATGGCAAGATTTGACAGGATCTATTCCGGGAAGCAGACATATGGCACGGCCTATGAACTGACGCAGCTCGCCTGCAGTCAGTGCGGAGTGGAGCTCGGCATGACGGAGGAGCAGATGCAGGCGCTGCCTAATGGGACGGAAACACTTTCCGCGTATGCAGAAAATGATATCGAGACATGGAGGGACTTTGTCTCGTGGCTGGCGCAGACGCTCTGCGCGAACGCTACCATGGACAGGGACGGGAAGCTGATCTATCGGACATACGGCGGTGAGCCGGTGGACACCATCGACGACTACCACAGATTCACGGGAGCGAGCTTTTCGGATTTCGTCACTCGGTACACGGGTATTTCCGTGGTCAATGCGAGCGACCAGACCACGAGCTATTACGGCGCGGAGACGGACGACGGGCTGACGTACAATCTGGGGAACAATCCGTTCCTGCAATACGGCACGAAGGAGATGTACGAGCGCCGCAGGAAGGCGGTCCTGACAGCCCTGCAAGGGATCAATTACATGCCGTTCAAGGCATCGGCCTATGGAACTCCGGCGTATGACCTGGGAGATACGCTCGTATTTGCCGGAGGGTTGGCGGACGGGCAGCAGCAATCCTGCCTGACAAAGTTCACATATCACTATAACGGCAAATACGAGATGCAGGGCGTCGGAAAGAATCCGGCGCTGGCGTCCGCAAAATCAAAAGCGGACAAGGAGCTTTCGGGGCTCATGTCGCAGATGAGCAGCAAGGCCGTGGCGGTCTACGGATTTGTCAGCGCGGAAGCTCATGCATTGTCGGAGAATGACTGGGTGACGGTGGTGGCCGTCGAATTTGCGACCGTCAGTGATGAGGCAAAGGCGCAGACGTGGACGGACCTGACCTTGACGCTTGAGGTCAACGAAGCGGAAGAGGGTAGCCCTGCCGTATGTGAGGTGACCTATTACCTGGACGGCCAGGAGCAGGCCTATCACCCCAAGGAGACATGGAGCGAACAGGGAGCCCATCATCTGTCGCTGAACTACCTGATCGGAGATGTGGAGGCACAGACGAGGCACAGATGGAGCGTGGCGCTGCGGCTCACGGGCGGCCATGGGTCGGTCGCGGCGGGGGACGTACATGCCGTGATATCCGGACAGGGACTGGCGAGCGGCGAGGGCTGGAACGATAAGCGGATAGAGATCGAAGAGGCAATGCCGGTAATCGCCCTGCGAAGGGGATCCCTTGCAACGACGGGCAGGTACCGTGCGGACGCAGCATTCCGGCAGCAGGTGCCGGTACCGATGCAGCACGAGGAACGCTACGCACTGCCGATCAGGCGGGGCGTGCTGAAAGTGTCATACGCGGACCGTCTGGACGTGGATATATCTGGGAGCCGTATGGCGGAAGAGGAGGAAATGGAGGAAATATGAAAGGACATACTACGATCGAACTGACCAACGTGAGGACACAGGAGCACATTATCAGAGAAGACGATAACATGTTCACCAATGCGCTGGACGCGCTGATCAATGACCATGAATACATGAGCGCCGTGACGGAGACAGCGAAGAGCGAGCTTCTTCCCATCGCGACCCGTGCGCTGGGCGGGATTTTTTTGTTCGACCGGAAGCTGGAGGAGGATCCGAATAAATTCTATCCGCCGACGGCACCGCTGGCTTACGCCGGCGACTCTACGGCAGCCGCAGCAGATACACGGCGAGGGATATACAACGCGCAGGAGTCCGGCCCGATCGACAATGGATATAAGCACGTGTGGGACTTCTCGACGAACAGAGGGAACGGGACCATCGCCTGCGCATGTCTCACGAACTACGCCGCAGGGAATGAGCCGTTCAAGACGCTGCATGTGTCAGCGTCGAACTATGGAAATACCTTTCAGCTGGGGCAGCGCAATGTCTGTATGGATTCGGAACAGGGCATCTTTGCCTGTCATCTGCTCAGCGACAAAGCCATCGAAATTCGGCAATACAGGCAAAGAGCTGGCCGCGTGAGCCTTACGGCACAGAACGGAGCTCCGCAGGAGTATGAGGTGCTGAAGAAGCTGGAGATTCCGAACGTCAATAGCGAGATCCTGTGGGATATGGTGGATGACACGGCGATAGGTATTTGGGCGAAAGGCGCCAGAGGTGGAAAGACTGATATCTATCGCTATGAGATCAGTCGCGATTATACGATGAAAGAGTCTACCATACAGATCGATGGCTCATATAGGGTATCGGAAGGGACCATACGGGGGAAATATCTGTTCCTGATAGGGAATACCGTTCAGGACGGAATGTATCCTCTGTATAAGATCGATACGGACAATCCTACCGATATAAAAGAGATATGCAAGACATACGTTGGCGCCTTATTCACTGACCGGACCACAGGGCTCTTTATGAATAAGACCAAATCAAGACGGATCGTTGTTTTTCCTGATGATACGTCTGCCATATATGAGTATGCAGGCTCATATAGCAACGATACTGTCGTCGAGGCCATTGATCCGGTGCGGGCAGTAGGGCTATACGGTTCGAGTACTTCTAGTAGTAGTAGTAGTAATCTGGCGAATCTGATGG
Organism: uncultured Acetatifactor sp.; assembly: GCA_947624245.1. GTDB lineage: Bacteria > Bacillota > Clostridia > Lachnospirales > Lachnospiraceae > Acetatifactor. Next base: position 18,907 of record CANQJL010000034.1, on the reverse strand, counting down.
CACCTACATATTATCTGGCCACGATCAACAATCTGCAGGAGCCGATCACCAAGACGGCCGAGCAGACCATGAAGATCACATATACCATAACGGAGGAGGATTGACATGACTGAGATTATCATTGCCGTCTTGGGATCAGGGGTATTGTCTACGCTAATAAGCCAGCTATTCGCGTTAGGATTTCGCCGAATGGAAACGAAGCAGGGCTATGAAGCTGCCTTGCGTCTCCTGATGAAGAACGGTCTGCGAGGGCTCTGCTCTACATATATTCGGCAAGGCTGGATCTATGAGGACGAGCTGGAGGATATCATTGATATGCACCAATGCTATCATAATGATCTTAAGGGCAATGGGTACCTTGATACCATGATGGACAAGGTCAAGGCCCTTGAAGTGCGTGGCGTCGGCCAATGACGCCGGAAAGGAGAATGCTATGATGAAGAACACGACCTACGACAAAATCAAATGGATCGCGCTGATCCTGCTCCCCGGACTGGGGACACTGTATGCGGCACTGTCCCAGATCTGGGGCCTGCCCTACGGGGAGCAGATCGTCGGAACGATCGCTGCGCTGGATACGTTCCTCGGCGCGCTCATTGGCGTAAGCTCCGCAGTATACGCCGGAAAGGAAGGTAAAAATTAAAGATGGCTAAGACGACAAAGACGAACACGAACAGCGCAAGGGCAGCAGTCGTGGCGCTGGCGCAGAGCTGGGTAGGCAAGAAGGAGAGCGACGGGTCCTATAAGAGCATTATCGATATTTACAACGGTTACAAGGGTGAGCTGCCCAGAGGCATTAAGATGCAGTACAGCTGGTCATGGTGCGCCTGCACATGGTCCGCGATCGCGATCAAGCTGGGATACACGGACGTCATGCCTATCGAGATATCCTGTGGCAATCTGGTCGAAGCGGCCAAAAAGATGGGGTGCTGGGTGGAGGCTGACAACTATATTCCGGACCCCGGCGACGGTATCCTGTATGATTGGGATGACAGCGGAAAGGGCGATAACACCGGCTGGCCGGATCATATCGGGATCGTTGAGATTATCAATCGCACCACAGGGCAGATCACGGTGATCGAGGGGAATTACAGCAATGCCGTGAGGCGCCGGAACATCACTGTCAATGCGCGTTACATACGCGGCTATATCGTCCCGAAGTATGCGCCGGTCGAGACAGCGGACAAGGCGTCCTCATCGACGGGTACCGCGCCGGCAGGAACGATATGCAAGGTGCCGCAGCGGACAGGCACTGTGACTGCTTCCAGCCTCAATGTGCGCACCTGGGCCGGCACGAACAACCCGAACATTAAGACGGTGCCGTATCTGCACAAGGGCGACACGGTCGAGGTGTGCGATGAGATCAAGGCAGCAGACGGAGCCGTCTGGTATTATGTGCGCATCAACGGCAAGACCTACGGATTTGTCCACTCCCGTTATGTTACAGATGTGGGCTAAAACCAGAAAATCTGCTGTTGACAGAAGCTGGAAATGGGCTGTATGATAATAGATATTATGGTGTTTTGTACAGTTCACAGCACAACATCGCTACAGTTTCATAATTTGTCATGATTTTTGTCACGAATTACGAAAAGTGCCTATTTTACTGGATATTTGACCCATGATAATACGGGTTCGAATCCTGTCACCCCGATTTGTTTTATTATACTATGCCTAAAAGGAGCAACCCGGCCGTGCAGACCACAAAAAAATGGCAGTGCCTGAATGCGCTGCACCTGAAAATACTGGCAATGGCGCTGATGCTGTGTTCGCATATGTGGATCACGGTCGTTGCCGGAAACAACTGGCTGGACGATATCGGGCGGCTGGCGTTTCCGATCTTTGCGTTCCAGATCGTGGAGGGATTCTTCCACACCGGTGATTTCAGGAAATACTTAAAGCGCATGTTTTTGTTTGCGCTGGTATCCGAGCTGCCGTTCAATCTGATGGCGGAGGGAAGCTGGTTCTACCCCTTTCATCAGAACGTCTTGTTTACGTTCTGCATCGCGCTGCTTCTGATGCGCTGGATGGAAAACGCCAGAAACAAGTCAAAATGGCGTTTTTTCCTGCGGGTGTCGGTATCTGTGATATTCGGTTATCTGCTGGGATTTGTCACCATGGTGGACTATTTCGGGTACGGCGTGCTGATGGTGTTCGTGTTCTATCTGTTCCGTGACGTAAGATTTGGCCGGATCGGTCAGCTTATATGTATGTTCTACATCAACTGGGAGATGATAGGCGGTCTGGTCTATCCTGTGACGCTGTTCGGCCGAAGCGTTGTGATACCTCAGCAGGGATTTGCCGTGCTGGCGCTCATTCCAATCTGGCTCTATAACGGAAGGCAGGGACCCCATAACAAGGCGATTCAGTATGCCTGCTATGCGTTCTACCCCGTCCACATGATAGTTCTTGCAGTACTGATGCGGATATGATACAATCAAAAGGCAACGCATACTATCAAAATAATCTGCCTTACTTGCCTATATCCGAATCAATTCGGCAGAGGCAAATTCGGCATACTATCAAAAACTATTCGAAATGAAGGAGGAAATTATGGATTATTATAATCCCGAGAACAACGGTAATGCGCCGCAGGACTCAGCTAAAGGATTTGCCATTGCGTCCATGGTGCTGGGAATTGTCGGATTTTTGGCGTGGTGTCTGCCTATTGTAGGATTTCCTGTGACGATCACAGGATTGGTGCTGGGTATTATTGCAATACGAAAAGGCACAAAGGGTATGGCGGTGGCAGGAGTGGTCATGTGCTCCATCACTTTGGTCTTCACCCTGATCAATTCCGTAGCAGGCGCCATAATGGGCGCTTTGGGCTATATTTAAAGACTGGGATTTTTGGAAAGCTGATGTCTTCTGCCGTCAATATGCAGAGGCGTCAGCTTTTTTTGCTTTTCGGATAGCCGTTCCCCTGAAGGTCGGTCGCTGCCGAAGCGGTACTTTTCTTATCCGTATCAGGAACGGGTCTGCTGCTCTCCCAGACGCCCTTGGGAATCGTGTCGACGGGTTTCTTTTTGTCGGTCATCTTCATATTCTGTCTCCTTTTTTCCCTGTCTTCAGGGGCAGGTCAACTGATTGTCCTTGCTGTTATTATGGCGCAAGGCGCCGCGGAATATACGCGGGGAAAATCCGGCGCGGAAATTTTTGGCCTGAAATTTTCCGGCGGTAAATACTTTGCAAAAAGGCATATTCGTGATACAGTGAAAACAGCGATTGTTGATTCGCTTGCGTAAAATAAAAAATCGGAACGGAGGAGTCAGATGAGCGAGGTATTGAAAGCGATGGAACAGAGATGCTCCACCCGCGGTTACACGGCGCAGAAGCTTACGAAGGAGGAGCTGGACAGCCTGATCAGGGCAGGCCTTCAGGCCCCTACGGCCACTAACAGGCAGGAGGTGCACATCACCGTGGTGGACGGAGAGCATTCGATCTTGAAGGAGATCGAGGACCAGAAAAACCTTGAGAGAGGCATTCAGGATCCACCGCACAATTTCTACTATGAGGCGCCTGTGGTGCTGCTTTTGAGCGCTGAAAAGGCATTCGGCTGGAGCAGCGTGGACGCGGGCATCGCGGTGGAGAATATCGCCCTTGCGGCGGAGGGACTTGGCTTGGGAAGTCTCATCATCGGCTGCATCAAGGACGCTCTCACGGGAGCGCGGAAGGAGGAGTTTGCCAAAGCGCTGAAATTCCCTGAGGGATACGAGTTCGTCATTGCCGTAGCCGTAGGGCACAAGGCGGTAGAAAAGGCACCTCACGAATACAGCGCGGAGAAGAACGTGACCTATCTGTGAACAGAGGCACAGAGAGAAAATATCGGAAAAGGTCAGACGGCCGCCGGTGAAGCCCGGATTCCCTACAAAACAGTTGACAAGCGTGGGATAATAAGTTACAATATCATTCGTCGGCCTTATTATAGGCCGAAAATGTGTCCGTAGCTCAGCCGGATAGAGCAACGGCCTTCTAAGCCGTGGGTCGGGGGTTCGAATCCCTTCGGGCACATTGAGAGACGGAATGCCGGTTTCGGCGATTGAGTCTCCTATATGGTGGGTATAGCGCAGTTGGTTAGCGCGCCAGATTGTGGCTCTGGAGGCCAAGGGTTCGAATCCCTTTATCCACCCTTGCCGATAAGGATGTGTCAGAATGACATGCTTGGTGTCATCTATAGGGCTATCGCCAAGCGGTAAGGCACAGCACTTTGACTGCTGCATTCGCTGGTTCGAATCCAGCTAGCCCTGTTTATATCTCATGGGATATTAGCTCAGTCGGTAGAGCACTTGACTTTTAATCAAGGTGTCGGGGGTTCGAATCCCCCATATCTCATTTCAGCAGAATGCGGCAATAAGGTTTGATGCCCCCGTGATTCCTCACAGGGGTCTTTCTTTGTATAAGCGGTAACAGGAAAGAGGATTGCGATGCAGAACGAAAACAATGTACAGCAGGAAAAGAACGTACAGCAGGAAAACAAGATGGGCGTCATGCCCACCAATAGGCTTTTGATCACGATGTCGCTGCCAATGATGGTCTCCATGCTGGTGCAGGCCATGTACAATATCGTGGACAGCATTTTTGTGTCAAGGATCAATGAATATGCGCTTCGGGCCGTATCCCTTGCGTTCCCGATCCAGACGCTGATGATCGCTGTCTCCGGAGGAACCGCTGTAGGCATCAACGCTTTTCTCTCCAAGACCTTGGGAGAAAAAGAGTATAAGAAGGCCAACACGATCGCCATGAACGGTATTTTCATCGAGATAGTCAGTTATCTGGTGTTCGTTCTCATCGGCATTTTTGTCAGCGGTCCCTTCTATGCCAGCCAGACACAGATCGCTCAGGTGCGGGAGTACGGCACGACCTATCTGACCATCTGCTGTGTGGCGGGCGTGGGAATTTTCATGCAGACCACCTTTGAGCGTCTGCTGCAGTCTACAGGCATGACCTTTTACGCCATGATCACTCAGGGCGTGGGCGCAATCATCAATCTGATCCTGGATCCCGTTCTGATATTCGGCCTGTTCGGATTTCCCGAGATGGGCGTTGCGGGAGCGGCGATCGCCACCGTGGCAGGGCAGATCGTTGCGGCGATCCTTGCCGTGATCTTCAACCTGACCAAGAATAAGGAACTGACGCTTTCCCTCCGGGGATTTCGTCCGGCAGGGTCGCTGATCCTGCGAATCTATCAGGTGGGAATTCCCTCTATCATCATGCAGGCCATCGGTTCCGTCATGACTTACGGAATGAATCTGATTCTGGAAGCCTTCGGCTCCGCGCAGACCGTATTCGGAATCTATTTTAAGCTGCAGAGCTTTATCTTTATGCCGGTATTCGGTCTCAACAACGGTATGGTGCCGATCATTGCCTACAATTACGGCGCCGGTAAGCGCGACAGGGTCATCAGCACCATAAAGAGCAGCGTTGTGTACGCGGTGAGCATCATGCTGGTGGGCGTGCTGGTCATGGAGATTATGCCGGGTCAGCTGATTGGTCTGTTCGACGCGCCGCCGGAGCTTCTTGCAATCGGTATCCCCGCTCTGCGCACCATCTGCCTGAGCTTTCTCTTTGCAGGATATTGTATTGTGGTGGGAAGCGTATTTCAGGCGTTGGGGAACGGCGTTTACAGTATGATCATCTCCATTGTCAGACAGCTTTGTGTGCTGCTTCCCGTGGCCTACTTGTTCTCTTTGAGCGGCAACGTCGATCTGATCTGGTGGTCGTTCCCTATTGCGGAGCTGTTCAGCTTAAGCCTGGGCACGTTCTTTTTGGTCAGAATCAACAAGAACATTATCAGCCACATTGGAGAAAGTACGGCGACGACAGCCTGAAATCAGGCATTCATCAGCGGATATGGCGGAATTGGCAGACGCGCCAGATTTAGGTTCTGGTGTCCACAGACGTGCAGGTTCAAGTCCTGTTATCCGCATGGCAGCGTTTATCGGACGCATACGGTCTTGTGTTCATGGCGCAATTGATTTATAATAATACCAAAGAAATCATTTTAGGCATCTGATGGTAACGCATGGTATGTGCTGTAGAGCGCGCGGAGGTATCAAGATGAACAGAGGCGAGACGAGAGACTATTCGGATATCCTGAAAACACGCATTGTTCTGTACGGCATTCTATTGCTTCTGATGATCGTCTACAATGTGGCGGTGGGTGAACTGGGGCTGGGCGATTCCAGATACATGTCACAGCTGGCGGATACCGTCAGCAGGCTGATCTATTTCGGCGGCCTTACCTATGTGATCGTCAAAATAGTTTTCTGGAAAAAGTTGCTGAAGGACGAGAGAAGAATGCAGGCGGAGCTTAGCTGGGAATCCGATGAGCGGAGAAGGCTCGTGCATCTTAAGAGCGGCGGAATCGTTTTTGATCTGCTGTTGTTCGTTCTGTTGTTTATGACCTGCACCACCGCGCTATACAGCGAAGAGGCGTTTCGGGCGTGTCTGCTGATACTGTTGGCGGCAGTGTCGTTAAAGGCAGTAAGCCGCATTGTCTATAATAAGGCGTGTTAGATAACGCCGCCCCGATATCGCAAAAGGCAGATAGCAGGAATACTGTTATAAGAATGCCGTTCGATACGGCGGAACGGAGGAACAAATGCAGATCGTAATTCAGTTTTTCCTGCTGGCAGCAGGCTTCTGCCTGCTGATGAAGGGAGCGGACCTGTTCGTGGAGGGCGCTTCCGGAATCGCGGATAAATTCGGGATCCCACAGCTCGTGATAGGCCTGACCATCGTTGCCATCGGCACTTCGCTGCCGGAGGCGGCGGTGAGCATCTCGGCGGCTTTGAAGGGCAGCGCGGACATCACCATCGGAAACGTGGTGGGAAGCAATATCCTGAATATTCTGATCATTCTGGGACTGACTTCGGTGATCCGTGCGGTGCCTGTCCAGAAATCCACGGTAAAGTATGAGATTCCCTTTGTGATCGTCGTGACGGCGCTCCTTGCGCTTTTAGGCCTGTTTGACAACACGGTGGGACGCTTGGACGGCATTCTGCTGTGGGCTTTGATGGGCGTCTACATGGTGTATCTTTTGAAGATGGCGAAGGCGGGAACGGCATCGGAGGAAAATGCGGAAAAGAAAAAGATGCCCGTCTGGAAACTGCTTCTGATGGTGGTCGCGGGAGCCGTCATGATTGTGCTCGGCAGCGACGTATCGGTAGATGCGGCTACGGCGTTGGCGACTGCCTTCGGCATGAGCGAGAGGTTCATCGGCCTGACGATCGTGGCGCTTGGCACCTCCCTGCCGGAGCTTGTGACCAGTGTCACCGCGGCCGTAAAGGGAAAATCGGATATTGCCATGGGCAATATCGTCGGGAGCAATATCTTCAATATCCTGTTCGTTGTGGGAACCACGGCAGTGATCACGCCCGTGCCGTACAATGCAAGCTTTCTGGTGGACAGCATTGCAGCGATCGCCGCGGCGGTGCTGCTCCTGTTGTGCGTGCTGAGATCGCAAAAGCTCACAAGAGTGGGCGGCTGTATCATGCTGGCAGGGTATGCGGGATATTTTGTGTACCTGATGCGCGCCTGAGGAAGGTTCCTTCAGCTTTGCAGCGCCATGTAGGAATTGTGGTATTCCCTGCGGTAGGTCACTTCTTCGCCGAACCATTCCGGCGGCAGGAAGGCCTCCGCAGCTTCTTTGCTGCCGAATTCCACCTCCGCCATGATCAGAGGCGCAAAGGGCGGGTCAAATACGTCCAGTTCGATCGTCAGGCAGTAGTCCTCGGGCGGCTTCGGAAGCCCCTCCCGAACTGCCGGGTGGGGCAGCGGGATCAGGTAGCGGCGTTTGGAGATGATCTTGCCGTCCGCTTTGGCGCGCAGGTGGAGATAGGCCTCCTCGTTCAGCAGCAGATTTACCTCTTCTCTTGCCATCATGCCGCTGCCCTTATAGGTCAGATAATAGTCATCGTCCTCTTTTCGCACCCGTACCACGGGAGAGTCGCTTAAGTACCCCTGTTCGATATGATGAAAAGGGTAACTGTCCAGATGTTCGGGAAGCTGTTTTATCAAAAATTTTCTTTCAATCTCCATAAACGAAATCCCCTCTTTTAATGTCGGTCTGTCCGCAGGTGCGGCGTGCCGGTGCAGCGTGCAGGTATCGGATACAGGTACGTTATGCTTTAGTATAGCATACTTTGGGAAGCCGGTAAATAATGAAGAATAATTTGCAATCTTTTCCATAACTGTGTATACTGATATTAATCATGTAATTGCCTGCACAGAGCTGTTGCCGACACAATGCTCGCAGGAAAGAAAGGACGATGAAAATGAGCAGGATAGCGGTTTTCTTTGCGGAAGGATATGAGGAGATAGAGGCGCTGACCGTGGTGGATATCTGCCGCAGATGCGAGATTCAGGTGGATATGATCTCCACCAACGGGGAGTACGCGGTGATCGGTTCCCACGGCATTAATGTGGAGATGGACAAGACGTTTGAGGAAGCAGATTTTTCGGAGTATGACATGCTGGTGCTGCCCGGCGGCAAGATCGGCACGGAGAATCTGGAGGCGCATCAGGGCGTGATGGAGCAGATAGGGGCATTTTATCGGGAAGGGAAGTACATTGCCGCGATCTGTGCCGCTCCCAGCATTTTCGGACACAGAGGATACTTGAACGGCAGGAACGCCTGCAGTTATCCCAGCTTTGAAAGCCATCTGATGGGCGCCAAGGTCACGAAAGGGCCGGTGGAGATTTCCGATCATGTCATTACCTCCAGAGGTATGGGAACGGCGATAGATTTCGGTCTGGCGATTGCGGGACTGCTCTGCGGCGAGGAAAAGGCAAAGGAGATGGCAAAGACCATCGTATATCGATAAATCCGATCCACACGTTTTGGGAGGGATTTAAAAGGGAGAGAAGTGCGTATGAAGAAGGCTTTGATCACGGGCATCACAGGACAGGACGGCTCCTATCTGGCGGAATTTCTGCTGGAGAAGGGCTATGAGGTTCACGGTCTGATCCGGAGAGCGTCCGTCAGCAATACCGGCCGTATCGATCATATTTTGGGTGAGGAAAGGCTTGTGCTCCATGAGGGCGATATGGCGGATTCTTCCAGCATCATTCGTATCGTATGTGAAGTGCGGCCGGACGAGATCTACAATCTGGCCGCGCAGAGTCATGTGCATGTGAGCTTTGACGCGCCGGAGTACACAGGAGATGTGGACGCGCTCGGCGTGCTGCGCATTCTGGAGGCGGTCAGGATCGCAGGGCTTGCCGCAAGCTGCCGCATCTATCAGGCGTCCACCTCGGAATTGTACGGCAGAGTGGAGGAGGTTCCGCAGCGGGAAAGCACTCCCTTTCACCCCTACAGCCCCTATGCGGTGGCGAAGCAGTATGGCTTCTGGATCGTAAAAGAGTACAGAGAGGCTTACGGCATGTTCGTTGTCAACGGCATTCTGTTCAACCACGAGTCCGAGCGCAGGGGAGAGAATTTCGTCACCAGAAAGATCACGCTTGCGGCAGGGAGAATCGCCTGCGGTCTGCAGGAGAAGCTGTATCTGGGAAATTTGGATTCGCTGCGTGACTGGGGGTATGCGAAGGACTATGTGGAATGCATGTGGTTGATGCTGCAGGCACAGAAGCCCGAGGATTTTGTGATCGCCACGGGCGTACAGCACACGGTGCGGGAGTTTACCACGCTGGCGTTCCACTATGTGGACATTGAGCTTGCATGGCAGGGAGAAGGCCTGGAGGAGAAGGGCGTTGACAAGGCTACAGGAAAGGTTCTGGTGGAGGTGAGCAGGGAATTTTACAGGCCCACCGATGTGGTGAACCTCTGGGGAGATCCCACCAAGGCTCGGACCGTGCTGGGCTGGAACCCCTTAAAGACAAGCTATGAGGAGCTGTGCCGCATCATGGCGCAGCACGATCTTGCGCTGGCGAAGGCGGAGGCCGCCGCGGCAGGAAAGTAAGGAGACAGGCGAAAAGATAAGAACGGGAACGATAAGAACAGCAAAAGTAAGAGCAGAAAAGATAAGAACGGGAAAGATAGAGCAGAAAAGATAGAAACAGGAAAAGTAAGAGCAGGAAAGATAAGACAGAAAAGATAAGAACGAAAAAGGACAAAAAAGCGATGATGGAGAAAGACGCCAAAATATATGTGGCCGGACACAGGGGAATGGTGGGAAGCGCTATCTGCCGCGCTCTGGAGAGGAACGGCTACAGCAATATCGTCACAGGAACGCACAGGGAGCTGGATCTGTGCAGGCAGGCAGAGGTGGAGGAATTCTTCCAGCAGCAGAAGCCGGATTACGTTTTTCTGGCGGCGGCCAAGGTGGGCGGTATTGTGGCGAACAGCGAGGCACCGGCGGATTTCATGTATGAAAATATGACGCTGGAGATGAACGTGATTCATGCCGCATGGCAGAACGGCTGTAAAAAGCTGCTCTTTCTGGGCAGCAGCTGCATCTATCCCCGCATGGCCGAGCAGCCCATGAAGGAGAGCTGCCTGCTGACGGGAGAGCTGGAGCAGACCAACGAGGCGTACGCGCTGGCGAAGATATCGGGACTGAAATACTGCGAATATCTGAACCGGCAGTACGGAACGGATTATATCAGTGTGATGCCTACTAACCTTTACGGGCCCAACGACAATTACCACCCCACCCACAGCCATGTGCTTCCGGCGCTGATCCGCAGATTCCATGAGGCCAAGGTATCGGGCGCAAAAGAAGTGGTGTGCTGGGGAACGGGTACGCCCCTGAGGGAGTTCATGTATGTGGACGATCTGGCGGACGCCTGTGTTTACCTGATGAATACCTACAGCGGAAACGAGACGGTCAACCTGGGAACGGGAAAGGAGCTGACCATAAAGGAGCTGACGGAGCTGGTGGCCAAGGTGATAGGCTATGAGGGGGAGATCAGATGGGATCCCTCCAAGCCGGACGGCACGCCCAGAAAGCTGTTGGACGTGAGCAAACTGGAGAGTCTGGGCTATCACTACACCACGGAGCTGGACGAGGGGATCAGACTGGCGTACAAAGATTTTCTGGAGAATCCCATGCGGGCGGAGCGCTGACGGCAGGATTGCTTCAGCTAAGTCGGGCGGCCCGTTCCATGGCGGGGAGTTTGCGCATGGTCGGTTTGTCAGGAGGTTTACAGCAAATGAACGAAGTTTTATGACGGAAAGTCTGCGCATGGCCGGTTCGGCAGGAGGTTTATTGTAAATGGACGAGTATAGAGAATGCGCCGAGGAAATGCTGACCTTTATAGAGAAGAGCCCAAGCGCTTTCCACGCAGTGGCCAATGTGGCGGAGCTCTTGAAGGCACAGGGATTTTGCGAGCTGAAAGAGACCGAGGAATGGGACCTGAGCCGTGGAGAGCGTTTTTTTGTGGTCCGAAACGATTCTTCCCTGATTGCCTTTTGTCTGCCTGCTAGACAGTCCGGCGGGGAAGCGGGCAGGGCGCCGAAGGGCTTTCATATTGCGGCGTCCCACAGCGATTCGCCTGCCTTTAAGGTAAAGGAAGCGCCGGAGATGGCGGTGGAGGAGCGGTATCTGAAGCTGAACACGGAAAAGTACGGCGGCATGATCCTTTCCTCATGGCTGGACAGGGCGCTGTCCATGGCGGGAAGGGTAGCCCTGCGGGGAGAGAACGGCATAGAGACGAGACTGGTCAACGTTGACAGCGATCTTATGGTGATTCCGAATCTGGCCATTCATATGAACCGCGATATCAATAAGGGCGTGGAGTACGATCCGCAGACAGATATGCTGCCTCTCTACGGGGACTGCGGCGGGGGAAGGACAAAAAACGTGTTAAAGGAGCGGATCGCCGGACAGTTGGGCGTGTCCGCCGAGGATATTTTAGGGCAGGACCTGTTTCTCTATGTCAGGGAGAAGGGACGTGTCTTAGGCGGAAACGGCGAGTTCGTGCTGTCGCCCAGGCTGGACGATCTGCAGTGCGTGTTCGCTTCCGTGAAGGGCTTCCTGAGCAGCGAGCCCAAGGAGTATATCAATGTGTGCGCGGTCTTTGACAACGAGGAGGTAGGCAGCGGCACCAGACAGGGGGCGGACTCTACCTTTCTTGAGGAGGTGCTGCGCAGGATTGCAGAGGGCCCAAAGAGCGGCGCAGGTCTTTCCTCCATGCTGGCGGGCAGCTTTCTGCTCTCCGCCGACAACGCCCATGGGGTGCACCCCAACCATCCGGAGAAGGCGGATCCCACCAACAGGCCGTATTTGAACGGCGGCATTGTCATCAAGTATCACGGCAATCAGAAATACACCACGGACGCCCTGTCCGGCGCAAGAGTCAAGGCGCTGTGCGAACAGGCCGGAGTGCCCTGGCAGACATACGCCAACCGCTCGGACATAGCGGGAGGTTCCACGCTCGGAAATATCTCCGCGGCCCATGTGTCGGTGGAGAGCGCCGATATCGGTCTGGCGCAGCTTGCAATGCACTCCGCGGTGGAGACGGCGGGAGGAAAGGATATACTGTATGCGGTAAAACTGTTCCGCGCCTTTTTCGGCGAATAGCGGGAAGGGAATAGAATGCGGACGTAATCATATCATTTTAATGAAACGGGGGCGACAAAATGAAACTGACGGGAAAAGAAAAGATTTCTTACGGATTGGGCGCAGTGGGAAAGGACATGGTGTATATGCTGTCCGCAAGCTATGTGCTCTACTACTATCAGGACGTTCTGGGCATAAACGCCATCGCCATGGGCGTGATCCTGTTGGCGGCCAGAGTGTTCGACGCCTTCAACGATCCCGTGATGGGCGTGCTGGTGGCAAAGACCAGAACAAGGTGGGGCAAGTTCCGGCCCTGGCTGCTGATCGGAACGCTGCTGAACGCGGTGGTGCTGTTTCTGCTTTTTACGGCTCCGCCTGCACTTGACGGAAACGGACTGGTCGCCTATGCGGCTGTGATCTATATTTTGTGGGGCGTTACCTACACCATGATGGACATTCCCTATTGGTCCATGATACCGGCCTTTACCGAGGGCGGGAAGGAGCGGGAGGGCCTGACGACTCTGGCCCGGTCCTGTGCGGGCGTGGGCTCCGCCATCATCACTATCATCACCATGATGTGCGTGGCCGCTCTGGGCGCCAACGCCGCGGCTCCCAACGGCATCAGCGAGAGGCAGGGCTTTATGTGGTTCTCCCTGATCATTGCCGTATTGTTCGTGGTGTTCATTCTGGTGACATGCATCAATATCAAAGAGAAATCTACGGTTGACATGGAGACGCCCTCTGTGGGTCAGATGTTCAGGGCGTTGGTACAGAACGATCAGGCCATGACCGTGGTGGTGGCTATCGTGCTGGTCAACAGCGCCGTGTACATCACCTCCAATCTGGTGATATACTTTTTCAAATACGATTTCGGGGGGAAAGGCTGGCGTGGGGCTTACACCCTGTTCAATACTTTTGGCGGCGGAATCCAGATCCTGGCAATGATGCTGCTGTTCCCTCTGCTTCGGAAATTCCTGAGCGCTCTGAATATTTTTTACGTAAGCTTTGGAATGGCTATCCTTGGATATATCATTCTGCTGATTCTGGCCTTTACCAATATGTCCAACGTGTATCTGCTGTTCCTGCCCGGATTCTTCATCTTTGCAGCCAACGGAATGCTGACGGTGCTGACGACGGTATTTCTGGCAAACACGGTGGATTACGGAGAGCTGAAGAACAAGCGGCGCGACGAGAGCGTGATCTTTTCCATGCAGACCTTTGTGGTGAAGCTGGCCTCCGGCGTGGCGGCATTGATCGCTTCCGTCTGCCTGGGGGTATTTCACATCAGTCAGGATACCGAGTCCAATCAGGTGGTCTCGATCGCCCAGAGCTCCGTGGTGGGGCTGCGCATGACAATGACCGTGATACCGGTCATAGGACTTTTGATCGCAGTGTTCTATTTTCATAAAAAGTACCGCCTGACGGAGGAAAAGGTGGAGGAGATCGCGGAGAAGATCAAGGCGCTTCGCAACGACTGAGGAGAAGGAGACGGATATGCCGGAGAGGACAGCAGCAAAGGCCGGAGCGGACGAGTTGTATACAGGGATCCGCAGGGCCATGGAAAATCGTGAACTGACAGTGTACTATCAGCCTAAATTTGACGCGCTGACCGGTAAGATGACCGGAGCGGAAGCGCTGGTGCGATGGATCAGACCGGACGGCACCATGGTGATGCCGGGCGATTTTATTCCCTGTCTGGAGGAAAGCGAAGGGATTCTGGCGCTGGACTGGTATGTGCTCAGGGAGGTATGCGCATTCCTGAACCGTCAGAGGGAAGCGCAGATTCACAGCGTTCCCATAGCGGTGAACTTTTCCAGGCGGCATGCCTTTGAAGAACACTTTGTGTCAAGGCTGTGTGAGATCGTGGACGAGTTGAGCATACCGCACAAGTGGATCGAGGCGGAGATTACGGAGTCTGCGCTGACGGATCAGTCGGACAAGATCGCAGACAGTATCCGCGCGATCCGTGACGCCGGATTCCGCGTGGCCATTGACGATTTCGGCAGCGGGCTTTCCTCCCTGAGCTTTGTGAAGGATATCTCTGTGGACGTGCTCAAGATCGACAAGTCTCTTTTGAGCAGGAACTGCGAGGACGAAAAAGAGAGGATCGTGCTGGAGAGCATCTTTAACTTTGCTCATCGCCTGAAACTGACGACGGTGGCGGAGGGCGTGGAGACCAGAGAACAGCTCGGATTCCTCAGAACCTGCGACTGTAAGATCATACAGGGCTTTTTATTCGCAAAGCCCATGCCGGAGCAGGATTTTACGGAGCTGTGCCGAAAGGGCAACACAGAGGAACCGACAGAGGACATTCTGGTGACACAGGCGCCCTCCAGCGCCACGCAGCTGCTTTTGGACGCGGTCTTTACCAGATATGCCCTTGTGATACTGGCCAATCTGACACGGAACAGTTTCTATATGATGGAATATGAGAATTTCACCAGTACTTCCTGCCCCTCTACCGGCGTGTTCGACGAGCTGATTCAGCACGGCGCGTCCACCATGCATCCGGAGGACAGGGAGCTGTTTCGCAATACCTTCAGTATCCCCAACCTGATGGCAGCCTACAACAGAGGAGAGAAGTGCGTCAGCGTCGTTACCAGACAGATCGGGGACGACGGCGTTTACCGCAGAGTGGAGACGGCGGATTACTTTGTGAAGAATCCGTCCGTGGACGATGTGCTGGTGATCGCCCTGTGCCACAATCTGGAGTAGCGTGAATTGTTTGAGGAAGATTAATGAAATGGAAAAATGGCAATAGCACAGCAATCAAATTAACAATTATTTTTCTAGTTATCGTACTGGCGGGCCTTGCAGGAGGTATATACAATATCCGGAGAAATTGCGAGGCAGGGAGTGAGGGAAAAGCTCACAGTGCCAAGGGGCCGGACAGGGAAAGAACGGATAAAAGAACGGAAGGATTTCAAGAGTCTCAGCCGAAGGTCGCTTCTGCTCTGAAAAATTTCGGAGAATACCTCAAGGAATTATGTCGGGAGGGCAGGCAGTCGGAACTGGAGAGCCGTGTCATATCTACAAGACTGAGTTTGGAGGATGCTGCGCTGCTGGCGGAAAGGTCGCCCCTGTTGGAACATATTGCGTACTATGAGGAGGATGCGCGTACAATTAACAGTCAGGGGATCTGTATCCTTATGGCCGATGTAAATGAGGACGGCGCAGATGACATCATTGAGTATGGTCCGGACGACTATTGGCCGCTTAATGCAAATATGCTGATCATCTATCTGGGAAAAAAGGACGGAGGATTTGAGCTGGCTTATTCTCAGCCATTATTTGACACAAGAATCCCGTGGAACGATCGAATCGAGGTGGTAAGATATGATGGCGAAGCATATCTTTTTTTTCAAAGCAAAGAATGGTGGGGAGATGAAATAGCGGCAGATGTTTACTGGCTCATGAACGGCAGACCGGCCGGCAGACTGAAACTGAGCCATAAATGCAGTGATATCGATGCGGTAATAAAAGAGGAGGGCGCATATGACTTGAGCTCTCTGACAGAGAACAGAATGGATCTTTATCATGTGGCCAAACCGAGTTGTTGTCATGGCGGCGATGATATATTCTATGATATATGGTACGGGGGAAACGGAGAAAACCGTATCATGTCTTGGGAAGATGAAGAGGCATATGAAAAAGCATATGAGAAATTAGTGGATGGCTATGCGAAAAAGTATACTGCCCTGCAGGAGCCGTATGTAGAAGAAAGCAATGGGCTTTTGGATTATAATATTCCAAATATGGCCGCTATGTATGAGAGCGATCTGAATAATGACGGTATCACGGAAAGGTATCTGAAAGGTGTTAAGGAACTTTGGCTGCGCGATGTGGGTCTGCCCGAGATTGGGCTGACTTGGGGAACGCCGTATATGACCGGAGAATATTACGGACACCATGAAGGCAGGCATGGACTCATGTATTATATAGAAACAGAGGGAGAAGAAACAGATTTTTTGAAGATGTGCGGGCTGGATATATGGGCAGGGGAGATGACGCCCCAATATTTCTGAGTAGACCAGACGGAGGGAGGAAATGTTGTTTATATTGCTTATCAGGACGGAGAGGAATACAGGCAGCATATAGAGGGGTATTTGATACAGGGAGACCGGTATGAGATGGTCGGAGCCGTTGACTATATTCCGCAGATAGAATGCAATGTTTCCTATGAAACTTTCGGGGAAGATCTTCAGGGTGTGGATTACATGCTTCACAGATCGGAAGACTTTATGAGCTTTGTAGTGGAATGGAACGAAGAAAATAGTCTTCATGAATCCATAAATCAGAGCATCCGCGAGCTAGTGGAAAAAGAAGAGAGTGGAAATCCGGATTTCCAAGGCCGGAAAATCTATGGGACAGGATATCATGTCATACAGGCAAACGAGGAAGAATTAGTTGTGAGATGTTGGATTTTTGCGGAGGATGAGCGGGAGGTAATCCTTCAGATTTCCGTTGATTTAGTGACGGGAGAATGCAGGGGATCGATTTGGTAGCCAGTTGATTTAATCACTTTTCGGGAAATAGAGAGGGAAAGGAAAAAGAAAATGTGGATATTATGGTGAAAAAACAAGCAGTAAAGATATCCGTAAGTTTGGAAGAATATATTCCATTGAAAGTAGTGATTGACAGAAAAGATGAGCCTGTCAAATATTTGGCATATTCCAAAGATAAAACCTCTCTTTTAGAAATTTCGGTAGGAATCGCAAGCGGATTTATTAAAAAGATCGTATTGTTGCTGAGCAAAGAATATGATGTGGATAATAGCAGATTAGTAATTGATGTATATGATGAGGGAGATTTAAAGGTAAATGACGAATCGGGAAGAAGCTGTTCCTATTTTAAAACCTTTGTATATGTAGACGGAATAAGAATCCGAATTTCTGAGGAAAAAGTCTTTCAATACGTCAAAATGGACAGGTTATATATTGGTTTGTCGAATTTGGGCAATATTATAGAGGTAAATCTATGCCAATTGACACCAAGCGAAATGAATCATATAAGAAAAGAATTAGCTTACCAATAGATGAGTATTTAAAGCATGGGGGAACATGCAAGAACCAACAGAAACCTTTGATTTATTAAGGAATGCAGCCGTGAGTATAAAGGTTTATAACGATAGAGAAACGTTTTGAGGAGATTGAATCGGTAATGGGTAAAAAGCGTTGTATGCTGTGTATATCATGTATGCTTACGAGCGCGATGCTCTGTGGCTGCATGGGAATGTCTTCCGGAAAAGAGCCTAATACTGAGAATCCGGTGCAGCAAAGCGAATGGCCGGAAACAACATATCTTGATGAATATACTCAGGTCTTTGCAGAGATGCAGGGGGAAAGAGCAGCGCTCATTTATCTTGATGATGATTCCGTGCCGGAATTGTTGTGCCTTAAGGATGGGGAGTATCAGATATATTTTTTTGACGGCTCAAAGGCAAAGCGGATTCCGCTGCCAAATGAGGAAATGAAGGCGAATGCCTATGGAAACAGATATTCCATCGAAAGCATGGAAAGCGAAGAAACGGTATTTTATTGGTTTGAGTATGTGCCGCGGAAAGGCTTGGTGCGTATCCACAGTGGGAATGCTGGGGAGCGTCGGGATTATTATCTGGTCTATGATGAAGGCGCACTAAGTATAGAACTTGAGACAGATGATGAGGGAGACACATGGAATACTTACGATGCAAAGAGAGAAATAACCAATGAGGAGTTTTCGGATCGGCTGGTCGAGATAGGATATGATGATCTGACCTGTTGCGCCGGTCTGTATGAAAATGTGGAAGCTGCATATCAAAATATGGGACATACTTCGGATGCCTGCGAGGTTCTGTCGGACTTTATAAACGGAAAAACATACGCAGTAGATTATGTGGAAAACAGGTGCAATGTACCGGAGGATGGGTTTGTCACGAGGAGCTATGCTGATTTCAACGAAGAACTGACGGCGGGGGAACCTTGGTGGGAAGGCATGGAATATGTGGATTTTGATAATGACGGAGAGGATGAACTCATCATGCATGGCTACGCGGGGGCGCGCTTATATTTTGATGTGGTGGGAGACATTGTTTATAAGGTCCTGGACACGGTCTTTACAACGGATGCATCTTATGTTGCTGAGCGGGAAGAAAAGTATGTAGTGGTGAAAACGGATCTGACACATGTGGGAAGACAAGATTATCGGGTCATGACATATGACGGCTGCTGTTGTCTGGTGGATTGGTTCAGACTTTCTGCTGTTTATGAGGGAGAGGATTACGGGGCAGACGACAGCTTTGAATATCGGAACCAAGCTATATCCATGGAAGAATTTGAGACCATACGGAATAGTATTCAAGGAAAATAAAAAGTTGAAGGTAAACTTTTAAATTCTGATATGTAATGACCTTTGTCAAGAAGTAACTTGAAAAAATCACCACAAGTTTATTGATTTTTACCGAAGAG
>CANQJL010000033.1 GCA_947624245.1 uncultured Acetatifactor sp. | reverse complement strand
CTATTAAAGTTACCCTTTTCCCAAAAAACATATCAAAATCTTTTTCAAAAAGTCCTTGACATATCACCAGAATGCTTCTATCTGTATCCTTCTGTATAATAAGACTACATAAAAATCAAAAAGTTTCAAGCTAATCAATATCCGGCAGGCCGGAAAAAATGAAAGACATCAAAAAAGCAACCGCACCGACCAAAGTTAGGTTGCTTTTTTGAAGCAAATAACCAAGGAGAACCGTTGTTTCACGGCAACACCTTTTCTATAAAATATGCTAACACCGATCGGAACTTCCGTCAAGAACTTTTTCGCGCTGCAGAGCCACAGGATCTCGGTTACAAAACGGGAAAGTCGGTTACAAAGCGGGAATCTCGTTTACAAAACAGGAATCTCATTTACAAAACGGGACTCTTGGATTACAAACGGGACTCTCAGCTTGCAATTCACTCTACCAATCGGGTGACTTAATTCTTAATTCTTAAGAAAACTTTGCGATTCAATAAACATTTGCTGAAAATCAATAAAAACGTGTTGACGTGTGATGTTCAAAATGATATAGTATCAAAAACGACAACATTAGGACCGGACGGGGTTCTGCGGGAAGTGAGGCGATGAACGAGATGGAAAGAGCGGAAAAGGACGCAAAGAGCAAATATCTGACACAGGCCACGAAATATTTGCTGGACTTTATGTTCTACGGGGGCATTCTGGTGACGGCGACGCTGCCTGTCACCGTCAAAGTGATCATGGGGAAATATTCTCCCCGGCTGATCGCACATTATGAGGAGACGGTAATCATCTACTTTGTGCTTGGGGTTTGTGCCTGCGTGCTTTTGCGGGAGCTGAGGTGCATCTTCAAAACGGTGCTGAACGAAAACTGTTTTGTACAGGAGAATGTGGTCAGTCTGAACAAGATGGGCAACTGGAGTTTTTTCATTGCATTGATGTCTCTGGTGCGGAGTATTGTGTATATGAGCATTGCCATGCTGGTGGTGATCCTTGTATTTATCATTGCGGGTCTTTTCAGCAAAGTGCTGGCCAACGTATTTCGGGAGGCGGTGCGCTACAAGGAGGAGAACGACCTGACGGTATAGAGGCGCCCTTGCAGGAATCCTGCTTTCAGGGCAAAGATCAAAGATTGAGGGAATGAACATGGGAATTATAGTAAATTTGGACGTAATGATGGCAAAACGCAAAATGAGCCTCACCGAGCTGTCGAATAGGGTGGACATTACGCTGGCGAATCTGTCTATCTTAAAGAACAATAGGGCGAAGGCTGTTCGTTTTTCTACCTTGTCGGCAATCTGCAAAGCGCTGGACTGCCAGCCGGGAGATATTTTGGAATATGCTCCGGACGAGGAGACAGATGCAAAATAGAGCCAAATAGGAACTGCCGTCTTATGACGACGGAAAAGAGGAAAATATGAGCGAAAGAAATCAAGAAATCGGATCGGAAGCGGTCAACGGAAACAATGTAGGTATTCCGGCACCCGCAGCGCCCGCGGCGCCGCCCCTTACGGCAGTGCCCGGCAGGAAGCCTCCGAAGACGGAGACGGAAGAGACGAAGCGCATGAAGGAGAACTTCGGGTTCTTTGGTCCTGTGACGTTCTGGTACGCCGTGTTCTATGCATTTTGCATGTTTAAGAACGGATCGGGGGTGACGTTCCCTTTTTTCGTGGCAGGCAGCCTCTTGTTTTTGTGCTTATCCTTATCAAAACTGGGGATTACCTTAAAAAGAGGCAGCTTCTTCTACATGGCGGCGATGATGCTGTTAGGCATATCCACCTTCTGCACCGATGACGGTCGTCTGATCTTCTTTAACAAGGCGGGCATTTTTCTGTTGATGATGAGTCTTCTGCTGAAGCAGTTCTTTGACACGTCTAAATGGAAATTGGGAAAATACTGTGGAGCGATCTGCCAACTGGTGGTCATGAGCTTCGGAGAACTGGGGAGACCCTTTGCGGACCTTGCCGGCAATCGGAAGACAAAGGAGCAAAAGGGCGGCAGCAAATTCTGGTATATCGTTCTGGGACTGGTCATTTCGCTGCCCGTTCTGTTCATCGTGCTGCTGCTTCTGTCGAGCGCTGATGTGCTGTTCCGCCGAATCACGGGAAATATTATGGAAGATATCCGGCCGGGCAATATCCTGAACATACTTTTCAGGATCGCCTTTATCTTTTTCGCCTCCTACTGCCTTACGTCCTATCTCAGCAAGCGTAAGATCAGGGAAGAAGTGTCCGATCTGCGGCAGGGGGAGCCTGTTCTGGCGATCACCGTCACGGGACTTTTGACGCTTTTGTATCTGCTGTTCAGCGGCGTCCAGATCGTCGGACTGTTCATGGGAAAGATGCAGCTTCCGGAGGGGTACACTTACGCCATGTATGCGAGGGAGGGATTCTTCCAGCTGTTGGCGGTGAGCCTGTTGAATCTGGTGATCGTTCTGATATGCATGAGCCTTTTTAAAAAGAGTAAATTATTGAAAGCAATTCTGACAGTTATGTCGCTTTGCACCTTTGTCATGATCGCTTCCAGCGCTCTGCGCATGGTGATGTATATCCGCTTCTATTATCTGACTTTTCTGCGGATACTGGTGCTGTGGTCGCTGGCGGTGCTGGCGCTGTTGTTCGCGGGCGTCCTGATCGGCATTTTTCTGGAGCGGTTCCCTATGTTCCGCTACAGTATGGCGGTAGTGACGCTTCTGTATTTGGCGTTGTCCTTTGCTCATCCGGACTATATGATTGCAAGGGTGAATATCTCCAATGCGTCTTGGGGGAATACGGTATCGGCGGACGCCGGAAATGCGGAGCCGCTTTCCCAGGCCGATTTGTTCCACGGTCAGTTCTTCCTCACCTCGCTGCCCTATCAGGATTACCGCTATCTGACAGGATTGAGCGCAGATGCGGCGCCTGTGCTGGTTCCCTATATGAAGGAGCTGGGATATGACACGAACGCCTTTGCGGCGGAGAATCCGGTGACCTATGAGACGGAATTCAGAGGCGAAGATCTGGATCGCAGAAAGGAGAGAGATTTCGGGTACTATTGGATGTGGAAGATGCAGAAGAAAGCGGAAACTCTGGGGATTCGGACCTTCAATGTCTCCAGATACCGCATGGTGCGGTATTTTCAATAGTTATGAGGGGCGGGGCAATTTCTTCATCACGGCGAAGTAGCTTGTCACCAGCACGATGTCCGCGCCGATCCATGCGGCGGGCTCCGCAAAGAAAATGCCGGTCTCGCTCAGCGCTAACGGCAGCAGAAAGGCTGTTCCCGTGCGCATGACAAATTCCACGATGCCGGACAGCATGGGCAGAAAAGTGTTTCCCACGCCCTGAAGCGTGGAGCGCACCACGTGCAGGACATAGAGGACGGGCAGGGCTATGCTCATGACAGTCAGGTAGAAATACGCGACCTGCATGGTCTGTTCCACCTCCTTTGGCGTGCCGGAGATGAACCAGCTTAGGATAAATTTTCCGAACAGCAGGATCACTGCCGCGATCGCCACGGAGGTGACGATAGCGATGGCCAGCGCCGCGCGGACTCCCTTGCGGATACGGTCGGTCCTGCCCGCGCCCAGATTCTGTCCCGCATAGGTAATCATGGCATAGCCGTAAGAGATAGCGGCGATTTCCAGAAGACCGTAGAGCTTGTTGGTGGCGGTAAAGCCGGCGATGAACAGTACGCCGAAGCCGTTGACTACGAACTGCACGATCATACCGCCCACGGCAATGATACAGTTCTGGAACGCCATGGGAGAGCCCAGGAGCATCAGTTTTCCACACAGTGCGCTCTGGGGTGCAAGATCGGATTTCTGCAATTTTAAGAAGTCTATTTTCGACAGAGCATAAAGACAGTAAAGCCCCGACACCAGCTGCGCGATCAGAGTGGCGATGGCGGCGCCCGCAATGCCCCAGTGAAATACCATTACAAAGAGCAGATCCAGTATAATGTTGGTGAAGGACGCCACGATCATGGCCTGCAGAGGGGTCTTGCCGTCTCCCAGCGAACGCAGGATACAGGCAAAGAGGTTGTAGGCCATCACTATGGGAATACCGGCGAACAGAATCCGCAGGTACAAAATACTTCCGCCGATAATGGCGTCGGGAGTCTGCAGCAATGTCAGCACCGGTCTTGTCACCAGTTGGCCGATCAGGACCAGCGCCAAGGCGGAGAGCAGAGAAAGAAGGCCGGAGTTGCCGATGACCTTTTTCAATTGTTCCGTCTTCCCCGCGCCGAATTCCTGTGCCATCGGAATGGCAAAGCCCTGCGTAAAGCCCTGCACAATGCCGAGGAACATCCAGTTCATCCAGTCGGAAGCGCCCACTGCCGCCAGCGCGCTCACCCCCAGATATTTTCCCACCACCATAGTGTCCACCACGGTATAGAACTGCTGGAACACATTGCCCGCCATCAGGGGCAGGGCAAAGGTCACAATTAGAGAGGAAGGACTGCCTTCCGTCATATTTTTCACTTTTGCAGCCATATCTTTTCTCCGTTCGGTCTGTCACCGATTAAATCGCTTCAATGAACGCCATAAGTGTAGCATAAATTTTGCAATTATGATAGTATGAAATCTATAAGCCGCGGGTCTGATTCTGGGTGCCTTGATCCGTGGGAGTCAAAAACTGAAATAAAGTAAAAAATTGGAGAAAGTAAAAATCGAAAGAAAGTAAAATATAGAAAAAATTTAAAAGTCGAAAAAAGTAACAAATCGGAAAAGTCAAAAATCGAAAGAAAGTAGGAAATCAAAATGAAATCGTCAGAAGAACTGCGGAGCCTGCTGCGGCGGATCGACCGCAAGAGCTATCCGGCTTACAAGGATACGAAAGGAAAATATCAGTTTCCGGAATATGTGCTGTCCATCGATCATGTGCAGGGGGACCCCTTTGCGTCGCCGTCCAAGGTGAGTGTCCTCATAAGCGGCGGAAAGGCCGCTTTTGACAGATACTTTTACGAGTCCGAGCACAGGCGCATTGCTTTTCAGGATCACCTTCTTCGGCATGTGGCGGCTAAGATAAACGAGTACTCCTTCAAGGCGAAGGGTTCCGGCAAGAGCGGTCTGTTGAGCATCAGCCGGCCGGGGCAGGAGATATTGGAGCGCAGTGCCTGCATCGTGGACCCTGCGGGCGGAGACATTGCGGTCCGCATGGAGATAGGATTTCCCGCCAACGGCAGGACCGTCAACTCCGGAGAGCTTGAGAAGATTCTGTTCGACTTTCTTCCGGCGTGTGTGAGACAGACGCTGTTTTCCGCCGCCTACCGCCGAGAAGACCTGAAGGCGGTGGCGGATCTGGCAGACGACCGGCAATTCATTCGGGAAAAGCTGCCGGAGCTCAATCTGGCGGCCTTTGTGGCGAACGGCTCCGTGCTTCCCAGAAAGTCAGGGATATCTTCTCTTCCCATGAAGGACGCGGTGGCCTTTTGCTCTCCCGCATCTATGGAGGTGACTCTGGATCTGCCGCATCACGGTCCCCTCAAGGGAATGGGGATCAGGAAAGGCGTCACCCTGATCGTCGGCGGCGGGTATCACGGCAAATCCACATTGCTTGAGGCGCTGGAGCTCGGGGTCTACGGTCATATCGCCGGAGACGGCAGAGAGTATGTGATTACCGACGAAAGCGCGGTGAAGCTGCGTGCGGAGGACGGCAGGAGTATTCAGAACACGGACATTTCCATGTTCATTCGCAATCTGCCGAACGGCAAAGACACCTCTCATTTTTATTCGGAGGACGCCAGCGGAAGCACCTCTCAGGCGGCGGCCACAGTGGAGGCCATGGAGATGGGGGCGGGTCTGCTCCTGATCGACGAGGACACCAGCGCCACCAATTTCATGATTCGAGACGAACTGATGCAGCGGGTGGTGAATCGCGATGCAGAGCCCATTATCCCTTTTATCGACAGGGTGCGTGAGCTTTACGAGAGGTGGGGGATTTCCACGATACTGGTGGCGGGAAGCTCCGGCTCTTATTTTCGCAAGGCGGACTGCGTGATACAGATGAATCGGTATCAGCCTGCGGAGATCACCGCACTGGCAAAGAAGGAAGCGGCGGAGTTCTCCCTGGCCTCGGAGGAGGTGAAGCAGGCGGACACGCCTTCCTTCCGTCGGGTGGTAAAGCGGGACGCCGCTTTCGCAAAGGAGGAACGTATCAAGATGAAGACCCTGGGTCTGGAAGGGTTCTCCGTTAATCGAGAGACGGTAGATCTGCGGTATGTGGAGCAGCTCTCCGATCCGCAGCAGATTACCGCGCTGGCGTATATGATAAAATACCTGAAGCTCCACAGCTTCGACGGCAGCCGCACCGTGCAGGAAGCGGTGGAAAAGCTGTACGGGGAGATTGCGGCAAAGGGCTTTTCGGCATTTTACGGACCGGACCTTCCGGGGAATCTGGCGCTGCCGAGAAAACAGGAGCTCTATGCAGCCCTGAACCGCTGCCGGGAACTGGTGCGGATACAATAGGATATTCTCTGATGCTTTCTCACGCGGAGACCTCATGATGAATCTGCAGCTCGTACAGTTTCTTATAGATTCCGTTCTGGGCCAGCAGCTCCTGATGGGTGCCCTGCTCCCGAATCTTGCCTTTGTGCATGACCATGATGCAGTCTGCGTGCTGAATGGTGGAGAGCCTGTGCGCCACCATAATGGTAGTGCGGCCTTCCATGAGCTTTTCCAGCGCCTCCTGTATCAGAAGCTCCGTCTCCGTGTCAATGTTCGCGGTGGCTTCGTCCATGACAAGTATGCTGGGCTTATGCGCCAGAGTTCTGGCGAAGGACAGAAGCTGTCTCTCCCCTGCGGAAAAGGTGGCGCCCCGCTCGGAAACAGGCTCCGCATATTGCAGGGGCAGTTTTTCGATAAAGTGGGAGGCGTTCACATATTCGGCCGCCGCCTTTACCTCCTCCGAGGAGATCTCCTGATCGTAGAGCCTGATATTGCTCTCCACGGTGCCCTCAAAGATGAACACGTCCTGCTGCATCTGCCCGATGGCGCTGCGGAGCTGTTTTTTGCTGAGCATTCGGATATCTATGCCGTCAATGTAAATATTGCCCTTCTGAATATCATAGTAGCGCCCGATCAGATTCAGAATGGAAGACTTTCCTGCGCCGGTAGCGCCCACGAAAGCCACCTTCTGTCCGGGCTCGATCACAAAGGACACGTCCCGCAGCACATAGTTTTCATTGTCATAGGCGAACCACACGTGGGAGAATTCAATACGTCCCCTGATCTTAGGCAGCAGCACGGGATTGTCCGCTTCCTTGACCAAGGCCTCCTCGTCCAAAATGAGGAAGATCTTCTCGGCGGAAGCCAGAGCGGACTGCAGCGTGGAGAACTGCTCCGCCAGCTCCTGAATCGGGTCGAAAAAGGACTGAATGTTCTGCGCAAAAATATACAGAGTGCCGATGGAGATCACGCTGCCAAGTACCTCGCGGCTGCCCACTCCGAGCACGATCATCAGGGAGAGCACGCTCAGCAGATAGATCAGAGGGCGAAAGATCGCAAATACCAGCATCTCTCTGTAGAAGGCCTGATACAGCCTGCGGCTCTTCGTGTCAAATTCTTCAAATTTTCTCTTTTCCCGCCCGAAGATCTGAATGATGCGCATACCCGAAAGGTTCTCCGAGAGAAAAGTATTCAGATCCGTCAGACAGGTTCGGGTCAGTCGGTAAGTCTGTCTGGCGATTTTGCGAAATACTGCGGTAAGAACTGCCACAAAAGGCAGAAGCACAAATGAGATCAGCGCCAGCCGCCAATCCAGAATGAGCATGATAGCCGCCAGCCCGATGATCTTCACGATGTTGCGGAACAGCTTTACCAGAATCCCCGAGTACATTTCGTTCAGCGCTTCCACATCGTTGGTGATGCGCGTCACCAGCTTCCCCACGGGGGTCAGGTCGAAATAACGGCTGCTTAAGGATTGAATGTGAATGTACAGCTCTCGCCGGATAGCAAGAATGATCTGCTGGCCGGTCTTTTGCAGCAGCCATGTCTGGGTGACGTTAAAGACAAAGCTCAGGGCCAGTACAATACCGTATTTCACGGCAGTCTCCACGATGATGTCGTAATCGCCCTTCGCTTTGAACAGGTCGATGGCGTCGCCGATCAGCACCGGTCTGTAAAGGTCGAAGCCGGTCAGCGCCAGTATCAGCAAAAGGCAAAGGGAAAACCAGCCCAGATACGGTTTCATGTAGGAGAGCAGCCTCAGCAGCACGCTTCCCTTATAGCCATATTCGATTGTGTCGTCTGTCATTGCACTCATTGATAGTTTCTCCGTTTATAAAATCGATAGCTGCCGGTCGGTCCGCGCATCTTTGCAGGCCCGTCAGTCGGCCGCCGCCAGCTCCTGCTCCAGCTGCTGCTTTTCGTAGATATGGGCGTAAAAGCCGTTCTTGTCCAACAGCTCCTGATGCGTGCCGTACTCGGTGAGTCTGCCGTCCTCCAGCACCGCCGCATGGTCGGCCTGCTGCAGGGTGGAAATACGGTGTGCGATGATGATGGTGGTCTTGCCTTTTCGCAGCCGCATAAGGTTCTCCAGAATCTGTTCCTCCGTGTCCGTGTCCACGGCCGACAGGGAATCGTCCAGAATCAGTATCGCGGAATCCTTTAAGAGCGCCCGGGCGATGGAGCTTCGCTGCTTTTGTCCGCCGGAGAGCGTAACGCCCCGCTCGCCTACCACCGTCAGATAATTGTCGGGGAACTCCATGATATTGTCGTGAATACAGGCGTCCTCGGCGGCCTGCCGAATCTTCTCCCGCAGCTCCGGATGGTCGGAAATGCGCTCCTCCAGACCGAAGGCAATATTTTCCTCCAATGTGTCGGAAAAGAGGAAATTGTCCTGAGGCACATATGCCATATCTCTGTGGAGCACTGCCAAGGGATATTCGTCGATAGGTCTTCCGTCCAGCAGAATCGCGCCTTTTTCACAGTCATATACTCTTAACAGCAGGTCCGCAAGAGTGGATTTGCCGCTTCCGGTCCGCGCCAGAATGCCCAGCATCTCGCCCTGTGCTATGTGGAGATTTACATGGGACAGCACGGGAAGCTCCCCGTCGGGATAGGTAAAGGACAGATCCCTCAGATCGATCTCGCCCCGAATGTGCAGATCCGTGTCCTGTTCGGAGTCCTGGCCCGCCGTAAAGTGGTCCGTAATGTCCGGCTCCTCCCGAAAGATCATCGAGATCCGCTTAAAGGCAGCCGCAGCCTGAGTAAAGATATTGATGGAGTCGCCGCAGGCGATCATGGGCCATACGAGCATTCCGATGTAGGAATTGAAGGCCACGAATTGTCCGATGCTGATCTGCCCGTTTAACACCATGCGTCCGCCGAACACAAGAGTCAGCAGTATGCTTACGCCTGTGACGGTATCCAGAAAAGGACCGGCTACCGCCCACAGCTTTACTGCAGACAGAGTCTTTTCCATACTGTTTCTGCTGGCGGCGTCGAAAGCCTCCAGATCTTTTTCCTCCTGAACGAAAGCCTTCATCACGCGAATGCCCGCCAGACTTTCCTGTACCTTGTCGGATAAGTCGGAGAAGGCCTGCTGTCTTTTCAGCTGCCGCTTCTTGGATTCGATACCGAAGAAATAACACGCCACAGCCACTGTGGTCAGCGGAAGAAAGGCGAACAGGGTCAGCCTGAAGCTGACGGATACCATCATCTTTACCAGGACCATGACGGTCATGATCACTGCGTCGAACACGGTGATCACCGCCATGCCCGTGGCCTGCCGCACGGCCTGCAGGTCGTTGGTAAAATGAGCCATCAGGTCGCCGGTCTTGTGGCTGTTGTAGTAGCGGGCGGAGAGAGTCTCCAGATGCCCGAACATATCGTTGCGAAGCCGGTACTCGATGCCCCGGGAGGCGCCCACGATAAAATAGCGCCAGCCGAATCGACCCAGCGTCATGGTAAGACCTGCCGCAAATATCTTGCCAAGCAGCGGGCCCGCATCTGTAAGCTGTCCTTCCGCCAGCCCGTCCACGATCTCGCCGGAGAACTGGGGAATGTACAGGCTTGCCAGATCTACCAGCAAAAGCACGATAAGGCCGAACAGATAATGCCATTTATAATGTAATAAGTAAGGGATCAGTGAAAAATGCTTCTCCCCTCTCTTTGCAGTCAGCTCCGTCATAATAAAACCCTTTCCGGTGAAACACCTGCCAAGTAAGAGTATAAACGATTTGCTGCGTCTTGTCACGCAGGTTTGTGCCCTTATGCAGACATTGACTTTTTTCGACAGGACTTCTATACTTATCAGTGTGTGAAAAGTGTAGGATCGGTCGGTGTGGTATCACATGATATCATACCGCGGCAGCGGAGCAGAAGTATGACACTGAGGGAATTGGAAATCGGAAAAAGTGCAAAGATTACCGCCGTGGGAGGGGAGGGCGCTCTCCGGCAGCATTTTCTGGATATGGGCGTGATTCCCGGCGCGGTGGTCACATTGGAAAAGTACGCGCCCATGGGAGATCCCATGGAACTGCGGATACGGGGATATGAGCTTACCTTACGTCTGGCAGATGCGCAGCAGATCACGGTCGAGGAATGCACGGGCGTCACGGCAGATTCGGGCGGCGTCCGAGGCGGGGCCGCGTCGGGAAGGACAAAGCAGAACCGGCTGGAGCACCCCGGTCTGGGCGAGGGCGGAAGGTTCCATGTAAAGGCAGATGAAAATCCGCTTGCGGAGGGCACGGTGCTGACCTTTGCGCTGGCGGGGAACCAGAACTGCGGCAAGACCACTCTGTTCAATCAGCTCACCGGCTCCAATCAGCATGTAGGCAATTTTCCCGGGGTCACGGTGGACCGAAAGAGCGGCGCCATCAAGGGAAATGAGAATACGCTGGTCACAGACCTGCCGGGAATCTATTCTCTCTCCCCCTACAGCAATGAGGAGATCGTTTCGAGGCAGTTCATTCTGGACGAGAAGCCCACGGGAATCATCAATATCGTAGACGCCACCAACATAGAGCGTAACCTCTATCTGACCATGCAGCTCATGGAGCTGGACGTGCCTATGGTGCTTGCCCTGAACATGATGGACGAGGTGAGGGGAAACGGCGGTTCCGTTTATATCAATGTGATGGAATCCATGCTGGGGATTCCGGTGGTCCCCATATCGGCAGCCAAGAACGAGGGAATTCATGAGCTGGTGAGCCATGCCCTCCATGTGGCGAAATATCAGGAGCGTCCCGGCAGAACGGATTTCTGCGACGAAAACGACAATAAAGGCGCGGTACACAGATGTCTTCACGGCATCATGCACCTGATTCAGGACCATGCGCTGGAAGCCGGTATTCCGGTGCGCTTTGCAGCCACCAAGCTGGTGGAGGGAGACGAGAGCGTTTTGGAGGCGCTGCGCTTATCCGCTAACGAGCAGGAGATGCTGGAGCACATCATCTGTCAGATGGAGGAGGAACGCGGTCTGGACCGCGCGGCGGCCATTGCGGACATGCGATTTGCGTTCATCGGCAAGCTGGTAGACGCCTGCGTCGTAAAGCCTCGGGAGAGCAGGGAGCGTGAGCGGAGCCGCAGGATCGACAGGATCCTTACCGGAAAATTTACGGCGATTCCCGTGTTCATCGGAATCATGGCATTGGTATTCTGGCTGACCTTCAACGTGATAGGCGCATGGCTTCAGAATATACTGGAGCAGGGCATCGAGACGGGCACGGAGGCTGTGTCGCAAGCGCTGAT
This sequence comes from uncultured Acetatifactor sp., assembly GCA_947624245.1. GTDB lineage: Bacteria > Bacillota > Clostridia > Lachnospirales > Lachnospiraceae > Acetatifactor. The sequence continues at coordinate 16,293 of CANQJL010000033.1, read as the reverse complement.
CTACTGGAAGGTCAATGAGGTGCTGCGTTCTCTGATCATCGACGGTATCTTTAACGGCGTGGGCAGCGTCTTGAGTTTTCTGCCAATCATCGTAACGCTGTTCTTCTTCCTGTCCCTTTTGGAGGACACGGGCTATATGGCCAGAGTGGCCTTTGTCATGGATAAGCTGCTGCGAAAGATCGGTCTGTCCGGACGAAGTATCGTGCCCCTGCTGGTGGGCTTCGGCTGTACGGTGCCCGGCGTTATGGCAAGCCGCACGCTGCCGTCGGAGCGGGACCGCAAGATGACGATTCTGCTGACCCCGTTCATGAGCTGTACCGCAAAGCTGCCTATCTATGGGTTCTTTACCGCCGCCTTTTTTCCGGATCACGCAGGGCTGGTCATGGTGGCGCTGTATTTCGGCGGTATCCTTATGGGAATTTTGATGGCGCTGCTCTTAAAGAGCACTATCTTTCAGGGAGAGGCTGTCCCCTTCGTCATGGAGCTGCCCAACTATCGCCTGCCCGGTGTGAAGAATGTGGCGCAGCTTCTGTGGGAAAAGGCAAAGGATTTTCTGCAGAGAGCCTTTACGGTCATCTTTATTGCCACCATTGTGATATGGTTCCTGCAGAATTTTGACTATCATCTGAATCTTGTGGCCGACTCTAAGAGCAGTATATTGGCTCTGGCCGCGGGGGCTCTGGCGCCAATCTTTTCGCCGCTCGGCTTCGGGGACTGGCGGATTTCCACGGCGCTGATCACAGGATTTATGGCGAAGGAGAGTGTGGTGTCTACATTGACGATCCTGTTCGGCTCGCAGGGGCTGAATACGGTTCTGACACCCGTGTCAACATTGTCGCTTCTGACGTTCTGCCTGCTGTATACGCCCTGCGTGGCGGCTGTGGCTTCCGTGAAGAGAGAACTGGGGGGCAAGTGGGCGGCAGGCGTCGTCGCGGGACAGTGCGTGGTCGCATGGCTGTGCGCTTTTGCGGTGAGGCTGCTGGCAAGCGCGCTGGGCTTTCTGTAGACAATGATTTTCATTGCCGAAAAGGCAGTGTTATGTTATACTGAGGCTGTCGATATGACGGCTTACAAGCTGAAAAACGGATAGGTCAAGGAGGAGATTCAAGTGAGATTAGTGACACGTTCTGACTTTGATGGGTTGGTATGCGGAGCCCTGCTGTTGGAGGCGGGGATTGTTGACAGTTGGAAATTTGCGCATCCGAAGGATCTGCAGGACGGGCTGGTGCCGATAGACGAGAACGACTGCTTGGCCAATGTGCCTTTTGTGGAGGGCTGCGGCCTCTGGTTCGACCATCACTCCAGTGAATTCGAGCGCAATCAGTTGGAGGGCAAGTACAAGGGGGAGAGCCGGATTACACCCTCCTGCGCCCGTATCATATACGAATACTACGGCGGTAAAGAGAGATTTCCCCAGTTTGATGAGATGATGGAGGCCGTGGATAAGGTGGACTCCGGAAATCTGACCGTGGAAGAGGTCATGAACCCTCAGGGCTGGATTCTGATCGGTTTTCTGATGGATCCCAGAACAGGCCTCGGCAGATGGAGACAGTTCTCCATTTCCAATTATCAGCTCATGGAGGAACTGATGCATCACTGCCGTACCATGAGCACCGCGGAGATATTGGCGCTGCCCGACGTACAGGAGCGTATCGCCGTGTATAACGAGCAGACCGAGAAATTTAAAGAGATGATCAAGGCCCACACCAGAGTGGAGGGCAATGTGATCATCAGCGATTTGCGAGGCGTGGATCCCATTTACACGGGCAATCGTTTTATGATCTACAGCATGTATCCGGAACAGAATATTTCCGCATGGATCGTCAGCGGCCGTGGAGGACAGGGCTGTTCGGCGGCCGTGGGCTACAGTATCATCAACAGGACCTCAGATGTGAATGTGGGAAGTCTGATGCTGAAGTACAACGGCGGCGGGCACAGGAAGGTGGGAACGTGCCAGTTCTCCGATGAAAATATGGAGACGGATCTGCCGAAGATGTTGGAAGAGCTTTGCCGAATGGCGAATAATTGATATGCTGCGGAATGAGAGGAGACGAGAGAATCTTCTCATTCTGAATTTTACGGGAAAAGATCGGGCTGTCATGTGTAAACGGAGAAGATAGCGGCAGCGGGAGATGTATCATGGTTTTCAGCAGCATTTTATTTCTTTTTCGCTTTTTGCCTATATTTTTCATATGCTATTTTGCGGCTCCCAAGAGGATGAAAAACATTATCCTCTTTTTGGGGAGCCTGATTTTTTATGCCTGGGGAGAGCCGGTCTATGTGCTGCTCATGCTCTTTTCCACGCTGGTGGACTATGTGAACGGCCGCCTGATCGAGCGCTGCAGAGGCAGCAGAAAGGCGAAGATTCCTCTTGTGGCATCTGTTGTGGTCAATCTGGCGGTGCTTGGGTTTTTTAAGTATGGCGATTTCCTGGTACATACCGTAAATTCATTGACGGGAGCGTCCGTTCCCGCGCCGGGCCTGCCCTTGCCGATCGGTATCTCCTTTTACACCTTCCAGACCATGTCCTATACCATTGACGTCTACCGCGGCAACGCAAAGGCGCAGAGGAACCTGTTGGATTTCGGCGTCTATGTGGCCATGTTCCCGCAGCTGATCGCCGGTCCCATCGTTAAGTACAGGGACGTTGCGGAGCGCCTGCATGAACGATCCGTGGATCTGCAGTCCGTCAGCCACGGAGCCAAAAGATTCTGCTTCGGTCTGGCAAAGAAGGTCCTGCTGGCGAACGGCATAGGAATGCTGTGGGCGGATATTTCCGGCAGGGACTACCGACAGATCAGTATGATGACGGCCTGGCTCGGCATTTTGGCGTTTGCGTTTCAGATCTATTTTGATTTTTCGGGTTATTCCGATATGGCAATCGGTCTGGGGGAGATCATGGGCTTTCACTTTCCGGAGAACTTCAACTATCCCTACATATCCTCCTCCGTCACGGAATTTTGGCGCAGGTGGCACATCTCTCTGGGGAGCTGGTTTCGGGAATATGTATACATACCGCTGGGAGGGAACAGAAAGGGTCTGCCCAGACAGCTTGTGAATATCGTGATCGTGTGGATGCTGACGGGTATCTGGCACGGCGCCGGCTGGAATTTCCTGTTCTGGGGACTTTGGTTCGCGTTTCTTCTGGTGATGGAAAAGATGTTTCTGGGGAAGGTGCTCTCCTGGTTCCCCAGAATCGTAGGCATTCTGTATACTGCGGTGGCTGTGCTGACAGGCTGGGTGCTGTTCGCCGTGGAGACACCGTCGGGTATCTTCGGCTACCTGCGCGCAATGTTGGGGCTGGGCGGTTTTATCGACAGAGATGCGCTCTACTTGGGCGGGGAGTATTATGTCCTGCTCCTGATTGCTTTGGCGGTATCCACTCCCATTCCGAAAATGTTGGCAGATCGGCTGGAGAAGTCAAAGACGGGACCCGGTATGGCGCTTTGGCGTCTGGGAGAGAAGGTGATCCCTGCGGCGCTTCTGCTGTTGGCAATCGCGGGAATCGCGGGGGATTCTTACAATCCGTTCCTGTATTTCAGATTTTAAGCGGGGAGTATCGGAAGAAAGGAGGTCAGCACAGTGAATGAAAAAAATAACGCTGCTTTTACCATAGCGATTCTGGCGTCTATTATTTTGATATTTACCGTTGCGGATTTTTTCCGCGGCGACAGGATCTATTCGGAGACGGAGAACAGGCTGCTGGCCCAAAAGCCCGAGCTCTCGAGAACGGAGCTCTTTTCCGGCAATTATGCTTCGGATTATGAAAAATACGTGACGGATCAGTTCGCGGGCAGGGATAAATGGATCGAGATCAAGACGAACACGGATATCCTGCTGCAGAAAAAGGAGATCGGCGGCGTATATCTGGGTGCAGACGATTATTTGATCGAGCAGCATCTGCCGAAGGACTTCACCGACGAGCAGGCAGACGAAAAGCTGGAGCTGCTGAGACAGCTGGTGGAGGAATGGAATGCAGCGGTAATGCTGGTGCCTACCGCGGACAATATTCTTTCCAATAAGCTGCCCGCCAATGCCCCTTATTATGACGAGACAGAGCTGTTGGAAAAGGCGGCGCAGCTTGCAGGCGAGGACCGATACGTAGATGTATACGGCATCCTCAGGGAGCACAGGGACGAGGAAATCTATTATCGGACGGACCGTCACTGGACCAGTCTGGGCGCTTATTACGGTTATCAGGCATGGCTTGAGACCATGGGCGAAAATCCCTACCCCTATGATGTGAACGGTATGGTGGCGGCAGATGAGGATTTTCTGGGAAGCCTGCACTCCAAGGTCAATCTGAACCGGCAGCCGGACAGCATACGGTATTTTCCGGAAACGGTCAAAAAGCCCATGAAGGTGCTCTACGATTTTCAGAGGGAATCGGATACCATATTTGAGGAATCCTATTTGGATACCAAGAACAAATACGGATTCTTTTTAGATGACAGTCACGCGGTGATTGAGATCGACACCCCCTATCGTCTTAACAAGACGCTTTTTGTCATCAAGGATTCCTATGCGAACTGCTTTATCCCTTTGATGATGACGCACTATCAGAAGATATATGTGGTGGATCCGCAATACTATAACGGCAGACTTTCCGACCTGATGGAGCAGTGCGAGCCGAGGGAGGGCATGGACGTGCTGGTGCTGTATGACTGTATCCATTTTCTGGAGGAGTTCCGTTACCAATAAGGTCTGCCGCCAAAGGATAATTTTGAAAAGAAGGGTATGGAAATGGTGGAACTTGGAACCGCGCAGAATACGATGGCGATGCTGCAAAAACATAATTTTACCGCGCAGAAGAAATTCGGGCAGAATTTTCTGATCGATCCGCGCGTGCTTGAAAGAATCGTTTCCGCAGCCGAGATCGGAGAGGAGGACTGCGTGCTGGAGATCGGGCCGGGCCTCGGAACCATGACACAGTATCTGGCGGAGCGGGCCGGCAGGGTCATAGCGGTGGAGATCGACAAAAATCTGATTCCCATTTTGGAGGAGAATTTGTCGCCCTACGGGAATGTGACGCTGATCAACGCGGACATTTTAAAGCTTGATATCGCAAAGCTTGCGGAGGAGGAAAACGGCGGGCGGCCGTTCAAGGTGGTGGCCAATCTGCCGTATTATATCACGACCCCGATCATCATGGGATTATTCGAGAGCCGTGTGCCCTTAAAGAGCATTACGGTAATGGTGCAGAAGGAGGTGGCGGACCGTATGCAGGTGGGGCCCGGCACAAAGGATTACGGGGCGCTGTCTCTGGCGGTGCAATATTACGCAAAGCCCGAAATCGTGGCCAATGTGCCGCCGAACTGTTTTATCCCCAGACCGAACGTGGACAGCGCGGTCATACGTCTCACTCGGTATGAGGAGCCGCCGGTACAGGTAGAAGATGAACGCAGAATGTTTGCCCTGATACGGGCGGCTTTCAATCAGCGCAGAAAAACATTGGTCAATGCCTTGAATAATGCGCCGGGTCTCGGAATTTCCAAGGAACAGGCCAAGGCTGCGCTGGAAAAAATAGGTCTGCCTCCGACGATACGCGGAGAAGCGCTGACTTTAGAGCAATTTGCCCGTTTGAGCAGAGAACTTTGATGTCATTTATTTTTTGACATATATACAAAGGCTATGATAAAATAGCTTTGTGAAAATGCAGAAGAAACCGATTTCTTGATTACATAGAGGAGCGAGTTACTTTGGATAAGTTTGAATATAAAGTAAGAGCTGATGAAATAAAAAATCTGATCGGCCGCGGCGATTTTGTTCAGGCGGCTGAAATCGCAGACACCATCGACTGGCGCAGAGTAAAGAGCGTCATAATGTTATGTACCATCAGTGACCTTTATAAGATCAACCGACGATATGAGGACGCAAAGAATATACTGCTGCTGGCGTATGACAGAAGACCCGGCGGCAGGACAATATGCTATTCGCTCTGTGAGCTTTGCCTGAAGACCGAGGACATTGCGGGCGCATGGAAGTATTACAATGAGTTCATGCAGGTGGCACCTAAGGATTCCGGCCGTTACATTCTGCAGTATAAGATCTATGAGGCTCAGGGTGTGAATCTGGAAGAGCGGATCGATGTATTGGAGGAACTGAAAAAGCGGGATTACCGTGAGAAGTGGGCCTATGAGCTGGCGTATCTTTACCATCGGATCGGATTGGGGACCAGATGTGTGGAAGAATGCGATGAAATGATCCTGTGGTTCGGAGAGGGCAAGTATGTGATCAAGGCTATGGAGCTGAAAATGCTGCACCAGCCGCTGACTCCCCAACAGCAGGAAAAATACGACCACAGATTTGATGCGTACAATCAGCCTGCTGTCTCGGAGGAAAATGTAAAAACGGAACCTGCCGAGCCCGCAGATGCGGAAAAACAGAATTATGAGCCGGAGGAGGATTCCTCGGTCGAGGCCGGAGAGCCTGATGCTCTGGCGGGCGATACCATCGTCTATGAAGGTGTTCATCGTGCGGTACAGGAGCAGCTTTCGGAGACGCCCGATGCCGCTTCGGCATCAGAGCAGGCGGAACAGGAACAGCCGGAAGAATTGGATTTCCATGTGAAGACCATGGATATGGGACAGTATAACACTCTCAATCTGCAGGCCGAATTGGCCGCAGGGCTCAGGGAGGTCTTGGGGGACGAACAGTCGAAATCCGCCGCCATCACCCGTTCTATTGTCGCACCTATGCTGGACACGGAATCTCTGGATTATCCCGAACTTGACGATGAAGACATTGATGAGAACGATGTAGATAACGGCGTCGAACAGATAGAGAGTACGGAGGTGTTCTTCGGCGAGACCGAGGAAACGGACGGGTATCCGCCCGAAGCCGATACCTACGCGGCTGAGGAAGCGGTAGGCGTCGAAGAATTTGTACCTGAATTCGAGGCAGAGACAGAATCCGCTGAGGAAGCAGCTCCGGAGGCGGAGTACGAGACGGAGCAGTATTCTTTCGAGCCGAGCGAGGAAATGTCGGAAATAACTGACAGCAGTGTCACAGAGCCTGCGGAGGAAGCAATTCTGCAGGAGACGGAAACGTCCTATGAGGCAGAAGCCGAGGAGGAGTATGGGGCGGAAGCAGCTCCGGAGGCGGAGCAAGAGGCAGAGACGGAAGCCGAACCGGAATACGAGGCAGAGACGGAAGCGGCTCCGGAAGCGGAATATGAGGCCAGAAATCATGCTGCGGAGCAGGTGATGATCGCGCAGCCGCCAAAGGAGATTGCGGGAGTGCTTTCTCAGGAATCGGACGGTCAGATCAGTCTTGTAATACCCCAAAGCGAAACCGTAGAGAAGCAGATCACCGGTCAGATGAGTATAAGCGATATTCTGGCTGAGTGGGAACGAATGAAAAAAGAAGGCGAGGAGCGGCGCAAGGAGGAAGTGCGTCAGCGCGTGCTGCAGCAGACAGGTAATATGTTTACCGAATTTGAAGCGTCAATGCGGGACGGCCTGTTAGAACAGCTTGAGAACGATCAGGCAGACGATGATCAGACTGTGGCTGCCGCATCGGAAGCCAAGCCTGAGCAGGAATTGGAGTCTGCTCCGGAGTATGAAGCGGAGGCGGGACAGGAAGTCGAACCGGAGTATGAGGCTGAGGCGGAAGAAGGCTCCTCCGTTGTATTTGTGACACCGGCCGAGCCTGACGAGGAAGACGGGTATGTGCCTGAGACGGAAACTGAACCGGAATATGAGGCGGAAGTCGAAACCGAACCGGAACAGGAAGCAGAACCGGAGTATGAAGCGGAAGTCGAACCTGAATCAGAATATGAAGCTGAACCTGAGTATGAAGCCGAGGCGGAAGAAGGTTCCTCAGTCGTATTTGTGACGCCGGCCGAGCCTGACGAGGAAGACGGGTATGTGCCCGAGGCGGAAGCAGAACCGGAATATGAGGCGGAGGCAGAAACCGAGCCGGAGTATGAAGTTGCTCCGGAGTATGAGGCGGAGGCAGAAGCCGCATCGGAATATGAAACTGAACCGGAACAGGAAGCGGCACCGGAATCCGAAGCCGAATCAGAGTATGAACCTGAACCTGAATCCGAACCGGAATATGAGCCGGAAGTGGCGGCAGCAGCGCCGCCGGTGGAGTTCTTTACGGAAGAAATACTTGTGCCGGAACAGGATACCGCCGGAGAGGACGGCGGACAGGATGTCTTATTTGAGATTGGGCCCAGATCTGCTGAGGCAGGACAGGAACCCAGCGGAGAAGCGGAGACAGAGCCGAAACCCGAGACACAATCGGAACCTGAGAAAAAGCCGGAGCCTGCGGTAAAATCGGAAACGTCAGATGAGACCTCGACGGAGGGCAGTACCGATGCGCAGGTCAGCGCATCGGAGACGGTAAACATGGACGGAAGCGCAGATGGGGAAACCGTCGAGAATCTGTCCGATACGACAAATGTGGAAGCGGCGATGAAGGCTGTGGAGGCGTTGATCAGGGAGTCGGAGGCAGCAGGCGCGAAGAATGTCGGCAGTATATCCAACCAGCCTGCGGTAGAACGGGACAAAGCAAAAATTCGTGCGCTTACGAGAGAGGAAAAGGAGCTTTTTGCTCCCTATATCCAAAGCAAGACCGCCAGAGAACAGCTTGCGCAGGTAATAGACGGCATCAGCATGGCGTCCTACACAGGCAATGTCATTATCATCGGTGATGAGGGAATGGACACCATCACATTGGCGAAAAATATCATTCGCGAAGTGCAGATGACGGACAGTAATTTTTCCGGCAAGGTCGCAAAGATATCAGGTCAGTCATTGAATAATAAAAATATTCCGGCTACGCTGCGGCAGTTGGAAAACGGCGCCTTGATCATTCAGAAAGCGTCCGGAATGAACAGCGAGACCGCGGCAGCTCTCCATAAAGAACTGCAGAAGGAATCCTTGGGAATCGTTGTTGTGATGGAAGATACCAGAAAGTCCATGAACAAACTGCTGGAATCCAACAAGGAGCTTGAGGAGAGCTTTACCGCAAAGATGGAAGTGCAGGCGCTCAGCAACGATATGTTGGTATTGTTCGCAAAGCAATACGCTAAGGAGTTGGAGTATGCGATTGATGAATTAGGTGTACTGGCGCTTCACACAAGGATCGAAGAAATGCAGACCCTCGATCATGCGGTGACGGTGCTGGAGGTAAAGCAGATCGTGGACGATGCGATCCATCATGCGTCCAGAAAGACCTTGGGGCACTTTATGGACATATTGCTGGCCAAAAGATATGATGAGGAAGATATGATCGTCCTCAATGAAAAAGATTTTGCATGAAAGGCGGGGTAGACAGTGACAAAAGGGAAAAAGGCAGTGGAGACTGAAAAGGTCTTTATCTCTGAGGCGGATCAGTATTTGTTCTCTCAGGGGACTCATTATGACATCTATAAAAAGCTCGGTGCGCATCTCTCGGTGGAAGACGGAGCGGAGGGTGTCTATTTCGGAGTATGGGCGCCGAACGCCCGGCAGGTACATGTAGTCGGCAGTTTTAACAACTGGGACGAGAACGCGCACCCTATGACAAAGCTGGGTCCGGGAGGCATCTGGGCGCTGTTCATTCCCAGCATCGGCGAGGGGGAAATGTATAAATTTCTCATCACGGCCAGCGACGGCAGAAAGCTTTACAAGGCGGATCCTTTTGCGAATTATGCGGAGTACCGTCCCGGGACCGCATCTATTGTCACCAATCTGAACGGGTTCGCATGGGGCGATACGAAATGGATGAGTCAGCGGGACAAAAAGGACATGAGAAAGGAGCCGCTGGCGATCTATGAGTGTCATATAGGATCCTTTATGAAGCATCCGGACGGAACGGAGGAAGGATTCTATAATTACCGCCAGTTCGCGGACAGACTGGTGGAATACCTGAAAGAGATGAAATATACCCACATAGAGCTGATGGGGATTGCGGAACACCCTTTTGACGGCTCCTGGGGATATCAGGTGACAGGATACTATGCTCCCACTTCTCGGTACGGAACGCCGAAAGACTTTATGTATTTGGTGAATAAGCTGCACAAAGCCGGTGTCGGAGTGATCCTTGACTGGGTACCCGCCCACTTTGCAACGGACGCGCACGGTCTGGGCCAGTTCGACGGGCAGTGTATCTATGAGCATCCCGATCCCCGTCTGGGCGAACATCCTGACTGGGGGACCAAGATTTTTAATTACGGAAAATATGAGGTGAAGAATTTCCTTATCGCCAATGTGCTGTTCTGGCTGAAAGAGTTCCATGTGGACGGTATCCGTGTGGACGCGGTTGCATCTATGCTCTATCTGGATTACGGAAAACAGGACGGTCAGTGGCTGCCCAATAAGTACGGCGGAAACAAGAATCTGGAGGCCATTGAGTTCTTCCGTCACATGAATTCCGTAGTGCGGGGAACCTATCCGGGCTTCATGACGATTGCGGAGGAATCTACCGCATGGCCTAACGTGACGGGTGAGGTGGGTGATGAAGGTCTCGGCTTTACGTTCAAGTGGAACATGGGCTGGATGCATGACTTCTGCGATTATATGAAGCTGGATCCCATCTACAGAAAGGGCGATCATTACGGCATGACCTTTGCCATGAGCTACAACGCAAGTGAGAAGTATATCCTTCCCCTTTCCCACGACGAAGTGGTGCACCTGAAATGTTCCATGGTGAACAAGATGCCCGGCTATAAGGTAGACAAATATGCGAACCTTCGGGCGGGCTATACATACATGTTCGGTCATGCAGGCAAGAAACTGCTGTTCATGGGACAGGACTTCGGCCAGGAGAGAGAATGGAGCGAGGCAAGAGAACTGGACTGGTATCTGCTGGCAGAGAGAAATAATGCGGGAATGAAGGATTATGTGAAGGAGCTGCTGCAGATCTACCGCAAATACCCTGCCATGTATGAGCTCGACGACAGTTGGGATGGCTTTGAGTGGATGAACGCGGACGATAAGGAGAACAGCGTATTTTCCTTTGTGAGAAAATCCGCAGCGGGAACGAACAGTCTGTTGTTCGTGATGAATATGACCCCCATAAAGCGGGAGGGTTACCGTGTTCCCGTACCGAAGAAGAAAAAGTATAAGCTGCTCCTGAACAGTGACGAGGAGCGGTTCGGAGGCTGGGGCAATGCACTTCCTGCGGAGGTGAGCGCGGAGAAGGAGCCCTGCAATTACCACGACTATTCCATTTCCTTAGACCTGCCGCCCTACGGCGCCGCAGTGTATGTATTCTAGGATAAATTCAGCAACAAAAAAGAGAGCCAATTACCCCAAAAGGAATTGGCTCTTTGCTTTCAATAAAGATAATGACGCAATTATTAATGATGTCCAATACCAAGGGACGATGCGCTATCGATAAGACCTATAAGAAAGCGGCATTTTATATTCTACACAAATTCTATAAGGAATTGATGGTGTCAGATTGCAAAATGAGCGGTTTGATACCACCCTATGGATATCAAAATTAGTAATTGTATGATAAGTGCGGGAACCCGTAGCTTTTTATATGTGAAAGAAAAAATTAGGCTGAACATGGCGAGTGAATATCCATAGATATGCAACATGCCGGACAGCCAGGAAAGCAGATTTGAATAGGAGGTTCCGGTAGAGGGATTCATTACAAAAATTTTGCCCCAATAATACCCACTTGATGATCCAAGATTTTCTAAATATACGGAAAAAATCAAAAGCACCAGAAAAAAGAATGTGCCTGATATAGTCTTTATATAAGAAAAGGAATGCTTTTGATCCATTTTTTCAGTTTGAGCCATAGATAATATCCATGTAATATTCATTATGATGACAATTGGCCAAAAAGAAGGCAAAAGAAAAGCGGCCAAGGCAGAGATGGGAATGGACGTGATAAACCAGCCTTTATTATGCAGCAAAAGACTGAGTAAGATCAGACACATACATATAGAGTCTATTCTCATACCTGTTACACTATATAATAAGGACACTGGAGATAGTACACAAGCAGTGACAGCTAAAAATCCCTGGAAGAGAGTTATGCTCTGACGTTTTTGCTTAAATAATAGCACAGTTAACAGGGTAACTCCATAATCTCCAATGAAGGCGAAAAACTTGATGATATTAATGATAAAATCGGAATACGCCGACATGAGAAAACTTACGGCATGCCGAAATAGGTAGGAATGGCAGTTTCCCGGAATATCATAGAGAGAAAAATGGTAATCGATACCAATGTAGTTACGTCCAGCTATGCGTATCAAAATCCCGACAAAGATTACAAATACCAGAGCTATTTGTATTATATATTTATTTATCCATTCGATTATTGTTTTTTCAATTTTCAACATCTTTCTGCTTTTCCTTTTGAAACAGTTTTTTCCATAGCATCAAGGTAAAACATAAATACAATATTATATTGCATATCGCAGTCAATCCTTGAAGCCATAGTGGGTTGCCAATTAGTCCAAGCGCATAAAGATACTTTGGAAGAGTACATAATGTCATTACAACTACGATCCAAACCTTGCGGAGATCAATTAAGGCCAGAATCAATGCTAACAATTCAGCGAAGTATCCATATCTTTCATGCATAGATGGCAAAAAAATCGGGCAGGTAAAAGCTATCCAAAATAAAATGGAGAGAATATTATCATTGTTTAAATGAATCTTATACTTTATTAAGAGTACCACAAAGATTAAAAAAGCGGTTATGGTCAAAAAAACCACCCCTGTGCTAAATAAGTAGTAAGGCCGCGCTTGGAAAAAGAAATACAGATTAGGATAAAAATAATAGAGCCAAGGGTAACCGGTCGCTTGCCATGTATATTGCGTAATTATGACTGTAGGGGAGCGGCCTGCAATTATGATTGGAATATTCGCAACCAGCATGACAGCCGGAACATACAAAAAATGTAAAATGGAGAACTCACGTTCCAGCCAGTATGCGATCAAAAGAAAAGGAAGAAAAAATATAGACTGTAATTTAAAGGAAAATGCAATACCAAAAAAGATCATCATCCAAGGATACTTTTTATAAAGATAACATAAGAATGATGAAAGTAGAAAAAAGGTATAAATAGAGTCACACTGTCCCCAGAAACTGCTATTTAAAAAAACATTTGGAAGAAACAACGCGGCGCAAAAACCAATGCAAAAGCTGGCTTTTCGTTTTGGACGAAAGAATTGAATGATCATACCGATTATTACGGCGAGGCCGAAATCAAACAGAGAACTCAAAATTTTTACGCCGTATTGAAAAGATATCGGGAGTTTGCTCAGCAGCCAGATCAAAAACACATATGGAAAAGCGTAATCGCCAGTATAATTTAACAGTGCGTCAATGCCGGGACCCGCATTGACAATTTCCCGATACCAGGAAGTTAAGCAATTTACAAGATCAGCACTGATGAAATCTCGTCCGAGATATCGGATAAAGACTGCTAACATGCTTGTAAGTAATACAATGGCTGTGTATATATAATGATGATATTTGGTTTGGGTTTTCAACAATAATCCTCCAGAACTTTTAAGATAAAAACATTATAATAAAAATCATAAACTAATGCAAGCATTATGTGGAATGAGAAGCCGGGCTGGGACGGAGAAAGCGGCGGAAGATTTTGGGGACGGCAGTAATTTCGAAGGAGGAAAATCTGTCACTTATGGAATGAGAGCAATGTCTTCGGATAAGTCAACACCTGCGACGATGGTTCAGGTGGTATCTAATTTAGACGGGAAAAAGGAAGTCCTTGACGTAGATATCAGTAAAGTGCATCTGGGAAATGCTTTGGAGATTGAAATGTTTGTGTTATGCTGCTATGAGGACAAATGCGGGAGAGGGACGGGAAAACTCGGAGAGCTGCACAGCGAATCTCTGCCCGGTAAGAAGTGCTGTTGTGCATAATTTTGTAAACAGATACATCTACGGAAAGGGAACAATATGAGCAAAACCCAAATCGCTCATATGCAGTACATGCTGTCGTGCCCCTCTGTAACGGGAAAAGTTTCTGAAATCAAACGGATTCCTTATTATTTCGGCAAGGAATTCAAGGAGAATCCTTTTATTTTTTCCGGCCTGCCGGATAGTGCCTACCTTTCCCTTTATTTTTCATATGTATCCCTCCTCGTATACAGGAAGTCCTCAAAATGTACTCACTAAATTTTCTTACAGAAAATTGGCGAAAGGCGAACCGCTGCCCGTTTTGGCAACACCTGTATATATTCTATCATATTAGTAAATCTTTGCGAGATGTGAAAGGAATAAAAACGTGCCAAACTGAATGAAACGATAGATGATAAGCTATATTTTTATTCAATCTCAAAAGGTTTCACAACATGAAACAGGGGGTTTCATACCATGTGAACAAAAAATGAAAAAATTTTGCCGATATAATCAGCAAAAGAATAAATCATTTCAGACAGCTTATGCTGATGAAAGCGATTGATCAGAAATAAAGATACAGGAAAGTGGTTGAATTGATAGAGATAGCAATATGCGATGATGAAGAAATCATCATCGAACGCATCGCAGATTTGATAAAAAAGCAGAACATGGACTGCCATATAGAAAGTTTTCAGGCGGGAAATGAATTGCTTGCGGCAAAAAGGCGCTTTGACCTGATCTTCCTTGACATACAGATGGATGGCATTAACGGGATGGAAACGGCAAAGGCAGTCAGGGAGTATGACCGGAAAGCGGTCATCGTTTTTGTAACGGCAGTCAAAGAGTATGTGTTTGAAGCCTTTGATGTGGGAGCGTTCCATTATCTTTTGAAGCCGATAGAGGAACGGAAGTTTGCGGAAGTTTTTGAAAACGCTGCAAGAGAAATACAGGAACGCCGGATACAAAAAGAAACGCCTGCGCTGTTCTTTAAGACAAAAAATAAAAGCTACACTTTCAATCAAAGTGAGATTATTTTTATTGAGAGTAAGAACAGAAAGGCGGCGATCCATACCGTAAAAAACACATTGGAAGTCTATGCTGTTATGAAGGAGCTCCAAAAGGAGCTTGGAAACAGTTTTTACCGCTGTCACAGAGGGTATTTGGTCAATATGGCTCATATCGCAGAATACAGCAGCGATATGATCGAGATGGACAACGGGGAAAGGGTATATCTGGCAAAAGAGAAATATCAGGAGTTTGTCAAAGCATATATGCGGTATCTGCGGAATGGAGGTGCGGCATATGAATGAGGCGTATGATGCAGTAAACAACGGTGTGCTGCTCCTGATGTGGATATTTCAGGGGTATTGCCTGCAATATTTTTATGGCAGCTTTTTGGAGGGCAGAGGGCAGGGAAAGACTGGAAACCGCTTTTGCGTGGCAGCTTTTTATGTGGCGCTGAAATTATGCTTGAGCTTGTGCCTGCCGTCGGGGTATGGGGACAGAAGGACAATCGAAACGCATTTTATTACGTTTCTTGGTTTAGCTGCGGCAGCTTTGTTCTTTTATAAGGCAGTCAAAGCGGTTACGGGGTTTCTTGTGATTACATTTATGGCAGTATGTGAGATTGGTGTTTTCTGCGCCTGCATTGTGGGAGAGATTTATTCTCCGATAATGGATTTCTGGAATTGGTGCATGGGAAAAGGATATATCCGCTCTGTCCGCCTGTTTGAAAATCTGCATACTGTTACTTATATCGTGACACAAATGCTGCTGTGCGCTGTGGCGGTTGCCCTGCCGGTAGTAGTATTTAGAAAAATTGTGCGGAGTTTCAGGGAAAAGGATTATGCCATAGGACGCACAGAGCTTCTTTTCCTGCTTGCGCCTGGCCTGGTCAGCCTGCTGATCTGTATTCTGCTGCAGACCTACCTCTATATAGAGAACGGGCAAATATATATGGCATCGCCACTGCTGCTTTTCATTATTCCGGCGATTTTGCTGTTATGCCTGGTATTTATTTTAAGCGATGTCAGACTGTTTCAGGATATGATCGACAGGAACAGGGAAAAAAGCAGCCGGATCATTTTAGAAAAGCAGGTTGACAGTATGCAGGAGCATATTGCGGAAATGGATCGTATGTATTCCGGCATTCGGGGAATGAAGCACGATATGAAAAATTCCCTTACCGTGATTATGCAGCTTGCGGACAGCGGCAGCAATGAGGAATTGCGGGATTACCTGTCCGGATTAAGCCAGACCCTTGACCGCCTGGAATTTCAGTATAAGACAGGAAATGCAGTGGTCGATACGCTGCTGAACACGAAATACCATGAGATCATGCGCACTCTGCCGGATTTACAGTTCCATGCGGATCAGCTGCTGTTTCCTGAAAAGCTGAGGATACAGAGCTATGATATTGGCATCATTCTTGGAAATGCTCTGGATAATGCTTTGGAAGCCTGCAAA
>CANQJL010000032.1 GCA_947624245.1 uncultured Acetatifactor sp. | reverse complement strand
GCAGATTGCCGATCATGTAGGCATCATTGCTGATGGTGTGCTGGGATATGAGAATGAACTTCGCACCAGCGAAAATCTGGAACAGCTATTTATGGACGTGGTAAAGCGCCGCCACAAACTCGTTATGCGCAAAGATCAGCGCGGAAATGAGGTATAAAGATGAATTACCTAAAGGCAGAACATCTTAAATTCAAGCGGACAATTTCAAATAAGCTGCTGCTGACTGCCCCCTTTTTGACAGCCCTCTTTGCGTGGATTGTCGGCGGCTTTTATGGCTTTCAGTATATGACCTTTTACTGGTGGTATGCGTTTCTTCTTCCCGGAACGATTGCAATCCTGTGTTCCCTTACCCATCAGAAAGAAGAACGGGCCGGAAAGTACTATTCTGTATTATCTGCACCTGTGAACCTAAAACAATTTGAATATGCAAAAGTATTGATTCTGATTGAGAAATTACTTACGGCTGCGGTATTCTTGGCCATTTTTGCAGCGGTAAGCAATTTGCTTTCCCCGGCTCTGGCTGTGTATTCCATGGGACGAAACTTTATAGGAAGTGTCGCCTTGACGATTGCCTCGATCTGGCAAGTCCCCCTCTGCCTGTTTCTGGCTCGCAAAACCGGATTGCTGCTCCCGATTGTGGCTAATACCTTGCTTGGCATTCTCGTACCCAGCTTGATTGGAAATACAGCTCTTGCATGGATATGCCCCTATTGCTGGGCCGCAAAAACGGCGGAACTGCTTATGGGAATCGAAAGCAACGGAACCTTTGCAGGTACAGCGGCTTTTTCATGGAGCGTTTTGCTGCCGCTGGTATTCTCCGTAATTCTGTATATCCTGCTCACTCTTTGGGATGCAGCTAATTTTTCAAAGAAAGAGAGAAAGTAGATGGGAATGCTTGCTCTGATTCGTGCCGATTTTATAAAACAGCGGCATACATTTTATTTTGGTATTCATACAGCGTTCCCTATGGCGGGAGCCATTCTGTTTGTGTTTTACTTCCTGATTTATAAGAATGTCGATGAATTGAAAAGATTATGCTTGCTCCTGGAACTCACCGCAATGGCATTTCCGCCTTTGATAAGCATGATTGTCGGTCTGAACATCACGCAGGAAGAACGGGCCTCGCATTTTCAAAATCTGCTGGCGGTGCCGGATCGCCGGAAAATATTGCTGGCGAAATTTGCTGCTCTGTATCTGTCTGGTATCTTTTCTTTGGCGTTGCTTTTTGCGCTGTTTGCGATTGGGGCTGGAATGAGCCGGACAGAAATGAGCCCGTGGGGTCTGCTGATACAATCCGTGCTGGGGCTGGCAATGGGCAGCTTTGTAATATACGCACTGCACCTGTTCCTTAGTCTGAAATTTGGGTTGGGCATTTCCATGCTTTGGGGCGTATTTGAATGCCTGCAATGTGTCTTATACAGCAACATTGAATTACATGGTCTGTGGCGGTACATTCCTTTTTCATGGTCTGTAAATTGGGTGCATGATGTGTTGACCGGTAAACTGGCTGCAAATGCCATGCATTGGGTTTTAGTTAGTGCGTTATCTGCTGGCAGTTTGTTTGCAATTCTCCATTGGTTTTCTCGTTGGGAGGGACGAAAGAATGATGAGTAAGACGATAACATTTTCGGAAAGATTAATCAATACTATATCGCAAGGGTACAGTAATCTATCTTGACTTGTGGTATAATGAAAAAAAGTGATTTTCGATAAAGGGGGCGGTAAAAATGGCTGCAATTCTTGCGGTAGATGATGAACAGCCCATTTTAGAGCTGATTAAAAACGGACTGCAAAAGGACGGCCACATGGTAGCGGGCTATACGTCTGCGGAACAGGTGCCGCTTAATAAGTTGAACCGCTATGATTTAATCATACTGGACATTATGATGCCCGGAATCGATGGTTTTTCGTTCTGCGGAAAGCTCCGAGGTATGGTTGATTGCCCGATTTTGTTCCTTACGGCTAAAACAATGGAGAATGATATTACCTTTGGCTTGGGGCTGGGCGCTGACGATTATCTGACAAAACCTTTCCGTATTCCGGAGCTGCGCGCCAGAGTAAACGCCCATATACGACGGGAACGGAGAGAACACCATAGCTGCCTGAACTTTGACCGTATTAAAATTGATTTGTCGGCCAAAGCGGTACAGGCAGATGGGAAAACCGTGTCTCTTACCAAAAGTGAATACATGATCTGTGAATTTCTTGCCCGTAATAAAGGGCAGGTATTTACACGAGAACAGATATACGAAGCTGTTTTCAGTTTGGATGGGGAAAGCGATGATTCTACGATTGCCACCCACGTTAAGAATATCAGGGCGAAACTGAGCCATTTTGATATTCAGCCGATTACAACGGTATGGGGGATTGGGTACAAATGGGAATAAAGAAACCGACTTCACTGAAAACAGCCTTTAGGCGTTTCTTACTTCTGCTGCTGGGCGGTCTGTTTAGCGCGGCCGCCGTTCCATTTCTGCTTTTGACCTTCAGTACATCTCTAGGTCTTACCACTTATGGGAACTATTCAGAACTCAGGGCGAAAGAACTTGCGCCGATTCTCGCATCTGCGCCCGATTTTTACGATGTGCAGATACCGGCAGGGATTGAATATGCGCTGTTTGATAAAAACTACCGGCTTATTGATGCCACCTTAGATGAAAACGATTTGGAGCAGGCCAAGCGTTATGCGACCACAGGTGCCGGCGACCGAACCCTGAAAAAAGGATATTTGTTTGTCACCCGCGAAAATGAGTATGTCGTCCTGCAATATTATATCGGAGCGCAATATACAAACGAGTGGATAAATAAGCATCTGCCCTCTCCGGATATTTTGCTGATTGTGCTGATTGCAGCGGGAGAGATTTTTGTCTGTCTGTTTCTTACAGCCGGATTTGCAAAAAAACTTCGCTTACAACTTGTTCCGCTGTTTACCGCCACTTCAGAGGTAGCAGAGCAGAATCTTGATTTTGAGATAGGCCATTCAGGAATCAAAGAATTTGAAGATGTGCTGATTTCCTTTTCCCGCATGAAAGAAAGCCTGAAAGCATCTTTAGAGCAACAGTGGAAAGCTGAGCAGATGCAGAAAGAGCAGATTGCCGCGCTTGCTCACGATTTGAAAACACCGCTGACAGTCATTCAGGGAAATACCGACCTTATCAGGGAAACAAAGTTGGACGAGGAACAGCGTTTATATGCGGAATATATCAGCAGCAGTTCTGAACAGATGCAGTTATACATTCGGACATTGATCGACATTTCACGGGCAGCGGCCGGCTATCAGCTTCACATAGAGAATATCAGTCTGTCTGCTTTTGTGGAACAGCTGCGGGGGCAAGTCAGCGCTCTGTGCCAGACGAAAAAAGTCGGTTTGCAGATGGAATCAGATCACTTGCCTGTCGCATTATCTGCGGATAAGCTGCTGATGGAACGGGCGATTATGAATGTGGTAAATAATGCGCTGGATTATTCCCAGCAGGGCAGTTTTATCCATATTTCCGTGACAGGCGATAAAGACGATTTGAAAATCACGGTAACGGATGCAGGCCCCGGCTTTTCACAAGAAGATTTATTGCACGCGCAAGAACAGTTTTATATGGCAGATCATGGCCGCAGCTCTAACCTTCACTTTGGAATGGGGCTTTTTATCGCAAAGTCTATTGTTGAACAACATGGCGGGCAGCTCATTCTAAACAATTCAGAAAAGACTGGCGGCGCACAGGTTACAATTTTAATTCCATATTGACCTCTTAGGCGGCTTTTGAGCCGCCTTTTTATTTGTCAGAGAGCGGAAAATGTGGGACTTGGTGTTGTCCAGTTCGTGGTGGGAAGGGATAAAATGATAAAGAGCAACAATACTATTGCGACTTGACCACAAAGAGCATTTGCCTATACAATGGAGTATAAATAACTCTGTAATAAAGTTGAATGCATAAAACAGGGGTAGGGAGAAGTGAAAAATATACATATTCCAACTTCGGCATGTGTCAGTATATTGATCGGAGTGATCAGTTTATTGATGCTTCTTGTCAACGGATTTAAGCTTTTTTCTTATTATCCGCCATTGGATTTAGCAAAGCTTTCGGAACAAAATATTAAAATGAATCAGTATGTGGAAGGAACAATCACAGATTGTGTTACGGTTCATGTTTTTAACAACCGGCGTGCGTCAGGAACCAGCGGCGGATTTATCAAGGGAGGAGAAGATTACTACTACTATACGATTCCTATCTCTGACGATCAATACATCAGAGTATTGCTCAATGACAAAGAGTCCCTAAAAGAGATGGAACAAATTGTGAATGGTGATGCTGCAGAAGTTTCTTTTACAGGGCAGATCGCAATCGGGGAACCGTTGAATACAGTATGGTACAACTGGGATCCGGAATTTGATCAAAGCAAAGTGGTAGCCGATTATACGATTTGGCAAAAGGCACTGGGTGCAGAAAAGAATTTCTGTCGTGCGGGTCTTGGGGGGATCTTGATTGCCGCACTGATTTATTATCTGGGCGGTGGAATACAGATCTTTACAGACCGAGATAGCGATAGAAGAATAAAAGAGTCAGAGCAGGACAGTTTTACTGATATGTAAGATTTAATTGTTTTTTGGCAGCTCAATTATACAAAACCAGATAGTTTCATGCTGTATTTATGCCGACTGGTATCGAATTTTCAATAGGCAAAGCACTTGAGTGGGGAAAGGTGCACAAGCTGATCGGCAGGAAGAAAACACTTGACAACTCTGTCTCGGATAGACTAATATTCAAACATGGAATAATGAGTGAAAAGGCTGTGACGAAGAGGAGTACGTATTGCCCCTTGCCAGAGAGGACGGCTGCCGAAGGGCGCTGAGAGGCCGTTTGAAGGAAGGAATACGGAAGGTGGCTTCCGAGCCGGAGGACTCAAAGCCGGATACAGACCGCGGGCGATTTGGAATGTCGCTTCTCGGAAATGTCTGTCCGGACCGTAAGTCCTCACGGTTATCCCCGTTATAGGATAAGACTTTGCAGGAAGTCTGTGAGACGGTCCGCTGCGAGACGGACCGGAAACAAAGGTGGTACCGCGTTTACGACGCCCTTTGCCGATACGATGACATCGGCAGAGGGCGTTTTTGACGACCGAAAACATTCTGCATCAAATCCTGCAGCATAAAGCGGCAGAAAACGGAAAGGAGCAATCAGACAATGAGCAGAGAGCTGGCAAAAACCTACGACCCCAAGGGTCTGGAGGATCGAATTTATCAGAGGTGGCTGGACAAGAAATATTTCCATGCTGAGGTAGACCATTCCAAAACACCGTTTACCATAGTGATCCCGCCCCCGAATATCACGGGGCAGCTCCACATGGGACATGCCCTGGACAATACCATGCAGGATATTCTGATCCGCTTTAAGCGTATGCAGGGCTATAACGCTCTGTGGCAGCCCGGCACAGATCACGCCTCCATCGCCACGGAGGTGCGCATCATTGAGACGCTGAAGGAGCAGGGCATCGACAAGCACGATCTGGGCAGAGAGAAGTTCCTGGAGAGGGCATGGGACTGGAAGAAGGAATACGGCGGAAGAATCATCTCACAGCTCAAGAAGATGGGTTCCTCCTGCGACTGGGACAGAGAGCGTTTTACCATGGACGAGGGCTGCAACAAGGCAGTGACCGAGGTCTTTGTGAAAATGCATGAGAAAGGGTACATTTACAAGGGTGCGCGGATCATTAACTGGTGCCCCGTGTGCAATACCTCCATTTCCGACGCGGAGGTGGAATATCAGGAACAGGCGGGACACCTGTGGCATATCAAATATCCTGTGATGAATGAGGACGGCACTCCCAGCACGACGGAGTTTCTGACCTTTGCCACCACCCGTCCCGAGACCATGCTGGGCGATACGGCGGTGGCAATCCACCCGGAGGACGAGCGCTACAGCCATCTGATCGGAAAGAGCGTGATGCTCCCCATCATGAACCGCGTGATTCCCGTTGTCACGGATACCTATGTTGACAGAGAGTTCGGTACCGGCGTAGTGAAGATTACGCCCGCTCATGACCCTAACGACTTTGAGGTGGGAAAGCGGCATGACCTTCCCGTCATCAATGTGATGAACGATGACGCCACGATTAATGAGAACGGCGGAAAATACGCAGGTATGGACCGCTATGAGGCCAGAAAGGCCATCGTGGAGGAACTGGACAGACAGGGACTTCTGGTAAAGATCGAGGACTACTCCCACAACGTGGGTACCCACGACCGCTGCAAGACGACCATCGAGCCGCTGGTAAAGGAGCAGTGGTTCGTGAAGATGGACGAGCTGATCAAGCCCGCGGTGGAGGCTGTAAAGAACGGCGACATCAAGCTGATTCCCGAGCGTATGGAGAAGACCTATTACAACTGGACCGACAATATCCGCGACTGGTGCATCAGCCGTCAGCTCTGGTGGGGCCACAGGATTCCCGCCTACTACTGCGACGAGTGCGGCGAAATTATTGTGGCGCGGGAGCAGCCCAAGGCCTGCCCCAAATGCGGCTGCACGCATCTGACGCAGGACCCCGACACGCTGGATACCTGGTTCTCCTCCGCCCTTTGGCCCTTTGAGACGTTGGGCTGGCCGGAGCAGACCGAGGACCTGAAATATTTCTATCCCACCGATGTGCTGGTGACGGGCTATGATATCATCTTTTTCTGGGTCATTCGCATGATCTTCTCCGGCTACGAGCAGATGGGGGAGAAGCCCTTTAAGACCGTGCTGTTCCACGGCCTGGTGCGGGACAGCCAGGGGCGCAAGATGTCCAAATCCCTGGGGAACGGCATCGACCCGCTGGAGATTATCGACAAGTACGGCGCAGACGCACTGCGGCTGACGCTGATCACGGGAAACGCGCCCGGCAACGACATGCGTTTCTATTATGAGAGAGTGGAGAACAGCCGCAACTTTGCCAACAAGGTGTGGAACGCTTCCCGCTTTATCATGATGAATATGGGCGACACACAGGTGACGGAAGCCTCGGCGGCAGATCTGCAGCCCGTGGATAAGTGGATCCTTTCCAAGCTGAATACGCTTGTGAAGGACGTTACCGACAACATGGAGAACTTTGAGCTGGGTATCGCCGTGCAAAAGGTCTATGACTTTATCTGGGACGAATTCTGCGACTGGTACATTGAGATGGTCAAGCCCCGCCTGTACACGGAAGGCGATGCGGCAAGCCGGAACGCGGCTCTCTGGACGCTGAAGACGGTGCTCATCGACGCCCTGAAGCTGCTGCATCCCTATATGCCCTTCATCACAGAGGAGATCTTCTGCACGCTGCAGAGCGAGGAGGAGTCCATCATGATCAGCCGGTGGCCCGAGTACCGCGAGGACCGCAGCTTTGCCAAGGAGGAGAAGGACATCGAGACCATCAAGGAGGCGGTGCGCGGCATCAGGAACGTCCGCAGCGAGATGAACGTTGCTCCCAGCCGGAAGGCCGCTGTGTTCGTGGTCAGCGAGAATGAGGAGATCTTAAGGACATTTACCGAAGGCAGGCTGTTTTTTGCCTCGCTGGCGTATGCCGGAGAGGTGACCATGCAGCGGGATAAGTCCGGCATTGCGCAGGACGCCGTGTCCGTAGTGATCCCCGGCGCGACGCTCTATATTCCCTTTGCGGAGCTGGTGGATATCGCGCAGGAGATCGAGCGTCTGAACAAGGAAAAGCAGCGTCTGGAGGGAGAGCTGAAGCGCGTGAACGGAATGCTCTCCAACGAGAAATTCCTCGCCAAGGCGCCGGAGGCTAAGATTGCCGAGGAAAAGGAAAAACTGGCGAAATACACCCAGATGATGGAACAGGTGAACCTGCGTCTGGAACAGCTTGGATAGCTCCGGCGGAGGATCCGAGACGGATACGGACCGGAAAAATAAGATTGCCGGAAAGGATACGATCTTGCAGAAACGTACCATCACGACCTTTGAGGAGGCGGAAAGCTACATCGGAGAGATTCCCCGCTTCACGACAAAGCACACAATAGAGGAAACGAAGGCATTTCTCCACAGCCTTGGCGATCCCGACAAAAAAATGAAGATCATTCACGTGGCAGGCACCAACGGGAAGGGCTCCGTCTGCGCTTATCTGCGCAGTATTCTGGAGGCGGCCGGATACAGGGTGGCAATGTTCACCTCCCCGCACCTTGCGGATATCAGAGAGCGTTTCGTTTCGGACGGCGAGATGATTTCCCGAGAGGATTTCCTGCGGCTCTTTCTCCATATCTATGAGAGACTGGACGGGGACGCTTATCATCCCTCCTATTTTGAATACCTGTTCTTCATGGCGGTGCTCTATTTTGCGGAGCGGCAGCCGGATTACTGTATCCTGGAGACGGGACTGGGCGGCAGACTGGACGCCACCAACGCCGTCTCGGGGAAGGTGCTGTCCGTGATCACCAGAATCGGCATGGATCATGTGGAGTATCTGGGAAATACTCTGGCGCAGATCGCGGGGGAAAAGGCGGGCATCATGTGTGCGGGAGCGCCCGCGGTCTGCTGGGATACCTGTGCCCGGACCACGGAGGTTTTCAAAGAAACGGCTGCGAAGCTTGGCATTCCCCTGTATTTTGTGTCGAAAAACGACTATAGTTTCTCAAAATTTCTGAATAAAACCATTGATTTTTCGCTGCACTCTGGGTATTATGGTTATATTAGCCTTACTTTGCACACCATTGCCGCATATCAGATGGAAAATGCAGCGCTGGCGGTCCGCGCCGTTGAGGTGTTGGACGGCGGGAAGACAATTTCGGCCGAACATGTCCGAAAGGGCGTGGCGTCCTGCTTTTGGGCGGGAAGAATGGAAGAAGTTCTGCCGGAGGTCTATGTGGACGGCGCCCACAACGAAGACGGCGTCAGAGCCTTTCTGGAGTCTGTGGCTCTGGACGGCAGGACGTCCAGAAGTCTTCTGTTCGGCGTGATGAAGGACAAGGATTACGACGGTATGGTAGAGAAGCTGGCGGGATCCGGATTGTTCGATCGGATAGCCGTCGCCCACATGCGCTCGGAGCGCAGCGTCCCGCTTGAGACGCTGCGGCAGCTTTTTGCCACATATCCCGACTGCCGATGTGATGTCTACCCCAGCGTAGAAGCTGCGCTGCGGGGACTTCTGGAGAGCAGGAGCGCGGGGGAGCGCATCTATGTGGCGGGAAGCCTGTATCTGGCAGGCGAGATAAAGGAGTTGGTTAGCCATGATAAATTTTGAAGAAGAACTGAAAAAGTTTCATCCCAGTCTTGAGGTGGAGGATGCGGAAGAAGCCATCTACAATCAGGATTTGACCGATATGGCAGATTTACTTGTGAAAATGTTGAAAGAATCGGAAGAAAAATCTAACGAGGTGTGATAATGTTTTGTTACAACTGCGGCTGTCTTTTATCAGAACATGATTTTTGCACCGCTTGCGGAGCAGACGTCGCCCTGTACAAAAAGATCATGTATGTTTCAAACATGTACTACAACGAAGGGCTGGAAAAGGCAGGAGTGAGGGACCTGACGGGTGCGATCACCAGTCTGCGGCAGAGCTTAAAATTCAATAAGAACAACATAGAGGCCCGCAATCTGCTGGGGCTTGTGTATTTTGAGACAGGCGAGGTGGTGGCTGCGCTCAGCGAGTGGGTCATCAGCAAGAATCTGCGCCCCGAGAAAAATGTGGCCGACGATTATATCAACAGGCTGCAGTCCAATTCTTCGAGACTGGACGCGCTCAACCAGACCATCAAGAAATATAATCAGGCGCTTGTGTACTGTATGCAGGACAGCAAAGACCTTGCCGTGATACAGCTTAAAAAGGTGCTTTCTCTGAATCACAGGTTTGTCCGCGCGCATCAGCTTCTTGCCCTGCTGTATATGGACAGCGAGGAGTGGGAGCGGGCCGAGCGCGAGCTGCATAAATGCATCGACATTGACAGGAACAACACACAGACGCTCCGCTATCTGAAAGAGGTGGAGATGATGCTTGTGCCTGACGAGACGGCGCACCAGCCCGCCAAGCGGAAAAAGGACGAATCCGTGCGCTATCAGAGCGACAATGAAATCATCATTCAGCCTCTGAATATGAAGGAGCCCAAGAGGACGGGAGCCTCCACACTAATCAATCTCGGTCTGGGAGTCATCATCGGTCTTGCGGCCACCTATTTCCTCATGGTGCCGGCGGCACAGGCCAACGCCAAGAACGAGTCTCAGAAGACCATCACCAAGATCAGCAACGAGTCCGACGCCAGAGCCGTGAGAATACAGGAGCTGGAGGCGGAAGTGGAGAAGCTGACAGGACAGAATGAGGATCTGAATCAGGAGCTGGAGAATATTGTGGGGGCCGACGGTACTCTGCACACCATAGACGAGCTGCTGCTTGCGGCTTCCTCCTACCTGGAGAATCAAGATGTACAGGCTACGGCGGAGAACCTGGAGACGATTGCACAGTCCGTGAACATCGAGGAGACCTCCGAAGGTTTCCAGAGCCTGTACCGTATGCTGCTGGCGGCCATAGGGCCGGATCTCTCCCAGACCTACTACACGGAGGGGAACGATGCCTTTAACAAAGGCGACTTTACGGCGGCGATAGAGAATTTGACCAAGGCGGTCTACTATGACGAGGCCAATGCGGACGCCCTGTTCCAGCTGGCAAGAGCGTACCACAGGAATGAAGATACCGAGAACGCCGTTGCCACCTATGACAAGGTGATTGAGCTGTTCCCCGGGACCACCGTGGCGAGGAGCGCCCAGAGATATAGAGATGAGTTAAGTCCGGCGGAATAAGAGAGCGGCGGACAGAGATACATCGGTGAAAACAGGATAGAAGGTACGGAAGAAGAGAACCCGCGGGAGACTGGGGGTTCTTTCTTTATGCTTTTATTTCATATTCAAATTGCGGCCGGAGGCAAAGCAGGCGCGGCCTGCCCGGCATGAAAAGGAGGATGTCATATGGATCATATGGGATCGGAGGACTTTCAGGTGATCGACAACTGCCTGATGATAAGGCTGCCGGAGGAGATAGACCACCATCAGGCGGGTTTTATCAGTGAAACTGCGGACAGGCATCTTTTGCGGAAGGAGGTCTGTCATGTTGTGTTCGATTTTGAGAATACCCGCTTCATGGATTCGTCCGGAATCGGCATCATCATGGGGCGCTACAGAAAGATTTCCTGCTTCGGCGGGAAGGTCTATGCGATTCACGCGGACAGGCAGATACAGCGGATATTGAAGGTATCCGGATTGAATAAGATTGTGGAGGTACTGGAATCATGAGAAATGAAATGGAAATCATCTTTGACGCGGTCTCGGACAACGAGAGCTTTGCCAGAGTGGCCGTTGCGGCGTTCGTATCGCACCTGAATCCCACGCTGGAGGAGCTGGCGGATATTAAGACCGCCGTGTCGGAAGCGGTGACGAACTCGATCATTCACGGGTATGAGAACCTGTACGGATACGGCAGGACGGACGGCGGGCAGCAGGAGCAGAGAAACGTTCCGACCGGCAAGGTACAGATACGGTGCGTGCTGGAAAAGGATCTGCTGCATATCTTTGTCACGGACCGTGGGAAAGGCATGGAGGACGTAGAGAAGGCCATGGAGCCTCTTTTTACCACCAAACCGGAGCTGGAGCGGTCCGGTATGGGCTTTGCCTTTATGGAGGCGTTCATGGACGATCTTGAGGTGATCAGTACTCCCGGGCAGGGCACGGAGGTGCGCATGTCGAAAAGGCTGGGCGTCGAAGAACAGATTGGCAGTGAGGCGTGAAATATGGAGGAACTGTCAGTACTGATCGAAAGGTCACAGGCCGGAGAAAAAGATGCAAGAGAAGTACTGATAGAAAAAAATCTGGGGCTGGTGCACCACATTGTCCGCCGTTTTGCGGGAAGGGGACATGACCTGGAGGATCTGTTTCAGATCGGCGTCATAGGACTGATGAAGGCCATCGACAAGTTCGACCTGAGCCTGGGGGTAAAGTTTTCTACATATGCGGTGCCTATGATAGCGGGAGAGATCAAGCGGTTTCTTCGGGACGACGGACCGGTCAAGGTGTCGCGGACGATCAAGGAGAACGGGCTGAAGGTGACGCTGGCAAGGCAGAAGCTTCAGGCGGCAAAGGGACGGGAGCCGACTCTGCAGGAGGTGGTGGAGGAGACGGGACTGTCCTCCGAGGAAGTCGTGATCGCCATGGAGGCCGCCGTGGAGGTGGAATCGATCTACAGCGCCGTCTATCAGGACGACGGCAGCGAGGTCTATCTGGTGGACAAGGTGGTGCGCGGAGCAAGCGGAAGCGTGGGCAGCAGTATGGTGGGAGTCTCGGAAAGCGGCGATCCGGAGAAGGAACAGCTCCTGAATCATATGCTGCTGACCCAGCTCATGGACAGTCTGGAGCCGTCGGAACGGGAGCTGATCTATATGCGGTATTTTCAGAACAAAACGCAGGTGGAGATCGCGGGCCTGTTGGGAATCAGTCAGGTGCAGGTGAGCCGCATGGAGAAAAAGATCCTGCTGAGAATGCGGGAACGGGCAGGAATCTGACGGAAATCCTGCAGAAATCGAAGCACAGGGATATGATACTTAAAAATTTATAAACTAAAATTTTCCGCTTTTCAATATGTGGGATTTCATTTAATATATATTTAAGTGAAAGAGAGGCGGAGGATAAAATGGAAAAGAGGACGCTCAGAGAGTTTCGGACCACAGCCGCACAGCGCGGAGAGGCCCCAAAAGGCGGAGAGGCCCCGCGGGACGGACGCCGCGGACAGGGAGGAAGGCGCAGGAGAAGGAATCAGCTTCTGGCGATGGCGGTCTGCTTTGTCGTTCTGGTGGGGGTCATGTACGGGTGCCTGACTCTTTTTATGAAATTTCATAAGCCGTCCGAGGTGCCTGTGAACAGTCTGACTCTGGACGAGGACGGCAATGTAGTGCAGACAGGCGGCGAGGCGGTGCCGGGCGGAGATAATGCCGTGGAAGCGGCGTCGGGTGCGGTGATGTACTCTCAGGAGGAGCTGGACGCAAAGGTGGCCGAGGCTGTGCTGGCCGCGCAGGAGGGCGCTTCGCAGGACGTGCTGAATACGATCAGGACGGGGCTGTCCGAGGGCGAGACGGTGCTGGAGACGCTGCGGCCCTTTTATCCGGACGAGATCATCGTGGTCAGCGGCGGAACCTATCATTTTGTTCCCATCAACCGCGAGCTGGCGCAGAGCTCCCTGCTGACGGAGAACCTGAATTTTCTGGAGAGCGGAGAGGTTCAGTACATGGAGGACGGGCAGGTGATCTCCCACAAGGGAATCGACGTGTCCAAGCATCAGGGCGAGATCGACTGGAATCTGGTGGCGGCGGACGGCGTGGAGTTTGCGTTCATTCGCGTGGGAAACAGAGGCTACGGAACCGGAGAGCTGGTGGAAGACGACCGGTTCGAGGCCAACATTCAGGGGGCGCTTGCTGCAGGCATCAAGGTGGGAGTGTATATCTACAGCCAGGCCATTACGGAGGAGGAAGCGCTGGAGGAGGCCAATTTCGTGCTGGAAAAGATCGCGCCCTACAAGGTGGAATGTCCCGTGGTGTTCGACGTGGAGAAAGTGAGCGGAAACGGCGGGCGAATGAACAATATCTCCGTGGAGGAACGGACGAGGTTCACGCAGCTCTTCTGTCAGACCATCGCGAATGCCGGCTACCGTCCCATGATCTATCACAATACGGAGATGGGGGCGCTGATGCTGGATCTGCCGGCGCTGGAGGATTATGACAAGTGGTTCGCCGCTTACAGCGATACGCTGTATTACCCGTATGAGTACAAGGTGTGGCAGTACTCCCAGTCGGGATCGGTACAGGGAGTGAGCGGGCAGGTGGACTTAAATATCAGCTTTGCCCCTCTGTGGTAAAGTGTGAGAGGTTTAAAGCATTGATGCGGCATTGGCGTTGTTGCGCCGATGCCGTATATTTTTTTGTTTTCTGCAAAGACTACTGCCTGTGATTTTCCGACAAGTCAGGAAGGGTGGATCGGTAT
The DNA here is from genome assembly GCA_947624245.1 of uncultured Acetatifactor sp. Lineage (GTDB taxonomy): Bacteria > Bacillota > Clostridia > Lachnospirales > Lachnospiraceae > Acetatifactor. The sequence continues at coordinate 14,129 of CANQJL010000032.1, read as the reverse complement.
GGCAGGGAGTTGTTTTTTGATCGTTTTCGGCGCAAGCTACGGACTGCTGGCGGCGGCAGGCGTGTTCACCGTGCTGGTGGCCGTGGGACTGGTGCCCCGTTTTGCGGGAAAGACGCACACGGGCAGAAAAGTGGTGCTGTATGAGGAGATGGTGATTTTCGGCACCGTCGCGGGCTGCATACTCAGCATATTTTCAGAATACTGCTGTTTCGGCGCCTGGTGGCAGCAGCATTTTCCGGAGCGGACGCAGGTTCTGTGGGCTGTGGGAAATGCAGCGCAGGCAATCTACGGCCTCTTTGCGGGAATGTTCATCGGCTGTCTTGCACTGGCCATCGCCGAGATGCTGGACAGTATTCCGATCTTTACCAGACGTATCTCCCTGCGCCACGGCATCGGCATCGCGGTGCTTGGCATGGCGTTCGGGAAGCTGTGCGGCTCCCTGTTCTATTTCTGGTCGGAACTGCACGAGGTAGTGCGGTAGCTTGTTTGGCAGGAGAGAAACGGATATGGCGAATGTAAATGTTTACTTAAAGTGCGACAGGAACGTGGAGGTACAGTCCGCGGACGTCTATCTGAGCGATGTGGCGAGCCTGCGGTGCGCGGATAAGACGATCAGCGCAAAGCTCAAGGCGCTGAAGGTGCATCATTTTGCAAAGGAGGGCGGCAAGCGCTGCGTGGTCAGCACGCTGAAGCTGGTGGAGCTGATGGAAGATGCCTGCGCCAACATAAGCGTTTCCATCGTGGGGGAGTCGGACGTGCTGGTGGAATGGGTGGAGGTGAACAAGCACAAGGGACCCGTTCAGTGGCTGAAGGCGGCGCTGGTGTGTCTCGTCAGCTTCTTCGGCACGGCCTTTACCATCATGGCATACCACAATGACGTGGGAATCAACGAGGTGTTCACGCAGGTCTACCGAATGGTCATGAACAGGGAGCCCCAGGGACTGAACGTGCTGGAGGTGTCTTATTCCGTCGGTCTTGCGCTGGGTATCGTGGTGTTCTTTAATCATGTGGGCGGCAGAAGGCTGACCAAGGATCCCACTCCCATCGAGGTGGCCATGAGAAATTATGAGGAAGATGTGGACAAGACGCTGATCGCCACAGCGGGCAGAGAGGGACATGAGGAGGAGAGCGACAAGTAAAAGCAGCAGGAGAACCACAAGGGAAAGTCTTGAAAAATACAGCATAATGTGGTATATTCAACACAGTATACACAATCTGTAGTTACCAAAGCCTCTCGGCACAGACGCAGCTTTGTGCGGCCGGGGGTACATAATAAGCAATACGGAGGAGGAGCAAATGAGAGAAGAGTGCTATTACGCTGACTATGACAGAAAAGAGAATCTGCACTTTGATTCCAAGGTCGTGCATGGCGGGCTGGGCTGCGAGCCTATCACCGGCGCAGTGAGCTTCCCGATCTTCCAGACGGCGACTTTCCGGCACAGGGCTTTTGACCTGTCCACGGGCTATAATTATTCGAGACTTCAGAATCCCACCAGACAGGAGCTGGAGCGCACCATGGCCATTCTGGAGGAAGGCGAGGAGGGATTTGCCTTTACCAGCGGACAGGCTGCCAATATGGCGGTGTTCGGCCTGTTGAAGCCCGGCGATCATGTGATCCTCTCAGATGACATCTACGGCGGAACCTACCGTATCTGCGAGCAGATATTCAGCAATCTGGGCTGCGAGTTTACCTATCTGGATATGTCGGAGACGGACAAGCTGGAAGCGGCCATACGTCCCGAGACGAAGATGCTTTTTGTGGAGACGCCGACCAATCCCATGATGAAGGTGGCGGATATCCCGGCCATTGCCGAAATTTCCAAACGCCACGGACTGCTGTTCGTGGTGGACAATACATTCCTTACACCGTATTTTCAGAAGCCCCTCACATTGGGGGCAGACATCGTAGTGCACAGCGGCACCAAGTATCTCTGCGGACACAACGACGTGATCGCAGGAATCGTGGTGATACGGGACAAGAGCCTGACAGAGCATTTTCAAATGCAGATCAAGTCCAGAGGCAACGGTCTCGCGCCCTTTGATTCCTGGCTGCTTCTGCGCGGCATCAAGACGCTTTCCCTCCGCATGGTCAAACACGATCAGAATGCAAGAGAGGTGGCGGCGTGGCTGAAGGTGCACCCGAGAGTCAAGAAGCTCTACTATGCGGGAATCGGCGGCATGATCTCCTTTGAGCTGGACAGCGAGGAGACGGCGCACAGGCTCCTGTCAGATGTGAAGATGATCCTGTTCGCGGAGAGTCTGGGAGGAACGGAGACGCTGGTCACCTATCCCATCACCCAGACCCACGAGTCCATACCGGACGATATCCGCCGCAAGCTTGGCATCAACGAGCGGTTCATCAGGATATCCATAGGCATTGAAGACGTGAGAGATATTATCGCCGATCTGGAACAGGCGTTGAGGTAGGTCATGAAATTTTCATTCGTTAAAATGCAGGCGTTCGGGAACGATTATGTTTATATCGACGCGGTACATCAGACAATAGAAAGCCCCAATCAGTTGGCAAGGAAGGTCTCCGACCGCCATTTCGGCATCGGCTCCGACGGAATGGTGCTGATCTGTCCCTCTGACTGTTGCGATTTCAGAATGAGGATATTCAACCCCGACGGGACGGAGGCGGAAATGTGCGGAAACGCGCTCCGCAGTACCGCCAAATTCATATATGAGCAGGGACTTTCCAAAAAGGAGGAGCTTGTCATCGAGACGCTGGGCGGCCATCAGCATGTTGCGCTCACGGTGGAGGACGGCAGGGTGAGCAATATCCATGCCTGCATCGGCAGGCCCCAGTTTTCCGCGGCGAAGGTTCCTGTGGACACGGAGGCCGACGTATTTATCGATCAGCCGCTGGAGGTGGCGGACAGAGTGTTTCGGGCTTCCTCGTTGTCCTGGGGAAATCCCCACACCGTTCTGCTTGCGGAGGACGTGGAGTCTCTCGACGTGGCAAAGTACGGTCCTCTGGTGGAGAACGGGAAATGCTTCCCCAATCGCACCAATGTGACCTTCGCTCAGGTGGTGGACGATTCCCATATCAAGATCCGCGAGTGGGAGAGAGGAACGGGAGAGACCATCGGCTGCGGCACCGGCTGCTGCTCCGCGCTGGTAGTGGCGCATAAGCTGGGATTGTGCGGACGGAAGGCAGATGTGTGGCAGATCGGCGGAACCTTGCACGTGGAGTGGGACGAACAGGATAAGGTCCATATGATCGGGCCGTCCCATGTAGTTTTCCGGGGGGAATATGATGATGAAGCTGAGTGAATTGCTCGAAAATCTGACATATCACTGCACGGCAGATGCGGGAGAGCTTGAGATAGCCGGGGTGGCCTACGATTCCAGAAAGGTCGTTCCCGGCGGTCTGTTTGTATGCCTGCGGGGCGAAAAGGCGGACGGACACAAATTTATTCCGCAGGCGGTGCAGGCGGGGGCGGCGGCCATCGTCGTGGAGGAGATGCCTAAGGAGCCCGTGGAGGCTGTCATTATAAGTGTGGCCGACAGCCGGGAAGCGCTGGCGTATCTCTCGGCGGCATGGTTCGGGTATCCTGCCCGGAAAATGACGATGATCGGCGTGACGGGCACGAAGGGCAAGACCACCACCACCCACATGGTGAAGAAGATTCTGGAGGAAGCGGGCCACAAGGTGGGAATGATCGGCACCATCGGTGCATTCATAGGCGAGCAGAAGCTGCCCGTGCAGAACACTACTCCGGAGTCCTACGAGCTCCATCGGCTCTTTGCACAGATGCTGGAGGAGGGCTGCGATCATGTGGTCATGGAGGTGTCCTCACAGGGACTGAAGCAGAGGAGGACGGCAGGGATCCTTTTTCGCTATGCGGCGTTCTTAAATATCTCTCCGGACCATATCGGCGCGGGGGAGCACGCGGATTTCGAGGAGTATATGGCCTGCAAGAAGATGCTGTTTTCCCAGGCAGACAGGACAGTCGTGAATATCGATGCCGAACATTGGGAAGAGATCACGGCGGACGCCAAGGACAGGATCACGGTATCTGCCGTGGGGGAAGCGGATTTTTGCGGCAGCGGGATCGAGAAGATCTGGGAGCCGGGACTTTTAGGCACAAGGTTCACCCTTTCCGGAAGAGCGCAGGGGCTCGTTACGTTAAATATGCCGGGGCGCTTCAACGTGGAGAATGCCCTGACTGCCATAGCAATCACGGCGGATATCGGAATCGGGACGGAATGCATCGTCAAAGCCCTTGCGGAGGTAAGCGTAAAGGGACGGACGCAGGTGCTGCGGGAGGCGTCAGGGTCGTCTACCTTCCTGATCGATTACGCCCACAACGCGCTGAGCATGGAGAGCCTTCTTGAGACGCTGAAGGAGTATGAGCCCAAGAGACTGATCTGTTGTTTCGGCGGCGGCGGAAATAAGCCGAAGCAGAGAAGATACGACATGGGACTGGTGGCAGGGAAATATGCACAGCTGACGGTCCTCACCATGGACAATCCGCGCTATGAATCCATGGACGCCATCAATGCGGACATTATCCGCGGACTGAATGTCTACGGCGGAAAATATCTGGTCATTGACGATAGAGCGGAGGCCATACGCTATCTGCTGGACCACTGCGGAAGCGGCGATATGGTGGCTCTGATCGGAAAGGGCCATGAGGAATACCAGGAAGTGAACGGCGTCAAATTCCCCTTCTCGGAGGAGAAGGTGGTGGCCGAGTATTTGGCGAAGAAGTGACCTTGCAGACAATGCATAAAAAATCCGTGACTGCGCATACTGGTGAACGATATCGGAAAGGAGCGCTTAAGTCATGGAAGAAGAAAGCAGTAAGAAGCAGCAGAAGGAGTATGAGCAGTATGTGAAGGAGGTCACGCCCACGCACAATCTGGCTCTGCAGATGCTGAAGGCCTTTTTCACAGGCGGCATCATCTGCTGCATCGGTCAGTTCATTTTAAATTATGCCGAGAGTCTGGGGCTGGACAAACAGACGGCGGGAAGCTGGTGTTCCCTGCTGTTGGTGTTCTTGTCCGTTCTGCTCACGGGCTTTCATATTTTCCAAAAGATCGCGAAATGGGGCGGAGCGGGGGCGCTGGTGCCCATCACCGGATTCGCCAATTCCGTCGCTGCGCCTGCCATTGAGTTTCAGGCGGAGGGACAGGTCTTCGGCATCGGCTGCAAGATCTTCACCATAGCCGGGCCGGTGATCCTCTACGGAGTGTTCTCGAGCTGGATACTGGGCCTGCTCTATTGGATTATGAAAATGATGTGACTTTCAGGGGGAAACGGCTTCCCCCTGTTGTTTTGCAGGAATCTATTGTGTTTTTTTAAATTAAATGGTATACTCATGTTAACTTTTATAGGATCCAAGCCGATATAATAGATAACGGAAACAAGGATGTTTGTGTCAATCAGTATCAGCAAGATCAAAGGAGTGATAATATGGGTATTGGTATTGATGTAGGTGGCGGAAATCAGGACTATTCTTACCTGTTTCAGGGACTTTCCGGAGGCAGTCTCGGCAATCTGAATATGCTTTCCGACTATGCGGCAATCAAGAACGGAAGCTATGGCAAGCTGCTGAAAAGCTATTACGGCAATGCGGAGAGTACGACTGCGGCGTCTTCCAAGAAGACGGCCAGGACCAGCAACGTACTCGACCAGATACTGGAGGAGAAGAAGTATCCGAAGGTATCCAAGGAAGCGCAGGAGGCAAATTCCAATCTGACCGCAGGCATTTCCAGCTTAAGGAGCACTGTTGCAACACTGCAGAACGCGGATACTTATGTGACGACAGAGGGCGGGACCAGTGCGGCGGATAAGGTGGTCGCCGCGGTAAAGAATTATGTGTCGCTGTATAACGACACTGTCACTGCGGCCAAAGATTCCACCCTGACGAGCCAGACGTCGCATGTGGCCGGTATGATGAGAAGCTCGGAGGCAAATGCCAAGAAGCTGGCGGAGATTGGCATTACGGTCAATCGGGACGGCACGCTGCAGTTAAATCAAGATAAGCTGAAGGCCACCGATATTTCCAAGGTGCAGGAGCTGTTCACAAAGGACGACGCTATGAGCTACGGCGCCACGGTGATGGCGCGCCTCGGTTTCGCAAGCGTTTCCGCAGGTTCGGCCAGCAGCAAGGTGGAGGAGAGCACGCAGCAGGACAAGGCGGCATACGACGATGCGGCTGCCCTTCAGAAAGACATTGAGAAGCTCACGTCGGAGTCCTTATTTGAAAAAATAAAGGACGGGGACGGCGAGGAGAAATATGATATCGAGGTGCTTCTTGCCACGGTGAAAAGCTTTGCGGATCACTATAACAACATGCTCGATGCGGCCGGCCGCAGCTATAATTCCGGCGTGACGGCGAATCTGGAGCGGATTAAGGAGAAGACGGCACAGAATAAAGATGCGCTTGCACAGTTCGGGATCAGCGTTGACGAGAAGGGCAAAATGAAGCTTGACGAGGGCGCATTTAAGAAATCCGACATGTCCAAGCTGCAGAAATTCTTTGACGAGTACGGTTCCTCCATCGGCTGGAACCTCTCTCTCGTAAATTATTATATGTCCACGCAGGCCAATGCGTCCAGCGGATACACGGCAAGCGGAACCTATAATGCAAAGGACAATTCCAGCTACGATGTGATAAGCTAGAAGCTGTGATAACGAATCAGAAGGAGCTGTCGCGAAAGCGGCAGCTCTTTTTTCATGCCATTTTCTTAATTGGGGACGGGGCCTATTCCCAATGCCCCGAATACTTTTGCGTCCATTCCCCGCACCTCTCTTTGTCATTATCATACCTCTTTGCACCGATTTTTCAACCGACGCATCGTTTAGTGCGGAATAAGGGCACCCCAAAGGAGGTGTGCCTGCTGTCAGAGGCAAAGTTCGGGGCGTCATCGGACGATGGCCGTCGGGCTGCCGCTGTGAAAATAAAAGTTGACAGCAGGAATCGGGGGGGTAAAATGAGTACAGTAGTATGCAAGCCGCAAGAGAAAGGGAATGATTACAGGAAACGGAATCGGGGGATAAGCTTCAACCGGAACGGAGGTGCCGAATGTCTTCTAAAACAATAGTGTTTATTGATGCCGAAAATGTTTCGGTAAAGGAATTTGAGGAAAAAAGAAAGAAACAGATAAAGAAGGCTGCAAAAAAATATGGCTTAGATATTAATGAGATTGAATATCGGGCATATGGTGTTGAGGGGGCTCCCACAAGCCACACTTGGAAATCCGATGGCGTCAGAATGATAAGCATTCCGGGGCAACCTGCGAAGGATAAAGCAGACGATCAGATCGCCAAAGAACTATGGGATCAGGCAGGAAAAGAGCATACGTGCTTTCTTGTGACCCATGATCAGGGCTTGATTTCCAGAGTTGGCAAAGAGCTGACCGGAGTGATAGTTGTTGACGATAAGCAGGTCACAGTACAGGGCGCCCGCGCATAAGGCGACGTTTCCTTTGGCGGAGATGTTTTCGGTCAACCTGCGGGTTCTTTCAGCATTTTAATAAAAAGAAATAGACAGTCAATATCAGCTTACAGTATAGTCAGGAAAAGGGAGGCAGTCCGGAAAGGGGTTGTCTCTTTTTTATGTTCTGAATTCAAGGGATAGATATGTGATGCCAAATGAAGGAATATATGGCAGGACGGCAATTATATTGTTTTACTTATCTTGCGTCAAGTGGTATGCTGTAAATGAATCAATGAGAGGCAGGGCGGCGTATGTTTCCGAACGCAATTTTCGGTTTTAATCGTTTGTACGGTCTTATGGTTGGAACAGGTATTTTATCTCTGCTGTATTTCGAGGTATATGAATGGAAAATCGAATGAAGAAATCCTTTAAGCTGTTTTTTATCATGCTGAAAATCGGTCTCTTTACCTTTGGCGGCGGATATGCCATGATTGCTCTGCTGGAAAACGAATTTGTTTCCAAGCGCCGCTGGATACAAGCAGATGAATTTGCGGATATGGTCGCCATTGCCGAATCCACGCCGGGCCCGATCGCCATCAATGCCGCCACCTATATCGGCTATCAGCAAAACGGCGTTCTCGGTTCGGCTGCCGCAACTGTGGGAGTCTGTATTCCGTCCTTTGTGATTATTTTTGTGATTTCGCTGTTCTTTGACGCTTTTCAGCAGATACGGTGGGTGGCAGCGGCTTTCAAGGGGATTCAGATTGGCGTAGTCGTTCTGATCCTGTCGGCGGGGCTGAAAATGCTGCGGCAGATGCGGAAAACGATCTGCAGCATTGTATGCGTCGTTCTGACAACGGCCAGCCTTGTGTTATGCTCACTGTTTGCCATAAATTTTTCGTCCGTTTTCTATATCCTCATCGGCGCAGTGATCGGCCTGAGCATCTATTTTGTGAAACGGCTGTGGGAACGCAGAAAAACGGAGGTGGGGAAATGATTTTCGTTCGGCTTTTCCTGACATTTTTGAAAATAGGAGCCGTTTCCTTCGGCGGCGGTTATGGCATGATCTCGCTGATACGGGAAGAAGTTCTGTCGCATGGTTGGCTGACGGAAGAACAGCTTCTCCGCTTTATCGCTGTATCCGAAAGCACTCCGGGGCCGATCGCCGTCAATATGGCGACCTTTATCGGTGCCTCTCAGGCAGGATTTATGGGCGCACTTGCGGCCACCTTCGGGGTAGTCCTGCCGTCCTTCGTTGTGATTCTGCTGATTGCGGCGCTCTTGAAAAAAGTGATGAAATATGCCGGCGTGCAGGCGGCATTAGGCGGAATACGTCCGGTGGTCACAGGACTGATTCTGGGGACGGCGCTTATACTGCTTTTGAGTGCCATAGCCAATCTTCGAACCGTTCACGACGCTGTTTTATTGGATTGGAAAGCCGGCATTGTTTTTGCAGTTCTTGCTGTATCGGCGACAGTGTATCCTAAATTCCGCAGGAAATCATTTTCCCCGATTCTGTTGCTGCTGTTTTCGGGGGTTATGGGAATTTTTCTTTATCTGTGACAGCATTGTTGTGGTTGCATATGTGTGATTGAAAGCAGAGGATGTCTTTGATATACTCAAAGAAAAATGGCGGTCTGCAGGAGGTATCAATCATGGGCTTCTTATTTGTCGCTCTTGGCGGCGCGCTGGGTGCAGCAGGAAGATATGCGATAAGCCTTTTGCCGGTTAAAACAGGTTTTCCGATATTAACATTGCTCACAAATATCACAGGTGCAGTGCTGATAGGATTTATTGCAGGTATTGTGAGCAGCAATAATGAAGTATCTCCGAATACTGTCTTGTTTTGGAAAACAGGTGTATGCGGCGGATTTACAACCTTTTCTACTTTTTCACTTGAAGCGTTTACGCTGTTTGAAAACAAGGCCTATCTGTCCGGTGGAATTTACATATTTTTAAGTGTTGTATTTTGTCTGGCAGGTGTTTTTTGCGGAAAAAAGTTATCCCTGCTGATTCACTGAAAAATGGTTTGCCGCTTTTGGCGGAGCATTAGGCGAAAGAATTTGGGATTTGGGCTTATTAAGCTATAAATTCTAAGATCATAACTAATGGTTAAAAATAATTCCCATTATTTAATCGATGCTCAATAGATTTTTGAGCTCCAATCCACTATACTATCCACAGAAGCGGTTCAAAGATTGTGGAGGAGACAGCGGAACATGACGATAGGAAATGTGATCAAAAAATACAGAAAGAATAAAGGTATGACACAGGAGGAGATGGCTGCATGTCTTGGTGTAACCGCTCCTGCTGTAAACAAGTGGGAAAGAGGCAGCACAATGCCGGATATCGCCTTGCTTGCTCCTATCGCGCGGCTGCTTGGGATTACGACAGATGAACTTCTGTCCTTTCAAGATGAACTGACAGACGAAGAAATCGACCAATATTTATCAAAGGTTCAAAAGGACTTGGAGAGCAAAGACTTCCACGATGTATTTCTTTCCGTAAAGGAAAAAATCGAGGAATACCCCAATTGTGAGAACTTGATTTGGCCGGCGGCGGTCATTCTGGACGCAAAACGAATGACAACAGAACCGCCAAATAAAGACAGGTATGACAGTGTGATATTCGGTTGGTTCGAGAGGTGTTTGCTCTCAGAGGATGAACAAATGCGCAATCAGGCGGCGGACTCACTATTCCATGCGTATTTTCGGCAGGAGAATTATGAAAAAGCAGTGCAGTATTTGGATTATTTCTCACTGGAAAATCCGGAACGCAAGCGCAAGGAAGCACTTGTGAACAGTAAAACGGGGAAACGGGCGGAAGCCTATCGTGCATATGAGGAATTGATTTACAGCGGATATCAGCACATACAAATGGCATTAAATGATTTGCGCATTCTATATATGGAAGATGAGAATCATGAAATGGCAAGAAAACTGGTTGAAATTTCGTCCGCTGCTGCGTCCGCATTTGAAATGGGCAGATATAGCGAGGTTTGCTTTGGACTGGAGGTTGCAGCTTGGGAAAAAGATGCTGCATGGACGGCACGGCTCGTGCGGGAAATATTGGATAGTGTGGACAGCATAGGTGATTTTACAAAATCTAAGCTTTATCAGCACATGCTGCTAAAGTCAATTGCCCCTGATGTTTCAGCCGGTATAAAGCAGGAACTTTTGAAATCTCTTGGAGATGAAACCTTTAGCTATATGCAGGGAAATGAGGATTGGGAAAGGCTGAAAAGAGATGCTTATAAATAATCCATGGAAAGTCGGAACAAAATCGAAGAAACAGGCGGTATATTTTGAAAAAATTGCGGAAACGCTAATAAGAAGACTTTTTATTTTGATTTCGGTTGACAAATCAAAATAAAGGAGCCATAATAAAAGTGTTATTACAATTTGGAGGTGTGCGTATGGAAAGAGCCGGTGAATACATCAAAAACTTGAGTGGAGAGATGGCATACCGGTCTTTTCGTCCTGCTTCGCTGCCGCCGGTGCTGGATATGGACGAGGAGATGATTCGGACGCTGGTACAGGCAACCAAAGCCCTGGCGGCGCTCGATGCATTATCCTCAAATATTCCTAACATGAACCTGTTCGTATCCATGTATGTTCGCAAGGAGGCGCTGCTTTCTTCGCAAATTGAAGGAACGCAGGCGACACTGGAGGATGTGCTGGATCCTCTGATTGAAAGAAATGCCAATCAGAATGTTGCAGATGTGATCAACTATATTCGCGCTACGGAGTATGCGTTGAACCGCTTGCACACGCTGCCGCTATGCAATCGGCTGATCAAGGAGACGCACGCGGTTCTGATGGAAGGTGTGCGTGGACAGGAAAAAAGTCCGGGAGAGTTCAGGGCTTCCCAAAACTGGATCGGCGCGGCAGGAAGCACGCTGAAAACGGCCAGATATATTCCGCCCTGCCCGGAGGATATGGTGGAAGCCATGTCGGATCTGGAGAAATATATCCATGCGGAAGATTCGCTGGATGTGCTGATTCAGGCGGCTCTGATTCATTATCAGTTTGAGACGATTCACCCCTTTCTGGACGGGAACGGCCGTGTGGGAAGACTGCTGATTACTTTGTTTTTGATTGAGCGGGGCGCTTTGCAGACACCGGCCTTGTATATCTCGTTCTACCTGAAAAAGAACCGGATTGAGTACTATGACCGGATGAGCGAAGTGCGCAACAAGAATAATTACGAACAGTGGGTCAAGTTCTTTCTGCGGGCGGTGCAGGCCTCGGCGGAGGACGCTTCGGAGACCATTCGGGAACTGGCTTCGTTGCATAACCGAAATATGGCGGTAATCGACGGAATGGGCCGAGCTGCAAAGACGGCAAAGGCGCTGTTTGCTTATCTGGAGCAGAATCCCATCATCGATATTGGAAAGACCGCTGAAGCGTTGGGATTATCATTCAGCACGGTATCAGGTGCAGTGAAACGACTGGAGGAAAAAGGGATCCTGATTCAGACAAACAACGCCGGCAGGAATCGGGTATTTGCCTATCAGGAATATCTGGGTATTCTGCGGAAGGATACGTAAATCAAACTGTAACCCCAAATTCACAGCAAAGCTTTCTTCAAATCCGCAACATACTGTGCCTGCTGTTTTTTCAAATAGCCCTTCACGAACGGTTTCATGATTACTTTCTTCGCCGTAACGTATTCCGTAAATTCAATCTCTGTCCGCCCTCCGTCACTGCGGAATATTCCTGTCCAGTGCCCCCTCATGTTATCATTTTCCATATCAAACTCCCATCGCTTATACGGTTCTATAAACGTAACGGTAAAGTTGGTCGGGTATCCTGCCTTTGTATATTCCACAAACTGTTTATCATTCAGGAGCTCGATTCTATCCAGATCGCTGCGCCACCCATAATTTTCAAGCGAAGTAACGATCTCCCATACCTTCTGAACATTGCTTTCAAGAGAAACTTTTATTTTTGCGACAGCCATTTTGACCTCCTGTCTTCCGGAAATCCTGCCCTTTACAGATCAGGGATCTGCCCCTATCCCCAATACGGCAGAACCAGTTGATACACAAATGCAATCACAATGGATAATCCAATTGCGACAGCATACTCTTTCGGTTTTCTTCTCAAGAGTATTACCCCGATTATCCATGTAAGTACTTCCAAAAAGTGATAGACATAAAAACCCTGTTCGATATTGAGATTAAATGCCTGTGCCAATAAAACACCCATAATCATGCTTGATAGGAATATCGCAATAATGCCTTCCCCTTTTGCATACCAACATATGTATGCCATAAAAAAGTCGCAAAATCCTGATTTCTTTGAGTATATCAAAAATGTCCCCTGCTTTCAACCGAACAAAGGCAATCCTAACGGAAATCCTGCCCTAAAAGTTTTTTGAAAAAGTATCGATATATATTAAAATACCGGAATCGGCAAAAGGGCAGAGCAGCGGAGTGCATTTACGGAGGAAACGGAAGTGAACATATCAAATAACGTTCTGGGAAGGATATCCGGCAGTTTAAATACCGGTATTTCCAAAGCGTCCGCAAAGAGTAAGTGGAAATTGACAGATTCCCTGAAAGATAAGATCGTGGAGCTGGCAAGGGAAGATGCGCAGAGCGGCATATATATGGGGGATAAATTTATGGCTCTGCGGCGGGCGGAGGTTCGCAAGGTGGCTCCGGACAGAGCTGCCCTGATGAGAATGTTCGATCCCGAGAGATCGGCCAATATGAAAGAGCTTCGGGAAGCAGACGAGCGCCGTTGGCGTATGCTGTTCGGATTGCCGCATGAAGCGGAATACAGAGTTGAAAAAAACGGTGATTCCACACACATATATAATGAGAACGGCGAGGAGATTCTTACCTATACCTCGGGTGTCGGCTGGCATGAGAAGGAGACGCAGGCAGAATCAAAGGTACATTCCGCGTTAAAATCTGCATATTATGAAGCGTTTCATGAGGCGAGGAAATCGCTGAAAGCCCCAATGGGTGCCGCGCCGGAAAATGACAGCGGTATATGCCAGAGGGGTTTTGATGTGAAGGCATAACTTTCTCTTTGACAATACTGCACCATGCTTTTCGCGGACATTCAAAAAATTTTGTAAAATGTTTTGCAAACCGAAAGAAAATGTTCAGGACTGTCTTGCTTATGCAAGGCGGTCTCTTTTATGGAGGTATCAATGGATAAGCCGACGGAATGTGCAAAAGCTTTTGAAAAATTAACAGATAAAATATCTATTGAAATATGATGCTATAAATGGTATATTTATGGCATGGCGAAAGCCATAGGAAAGTGCCCATGACAGGGTGGCAGCCTCCCGACTCTTAATGACCGGCTTGCCGGCAATACAAAACGTACATAGTACGTTAGAGGGGAGGTGGCGTTATATGACAGCTTTTGAAATCATTTCGATTTTCATCGGCATATTAACTTTATTGTGTGCCTTTGGTAGCCTGATTGTAGCGTTGCTTGCCTTTCTCCGGAAGAGAAAGAAAAAGCGAAAAAAATAAGCCCCTCTGTCTGCCAACAGAGGGGCGGTGTCCGTAAGGACACTTAACCCAATCGGAGGCATCCACTTTGGAGTGGGTGCTTTCCTTTTCTGAGAATACTATACCACACTTTTTACATACATTCAATAAAAATTTTTATAATCGACATATTGATTGAAAAAGCAAAATAATTAGGTTATAATAAAGTGTCAGATTTTGTAATTTTATTATGAAAAGCCTTCTGTGAAAGAACCTCAAACATA
>CANQJL010000031.1 GCA_947624245.1 uncultured Acetatifactor sp. | reverse complement strand
TTATTTTACTCTGAGGTATCTTTTTATCAACCACCTTCCTTGGAATTCCCTATATTTGAATTATACAGGAAGCTCCAGTGTCAAGTATTTTTAAAGCGGAGAAAAGCGGTTTTTAGACATCATCAAGCCATACTGGATTCCTCACTAAATGCACTATCACGATAACTCTTTAAGTTTACTTTAATTTTCTAAAATATATTCAATCCTATCGTTCCCTTATTCACAACGGCTATGTTAAAATTAAATGCTGTCTTCAAAAAGAAAAGTATTTGTAAAATTTACGCCCATTAAATTTAGTATACATAACAATTCCTGATTTGTCACGCAAAAAATGACAAAAGCCCTTTTTGCCTTGTGAACACCCAGATATTCTTGATCTGGTCTTCCAGCTCCTCCCAGCTCCAGATGCGGCGGCTGCGCGCCACGCAGTTCGGATCGTTCACCTGAAAGCCCTCGTCCGTATACCCGTAGATCACAATGAAATGCCCCCCCAGAGTGAAATCTCCCGGGCCCACGGAACAGATGATCACACTGCCGTTATCCAGCGCCTGCCGCATGGTCCGCTCATCTGCCTTAGGCTGTTCCACCTTGATGCCGTATCTGCGCGCCATATCCTCCATAAGCTGCCACGCCGTTCCCGTGCCCTGCAGATAATAGCCGTTCTCCATGCTGTACGCCGCGATCTTGTCCGGCGTCAGCTCCTCGTTCCCCGTCAGATACCAGAGCACCATGGACAGCGCCGTAGGGCCGCAGCCGGACAGCCCGATCACACTGTCGTCCCCGTAGGAGGCGTATCCCCATCGGGGATCCCACTGTAGAAAAAGCGGAAAATCCTGGGCCTTCTCCTCTTCCGTCAGGCCCTCGCCTGAGGTGGTTCCCACCTTCTGCAGGTAGTGCGCGGCGAAATCCGCCATCTCCGGATTGTTGGCCAGCGCCTCCAGCAGCTTCTGCGGGTAGACGGCGGCATTTTCCGCCACCTGCGCGATCGTGTCGTCTTCTTCTCCCAGAGCTTTGAGACGGTCCAGAATCTCGCCGTAGGTGCGCTCCCTGGGCCTGTCCACCTGCTCCAGCCCTGCCTGCTCCGTATAGCCGCCCGGGACGATGCCCCACCAGAAGGCTTTTTTTCTTTTTCGTTCCGATCTTCTGCGTCCGTTGTCCACCGCGTTTTCCCCGCTTTCCGCTTTCTGTCACAGAAGCATAGCAGAGAATTGTATCGTATCTGTTGCGGATTTGTATAACGCCGAAAAAAGCATTAAAATACCGTCTGCCTTTTAAAGCAGACGGCATTTGAGAAAATCAGAAAACGCTCACACCAATCGCACCGTCTCTCTGGCGATGGCAAGCTCCTCGTTGGTAGGGATCGACAGCACCGCCGTCCTGCTGTCGGGCGTAGTGATGACTGTCTCTGTGCCCCTCGTCTGATTGGCCTTGGGGTCCAGGGTCACGCCCAGATATCCGAGGTATTCGCAGACGAAGCTTCTCACCAGAGGGCCGTTCTCTCCCACGCCTGCGGTAAAGCAGATCGCGTCCACGCCGTTCATGGCCGCCGCGTAGGCGCCGATATATTTCGCCACCCTGTAGCTGAAGGTCTTCATGGCGCGGACGGCGCCCGCGTCCCCCTTGTGATAGCCGGCCTCCAGATCGCGGAAATCGGAGGAAAGACCGTCCGAGAGACCCAGCACGCCGGATTGCTTGTTCAGGATCGTCATGATCTCATCGATGCTCTTGTTCTCCTTGTGGGCTATGAACTCAAGGATCGCAGGGTCGATGTCGCCGGAGCGGGTTCCCATGATCAGGCCCTCCAAAGGGGTCAGCCCCATGGAGGTTTCCACGCATTTGCCGTTCTTTACGGCGGAGACGCTGGCGCCGTTTCCGAGATGGCACACGATGATCTTCAGCTCCTCATAGCTTTTACCCAGAAGCTGCGCGGCTCTTTTCGAGACATAGGAGTGGCTGGTCCCGTGGAACCCGTAGCGCCTGATCTTATATTTCCGGTAGTACTCATACGGCAGTCCGTACAGATAGGCTTCTTCCGGCATGGTCTGATGGAAGGCGGTGTCGAACACTGCCACCATGGGGGTGTCCGGCATCAGCTTTCTGCAGGCGTTGATGCCGATCAGATTCGCCGGATTGTGCAGAGGGGCAAGATCGTTGCACTCCTCCACAGCCTTCAGCACCTCCTCGTCGATCAGGGCTGATTTGGAGAATTTCTCGCCGCCGTGTACCACGCGATGTCCGACGGCGCCGATCTCCTTCAGATCCTTCACCACTCCGGTCTTCGCATTTGTCAGCGCCTCCAGCACCAGCCGGATCGCCTCGGTGTGGTCCGGCATGGGCGTCTCGGTCTTCTCCTTCTCGCCGCCCTCGGGCGCATAGGTGATCATGCTGCCCTCGATGCCGATTCTCTCGCAAAGTCCCTTCGCCAGACAGCGCTCCGACTCGGAGTCGATGAGCTGAAATTTCAGGGAAGAGCTGCCGCAGTTAATGACTAATATTTTCATGTGATGACTTCCTTTCTGTACGGAATCTTCGATTTCTCGGATATTTTTGTACGCCTTTTGTACCGTCCTTAAGCGAGCTGCGCCGTGTTTGCGACGTGGACGTGCCTCTTGTGGCCACCCTTTTGTACCGCCCTTTAAGCGAGCTGCGCCTGTACTGCCGTCAGCGCTACCACGCCGACGATGTCCTGCCAGGAACAGCCTCGGGAGAGATCGTTCACGGGCTTCGCGATTCCCTGAAGCATGGGTCCGTAGGCCTCCGCCCCGCCCAGCCTCTGCACCAGCTTATATCCGATGTTGCCGGCGTCCAGATTGGGGAAGATCAGCACGTTCGCCCGTCCGCCGAGAGGGCTTCCCGGCGCCTTGGACTTTGCCACGCTGGGTACCAGCGCCGCGTCCGGCTGCAGCTCGCCGTCGATGGTAAGATGGGGGAACCTTTCCTGCGCGATCCTTGTGGCCTCCGCCACCTTATCCACCAGCGGGTGCTTCGCGCTGCCCTTGGTGGAATGGCTCAGCATGGCGATGACAGGCTTGGGACCGATCAGCGCCTTGAAGCTTCTGGAGGAAGAATCGGCAATGACGGCCAGCTCCTCCGCCGTGGGATCCTGAATCAGACCGCAGTCCGCGAACAGGAAGGTTCCGTTCTCCCCCTGATCCTTGAACTGCGTGTCCATGATAAAGAATGCGGAGACCATCTCCACGCCCGGCGCCGTCTTTAATATCTGCAGCGCGGGGCGGAGCGTATCGGCCGTGGAATGACAGGCGCCCGCCACCATGCCGTCCGCGTGGTTCGCCTTCACCATGACGATACCGAACGTCAGATAATCGTTCAGGAGAATCTCCCGGGCTTTCTCCGGCGTCATGCCCTTTGCCTTTCTCGTCTCGTACAGAAGATCCACATACTCGTCCAGCCTCGGCGTGGTAGTGGGATCGACCACGGTAATCTCCGACAGGTCCACCTCCAGCCAGCCGGCACCGTCCATGATCTTCTCCTTGCTGCCTACCATGATAATGTCGGCGATTCCCTCCTCCACGATCTTGGCCGCGGCGATCAGGGTCCTCTTGTCACTGCTTTCCGGCAGTACGATCGTCTTCTTGTCCTGCCTTGCCCTCTCCTTGATAAGATCGATATAAGCCATAGCAATCTCCTTTCCGCAATGTTACGATTTATTTAATTTTCATTTTGTTTTCCATAAATTTACTTAACAAAATGCACCGTTTATATTATACTAAATATACAGACGAGGTACAAGAAAAAATCATAAGATCCCCTGTGTTTTTCAGAAGGAGCCTGCCGATGAGAGTCAACGGAATTATTGCCGAATACAATCCATTCCACAATGGACACAAATATCATTTGTCGGAGTCCAAGCGCGTGACCGGCGCAAAATATACCGTCGTTGTCATGAGCGGCTGCTTTGTCCAGCGCGGCGCTCCCGCTCTGATCGACAAGTTCCGCCGCGCGGAGATGGCGCTCCTCGGCGGCGCCGATCTCGTCATCGAGCTTCCCACGCTCTACGCGACCTCCAGCGCGGAGTATTTCGCCATGGGCGCGGTATCCCTGCTGGACAGGCTGGGCGTCGTCACGGATCTGTGCTTCGGAAGCGAGTGCGGCGATGCCGATCTGCTTCGCCGGATCGCGGAGATTCTCGCGGAAGAACCGAAGGCCTACGTGCAATCCCTGAAGAAATACCTGCGGCAGGGGCACTCCTATCCCAACGCGCGCACCGAGGCATTGCTGCAGAATTATCCCGAGTTCGGCGGATACAAGAATGTTTTTTCTTCCCCCAACAATATTCTCGGCATCGAATACATCAAAGCGATCCTGCGCCTGCACAGTGCGATGAAGCCCTGCACCGTTCAGCGCATGGGCGCAGGGTATCACAGCCACATGCCCGAGGACGTACAGTGCTCGGCCCTGGCGATACGTGAGGCGCTCTACGCCGGCGCCGACATCGGTTTCCTGAACAACCACATGCCGCAGTCGGCAGCCGAGCTGCTCTCCGAAAGGCTGAGCGACGGCGGCCCCGTCCGCAGCAGCGATTTCTCGGACATGCTGTACTACAAGCTGGTCATGGAAAGAGACGACGGTTTTACGAAATATTTCGACGTTTCGGAGGAGCTTTCCGACAGGATTCTGAAGCATCTTGATGAGTACCGAGATTTTGGCGGATTCTGCGACCTGTTGAAGACAAAGGACATGACCTACACGCGCATCAGCCGATGCCTTTTACATATTCTTCTGAACATACAGAAGACCGACATGACCATGGCGCAGAACATGGGGTATACCCCCTATGCGAAAATACTTGGATTCCGAAAGTCCTCCGTGGCGCTGATGAGCGAGATCAAGGAACACGCCTCGATCCCGCTGCTCTCCAAGCTTGCGGACGCCGATAAGCTTCTCGACAGAAATGCACGGAACATGCTGAATCAGGAGATTGCCATCAGTCAAATCTACAACGGCGTTGCCGCCCGCCGAAACGGGACCGCTCCCGCCAACGAGATTGCCACGCCCATCGTGGTAGTGTGACAGCGCGTCAATCCTTCGGACACGGCAATCCTTCGGACGTTTTTTTAATTTTTAAAGCTATGTATCGGGGCGGGAATTCTCCCGCCTCTGTTCACAAAAGCATCACAGGAGAACTGATTTACGGGCATAATGGGCGCATATCCCAAAAGTCCGCCGAATTCCACCGTCTCTCCCACTCCCTTTCCGACTACGGGAATCAGGCGCACGGCCGTGGTCTTCTGATTGACCATGCCGATCGCCATCTCGTCCGCGATAATGCCGGAGATGGTCGTCGCCTTCGTATCGCCCGGCACGGCGATCATATCCAGTCCCACGGAGCAGACACATGTCATCGCTTCCAGCTTCTCCAATGTCAGCGCACCGGCCTTCACGGCATCGATCATGCCCTGATCCTCGCTGACCGGAATGAACGCGCCGCTCAGCCCTCCCACATAGGAGGACGCCATGACGCCGCCCTTTTTCACCTGATCGTTCAAAAGCGCCAGCGCCGCCGTGGTCCCGGGCGCCCCCGCATGTTCCAGCCCGATCTCGCACAGGATATCCGCCACGCTGTCGCCGATGGCCGGCGTGGGAGCCAAGGACAGATCCACGATGCCGAAGGGAACGTTCAACAGTCTGGAAGCCTCCTTTGCCACGAGCTGCCCCACGCGGGTGACCTTAAATGCGGTCTTCTTGATCGTCTCGCAGAGCACCTCGAAATTTTCTCCTCTCACCTGTTCCAGTGCGGTCTTCACAACGCCCGGGCCGCTGACGCCCACATTGATGATCCGATCCGCCTCCGTAACGCCGTGGAAGGCGCCCGCCATAAAGGGATTGTCGTCGGGAGCGTTGCAGAACACCACGAGTTTCGCACAGCCCAGCGAATCCTGTTCCTTCGTGAATTCGGCGGTCTGTTTAATGATCTCGCCCATCAGCTTCACGGCGTCCATATTGATGCCGGTTCTGGTGGAGCCGAGATTCACGGAGCTGCATACTCTCTCCGTGGAGGACAGCGCCAGCGGAATGGAACGGATCAGCAGCTCGTCGGCAGCGGACATTCCCTTGCTCACCAGTGCGGAATAGCCGCCGATAAAATTTACGCCAACCTCTCCCGCCACCTTGTCCAGAGTCTTTGCAATGGCTGCAAAATCCTCCTCCGTGCGGCAGGCGGCCCCTCCGATCAGGGCCACGGGCGTCACCGCGATCCTCTTATTTACGATGGGAATGCCGAATTCCCGAGTAATCTCCTCGCCGGTCTTCACGAGATCCTTTGCAGCCTCATAGATCTTATGATAAATCTTTTCCTGCAGACGATGCAGGTCCGAGTCGATGCAATCAAGCAGGCTGATACCCAGCGTGACGGTCCTCACATCAAGATTTTCCTTTTCTATCATCTGGTTCGTCTCGGCCACTTCCACTAAATTGATCATATTTCCCTCCGTGCGGCTCTGCCGGGCGGCCGCCGCTCTGCTCTATAATTTCAGATGCGGTGCATCATGTCGAAGATTTCTTCCTTCTGGCACTTGATCACAACGCCGATCTCCTGCCCCAGCGCCTCAAGCTCCTCAGACATGTCCCCGAACTGCTTGCTCATTCCCGCCGTGTCCACGATCATCATCATATTGAAATATCCCTGAACGATGGTCTGGGAGATATCCAAAATGTTGATGCCGTTCTCCGCAAGATAAGTGCAGACCTTTGCGATGATACCCACAGTGTCTTTTCCTACAACTGTTATGATCGTTCTTTTCATTTTTCGTTGTCTCTCCGTTTCTGCGCAGTGAAGCGCACTTGATTTTTATGTATTTACGGCCGTCGCTCTTTTCCGCTATGCGATCCTGACCACGGGCGAGAGTTCGCTGCGTTTCGCCACCCGTATATCGAAGTCCCCCGCCTTATAGGGATTGTCTCCCATGTTGATCTCCAGCCGCACCGACTCATAGGCCAGCTCCGGCAGATTGTTCTCCTTGCTCAGATGCCCGAGAAGCACCGTCTGCAGACCGTCGTGCAGGATCCTGCTGAGCAGTCTTCCGGAATTCTCGTTGGAAAGATGTCCTCTTTCGCTCAGTATCCGCTGTTTCAGGTAGTAGGGATAAGGCCCCACCTGCAGCATATTCACATCATGGTTCGCCTCCAGCAAAATGGCGTCCATGCCCTTTAAGCACTCCACGGTGTAATCGTTATATATCCCTAGGTCCGTGCAGATTGCAACCTTCTTATCGCCGTAGGAAATTCGGAAGCCTACGGGCTGCGCCGCATCGTGGGAGATATGCATGGGATTGACGGTCAGGTCCTTCAGGACCAGCTTCCTGTCCTCCCATATCTCATGGAAAAGCCCGTCGTCCAAATCGCCCAGCCCATTGACCTTTTTGATTGCCCTGATGGTGCCCGCCGTGGCGTAGACGGGAATCCCGTATTTTCGCGCCATGACGCCCAGACCGCTTATGTGGTCCGAATGCTCATGGGTAATCAGTATCGCGTCGATGTCCCGTCCGGTCAGGCCCAGCTCCCTCAGACCGCTCTCCGTCCGCTTGCCGCTGATTCCCACGTCCACAAGAAGATGGGTGGCCTCCGAGCCCACGTAAATGCAATTTCCGCTGCTTCCGCTGGCTATACTGCAAAGTCTCATCGTCTGTTCTCTCTCACATTCTCCCAGTAAATATCTATCACGTCGCCGTTCTTTAGGGGCTCCATGTATTCCGCCTTTCTGCCGTTTAGGAGTGTCACGATGGCTCTTCCGGCAGGGGTGCTTAAGTCAAAGTCGATAAAGGAGAACACGTCCACGAAGACGTAGCTGCTCTTGCCCGTCAGCGTCACCGGAAGACCGTTGGCAATCACGGATAAATTTTCCTCCTCCGGCTCCGCTCCGGAATCTTCTTCCTCCTCCGGCTCTCCGTCCGAATCGGTCTGCGTCCATGTCAGGGTAAAGTTCTCATAGACCCTCGTTTCCGGCTTCGCCGGCGTATCGTTCACCAGAATGTCGTCCCCCAAAGGAACGTCCATAAAATCCGCGATCTCGCGGACGGTATAGAAATTTTGAACCTGGATATCGTCGTTTTCCCGAACGGAATAGTATTCGTTCTCCCGTCTGCCGTTTACGGAAGCCGTCTTAGGCAGATCGATCTTGGCGCCGTTTACGATCACATGAAGTCTCTGGGACAGCTCGGGAAGCTTTCCCAGCTCCAAGGCTGCGGCCTCCCCCGCTGTGGAGGGAATCACCTCCACCCTGTCGCCGTTATGTATCTGCGTGTAGATATCCGCCGTCTCGCCGTTGACCTTGATGACTGCCGCCTCGCCCTGTTCCCCGCGCACGATACGGCTCTTTCCGTTGACTGCAAAGGTCAGCGCCTGCCCCCTCTTGGGGAACAGCGCATCGTTGGAAAGCTCGGACTGCATGGCCGCATCTGCCACGGACAGTCTTCCGTTGTCGTACAGCTTTATGCGGTCACCGTTGAACTCCACAAAGATAAAATTATTGCTCTGCTCATAAAAACTCAGACAGATGCCGATGGGCGTCACCATCAGAGAATCCCTGCGGGCATCTGCCACCTCGAAGTCGATGCTCTGCATGACCTCCTGACCGCGGATCGCCACGCGCTCCCTCGCAATACCCAGCTCCTGCGCCAGACATTCGGTATAGCCCGGAATGATTCCGCCCCCGCCCACTACGAACACGGCGCTGACTGCCTTGTCTCCGTTCAGCTCTCTGATACAGTCGGCCACGAGCTTCGCCATCTCCTGCACCTTCTCCGCAAGCAGCGCTCTGACCTCGTCTGCAGTGATCACCTGGGGCAGGCCCATGATATCCTGATACTCCACGGATTCCTGCTCGCCTGCCTGCCGCTTGATGTACTCCGCGGTGTCGAAATCCACCAGACAGTGCTGCAGCAGGATCTCCGTCAGACTGTCCCCCGCAATGGGTATCATGCCGTAGGCGGTGATCGCTCCGTCCTTTGTAATGGAAATATCGCTGGTGCCGGCGCCCACGTCCACCAGCGCCATATTCAGCATACGGAATTTTTCCGGAATCGCCACCTGAATGGCGGCAATGGGCTCCAGCGTCAGATTTGCCACATGCAGGCCCGCCAGCTCCACGGCCTTGTACAGTCCGTCCACCACATCGTCCGGCAGGAACGTGGCGATCAGATCCGCCGCCATGCTCCTGACCTTGTGTCCCTCCAGATTTCCGATCTGGTATCCGTTCATATAATAGCGCATGGGGGTATAGCCCACACAGTAGAATCTCATGTCCGTGTCGTTGGTCTTCTGGAACTCCTCATAAGCCCTCTCCACGCCGAGAGTCGAGAGGGAATAGATATCCTCCTCCGTCACCTCATGATCCTCGTCAAAATCCTGCTCCACCTGTACGGTCACGGTCCGAAGCACCCGTCCTGCGGCGGCGATGCACACCTCCGTCAGCTCTCTGCCCAGATCCTCCTCCAGCTGTTCCTTGACGTAAGAAATGGTCTCGCCCACCTTGCCGATGTCGTGAATCTGCCCGTCCAGCATCGCTCTGGTATCATGCTCACAGACCCTCTGTCCCACCACATGGAACCTGCCGCCCGCCTGATATCCCACCGTTCCCACGATGCTCCGCGTACCGATGTCCAGCCCGAATACCAGTTGGCCCTGTTTTTCTCTCACTCCTGCCATGTATAAGCCTCCAGTTTCCTATCTATCTGCTGATAGCTCTCCTCCAGAGAACCGCTGTTGTCTATCACAAAATCGCTGTTTTGCCTGAATATTTCTTCCGATAATTGGTTTTTCATGATTTCGGATATCTTCTCGCTGCTGTAGCCCCGCTGCTCCCGAAGGCGCCGTATCCGCACTTCCTCGTCCGCATAGACATACCAGAGCTCGTCCACCAGATCTCTGTAACCGCACTCGATCAACAGTGCGGCCTCCACAAAGAATAATTCCGTCAGACCAGCCTTCCTGGCCGCCTCCAGTCTCTCCAGCAGGAAAATCTTCACGGCCGGATGCACGATGTCGTTGACCCGTTCCAAGAGATCCGGATCGGCAAATATCCTTTCCGCCATCTTCCCTCTGTCAATCCTGCCGTCAGGCGTCTTCACTTCTTCGCCCAAAAGCGCCGTCAGCGCCTGAAAGCAGTCCGTGCCCGGTTCCTGCAGCAGCTCCGCCACACGGTCCGCAAGATAGACCTCGCACCTGTAATGCTTTTGTATATAATTCAGTATCGCCGTCTTACCGGAGCCCACGCCTCCCGTGATGCCTATGAACCTCATGCTATTTTGCCTCATACCAGTTCTCGCCCGTGTGCAGGTCCACCTCCAGCGTCACCGCAAGCTGTGCGGCCTCCTTCATGTTGTCGGAAAGAATCCTGCGCACCGCTTCCTCCTCCGCAAGCAGCGTTTCGATGACCAGCTCGTCATGCACCTGAAGGATCAGCTTCGACTTCAGGCCCGCTTCCCGCAGGGCGCGCCACACCCGTATCATTGCGATCTTGATGATGTCCGCCGCCGTCCCCTGAATGGGGGAGTTCATGGCCACGCGCTCCCCGAAGGAACGCTGCATGAAGTTCGAGGACGCAAGCTCCGGAATGGGCCTGCGCCTGCCGAACATAGTGACCGCATACCCCTTCTCCTTTGCGCTGCTCACCAGACCGTCCAGAAATTCCTTTACCTTCGGATATGTGGCGAAATACTGTTCGATATACTCCGCCGCCTCCTTGGGCGTAATGCTCAGATCCTGACTGAGCCCAAAGGAGCTGATTCCGTATACGATCCCGAAATTCACCGCCTTCGCATTCCGCCTCTGCAGGGCCGTCACCTGATCGAAGGGAGTGTGGAACACCTTCGAGGCGGTGATCCTGTGGATATCCTGATCCGTGCGGTAGGCCTCGATCAGCTGTTCATCGCCGGACATGTGCGCAAGGACGCGCAGCTCAATCTGAGAATAGTCCGCGTCCATGAGCTCGCAGCCTTCTCTGGGGACGAACACCTTGCGGATCCGCCGCCCCAGCTCCATACGCATGGGAATATTCTGCAGGTTCGGCTCGGTGGAGCTGATGCGTCCGGTGGCCGTTATGGTCTGATTGAAATTCGTGTGGATCCGGTCGTCTTCCCCGATGAACACCGCCAGACCGTCCGCATAAGTGGACTTCAGCTTCGTCAGGCCGCGATATTCCAGAATATCCTTTACGATGGGATACTCTCCCGCCAGCTTCTCCAACACATCTGCCGCCGTGGAGTAGCCCGTCTTGGTCTTCTTGCCGCCCGGCAGATGCATTTTTTCAAACAGCACCTCCCCGAGCTGCTTGGGGGAATTGATGTTGAACGGCTCTCCCCCCGCCTGTTCATGAATGGAGCTCTCCAGCTCCCCGATCCTGCCTGTCAGCGCCTCCCCGTAAGCCTTCAGTTCCTCTCGGCGCACCTTCACTCCCTCTTTCTCCATATCGTACAGCACGAGAGAGAGGGGCATCTCTATCTCCTCCATCAGCCTGTCCATGCCGGTCTCCTCCAGCTTCCTTTGAAGCGGTTCATAGGACATGGCGGCCACAAAGGCTCCGTAGCAGCAGTACTGGGCCAATTTCTCCGGCACCGAGGCGGCTGCCTCCTGAAACGGCATCTTTCCCAGTATCTCCGCTCTGCCCGGAATCATCAGCCCCATATGTTCGGCCGCGATCGTCTCCAGATCATAATCGCTTTTCAGCGGATTCAGCAGATATGCGGCGATCAGAATATCAAAATAATGGTCCGTGCTTTCCTGACACAGACAGTCATACTGTTTCTTGATGTCGAAAGCGGAAATCGTCACACGGCCGGACAGCTTTCGAATCACGCTTTTGAGCTCGCTCTCCTGTGACGTCCCCGGATAAAAGTATGTCTCTTTTCCGCTGCAGAGGGCGGCACCAAAGAGCCTTCCCTTCTCCACGGCCAGAAAACAGCCCACCGTACCGCCGTTTTCCACCGCCTCGGCCCGCGCGGCAAATTCCTCTAAAGAAGCACAGCTTTGAAAATGCTCCACCGCTTCTCTGCCGCTGTTTTCCGCCGTATCTGCCTCAAATCGGGAAAGCATATTCTTGAACTCAAGCCTTTTGAAAAGCTCGTAGGCCTCCTGGGTAAAGAAGCCCTCCGCCCTTGCGGCCTCATAATCGAGATCGATCCCGCAGTCCGTCCGAATCGTGGCAAGCGTCCTGCTCAGATCCGCAAGGTCGCGGTTCGCAATGAGAGATTCGCGGATGCTCTTTTTCTCAATCTCGTCTACATGGGCGTATATGTTTTCCAGCGAACCGTACCGGACCATCAGCTCGGCGGCTGTCTTTTCGCCCACCTTGGGAACGCCGGGTATATTGTCCGAGGCGTCTCCCATCAGCGCTTTCAGATCGATGAACTGAGCGGGCGTCACCTGATAGACTCTCTCCACATCTTCCGGATAATAGTCCTCGATCTCCGTCCGGCCCTGCTTCGTCTTGGGAATCCTGATCTTAACGGACTTGTCCGCTATCTGCAAAAGGTCCCTGTCGCCGGAGACAAGGGACACCTGTATCCCTTCCGCAGCCGCTTTTTTCGCCAGCGTACCCAGAATGTCGTCCGCCTCCAGACCCGCCTGCTCCACAATGACGATCCCCATGGCGCGCAGCACGTCCTTCATGACCGGCACCTGCTCCCGAAGCTCCTCCGGCATGGCCTTTCTGGTCCCCTTGTATGCCTCGTAGAGCTGATGGCGGAAGGTGGGCGCATGAACGTCAAACGCCACGGCCAGATAATCCGGCTTCTCCTCCTCCAGAATTTTAAACATAATATTGAGAAATCCGTAGACGGCATTGGTGTGAAGCCCCTGTGTATTGCTCAGGTTCGGCACCCCGTAAAAGGCCCTGTTCAAAATACTGTGTCCGTCTATTAAAACAAGTTTCTTTTGATCGGTCATGTCTCCAGTCACCGCCTTACGCTTTTTCACTGCCCGCTCACAGAAGGATCCACAAAATACAGCCTGCCAGAGCTCCCACCGCGCCGATTTCCAACAAAAGCCCCGCCTGCAGAAATGCATCGTGGAACCGGATCTTCTGTCTGGCCTGCTCCAGCCGCAGGTCAAGCTCCTTTTGAAGCGCAAAAGCCCTGCCTTCCTCCAGCCGCTGAATGCCTTCTCTGACAAGGAACTGAATGACGAGCTCCTCCCTGCAGTCGGCGCATTCGTCCATGTGCCTGCAGAATGCCTTCATATTCTGATAATCCAACTCGTCCGAAATGAACTCGGGAATAAATCTCTGAAAATCCTTGCAATCCATTCTTCTACCGCCAAGCACATCAAGAAGGCGTGTACACACCCTTCTTTTCCAATCTCGAAGTTTACTTTCAAAGCAACCGTCAGAATCCGCGCATACAAACTCACTATTCAGTATACACATTTACAGGCTGAAATTCAACCGTTTCTCTCATTTTCGCCGAGCATTTGCACGGGAAGCCCAAACACAAAACGGACAGGCTCCCCTTAAGAGACCCTGTCCCGTTCTTCGTCCTTTGTCCGCCCTTACGAGAAGATCAATCCTGAGCTACCACTTCTCTGTAGAACTCCGCATAATCCGTTCTCTTTTCCTTCGTGAATTGGATTGCCGACCTGGGGTGCTGATTCAAAAGTCCCGTCATCAGATACTGCAGATCATACCCCCAGACGACGCCGTCCTTCTTCAGCTTCCCAATATGTTCCTCGATGAACTGAATCGCAGGATATACGTTATACTTGGGATTCTTCAGAAATCCCAGCAGAAGCTCCATGGCGCAGTTGCCTGCCCCGCGCCCCATGGAGGCGTAGGTGGCGTCCAGCCAATCCACGCCGTCGCCCACCGCCTCGATGGTATTGGCAAAGGCGAGCTGCTGATTGTTGTGCGCGTGAATGCCGACCTTCTTGTTGTATTTTGCCGCCATGTTCATATAGACGTCCGCCAGACGCGCCACCTGCTCCGGATACATGGCCCCAAAGC
This sequence comes from uncultured Acetatifactor sp., assembly GCA_947624245.1. Classification (GTDB taxonomy): domain Bacteria; phylum Bacillota; class Clostridia; order Lachnospirales; family Lachnospiraceae; genus Acetatifactor. The sequence continues at coordinate 15,235 of CANQJL010000031.1, read as the reverse complement.
TGTCCACGATATAGAACACGTCTACCGGCGCCTGTCCCAAAATATCAAGAGCCGCCCTTAAGTCGCCCTCCTGGGCGTTGGAGATCGCCATGATATTGCAGCTCACCTCATAGCCCTTGTTTGCGGCGTCCTCGATCATATCCACCGCCCCGGGGATCGAATTCAGATAGGTCGCCACACGGATCAGGTCAATGGGACTGTCCGCGCGGTTGATAATGTCCTTTTTATAATCGCAGCGTCCCACGTCGGCCATGACCGCGATCTTCAGATCCGTGTCATTGTCGCCTACGATGGCGCGGATATCGTCATCATTGCTGAACTTCCACTTGCCGAATTTATTCACGTCGAACATTTCCTTGGAGGCCTTATAGCCGAACTCCATATAGTCTACGCCGGCACGGATATTGGTATGGTACAGCGCTTTGACAAAATCGTCCGAAAAATAGAAATCGTTCACCAGTCCGCCGTCCCGCATCGTAGCATCGACCACGCGCACGCCGGCGCGATATTCCATCAGCTTAGAAATCTCTTTCATGATCTTCTCCTTTTATCTTCTTACTTCTTCTTATTTTTTCTTACTTCTTCTTATCTTTTTAATCTTCTTATCTTTTTATTTTTCTTTACTGTCATATGATTTTAGCAGTTTAAAGTGCCAAAGTCAAGAGTATTTTATGACGGTTTCGCACCCGCGTATGACAACTCCGCTCCTGCGGCTCTGCTGTGATGGCAGGTAAAGTACAGCACCTGATATTCCCCGCCGATCCGATTCAAAAATTCCATGGCGCCCGCCAGCTTCCCCGCGTCCAGATTGGCGAAGGGATCGTCCAGCACCACGAACGGCTTTTCCTCCGGATACATTGCATCGATCAGCGCCATTCGCATACATACCCCGAAGAGATCCCGATATCCCGTGCTGAAAAATCTCGGCTCACGCTGCATACCCTGCTCGTCCACCGTGATATCGGCATTGGCGTCCACGTGGAGACTGCCCGCGCCGTCCTTCGTCAGAAGCTCGTAGTATTTGGCAAGGCTCTGCCGGATCGGCTCCGTATATTTCGCCGTAAAGGACAGCTTTGCCTGCTCCAGCAGCTCTCTGGTCCTTTTGAGCAGTTCATACTTTTCCCTCTCCAGGCGGTATTCCTCTTTTAACTGTGTCAGTCTGTCGAAATCCTCCGCCGCCCGGTCGGCCGCCTCGCGAAGATCGTCCGCCTGACGGTTGTAATCCGCAATATACGAAAGTATTTTTTCCAGCCTTTCCGCAATTTCTTCCAGCCGGACATTTATGTCCTGCAGATCCTCCGCACCGCCTGCGGGCGCGATTTTCATGATCTTCTCTACGTCCTCCGACACTTCAAAGGCTTCCTTCCGCTTTTCGACATTTTCCAGTTCCCTGCCGCAGACCTGCAGACTGTGACAATGTCTCTGTATCTCCAGAAGCTGCGCCTGAAGATCTTGCTGCGGCGGCAGTAAAATACTTTCAAGGAATTCCAAAAGCTCCTTTTGTATCCCTTCCAAAGCTTCCTTCGCCTTAAGGTAATTCTCGTTCTTCTCCCGAAGCCGTATATAGGCCGAACACTCCTCGCTCAATTCCGCAAGTCTTCGGGAATACTCTGCCTCCTCCACCGGATCTTCCGGATAATAGCCCTTCAGAAAATCTCGGATTTGCGCAGAGAGCTTGCGATAGCTGTCCCGAGCCTCGGCAAGCTCTGCGTCGCGGCTTCGCTGAGACAGGGTGATATAATCCCGTATATCCGATTTCAGTCCGTAGAGACTGTCGAGGATCTCTTCATCGCGGTCACAGACGATGCCGTACTCCGCAAGGAACCTTCTCGTATCTCGGTCCACCTTCCCGATAAAGGCTTCCTCCTCCAAAATTTCCCGCTGCATCTGCTGTAAGCCATCGTTGGCCTGCAGCGCCTCGGAGGCTTCCGCGCCCTTCCTTGCGGCGGACCGCCTTCTTTGGATCACGCCTGCGACAAGGCACGCCGCGCCCAAAAGCCCCAATGCCGCGGCCGCTGCAGGCTGAGGGAGCGCCGCGCCCACATGCACGGTGGCCAACAGAATCCCCGCAAGAATCAGAATCGTTCCCATTGCCAGAAAAAAGCCGCCTGAAAACGATTCCCCGCCTCCGGCGCGCCTGTCCGCCCTGTCGGCCCCCGACGCGGCAACTCTCTGCCAGGTCTCGTAATTGAGCTTTTTCTGCCCCAGAACGCTTTTCTTCTCCGCACTGCCGTTCCAGTCCGAAATGACCTTCTCCAGTGTCTCGATCTGCGGCACGCCGCCCGCAAATCTTTTGTTGTAATCCTCCAGCCTCTCGGCGTCCTTCGGGTCAAGGCTGCTCTCGGCCAGCGTCACCTTGAGCGCTCCGAGCCGTCTTTCCTTTTCTTCCCATTCCCTCAGCTCGTCCGGTACGGATTCCTTCCCTCGGAACCGTTCCGCAAGCTGCGCAAGCCGCGAGCGCTCCTCCTCCGACATGCCGTATATCCTGGCGGATTCCTGGGCCGCAGGCAGCCCCGTGCCGAGGGCAATGATCCCTTCAAGCTCCTCCGCATCGGGCACTCTGCCGGGGAAATATTTCTTTTCTTCTTCCGCCTCGGCCTTTCTCTCCCCGTACTCTCTGCACAGCTCCTTATACTTTTCCTGTTTTGCCTGAATGTCCTTAAAGGCGCCGATCTCCCGCTGTTTTTTCAAAAGCTGCGCCTGCTCCTCCTTCAGCGTCTGCTGCTCCGCAAGCTTTTCGCGGAGCCGCCCGCCGATCTCCTCTATGGCGTGTTCCACGTCGCCGCTCGCTCTGACGCTTAACTCAAGCTGAACGATCTCCTCTTTCTTTTTGTAGAGCGAACCCGTTTTCCGCCCGGGGCTCATCTGGTTGAGCAGATTGACAAACCGCTGATTGACGTTCTCGTAATTATTGATGTCGTCCGTGTCTTCCGCAAGATTGCCGATCTTGGCATTGACGGAATCCGTGGCGAACGTTTCACAGTCATTCTGCGAGACGAACACGGTCCTGCAGAAAGAACCGCAGTCCAGCGAGAACAGCTCCTCCCCCAGATTGGCGGAATAGGCCCTGCTCTCCAGATTCGTGTCTTTCTCCCGCAGGCTGAAGGTGTCCTCCTTCTCCTTGGTCCCGAACGTTCTGGCGGCGATATAGCGTTTCCCCTCCGCCTCGAATTCGAGCCTGCCGCCGTAGACGCCGCCCTGCCAGGGACGGTATCTCTTTCTCTCGTTCTTCAGCCCGTCCCGCGACTTTTCCTCCTCGAAGCCGTACAGCATCACCTTGATAAAAGCCGCCAGGGTACTTTTCCCCCAGCCGTTCTCCTGCAGTATGACATTGCAGCCGTCCTCAAAATCCATCGTCAGGTCATGCAGTTTTCCGAAATTTTCTATGTGACAGCTTATAAGCCGCATACGGCTATCCTCCTTCGGGCTACTCCAGCTCCTCTCCGGCAAGAGCGCGTATCGCATAGCGGACGACGGCGGCCTTCTGTTCGGGGCTTAAATCCTCCGCCTTCTCCACCAGCCGCACGAACTCGCCCTTCAGCGATTCGTCCAGGGCAAACGCCTTGTAGTCTACCTGAAATCTCGTCTCGTCGCTTATCTTCAGAAAATAAAATTCCGATGCGAACATTTTGGTCAGAAGCTCCGTGTTCTTTTCGCACTCCACATCTACCTCGCCCACAAGGACCAGCTTCAGCATGTTTCGCTCAGAAATCTTTTCCCGTTCCAGCGCCTGCCGGATCCTGTCCGCGATATCGGCCGTGGTCATACACTCCGACACATCCACCTCCAACGTGTACAGGCGTCTCTCCGCAATGGGAACAAACTCGTGCCGCATCGTGCCCTTTTCCGCGTCGATATCCAGCAGCACAAAGCCGTGCTCTCCGCATTCGTCAAATCCTCTGCCCTCAAGACAGCCCGGGTAGCAGTATTTCCCTCTGCCGTCAAGATCGCCTATCTTAAAGGTATGTATATGTCCCAGCGCCAGATAATCGATTCCCCGATTCTTCAGCTTTCGCAGACTGACCGTCTCTGCTCCCTCCTTCGGCGCGGCTTCCGCCTCCTGTCCGTGGAGCATCACAATATTAAAGCATTCCGCGTTCAGCGCAAGGGTGTTATAGATACTTACGGAATTGTCGCGGTCCAATTCCACTCCCGTCACGGCGATCCGCCCGTCGGCCAAAGGATACGTCCTCCAGCTGTGATCGAACAGCTTCAGATTGTCCGGTATTTCCTCGAGGCTGCCCAGAAAACTGTCCCCATCATGATTCCCTTCCAGATAATAGAACTGAATCTCCCGATGATTTCTGATACCGTCCCTGACGACGTTTCTCGCAGCGGCCGAAACATGGTTCGTGTCAAAGAGATCGCCCGCTATCAGGACGGCTTCCACCTGCTGTTCCTCGGCATAGCGCAGCATTCGGTCAAAGGTGTTCAGAAGCTCCACCTTCCGCTCCCGCGCTTTTTCCTTTGTCAGGTTGGAGGTCATCTTGGAATCCAGATGAAGATCGGCACAGTGAATGATTTTCATGCTCTTGTCCTTTTCCTGCTTTCAAAGATTATTTGTGATACGGCTCACCGTTGACGATTCGGAACGCTCTGTATATCTGCTCACATAATATTACCCGCATCAGCTGATGCGGGAACGTCATGTCCGAAAAGCTCAAGGCAAGATCGGACCGTTCCCGCACGGACGAATGCAGTCCCAGCGATCCGCCTATCACAAATATAATATGACTGGTCCCTTGCACAGTGGTCTGCTGCAGCCACTCTGCAAGGGCCATTGAAGACATCTTTTTCCCTGCGATCTCAAGCGTGCACACAAAGGCGTCTTCCCGAAGCTTTTCCAGTATTCTTCCGGCTTCCTTTTCCAGAATCCGCATTTCCTGCGCCGGACCTGCTCCGTCCGGCGTCCTCTCGTCCAAGACCTCCAGGATTTCCAGCTTGCAATACTTCCCCAGACGTTTGGCGTACTCGTCCACCGCATCGCGGTAAAATTTCTCTTTCAGCTTTCCGACGCAGACTATTGTAATCTTCATTCTATCGATCCGTTATCCTCACTGTATCTTAACATTCGTAGTCAATACAGCTCCTGTTGCATGTGACCGACCGCACATATCCTCCCGCGGCCACATGATCCGGATGCGTCTGGTACGCCTGCAGCGCAGACAGCGTCTCAAAGGCGGAGATCAGCGCCACGTCTTTGTTGCTGGAATCCAGTTCGTTTATGACTACCTTCAGATCCAATGCCCCCGAAACCTTTTCTCTGATAGGCTCCAGAAGGGATCTCATTTTCTCGCCGGCCGCCCGCTTCTCCTCGGGCGACATTCCGTCGTTAAAATTCCAAAGGACAATATGTCTGACCATGTCTCCTCCTATCCGGTGATGTAAGCTCTGCCGGCGTTCACGGCAGGCTATAGCGCCGTTATTTTCCGCTCAGGTACTCGTCGATTCCCTTCGCTGCCGCTCTGCCTGCACCCATGGCCAGAATGACCGTGGCTGCGCCGGTCACTGCGTCGCCGCCTGCATACACGCCCTCCTTGGTGGTCTTGCCGTTGGCTTCGTCCGCAATGATGCATTTCCACTTGTTCGTCTCCAGTCCCTCGGTGGTGGAAGAAATCAACGGATTCGGCGAGGTACCCAGAGACATGATCACCGTGTCAAGCTCCATGACGAACTCGGAATCGGGTATCTCCACGGGACGGCGGCGTCCGGATTCGTCTGGCGCGCCCAGCTCCATTCTGATACATTTCATTCCGGTCACCTGTCCCTTTTCATCGCACAGGATCTCCGTGGGATTGGTGAGCAGATCAAAGATGATGCCCTCCTCCTTTGCGTGATGCACTTCCTCCACTCTGGCGGGAAGCTCCTCCTCGCTTCGGCGGTATACGATATGTACCTCGGCGCCGAGACGCAGCGCGGTCCTTGCCGCGTCCATAGCTACGTTTCCGCCTCCTACCACGGCAACCTTCCTGCTGTGTACAATAGGCGTGTTGGAATTCTCATTGAATGCCTTCATCAGATTGCTTCTGGTAAGATACTCGTTGGCCGAGAATACGCCGTTGGCGTTCTCTCCCGGAATCCCCATGAATTTGGGAAGACCGGCGCCGGAACCGATGAATACGGCGTCAAATCCCTCCTCGGAGATAAGCTGGTCGATGGTAACGGATTTTCCGATGACCACGTTGGTCTCGATCTTCACGCCCAGCGCTTTCACATTCTCGATCTCCTTCGCCACAACGTCATGCTTTGGCAGACGGAACTCGGGAATCCCGTAGACCAGCACTCCTCCGGGCTCATGCAGCGCCTCGAAGACGGTGACGTCGTAGCCCATTTTTGCCAGATCGCCCGCACAGGTAAGACCCGCAGGGCCGGAACCGATCACGGCTACCTTCTTGCCCTTCTTGTCTGCCGTGACCGCAGGCTTCACACCGTTCTTCATAGCCCAATCCGCCGCAAAGCGCTCCAGCTTACCGATCGCGATAGGCTCCCCCTTGATGCCTCTGATGCACTTGCCCTCGCACTGGCTCTCCTGAGGGCACACGCGGCCGCAGACTGCGGGAAGCGCGCTGGATTCGCTGATGATCTGATACGCGCCCGCCGTGTCTCCTTCCTTTATCTTCTCGATAAATGCCGGAATATTAATGGCAACAGGGCAGCCCTTGATGCACTGGGCATTCTTGCAGTTGATACATCTGGAGGCTTCCTCTCTTGCCTCCTCCTCGTTATAACCCAGACAGACCTCCGCAAAGTTAGCCGCCCGCTCTTTTGCATCCTGCTCTCTCACAGGTACTTTCTTTAATACGTCCATTTCAGTAACCATACCTTTCTGTTGAACTGATCCAATTGTTACGGAAAATTTGTAAATACTCAAAGTCCTCGATCAGGATCCGCATTGACCGCATCCGCCGTGATGAGTGTCGCCCTCCTGAAGCCGCAGCATGGCTCTGCCTTCCTCGGTCTTATAGATCTGCTGACGTCTCATCGCCTCGTCAAAGTTCACCTGATGTCCGTCGAACTCGGGACCGTCAACACAGGCAAATCTCACTTTGTCTCCCACAGTGACACGACATGCGCCGCACATGCCCGTGCCGTCCACCATGATGGGGTTCAGGCTGACCACCGTAGGAATGTTCAGCTCCTTGGTGAGCAGGCAGACAAATTTCATCATGATCATGGGCCCTATGGCAATGCAGAGATCGTACTTCTTCCCCTCGGCCACCAGATCCTTGAGCGTCTGCGTCACCATTCCGCTTCTTCCGTAGGAACCGTCGTCAGTGGTCACATACAGGTTGCCGGCGACCTCTTCCATCTCCTTTTCCAGGATCAGAAGGTCCTTCGTCTTACTGCCTACGATCACATCTGCATTCACGCCGTTCTCATGGAGCCACTTGACCTGAGGATATACGGGCGCGGCGCCCACGCCTCCTGCCACGAACAGAATGCTTTTCTTTTTCAGCTCCTGCGGCGTCTCCTTCACCAGCTCGGAAGGGCAGCCAAGCGGTCCCACAAAGTCTCTGAAGCCGTCTCCCTCCTTCAGTCCGCTCATCATCTGAGTGGCCGCGCCGACGGTCTGGAACACGATAGTGACCGTGCCCGCCGTGCGATCGTAATCACAGATCGTAAGGGGAATACGCTCCCCGTCGTCATCTGTCCTCACGATGACGAACTGGCCGGGCTGACACGCTTTCGCCACCCGCGGCGCCTCTACGACCATCAGATAAATATTTGTTGTCAGTTCGCTGCGCTTTAAAATCTTATACATTTTTCACCTCTCTACTCTCCCGCGGGAGTATCTTGATTTGCATCTATTGCTATCAGAACAGACCTTCCGGCCTCGTCCTGTTGAAGCTTGAACAGGGTTCCGTCATATATGTTCGCCGCATAAAAATTGCCCGTGCGCGCCTGCGCGCCGTCCGCTCCCCGCTGGACCTCCGCGATCACATAGAAGTCGCCGCTTTCCTCTATCGTGACGGCGTACAAAAATTCATATACGTAAATCGCCTCCGTATCGTCAAAATGTCCTGCCTGGTCGCGGATCTTTCCGATGCTCAGGGAATATTGCAGCACGTCCTGCACCGCCTGCTCGGGGGCATACGCGGTGTTCAGCACAAGGTTATATATGCCTTCTGCCACATCGCTTTTGACACCGTCCACAATCCTGACAAATTTATAATACGATCTTCCCAGAGGCATCGGTATCGGCTCCGTGTAGGCGTAAGAGGAAGCGGTAGGCGTACTGCCGTCCGTGGTATAATAGATCTCGCCTTCCTCCTCCGTATCCAACACCTCAATATAGCCCGGCATATTGTAATCTCCGCTGGCCGCACCTATTTCGGGCGGAGGCACCTCCGCATTGTCCACGTGATATTCCTTCGTTACGATATCGCTCTCGATGCCATATTCATTGACGAACATCGCCTTGACGATATAGTCGCCCTCCTCCAAGAGGATCGGCATGGAATACTGGGTCGCATTCTGATCCGGATCGCTGCCGTCCAGCGTATAGTAAATGGTTCCCGTACCGATAGAGGTCAGCTTCAGCGGCTGGATCGTCGTATAATATCCCTCGATCACACTGAACTGCGGCGGGTCGGCGATGTAATTGCCGTAGGTGGAGAGCATTCTCTCATTATTGCTTCCCAGAAGCAGCTCATTGATGGTGTCATAGTCTCCGCGGTCACGGTAAATGGCGATCAGCCTGCCGTATGCGCTGTCCAGCTGCTCCTCCGTTGCGTTTTCTTTTCGGGTGATCTCCCGAAGGAGATATTCATATTCGACTTTATTATTCTTTTGGAGATAGACGTCGGCCAGAGCGAACATCAGCTCCACGTTGTCCGGATCCAGTTCAAGCGCTCTGCCGTAATAGTCTACGGCGCGATCGTACTGTTCCTGCGCCACGCACTGTACCGCTCTGTTCACCTGATGCTCCTCGGAGTTGTACAGATAGACCCAGGAGCCCATTCCGACGGCGGCCGCCACCACAAACACTGCCAGCAGCACCGCGAAAGGCCACATACGCCTTTTTCCGGAAGCCTCTGCGGTCTCCGGCTCCTCCTTTTTCTCCCCGTCGTCCTTGGATTCCTCCCCCAGCTCGTCCACGATATCGCTGGCCGCCTGCTGGAGGTATTGATCCAATTCGGGTTCAAAGTCAGGGACAATATGTATATCTTCGCCGCAATATTCACAGTACAGAACACCGTCGGCCATTTCCCTTCCACAGTTAGGACATTTCATACAGGATTCCTCTTACTCAGAAAAGGCCGATAATCACACCTTTATCGTCCACATCAATATTGTGCGCCGCCGGCTTTTTCGGAAGCCCCGGCATCGTCATCACCTCGCCGGTCAGCGCGACGACAAAGCCCGCTCCGGCAGATACATAGACCTCTCTTACCGTCAGCTCAAATCCCTGCGGCCGCCCCAGCAGCTTGGGATCGTCGGAAAGAGAATACTGATTCTTGGCCATGCAGACCGGCAGACTGCCGAATCCAAGTTCTTCGATCTTCTTTAATTGCTTTATGGCGGCAGCCGAAAAGCTGACGCTTCCCGCTCCGTAGATCTGCGTGGCGACGGTCTCCATCTTCTCCCGCAGAGAAAGTCCGTCTTCATACAGCGGGCGAAACCGGCTCTCTTTCTTCTCCAGCGTCTCCAGGACCTTTTGCGCCAGAGCGATTCCTCCCTCACCGCCCTTTTCCCACACCTCGGACAGTGCGAATTCACAGTTCCTGCTCTCACAGAATTTCTTTACGTAGGCTATCTCCGCCGGCGTGTCCGTCACAAAGGAGTTCAGCGTGACCACCACGGGGACGCCGTATTTCTGCAGATTCTCAATATGCTTTTCCAGATTTACGATGCCCTTCTTCAGCGCGTCGAGATTCTCCGCGCCTAAGTCCTCCTTCTCCACTCCGCCGTTGTATTTCAGCGCTCTGACAGTGGCGACCAGCACCACGGCATCGGGGTGCAGTCCGGCGATACGGCATTTGATGTCAAAAAATTTCTCCGCGCCCAGATCCGCGCCGAAGCCCGCCTCCGTGATACAGTAATCCGCCATTTTCAGCGCGGCCCTGGTGGCACGCACGGAATTGCAGCCGTGGGCGATATTGGCAAAGGGACCGCCGTGTACAAGCGCGGGAGTATGCTCCAGCGTCTGTATCAGATTGGGCTTCATGGCGTCCTTCAAAAGCGCCGTCATGGCGCCCACCGCCTGCAGGTCCTCGGCCGTGACCGGCTCTCCCGCATAGTTATACGCAACGATGATCCGCGCCAGCCGCTTCTTCAGATCTTTGATATCGGAGGCCAGACAGAGAATCGCCATAATCTCGCTTGCCACGGTGATCACGAAATGATCCTCCCTGACAAAGCCGTCCGCCTTGCTTCCCAGACCTACCACGATGTTCCTCAGGGCACGGTCGTTCATATCCTCGCAGCGCTTCCAGATAATCTGTCTGGTGTCGATGTTCAGCTCGTTTCCCTGCTGAATGTGATTGTCCAGCATTGCGGCCAACAGATTGTTTGCGGAGGTCACCGCATGAAAATCTCCGGTAAAATGAAGGTTCAGCTCCTCCATGGGAACCACCTGCGCATAGCCGCCTCCGGCCGCGCCGCCCTTTATTCCGAAGCAGGGGCCCAGGGAGGGCTCCCTCAGCGCGATCACGGCTTTTTTCCCGAGCTTTCCGAACGCCTGCCCCAGCCCTACGCTGGTAGTCGTCTTGCCCTCACCGGCCGGCGTAGGATTGATCGCCGTCACCAAGATCAGTTTCCCGTCCGGCTTATCCTTCAGGCTCTCCAGATATTCCTCGGACAGCTTCGCCTTATATTTCCCGTAATATTCCAAATCCTTTTCGGCTATGCCGATCCTCTCGGCGACCTTGCCGATGGGCTCCAGCACAGCCTCCTGTGCGATCTCGATATCCGTTTTCAACTTATCTTCTCCTATGTCTCATCCTTCTATATTTCTTCCAGCAGCTGCTCGAACTGCTCCAGACTCATCAAAATCTTTCTCGGCTTGGTTCCTTCCTCTTCCCCCACGACGCCGTACTCGCTGAGCTGGTCCATGATCCTTGCGGCCCGGTTGAACCCTACCTTCAGCACCCTCTGCAGCATACCGATGGACGCCTTGTCCTTGTCGATGATAAAGCGGCCTGCCTTCTCAAAGAACTCGTCCAGCTCCGAGTCGGAGCCGCCCCCGGAGCCTGCGCCGGCGGAGCTTCCCATATTTTGAATCTTCTCCTCCACGTCGCTTGCGTACACATTTCCAAGCGTCTGATTCTTCAGAAAATCCACCACGTCGGACACTTCCTTGTCCGATACGAAAGCCCCCTGTATGCGGGCCGGCTTTGCATAGCCCTGGGGATAGAACAGCATATCGCCCTTTCCCAGCAGCTTCTCCGCGCCGTTCATGTCCAGAATCGTGCGGGAGTCCACGCCGCTGGATACGGAGAACGCCACGCGGCTAGGCATATTGGCCTTGATCAGACCGGTGATGACGTCCACACTGGGGCGCTGGGTCGCTATGATAAGATGGATACCGGCGGCTCTCGCAAGCTGTGCCAGACGGCAGATGGATTCCTCCACCTCGCCGGGCGATACCATCATCAGATCTGCCAGCTCGTCTACGATAATGACGATCTGCGGAAGCTTGGCCGGTGCGCTCTCGTCACCGCTCTCCCGCATGGATTCCACCTTTTTGTTATACCCCTTCAGATCCCTGACATTGAAATCCGCAAATTTGCGATATCTGTCCTCCATCTCGGAGACGCCCCAGTGCAGGGCAGCGGAAGCCTTCTTGGGGTCGGTCACCACGGGAATCAGCAGATGAGGGATTCCGTTATAAACGCTCAGCTCCACCACCTTGGGGTCCACCATGATCAGCTTTACGTCGTCGGGGTGCGCCTTATAGAGAATACTCATGATCAGTGTATTGATGCAGACCGATTTTCCGGAACCGGTAGCTCCGGCGATCAGCATATGCGGCATCTTGGCAATGTCTGCCACCACCACTTTCCCCGCGATATCCTTACCCACGGCAAACGCGATATTGGACGGAAATTCCTTGAATTCCTTGCTCTCCAGCAGATCTCTGAGGGCCACGGGCATATTTTCCTTGTTCGGCACTTCGATGCCGATCGCGGCTTTCCCGGGAATCGGCGCTTCGATGCGGATATCCGTCGCCGCCAGATTCAGCTTGATATCGTCCGCAAGCCCTACGATCTTGGATACCTTTACGCCCTGTTCCGGCTGAAGCTCATACCTTGTCACACTGGGCCCCTGACTGATATCCGTGATCGTCACCTTGACGCCGAAGGTATTCAGCGTCTGCTGAAGCTGCATTGCGGTCTCCTTCAGTTCTCTGGTGGAATCCCCGCGGGCAGCGGCGCCCTTCTGCAGTCTGGAGAGGGGCGGGAACACATATTTCTTCGGAACCCTTTTCTCTGCGGGCATCGGCCGGACCGCCTCCGGCTGCGCTGCAGGAGAGTGGGCGGGACTTTCCGGCTCCTCCACGCCCTCCTTATGTATCCGTATCGCGGCGGACCTGCGCGTCTCGGGAAGCTCCGGCTCCTCAAATACGGGCGTGCCCGGAATTTCTTCCTCATCGTCCGCAGCCTCGTCCAGCGTCACCTGATGCACACTTCTGATCCGCACCTTTTCAAAGTCAAGCCCCGGAACCGAATCCCCCGACCGGTCCTGGCCGGAAGCCTCCTGCGGAGCATCCTCCGAGAACATGATCTCATGGACATCGTCTCTGTGACCGCCATCCTCCTGCCTTGTAAGCGCGGTATCCAGCATGACGCCCGAGACCTTCTTCTCCATGCGAAGTATCTTCTCGTTCTCTTTCTCTTCGGCCTTCAGCCTGCGTTCCTCTTCCCTTTTCGCCCGAAGCTCCTCCTGCTCCTGTCTGCGTATCTGCGCGGACTCCATGCGGCGCTCCCTGTCCTCTCTGGACAGCTCACGCATACGGCTTCCGCCGTTCTTCATGCTGGTCAGAAGGGACTTTTCCGTCAACAAAATAATACTCACCACGGAGCAGAGCAGAACCACCAGCACCGTGCCGAGCGTCTCCAGATAATGCTTCAGCAGATAACATAAGCTGCCCGCGATCACACCGCCGCCGGACCTTGTTTCCCGACAGTTTTGATACAGCTCCTTCACACTGTATCCAAGAGAAGGATCGATGCCTGCCGCGATCAGATCGCATACCACGCCCGCCATCAAGAACAGCACAACGCCTGCGATCAGCTTCCTCACGGCATTGGGGCTTCCCTCGTTGGCGAACCAGAAGGCCACAGCCACGAACAGCAATATCGGTGCGATATACGCCGTCAATCCGAACAGACCGAACAAAAATCCGCTGACGGCATCTCCCACCGGTCCGATAATTCCGAAATTACAGAAGAACAGAAAGACCATGGCAATGAACAGCACGATAAGTCCTATCTCGTGGAACAGTGCACCGTTCATTCCCTCCTGTCCGGAACCCGCTCTGCCTCGTCCGTCCGTTCTGCGGGAACCCGATCGTTTTCTATGTGAATCTGAAGATGATGTTCTTCTTCCGGTAGAAGCCGCCATCTCAAGTCTACCTCGCTTATCCGTTTTCAATACCCTACACAGTATAGCATTTTCGTGCAGACTTTTCAAGTAGCAGCCCGCTTGCGCCTCGATATGAGATTTTCACGGCGGCTCCGCACGCCAAACGCCCTTCGCCGTTCCATAGGCAAAGGGCGTTTTATATGGGATTTCCCGATATCTTTTCTATAAAGGGTTACCGGAGCAGTTGGTACTCATATTCCCACCAGGCAGTGATATTTCCTTCCTCATCATAGGAAAGATACTTGGTTTCATTTCCGGCCGCATCATACTCGTGTTCGATACTCCAGCTTCCGTATCCGGTCTCGAACGAGTTCTCCCGTATCAGCCTTCCCTCCGCGTCATAGGTATATTCAGACCAGTCGGTCACGTTTCCGGCCTCGTCATAGGCGGTCTTCTTCGTCTGATTTCCCGCCGCATCGTAGACAGATTCGGACCAGCCGGTTACATTGCCGGCTCCGTCATAGCCCACATATTTCGTCTGATTCCCCGCTGCGTCGTAGACAAATTCGGACCAACCGGTCGCATTGCCGGCTCCGTCATACCAAATCGCTTTCGTCTGATTCCCTGCTGCATCGTAGACGCACTCATGCCAGTTGGTCACACTGCCCGTCCCGTCATAGCTGATATCTTTCGTCTGATTCCCCGCCGTGTCGTAGGCCTGTTCCCGTCGGCCGGTGATGTTGCCTGCCGCGTCGTAGCTGATATCTTTCGTCTGATTCCCCGCCGCGTCGTAGGTGTACTCGGACCAGCCGGTCATATTCCCGTCTCCGTCATAGTTAACGTCCTTGGTACAATTACCGTCCGCATCATACTCATATTCATAGGTATTACCCATATGGTTAATCTCGCCGCCGTACGAAAAATCAAAGATATAAACCTGTTTCGTCATATTTCCGGCCGCGTCATACTCATAGATATACTGATTTATCATTGTACCGTCCGCACCATACCATGTTTTCTTCGTCTGATTTCCCGCCGTGTCATACTCATATTCATACCTGAAAGTCGCACTTCCGTCCCCGTCATAGCTGACCTCTTTCGTCTGATTCCCCGCCGCGTCGTAGACAAATTCGGTCCAACTGGACACATTGCCTTCCCCGTCGAAATAGTTCACTTTCACACACACCCAGCGTTCTGTCTCTTCCTCTGCCGCATCTGATTGTGCCGCTTCCTCAGAGGAGGCTTGGCTGTCCGTCTGTGTCTCTTCCTCCGCGTCAGTCCTCTCTGTCTGCGCCGAAGCAGTCTTCTCATCTTCCGCAGCAGTCGCCTCCACGGCCTCTTTGCCGTCTTTGTCCCATCCTGAGGCCACAAAAAATATTCCCACGCCTAAGCCCGCCAGAAGCAGCACGCCCAGGAATGCGCCGAGCATGATCAGCAGATTCTTACTGCCGCCCTGCGCTGTCTTCTGCGCTGCACCCTGACTGTTTCCCTGCGGCTCATAGCCGTTCACAGGCTGCTGTGCGGCGGACTGTGATGCCGCTTTCATAGACTGTGCTGCCGCTTCCGTAGGCTGTGATGCCACTTCCGTAGGCTGTGATGCCGCTTCCGTAGGCTGTGATGTCGCTTTCATAGGCTGTGCTGCCTTTTTCACAGGTGCGCCGCACTTGGGACAGAAGGCCGCACTGTCTTTTATTTCCGCTCCGCATTT
>CANQJL010000030.1 GCA_947624245.1 uncultured Acetatifactor sp. | reverse complement strand
AATACATAAAATACGCCAGATTTTAAAGGGCGGTGGAATTTACTTTTTCACTGGAATTTCGGATTGCAAGTCAGCAATTTTTTATTTTTTTGAAAAATATATCATTCATCGTTTTTTCGCGTCCGGCGGCATTCCTCACAGTAACCGTATAACTCCAGTTTATGGCCGGTTATGGTGAAGTTTCCCGCCTCTTTCTCCAGATGCACATGGGCGAAAGGACAGCTCTGCAGCGGGATTCGCCTGCGGCATTCCAGACAGACGGCATAATGGGTGTGTTCTCCCCTGTTCAGGGAATACATCACCGTACCGTCCCCCAGCCAGGTGGTTTTCTCCGCAAGACCTCTCTCCTCAAAGGCCGCCAATATTCTGTAGATCGTGGAGACGGCGTACTCCTCCCCGTCCGCCTGCCGCTCCACAAGATTGTAGATCTGCACGGCGCTCAGAGGCTCCGCGGCCTCCCAGAGCACTCTGTAGACGCTCTTTCTCTGCTTTGTCCATTTCAGTCCCTGAGGATACTGCAGCGTATCCTGCATCTTTTTTGCATTGCGCCGCTCTCTCTCCAACGCTCTCTCCATAATGATACCCCCATGTGCTTTCCGCACACATGCAATTTCCTCTCCCCGTCAGACCGAACCGATTGCAATTCCGGCCAAGACGCCGATCACATACAGCATGGCAAGGATCTTCAGGTTTTCTTTTCTGTGATGGTTCACTCTGAACAGCACCAGCACACCTACGCCCGTTCCCGTCAGCAGTCCCGCCATGGCGGCGCCTGCACTCATAGCTCCCTCCAGATACATCTGCGTGATCACCACGGAACCGGCACAGTTAGGGATCAGTCCCACGATTCCGGAGAGCACCGGCCCCAGTACAGGTCTGGCCAGCACAAAGCCTGCCAGCGCGTCCTCTCCCACAAAATGCAGTATGAGATTCAGCCCAAACGTCACTAAGAGGATAAAAAAGGTAATTTGGACCGTATGCGATAAGGCGGAACGAAACACTCCCTTTTCGCAGTGACAGTGGTCATACTCACAGATATCGTGAATGTGATCCTCTTCCTCCGCCGTTCTCCCGCGCAGCAGAACGTCTATGAGCAATCCCGCCGCCATACCGATCGCCGCCTTGGCAAGCAGAAGCTTCAGAATCAATTCAAAGGGCGCCTGCTCGGAGATCAGTATCGGCAGCATCTCATCTGAGGTGGACAGATAGACAGCCATCAAAGTACCCAGCGACACCACCCGTCCGGCATACAGATTTGCCGCCGCCGCCGAAAAGCCGCATTGGGGCACAATACCCAGCAGACCGCCCAGCACGGGTCCCATGCGGCCCGCCTTCTTCACCATCTCCCGCGTCTTATCTCCCGTCCTGTGCTCTAGATATTCCATGGCAAGATATGCCAAAAACAGGAACGGAATCAGCTTTATCGTATCTGTTAATGTATCCCAAATCACCTGCAGCATAAAAAAGCCTTTCTGACATCACAAAATCTCCAGATGCAAATGCAACTCATTTGCATCTGGAGATTCTACTATAGCACATCTGCCGCAAATGTCAAGGGCATCTTTCAGAAGATATTTCAGCGTTCGCTGCACACCTGAAAGATATAGAACTTCAGATAATAAGACTGCTCCGCCGCCCAAAGAATAGGGTGGTCGCAGGCCTGGGTCCTGAATTCCACCTGACGCAGACGCCTGTGGGCGCCGTTGGCCGCCTCACGAATGGTCTTGGCAAACAGCTCCGGCTCCATGAAATGCGAACAGGAGCACGTCACCAGAAAGCCTCCGTCCTCCACCAGCTTCATGCCTCTTAAATTAATCTCCCGATATCCCTTCACCGCATTTTTCACGGAATTTCTGGACTTGGTAAAAGCGGGCGGGTCCAGGATCACCACATCGAACCGCTCCCCCGCCGCCTCAAGCTCCGGCAGCAGCTCAAACACGTCCGCACACTGAAATTTCACCCGATCCTCCAAGCCGTTTCGCTTTGCGTTCTCCACGGCCTGATCCACTGCAAGCTGTGACGCATCTACCCCGAGCACGCTCCTTGCTCCGGCGATTCCCGCATTCAGCGCAAAGGAACCTGTGTGCGTAAAACAGTCCAGAACCTTTTTGTCTCTGCAGAACCGATGGATCGCCGCACGATTGTTCTTCTGATCCAGGAAAAATCCCGTCTTCTGTCCGTCTTCCACATCTACGATATATTTTACGCCGTTTTCCACGATCTCCACCTTGGTGTCAAAGGGCTCCCCGATAAATCCCTTGCTCCGCTCCATGCCCTCCTGCAGGCGCACCTTGGCGTCGCTTCGCTCGTAAACGCCGCGCACTGATATCCCGTCCTCCGCAAGTACCTTTTTCAGCGCTTCCACGATGACAGGCTTCCATCTGTCGATCCCCAGAGCCAGAGACTCCACCACCAGCACATCGGCAAACTTGTCCACCACGATGCCGGGCAGAAAATCCGCCTCCCCGAATATCAGACGGCAGCTTGAGGTATCAATGGTCTGCTTCCGATATTCCCACGCATCACGCACCCGTCTCTCTATAAAGGCCTCATCGATCACCGCATCTTTCCTGCGGGACATCATGCGCACGGCGATCTTTGAGTTTGTGTTGATAAAGCCGCAGCCCATACCGTAACCGTCAAAGTCCTGCACGGCCACAATGTCTCCGTTCTCGAAGGAGCCCGTGACGGACTCGATCTCATTGTCATACACCCACATGCCGCCGGCCTTCAGCGTGCGCCCCTGCCCCTTTTTCAGCGTTACGATGGTATGATACATATCCCGTCTCCCTACGGCTGCCGCCTGCCCTCCAAGAATTTCAGACTTTCCCGAATCGTGTCCAGTCCGTTCACCTCCAACAGGCGGCTCACATCACACAGCTCATATTTTTTAATCAATTCAAATACCGTATCCCATGCAATGCGGCCTCTGCCCAGAGCAAGGTGATCGTCCGCCTGCAGGAAGGTATCGTTCATATGAAAATGCCGGATATACAGATGCAGCTTCTCAAACCACTCCTCCGGATCTCCCTTGGCGAGCATCATATGAGCGATATCCAGACAAATGCCGAAATTCTTCCTGTCACGGAACCGCTCCGCCAGCTCCGCCATGGCCTTCGGCGAATTCTCCAGAACGTTCTCGCAGTAGATATCAATCTCCTCATTCTGAGACAAAAGCTGTTCCATCACTTTTGTGGTCCAGTCCAGCCAGTTGTCATAATATGCATTTCCCTTTATAAATCTCGGATTCAGACCGCCGTGAAACACCACCGCCCGACACTCCAGCCGGCCCGCGATCTCCACAGACTGCTGCATACGGTACAGGCTGTGCCTGCGAATGCCGCTGTCCAGACTGAAATGCGCCAGATCGTAGAAAGCGCCGTGCATCGTATCCGTTTTTGCGGGTCTTTTCAGCTCCCGATAAGTACGGATCCGTTCCTCCAATGCCTTCTCGTTATCCAACAGGCTCGGGTCAAAGAAATCATTGTATTCAAATCCCAGTGAATACTGTCCGGCCAGCTCCAAATACTCCTCTAATTCTTCTGCGTTCGGAATTATCTCTATCATGGCAAACCTCTCATTGTATCTTATTGAACGGTATCTTGACCGTCATAGCGGTTGACCAGCTGGATCTGGCCTTTGTTTTCCTCAAGAACTTCCTTGAACAGCTCCAGCACCTCCCGGTCCAGCTTTCCCTCGTCTGCCATCTCTGTCAGAACGCCGACCGCCTTTTCCCTTTTCATGGACTTTCGGTAAGGACGGTCGGAGCTGGTAAGCGCCTCAAAGATATCCACCACCGTCAGGATCCGCGCCTCAAAGGGAATCTCATCACCCTTCAATCCGTAAGGATAACCGCTTCCGTCCAGCAGCTCATGATGCGCGCCGGCCCACTCGATGATATGAGGATACCGCTTGTCGAAATTCATCTTCTTCAGATATTGAATCGTACAGGAGGCATGGGACTGAATGATCTCCCTCTCCCCTCTGGTCAGCGTGCCCGACGGAATGGAGAGACATTCCAGCTCTTCCTGCGTCAGAAAAGGAATCGTACTTCCGCCGGGATCGTGATAGGAGCCTTCGGCAAACTCTTTCACATATGCAAGCTCTTCCTCCGTGAGCTTTCCCTTGCGGTTCAGCTCCTGAACGCGCTCCTCCCCGTCCACCAGAATATTTTTCATCTCGATCCACTTATCCTGATCGATCCGGCCCTCCAGGTAATCAATGTGATAAAGCGACGTCAGATGGCTGAGCCTCTCCAGCAAGAGAGGCAGCTTATTGCCCAGGCGCGTATTCTTGTCGATGATCTCATTCGGAAGCACCAGCTTTCCGATGTCATGCATCAATGCCGCCATCAGGAGTTCGTCTTTCCTGTCTGCGTCAAAATAGCGGGACGTTTCTCCTCTTTCATGCAGGGTGTTGATATGTTCCACGATCATCTTCGTGTACAGATAGACATTGCGGGAATGGTAATAATTATAAGGAATACGAGCGTCGATAGCATTGGTGAACACACGCGTAATGGACATCATCAGCTGCTCGTTCTCCTGCACAAAGCGCATATTCGATACCGCTACCGCCGCCTGGGAACCTAGCGACTCCACCACCTTCTCAAATTCCTCCGCAAAAGGGATCACACGATCCTCATCGTCCAGAGCGTTGATCAGCTGTACCACGCCCACCAACTTATCCTCGTGGTTGACCAGCGGAAATACCAGCAGGGACTTTGTCCTGTAGCCAGACATCTTGTCATATTCCCTAGGACCGCTGAAATCAAACTCATCACAGTCGTAGGCGTCCTGAATGTTGAGCAGCTTCCTGTGAATCGCGGCATAGGCGCACACGTTCTTCTCGTCCATCGCCACCGGCGGATATTGCTCCACGCTCTTTCTGTCGCGGTCGATACCCATGGATTTCGTCTTCATGATGCAGAATTTCAACTGCTCCTCTTCATAGAGATAGAGCGTTCCCCCGTCACAATGCGTCAGCTCCATGGCACACTCGATGATCTTCGACAACAGTTTGTCATAATCATGCTCCGCAGTGAGCTGAATCCCTATCTCCAATATTTTTTCCGCGTGTAATCTTTCCATGACAAATCTCCGTATGAATAATCTGCAAATGCGTTGGTACCTGAGAGGTTACCGCTCCAGAACAAAGGCCTTCACCTTATCCTGTCTTCCCTTCAATGCCAGCTCCCCTACATACTCTGCCCGGAACCGGTCTTTTACATGTTCATAGATCTGTTCGCTGATCAGCACCTGACCCGCTTTGGCCTGACTCTCCAGACGCTCCGACACATTGACGGTGTCTCCGATCGCCGTATAGTCCATTCGGAAATCACAGCCGATATTACCCACGACCGCCGGACCGCAGTGGACACCCACGCCGCAGGCGATCCGCCTCCCGAAATCCCGCTCCAGCTCGTCGTTCAGGCTTTCGACGGCATCGATGATATCGAGCCCCGTGCGCACCGCCTTCTCCATATAATTCTCCACGTCCAGCGGCGCATTATATACGGCCATCACGGCGTCTCCGATGAATTTGTCCAGCGTTCCCTCATTCTTGAAGATCGCCTCCGTCACCTTGCCCAGATAACGGTTCAGGATTCCCACCACCTTATCCGGAGGAAGGCCCTCCGACATGGAAGTAAATCCTCGGATATCCACGAACAGCACCGCGATCTGACATTCCCTGCCGCCCAGCTCGATCTGATACCTGCCGCTCCTGCTGAGTTCCTCTACCACCTGCGGCGCCATATAGGTGCGGAACATCTGTAATATCTTACGCTTGCGGAAGCGCTCCGTCAGATATCCGAAGGCAAGCCGCACAAAGAATATCACCGCGACCGCGATCACGGTCATAAGGCAGCGCCAATACAGACCGTTTCGATAGAGCAGCCCTGCCGAGATCGACACCGCCAGCTCTAAAAAGATCCCGCCGGCCAGATTGACTCCGAAGCCGCTGCTCAATACAAGCCATGTATAAACGCCCGCCACAGCGGCCGCCAGCAGAGCGGATATCCACACGGGAAGGTCGATAAAGGTGCGCCCGTCCAACAGGGCATTGACCTGATTCGCCTGAACCTCCACCCCGTTCATCACGGTGCTTCTCGCAATAGGCGACATATATTGATCCATCATGCCGGAGGCATATGCGCCCACCAGCACGATACTGTCCTGAAATACCCGCACGTCGCACCGCCCCGACACCACATCGGCGTAGGAATAGAGCTCATACATGCCGGGCGCCGCCGTATAATCAAAGCCGAACAATCCTCTGGCGTTTGTCTTGGGAAATACAGGCTCCTCTCCCCGGCTCTCCTGATAGCTTTGATAGATGGTCCACGCGAAATTATACTCCCGCTCCCCGCCGGCTTCTGCCCAAAGCAGAGATCTGCGGATATAATTATCGCTGTCCGGAACCGTATCGGTAAAGCCCTGAACCGACACCTTCCTGAGCGCTTCATAAGGCATCTCGATCTGCTCCACATAGAGCGGGTTCATTCGCAGGGTCCCGTCCTCCAGCCTCTCCAGCTTGGTGGTATAGTCGGCATAGGAGGCCATCACCACATAGTCGTATTTTGCAGCCGCCTCCGCCAGCGCGCTGTCGCCCTGCTCATCCAGCTCGCCGATATAGTTGATATCGAATGCAATCACTGCCGGCGCATGCTCCGGATCGAAAGCGTTCAAAAGATCTGCCGCCTGCTGCCTGGTCCAGCCGGAAAAAGGCCCCAGCTCCTGCTGCGATGCCTCGTCAATGCCAATGATCTTGATCCTGTTGTCCACGGCCTTGGGCCGGACGAACAGAGCATCCGCAAAAGCGTACTCCTGCCGCTCAAGGGGCGCCCACAGTGTAAAAACGGCGGCCGCCAGCGCTGCGGCGGCCGCCAGGATAAACCTTTGGACCCATGATAATTTTTGTTTGTTGTTCTTTTTTTGTCTGCGTTCTTTCATTGTCTGAGTGTTATCTTTGCTTAATTGTTATCTTTGATATAGTTGTAAGCATTTGTATCAGAGTTAGGGAACTGCGGACGGTATTTGATGCCGTTATATTCCCAAGCCGGATAAAGCTCCAGAGTCTCCTGCTCCAACGTTCCGGTAGTAAAATCCCACTTTTGGCCGCCTCTGGTGTACCAAGCGTATACTGTCCAGCCATATCTTGGCTCAAGTGCCTTCGGCGCACTGACCGTACCGTGCATTGCTACCTGCTGTGTATCATGTACGGTAGCGTTCGCATTTCCATCGGAAAATTCTATCGTTTCTCGCCCACCCCAGAGGTCAATGCCTGTTACGTCCGGATCATAGAACGTGACCGTCCCTGTTTTCGTCTCAGGCTTGGGCGTGTCGGTAGGCGTCGGTGTGTCCGCGGGCTTCGGCGTGTCAGTCGGCTTCGGTGCCTCGGTAGGCTTCGACGTAGGCTTCGGTGCCTCGGTAGGTTTTGACGTCGGCTTCGGCGCCTCGGTGGGCTTCGATGTAGGCGCCGGCGTATGCTTAGGTGAAGATGCCGAAGCTGCCGTAGGCTTAGGCGTTACCGTCGGAGCTGCCGTAGGCTGCTGGGTCGGTTCCGGCGTCCTGTCGGCCTTATTCGATGCAACCTTTTCGGAAGGCGCAGGCGCTTCGGTCTCTTCAGACACCTCCGTATCCTCCGGCTCATCTGTTTCCTCCGGAGACACCGTGTCGGATTCGTCCTTTTCCTCATTCTGTGACGCATCTTCCTCCGCCTTCGTCTGTGCAGCGGCGGCCGCGCGTTCCTCAAGCTCTTCCTTTTCAGCTCTTCCGAAATTAAGCGTTCTTCCGCTGTCATTGATCGTGAGAAGGCGGGAGATCATCTGGGCGTCGATCTGCTCCTCACCGATAAAGCTATGCTCCGTCACAAATTCCGGCTTGCCATCCGTGGAAGCGATCTGTGCGTACTCGCCGCCCAGATACAGGACAGTGTTTTCATCGGAAGCCTCCGTCCCGTCCTCCAGATTTACCGCAACTTTTCCTTCATATACCAGCAGATCCACTGTTCCGTTCTCATCGCTTCTCGCTTCAAAGACCGTTCCGCGCACTGACATGGTAGCGCTGGGAGTGACGATTTCATAGGTGGAATCGGCTCCCAAAGGATTCTGAATCTCGTTCAGCACGCTGCCGGACTCCAGACAGATCTTTGTTTTGCCTGCGGCGGCGCTGCCTTCGGCTTCCACCTGCATAGCTCCCTGCTCACCCAGCATCACGTATTTGTCATCGTCCAGACGCAGAACCACATAAGACCCCGCATCGGTACTCACACGGTCTCCGGATATCAGGTTCATATTTACGGACGCATCAAGATCTCCGATATTTTCTCTGGCAATCTTGACTCCCCCGTCCAGCTCCACGATCCGAATGGAACGATAGACGTCATTCGCGCCGCCTCTAAAGATCAAAAAGCCCGCTACTGCCGCACAGACCGCGACCACGGCTGCGACCGCTATTACAATTGATTTCTTCCCTGCCATCTGCTTCATATCCCATACCTCCTGCCTCAATTGACCCGTATGCCGCTCCTTGACAGCATCTCTCACAGCCTGCCTATTTTTGGCATTATTCTATGTATCGGTATTATTTTTATTATACTTTATATCGGAATAATGTGTCAATGGCTTTTCACTTGACGATCCTACATTTTCACTTGACAATCCTTCGCTTTTTATTTATTATTTTAATGTTACCAAGGCGGCGCGTGGCTCAGCTTGGTAGAGCGCTGCGTTCGGGACGCAGAGGTCGCGTGTTCGAATCACGTCGCGCCGAGCCGCAAAATAGGATCCTTCCCGGGATCCTATTTTTTGTGCCTACGTTTTCGGTTCTCTCAGCTCTCCGCCGACGGCGTTTCTTGCCTTGGCGCTTCTTCTGCAGCAGCTTCTTCCGCGGCGCTTTTTTGCAGGAATGCACCGCCCATACCGAAGATGACGAAGATCGTAGCTACGTTCATCGCCTGCTGAAAGCTGAAAATATTGTTCACGGAATAGGCCAGCATACAGAATCCGCAGGCACAGACCAGAGTGTTCTTCCTTCCCGCCGTCAAAAATTTCCGAATCGCCGACACCATCATTCCCGCAAAAGCCGTAAGCCCCAAGATTCCGGTATTGACCAACACCGTAAGCCATTCGTTGTGGGCATTGCTCAGTGTCTGGCTGCCGAATTTCTCCCTGACTAACGTTAAAAGCCTCTCGCTGCCGTCCCTGTACATATAAGCCGGCATGGTATCCGGACCCGTTCCCACCAGCTTATGTAAAAGGTCCTGCTCCGCAAAGCACAGCCAGCCCGCGGACCATGTGCCGCCTCGGGCGCTCCCCCAATCCTTTGAGAAGGTAAACAGGGAATACTTTGACAAGGGCCCCAGACTTCCGGGCCTCACCGTGTTGACCGCAATCATGACCGCAAGGAGCAGTACCGCACACACCGCCGCCACAGCAATCCCACGGGCGAAAAGGCAGATCTCCTTTTGCGGATAATTTCCGTGCTCCCTGTTTCGGTAGAATAAGAGCAGCACCACAAGCGACACACCCATCAAAAGGAACGGCCGCCAGCCGGTGACCAAAAAGTACCCCAGACCGTCATTATAATTGTTCTCAACGATTCCCGACCTCATAATAGCATATGTAACCAGACTTACCTCGCCGAGCAAAAGCATCTCTTCCCAGAACATTATCATTCTGTCCCTGTCCGGAGCCGACAGGACGAACAGCACCAGCGCCATTACCGCCAGAGTCAGCATACCGCTGTCGCTGCCCTGCGTCAGCAGCGTCCCATAGCCCACCGCCACATAGAGCATCAGAAGGACCTTCGCCCACGGCTTCTCTCTGCCGCATCTCCACAGAAGCACCGCTCCGGCAAAGAAAACGGACACAACATAGCCGCAGTACCAGTTGATATTTCCGATGGTCGAGATAAAGCTGGCATTGTCCGTCGTCATGCCCAGGGGATCGATCTTCATCCGGTTCAGATATCCCAACAGAAAAACCACCGCCGAAACGCCCAGCATCAGATAAAACATCCACACTCTGGGCTTCCAGAGCTTTGCTATAAAAAAGTACACCAGCACCAAAAACATCTGCGGCCAGAAGCCCATGTACCAGCCGTTCGCCCCCCACAGGGCATCGCTCCTGTATTCGGAAAGCAGAAAGGAAAGCACCAGAGCCAGACCGTATCCTGCGGCAAACAGATCCGTCCATGTCATATTTCTGCGCAGCTTCTCCCAGAACCTACGCCTTTCGCATATCAGCAATACGGCCAGATACACCGCTGCCGCAGGGATCAGGACCTTGCCCATGTTCACCGTGACCATATTAAAAAAATAGGATTTATCCGTGCCAATGTGGGAATATGCATTCGGAGTATAGAATCCCTCCCGATTATAGAGAGGCATCACCGCCAATATCAGAATCATATAGACGCATATCCCGTAATCTATCACAATTTTCAAGAACCGACGCAGCATTTCCATGCCTCCTGAATACTTTTCGTATACACACCGCTCCATATTTCTATTAAATTTATGATAGTCCTGCCGGCTCGGTTCGTCAAATTATTTTGACGCTTTGTCCTCCAGGCGGCATTCTAGGCTCCGATACGTCTGACAGACGATCACAAAACCGAGGGGCCCTTCCACGATTCCCCATACCCCGAAAAGTCGGATTCCCGCATAGAGGGACATGAGAATCGCTATGGGCGGCACGCCCACCCGCCGACCGATCAGCTTCGGCTCCAGCAATTCTCTGATCACAATGCAGGCGATATAGAGAAGCGCACACACCGCCGCCCTTCCGTAATTGCCGTAAAAGAGCTGCTGAATGAAAAGCGGCACCAGCACTACGCCCGTACCGATAAAAGGGAAGGCATCTAAGATGCCTGCCGCCAATCCCCAGAGAACGCCGTGCCGGATTCCCCCTATACCCAGCACTGCCGCAGACAGAGTGCCGATAATGCTCATGATGATCAGCTGTGCTTTTACATAGGTGGCAATATACCGAATGATCCCGCAGATGATCTCCAGAATCACATGACACTCCTCCCGATCCAGCAGACGGTTCATGATGTCGTCGTAGTCCTTCGCCAACAGCACCGTTGCGATCAGAAAAGTAAGCAGAAAACCGCCGAAAGCCGCCAGCGTCTTTGCATAGGCGAACGACTGAGACAGCATTCCGGGAAGCATCTGCCGTTGAAAATAGTCGATTCCTTCCTCTATCTGTCCTAAGATTGTCTGCTCCAGATAAACGCTGTCTATACCGATTGCCCGCCCTATGGCGCTGCAGACATTGTGTACCGCTATGGCGATGCCCTCCTCCACAGCGTTCAGACCGCCAGACCAGTCCGGCAGACTTCCCACGATCCAGGAGAACAGTACCCACACCAGTGCGCCCAGGAACACACAGGCCGCCAGCAGCAGGAACACCGCACAGATCTGCCTGTGGAGATGCAGTCTGCTCTGCAGCTTTTGCAGCAGCGGACCGAAGATCGTCACGAACAGCATGGCGATGAGTATGGGCGCCGTCAACGGCGCGATCACCTTCAGAAAAAAATAAACTGCTCCCGTCACCAGAAGCAGTACCGCTAATCTGTTTTCCCTCAGTTTCTCTGCCATGCTGTCCCCAATCTTTTCGTGCGTCTGATAAAATCCTTTTGCGTGTCAGGATTAGTATGACAGTAATTCGACAAATTCATTACAGTTGAAAATTGGAAAATACTTTTCCCTGAGGCATGATGCGAAAATTCAGTTTTTCTTTTTTGACCGGATGTAAAAATTCAAGCTCGTAAGCGCACAGTGCTGCGCAGCGCACTCCCAGCTTCCTTGAAGCTTCTATGGAATCGGCGCTTCCGTATTTCATATCTCCCAGAAGATTCATTCCCGCATGGGCCATCTGAGCGCGGATCTGATGGAACCGCCCTGTCTCGATCTGTATGTCTGCCAGGGAAAGCGGTATCCCTGCCACATCCGTCTCCTGCAGAATACGATACCGCAGCACCGCCCGCTTTGCCCGAGGGTCCTTTTGACCGGCTTCCGATTCCGCCGCCACGGCGCGGCCGGAGGCATCTTTGCAAAGATCGTCCGCAAGCTCGCCCTCCTTATGCTCCGCCCTGCCGCAGAAAATTCCGTAGTATCGCTTCTTCAGGCTCGCGGAATCAGTACCGGATCCGCCGGTAAGCTGCGCCGTCAGCGCGGCGGCGGCCCGCCTGTTCTTTGCGAACACCAGAAGACCCTCCACCGGCTGGTCCAATCGGTGTATGATTCCCAGATACGGCGAAGCTCCCTCGCCTTTTGCCAGATAATTCTTCAGCTCGCTGACAACGTCCTGCCTGTCCACTTGCGCCGTCTGCGCGGCGATTCCCGCAGGCTTATAGACCACCAATATATCTTTATCTTCATAGACGATCTGTGTCTTCATTTATGCTCTCCGAAACGTCCTTAATAAGGAATGCGAAGTCCCCTGGGGTAATGGTTTTTCATCACACCGCCGGCAAGCTTTCCCCATCCCAGCGCAAAACCGTCCACACAGATCAGATACCAGCCTTTCTCTCCCTCTGCGGCAAAGGTCTGACCGTTCAAATAGGCGGCGATCAGGGGATCGTCCGCTCCCAGATTCCGTCTGCGCCGCACATTTTTCGGCGCGATTGCCAACGCAAAGGCATGGGACGGTTCAAAACGGTTCTTCTTCAGCCCGCCCAGATGCAGCCCCGTCCTCAGCACCTTCAATCCTTTCGGGTCCGGCATATCGGCAGGGACAATGTACAGATTATCGCCGAACCTGACAAATACCGTCTCCTCGCCCATTCCCAATGCGGCACCGATCTCCCGAAGAAAATCCCCTTCCGGCAGGATCAGACTGTCCGCACAAAACTCCTCGAACTCTCGCAGTTCCTTCTTCGGAATCCCTTTTACCGCCCCGTTCACGGACCGGCTCCGATATCCGGACGGCACGCTGCCCGCCTTCTGCAGAACGGCGGCAAAATGTCCCTCCCCGTTCACCCTGTGGGGCCACAGCCGAAGGGTGAACGCCAATTCGGGAAGGCCGCCTCCCCATTCCGGCACACCGTCACAGTCCGTCAATCCCAGAGACTCCTTATCTATCGGCAGAATATGAAAATCATCGTTCCTGCCCGCAAATCTCTCTATGCTTCCCTCATTCTCCTGAGGGGCAAAGGTACAGGTAGAATACACAAGACGGCCGCCGGGCCGCAGCATAGCCGCCGCACAGTCCAGTATCTCGTCCTGCCTTGCGGCGCACGCCTCCACATTTTCCGGACTCCACTCCTCACAGGCCGCCTGATTTTTCCGAAACATTCCCTCCCCCGAGCAGGGCGCATCGACCAATATCTTATCGAAATATTCCGGAAAGAACTCCGCCAGCCTTCCGGGCGTCTCGTTCATGACCATGGCATTACAGATCCCCATGCGCTCTATGTTCTCCGAGAGGATCTTCGCTCTGGCCGGATGGATCTCGTTGCAGAGAAGCAGTCCCGTTCCCTTTAGATCCGCGGCAATCTGCGTGCTCTTTCCCCCCGGCGCCGCGCAAAGGTCAAGAATTCTCTCGCCGGGCTTTACATCCAGAAGCTCTGCCACAACCATGGCGCTGGGCTCCTGTATGTAGTACAGTCCCGCCTCGTGATACGGGTGTCTTCCCGGCCGGTCCTGGCTTTCATAATAATATCCGTCCTTCGCCCAGGGGACCTTTCGCAGATGCGCAAAACCCAGATCCTGCACGGCGGCCTTCCTGCCGTTCAACCGAAGCGCCTGATATCGTTCCTGCGTCAGGGCAGATAAAAAATCCTCGTATTCTTCTCCCAGCATCTGCTGCATTCTGTTCAGAAACGCCTCCGGCAACATATCTGATCTACGCCTTTCCAGCCGCACTCCTGTACGTTATTTTCGCTCTCACTTCTTTTCCTGAGCTTCCTCGCTTTCTATGCGCTTCCTGTATTCCTCCAGCATCTGCTTCAGCTGCTCAATCTCCGCCTGCCGCTGCGCTTCGAGCTCCTCCGGCGAACGACGGCGGAAACGGGAAAAGATGTGTGTTTTGTTCTGCTTTTTTAAATAATTTATAATATTCATATGACATACTCCTTTGTCATCATTGTAACACAAAGGATATAAAATTGCCATACTTTTTTATAAAATTATTTAGCTTTATTAAATTTTAAGAATCTTATATTTTTCAAACCTTAAATCTGTAGCCGACGCCCCATATTGTTTCGATATATTGGGGCTTTGCCGTATCGGCCTCGATCTTTTCGCGTATCTTTTTAATGTGTACCGTGACGGTGGCAATGTCTCCGATGGAGTCCATATCCCATATTTCGCGGAACAGCTCGTCCTTTGTAAAGACATGGTTCGGATTCTCCGCCAGAAATGTCAGCAGATCGAATTCCTTGGTGGTAAAGGTCTTCTCTACCCCGTCCACATATACCCTGCGGGCGGTCTTGTCGATCCGGATGCCCCGTATCTCCACAATGTCATTCTGCGGTTTCTGATTTGTTCCCACCAGTCTCTCATATCGCGCCATATGTGCTTTGACTCTGGCCACCAGTTCGCTGGGGCTGAAGGGCTTTGTCATGTAGTCGTCGGCACCGAGGCCCAGTCCTCTGATCTTGTCGATATCATCTTTCTTTGCGGATACCATCAGAATGGGAATGTTCTTCTTCTCCCTGATCTGTCTGCATACCTCGAAGCCGTCCATTCCCGGCAGCATCAGATCCAGTATTACCAGATCGTAATTTCCGGACAGAGCCGTATCTAATCCCTCGTCTCCGGTATTACAGATATCCACTTGGAAATCGCTGAGTTCCAAATAGTCCTTTTCCAGATCGGCAATTGCGACCTCGTCCTCGATGATCAAAATCCTGCTCATAGCTCCCTCCGTTCCGCCGTTAATTTCCCGTGGGCAGTTCTATATATTTTCTAAGCACAAAGTGCATACAGGTGCCTTCGCCCTCACGGCTGGTAGCCCAGATATATCCGCCGTGATCCTCAATGATCTTCTTCACAATGGAAAGACCGATTCCGCTGCCGCCCTGAGCGGAGTTGCGCGATGTGTCCGTGCGGTAGAACCGCTCAAAGATTCTGGGCAGGTCCTTCTGGGCAATGCCCTTGCCGTTGTCCTCGATCTCTATCCGAATGGAATCCGTCTCGTCCAAGATCCGGATATCAATGACCCCGTGTGATTTATCCATATATTTCACACTGTTGCTGATAATGTTGTTGATGACCTTTTTCATCTGTTCCGGATCGGCGATGACCAGCGTATCCGGCGGCGTCAGGTTGGAGTAGTTCAGCTGTATATTTTTTGACTCCAGATCCAGACCGACCTCCTCGACACAGTCTCCAAAGTACTCCGCCACATTGATGCGGTGGTAGTCGTAGGGAATACGGTTGTTGTCTATGCCCGAATAAAAGGTCAGCTCGTTGATCAGCCTCTCCATGTCGTTGGCTTTGTTGTAGATCGTCTTGATGTATTTATCCATCTTCTCCGGCGTGTTGGTCACGCCGTCCATGATGCCCTCCACATAGCCCTTGATGGCAGTGATGGGGGTCTTCAGGTCATGGGAGATATTGCTGATGAACTCTTTGTTCTGTTTCTCGTTCTCTCGGTTTTCTTCCGTAGACTCCTTCAGCTGCAGACGCATGTCTTCATAATTGCGGTACAGATCGCCGATCTCACCCTTTGCATCCGTCTCGAGAGCGTATTCCAGATTGCCCTCCTTGATCTCCTGCATTGCCGTGTTCAGCTCGTTAATGGGGTCGAACACGCCCTTATGGATCCACCTTGTCAGCATGACGCCGGTAAAGATCAGGATCAGCAGGATAGCCACCATCATATCTATCAGCAGATGTCTGGAGATCAGCGCATTCACTCTGGATACCACAAATACGCTTCCCCTGCTTCCGTCCGGAAACAGAAAATCGATCTGCTTTACATATTTGTCATACTCGTCGTAGTAATAACCGGATTCATGTGAGATATCGTCCTCGCCGTAATCCGGAAGCTTGGGAAAGATCAGCTTCGCCGCCGGCTCGTTTCCGGCGTAGTACAGCTCGTCCTCTTTTCTGACAATAATGTATGTGGATCTGCGCGCGATCTTGGAGCTGACCTGGTCCAAATATTCCCTGTCGGCCAGCTTGGACGGGTCCGTCTGCGCCTGCTCCCACAATGTCAGGTACGCCTTCTCCGTGGCGTTCACCATCTCCTGCATATTCTCCGACATGAAGGTATAGTCTATCTGATCGATCGGCAGACCTTTCTGCACGTTCATCAGATAGAGGCCGATCCCGCAGAACGCGAACGCCATCAGCGCCATCGGCAGAAGAATGATGATGATAAATGTGACTCTAAGCCTTGTCTTGAATTTCATTTCTTTCTCCGGTCCCGCCCCGCAGCATACTTGCGGGCTGTATTTACCCGTTTTTAATCATACCACATTTCTCTCCTAAAAGTGTAAATTGAATGAAATAATATCATTAAAAAAATCTAAACTGCCGCTATTTCTTATTGACAGGCACCGCCCGAGATTCTTATAATTTAATTACGAATTTTTTAAAGGAGGACTGTATTTATGAAGTATGTATGTCAAGTATGCGGTTACGTTCACGAAGGAGATTCTGCACCGTCCGAGTGCCCCATCTGCCATGCTCCCGCTGAGAAATTCACCGTTCAGGCAGGAGACAAGACCTGGGCTGCGGAGCATGTGGTAGGCGTTGCAAAGGGTGTTCCCGAAGATATTTTGAAGGATCTGCGCGCTAACTTCGAGGGAGAGTGCTCCGAGGTCGGTATGTATCTTGCAATGTCAAGAGTCGCTTTCAGAGAGGGTTATCCCGAGATCGGCATGTATTGGGAAAAGGCTGCTTTGGAAGAGGCAGAGCACGCCGCAAAATTCGCGGAGCTTTTGGGTGAGGTCGTTACCGATTCCACCAAGAAGAATCTGGAGATGAGGGTTGACGCCGAGAACGGCGCTACCGCAGGCAAGACCGATCTGGCTAAGAGAGCCAAGGAGCTCGGTCTGGACGCGATCCACGACACCGTACATGAGATGGCTCGCGACGAGGCCCGTCACGGCAAGGCATTCGAGGGCCTGCTGAAGAGATATTTCAGCTAAGCCTTCATCGTCTGTAATTACAGAGATCATGAAGAGATCCGGTCCTTTTGCCGGATCTCTTTTGTTTTGAAAAACTTACTGAATTTCCCGCAACGGTATTTTCTTTCCCCGAAAACTATTGTATACTTGAACTGCATTCAAAAATAAAAACAGCGGAAAGGAATCAAAATGATGGAAAAGATCGCAAGCTTTACCATAGACCATATCAAGCTTCAGCCCGGCGTCTATGTATCCCGCAAAGACACGGTGGGCTCGGAGGTAATCACTACCTTTGACCTGCGCATGACAAGCCCTAACGAGGAGCCGGTGATGAACACTGCGGAGATGCACACTATCGAGCATCTGGGCGCTACCTTCCTGCGCAATCATTCCGAGTACGGGAATAAGACCGTGTATTTCGGTCCCATGGGCTGCCGCACAGGATTTTACCTGCTGCTGGCGGGCGAATACTCCTCCGCGGATATCGTTCCTCTGATGATAGAAATGTACGAGTTCATACGGGACTTCGAGGGACAGGTGCCCGGCGCAGACCCCAGGGACTGCGGCAATTATCTGGATATGAATCTGGGAATGGCAAAATATCTGGCAAAGAAATATCTGGACAATGTGCTGTATCAGATCGACGAGAGCAGACTGATATACCCTCAATAAATACAGAAAGGATAATGTGCTGTCATGAATAAGATCGGAATTATCGGCGCCATGGATCTGGAAGTAGAATATCTGAAAGCGGAAATGTCCCTGGAAAAAACGGAAAAAGCAGCCGGAATGGAATTTTGGGAGGGCACTCTGGGGCAGGTCAGAGTCGTCATTGTCCGCTGCGGCATCGGAAAGGTGAACGCCGCTCTGAGCGCACAGATTCTGGTCGACCGGTTCCAAGTCACCCACATCATCAATACCGGCGTGGCCGGCTCCCTGAATCCGAAGCTGGACATCGGCGATATCCTGATCTCCACGGACGCCCTGCAGCATGACATAGATGTGACGGCCCTGGGCTACCGCCCCGGCCAGATACCGCAGATAGACGTTCTTGCATTTCCCGCGGACAGAGCTCTGGCCGACCTGGCCAAGGCCGCCTGCGAAAAAGTAAATCCCGACATTCATGTCAGGTTGGGGCGCGTCGTCAGCGGAGATCAGTTCATCTCCAGCAAGGCGGTCAAGGACAGGCTGATCGAACAGTTCTCCGGCGACTGCACGGAAATGGAAGGCGCCGCCATCGCTCAGGCCGCTTGCTTAAACCGGATTCCCTTTGTGATTATCCGCGCCATCTCCGACAAAGCGGACGACAGCTCACAGATGGACTATCCGACATTTGAAGCCGCTGCCGCAAAGCATTCCGCGGCTCTGGTCAAAGAGCTGGTCCACAGCATGGCCTAAGCCTTTTTGTTGCGAAACACGAACAGCTTGCTGAACACATAGTTCCCGATGATGACCAATACCGCCGAGATACCGGTGGCTATGATCAGATGCACGCCTACGGCGGTGAGCACCTGCATGACTACCGTATCAAGGATCAGCGTGAAGACTCTGGAGAGCACGAATTTAGGAATTTCCTTTCCCATGGGCTCATGGCTCTTGAACACAAAACGACGGTTCGTAAAATATGCAAAAATGACGCCCGCTGTCCAGTTGACAACGCTGAGAACGAGATTTTCAAAAGGCGTGGGGTACATGGTATTGTGAAAAAACAGTGCGTTTACCAGAAATTTTGCACCCCAGGATACAATGGTGGTCAGTACGCCTACGATCAGATAAACGATAATTTCCTCATACCTGACCCAAAGAGCTTTGATTTTTTCCATCTTGTGTTTTCTCCGATTTTTTATTTTGTCACTATCTTTAAAATTACCGTATTGCTTATCTTTAAATCACGATGTTTCTTTCCTCGCCTCTGAGGAACGCTTCAATATTTTTGTATGCTTCCTCCACGCAGCGGGTACGGGCCTCCACGCTGGCCCATGCAAGGTGCGGCGTGATGATGAGCCTGCCGCTGTCCTTTATCAAATTCAGCGGATTGCTCTCCTCCAGGGGCTCCTTCTCCACCACATCAAGCCCTGCTGCCGCAATCTCTCCGGCTGTCAGCGCCTCGTACAGATCGGCGTTGTTCACCACCCGTCCTCTGGCCACATTGATTAATATAGCGGAGGATTTCATCTTTTTCAATGCCTCGGCGTCGATAAAGTCCAAGGTCAGATCGCTGAGAGGACAGTGCAGCGACAGGAAATCACTCTCCCTCAGCAGAGTCTCCTTATCCACCTGCGGATATTCCCTGCAGGCGCTTTTGCCTGTGACAGAGTGAAAGATCACCTTACAGCCGAAGGCCTCCGCAATCTTCGCCACCCGCCTGCCTATGTTCCCCATGCCCACAATGCCCCATGTCTTGCCGTCCAGCTCCTCAAAGGGCAGATCAAAATTGGAGAATCTGTCCTGCGCGCTGTATTCACCGGACTTGACATACCGGTCGTAATGCACGATCTTCTGGCTCAGCGCCAGCGCAAGGGTAAAGGTATGCTGGGCCACCATAGCGGTACAGTAATCCCTCACATTGACGATCCGAATGCCCCGGGACCTGCAGTATTCCAGATCGCAGTTGTCGAAGCCCGTGGCGAACTCGCAGATCAGCTTTACATTCGGCGCGTCCTTTAAGGTCTCCTCCCGCATCGGACACTTGTTTACGATGATAATATCCGCGTCCCTGACCCGCTCCTTCACTTCCTCGACACCGACCGTGTTCCGATAGACCGTCAGCTCTCCCAATTCCCCGATACAGTCTACCGACACGTCGGGACCCACACTGTTCCTCTCCAACATTACGATCTTCATACCGTCTCTCTTTCCGCCTTCCGGCTGCAAAATGCCTTGATCCGATCTCTTCAAAGAAAAGCCTGCGAAAGCATACTTCCGCAGGCCGTTATTTCAGGGCCGCCGCATCAGACGGCGTTTTGCTCAGTTCAGTCTTGCAAGCAGAGCTTCCCGCTGCTCCTCAAAACCGGGCTTGCCCAGCAGTGCGAACATATTCTTCTTATAGCTCTCCACTCCGGGCTGATTGAAAGGATTCACGCCCAGAAGGTACCCGCTCACGCCGCAGGCAAACTCAAAGAAATAGAACAGCTCGCCCAGATAAAATTCATTTACCTCGGGAATATTTACCACAAAATTGGGAACCTGACCGTCGGTGTGCGCAAGAATCGTTCCGTTCATAGCGCTCTTGTTCACAAAATCTACTGTCTTGCCTGCCAGATAATTCAGACCGTCCAGATCGACGGGCTCCGTGCCGATAACAATCTCCTCTCTGGAGGTCTCCACATTGATAACGGTCTCAAACAGGATTCTGGCCCCGTCCTGAATGTACTGGCCCATGGAATGAAGATCGGTAGTAAGATCCACACTGGCAGGGAACAGACCCTTCCCGTCCTTGCCCTCGCTTTCGCCGTAAAGCTGCTTCCACCACTCGGAAACATAGTGTACCGCCGGCTCATAATTTGCAAGAATCTCCACAGTCTTGCCCTTGCGCAGCAGAATATTGCGCAGAGCCGCATACTGCAGCGCGTCATTTTGCTCGAAGTCATTCTCCAGTGCGCGCTTTCTTCCGCTGGCCGCGCCCTCCATCAGTTTGTCGATATCGGCGCCGCTGACTGCAATGGGAAGCAGGCCCACTGCGGTGAGAACAGAGAAACGTCCTCCCACATCGTCAGGTACGACGAAGGTCTCATAGCCTTCCTCCGTGGCCAGATTCTTCAGGCTTCCTCTCGCCTTGTCGGTGGTCGCGTAGATTCTCTTGGCCGCGCCCTCCTTGCCGTACTTTTTCTCAAGGATCTCCTTGAAAACACGGAATGCGATGGCCGGCTCCGTAGTCGTACCGGATTTGGAGATCATATTGACGGAGAAATCCCTGTCCCCGATCACGTCCATCAAATGCTTCAGATAGGTAGAACTGATGGAATTACCGCAGAAATATATCTCCGGAGTCTTTCTCTTGTCCCTGTCCAGCACATTATAGAAGCTGTGACCCAGAAACTCAATCGCCGCTCTGGCACCCAGATAAGAACCGCCGATGCCGATCACCACCAGCACCTCCGAATCGCTCTGAATCTTTTTTGCGGCAGCCTTGATTCTGGCAAACTCCTCCTTGTCATAATCTACCGGCAGATCGATCCAGCCCAGAAAATCATTCCCGGGACCGGTCTTCGACACCAGAAGCTCCTTGGCGTCCAGCGTCAGCTTCTTCATATAGCCCACCTCGTCCTGTGAAATAAAAGGTGCGGCCTTGGAATAATCAAATGTTACCTGCTTGCTCATATTCTCGCTCCTTCTTTCAGATTGAAGGCAGTCCGAAGCACTGCTTTCGTCCTAAGTGTAGCAAAGATATATGGCAAATTCAAGAAAAAATAAATTATGTGGCAAGAAAATCTCTTAAGAGCGCCTCCAGCTCTTCCTCCGTGACCGCAGACTCCGCCCGCTGTTCCTCCGTCTCCGTATAGCGGTCCGCCACCGCCAAAAGATCTCTCTTTTCCTCCGGCGTCATTTTGATGCCGATGGGCATCAGCTCCAGCGTTTTCTTCTTTCTTCCGGCAGTCCGTGCTCCGCTGCGGCCGCCGCGGATATTTCCACCTCTGAGTTTTCTTGTCATGCCCGGCGCGTCGCCGAATGCCTCCTCCCCGTACAGCATTTCAATGTCCTGCCTCGTCACATCGATGCGGGGAGACAGATGATTTTCGAGGTAATCCACAAGATTTACCTTCAGGATCCTCCTTTTTCCCTTTATGTCCGTTATCGTCGAGACGGAAAAATAGAGATACAGCCCCAGAAAGCTGACGATGTAAAAGGGAAGGATGTCGCCCAGGGTCCGCCCCTTCACAATGACTCTGCAGATGCCTATGCCCGAGAACACCACAGACAGCATCACCAGCTGTCCGGACAGATGATACAGCATATCAAAGGAAAGATGTCCGAACGCCAGCCTGTTCAGGAACTTGTCCACAAAGACCGGAATGTTCGCCACGCCGTTGCTCAGTTGGTAACAGTTGGCAAATTTCAGCTTGCACTGCTTCAGCAATTTGTTGTTCGTGGAAGCCATATTGTCTGCTTCCTTTATCATGTTCCGGTAGATCAGTCCCAGGAATACCCTCAGAAAAATACTTAAGACAAGGCTGACTGCCATAAGGACCGATATCACTTTTTCTTCCATAAAAATATCCAACATTTTCAGACACCTCTTTTCTTGACGGGTTATTTACATTTTACCTTAAATATTCCTGCATTTATAGGTTTTTCCATCGCGAAATTGCCGGCTTTTCAGACATTATCTGCCATAAAACCTTATATTTTCCCCAGATTCCTGACCCGAGCAAGTATATTTGTATCCCGAGGCGAGTAAAATGTTACAGAGGTTTTTTGACATTGCAGAAAACGACTTATTTTGCTATAATTACAGTGTTGTTACCAGACTGGGATCTCTGTTTGGATAACAGGGATTTAACGATCGGAAAGGTGGTTGCGCTCATGAAATACAAGACACAGGGGACCTGTTCCCAGGAAATTGAGATTGAACTGAAGGACGGCCTGATCGATTCCGTATCCTTTATAGGCGGCTGCAACGGCAATCTGCAGGGTATCAGCGCGCTGGTGAAGGGAATGAAGCCGGAAGACGCCATCGCGCGTCTGAAAGGAATCCGCTGCGGTTCCAAGTCCACATCCTGCCCCGACCAGCTGGCACATGCGCTGGAGAGTATGCTGTAAAAAATATTCGCTTAAGAGGGATCCGCTATGAAGAAAATCGTTTTGACAGGCGGAGGGAGCGCCGGACATGTTACCCCCAATATCGCCCTGCTGCCGCTTTTACAAAAAGCGGGGTTTGAAATCACATATATGGGCTCTTACGACGGAATAGAAAAGCGGCTCATAGCAGACTTTGATATTCCCTATGTAGGCATTTCCACCGGAAAATTCCGGCGTTATCTGGACCCTAAGAATCTGTCGGATCCGTTCCGTGTGATCAAGGGGTATTCCGAGGCAAAGAAATTTCTCAAAACATATCGGCCGGACGTGGTATTCTCCAAAGGAGGCTATGTCAGCGTGCCCGTAGTACGCGCCGCCGCTTCTCTGAAGATTCCCTGCATTATCCACGAATCCGATATGACGCCGGGACTTGCCAACAAGCTCTGCATTCCCGCGGCGAAAAAGGTCTGCTGCAATTTTCCGGAGACTCTGAAGCTCCTGCCGGAGCAGAAGGCGGTCCTGACCGGCTCACCCATTCGTGCGGAGCTCTCTCAGGGCAATAAGATCGCGGGACTTGACATGTGCGGCTTTATCGCCAACAAACCTGTCATCATGGTCATCGGCGGCAGCCTTGGCGCCGTAGGCGTCAACAAGGCGGTCCGGGAAGCGCTTCCGGAGCTGCTCAAGGATTTTCAGGTGGTGCATCTGTGCGGTAAGGGCAAGATAGATAATCTGCTTCTGAATACGTCCGGATACAAGCAGTTTGAATATGTGAAGGCTGAGCTGAAGGATCTGTTCGCCATGGCGGACATTGTGATCTCCCGCGCCGGCGCCAACGCGATCTGCGAGCTGTTGGCCCTGAAAAAGCCGAACATCCTCATTCCGCTGCCTGCGTCCAGCAGCCGCGGAGACCAGATTCTCAACGCGCGATCCTTTGAGTCACAGGGCTTTTCCATCGTGATCGACGAGGACGACCTGACGACCCAGCTCTTGGTAGATAAGGTCCACGAGCTCTATTTTACGAGACAGACCTACCATGACACTATGAGCAAAAGCGGACAGATGGATTCCGCAAAGACAATCATGAAATTGATTCAGGAGACGGTGGAGTCTTCATAGACAGCTCTGCTGCCTCCGATATACTTGGGTCTGGTGCGGGCGCATACCACACGGGCGTCCCCGATTTCTTTTGTGCGTATCCGCACCGGTACAGCCACGTCTCTCAGATGCATTCCAATCAGCGTATCCCCTATATCCATGCCCGCATGAGCCTTGATGTGCTCCACGGCCACAGGGCAGTCAAACGCCTTGTATGCCGCCGTTGCAAAGGAGCCTCCCGCCTTGGGTCTGGGAACGACGCTCACGATCTCATAGCCGTAGCGCACCGCCGCTTCCTTTTCCAGTATGAGCGCACGGTTGAGATGCTCGCAGCACTGCGCCGCAAGATATACGCCGGCCTCCTGCGTGGCCTGATAGATACCTCCGAACACTACCTCCGCAAGTTCCGGACTGGAAAAAGTACCGATGGAGGCCCCTCCCACCTCGCTGGTGGAGCAGCCTACCACGAACAGCTGGTTCTCCTCCAGCTTTGCCGTTTCCAGCAGCTCCTTCGCCGCTCTGTATGCTTCCTCTCCGATCAAGGTCATTTCTGCCGTCATTTTCATTCCCTCCAAACCGTGCGGCTGATTTTAAGTCTGTTCAACCTCTTACCGCCTTTGCTGTCAATGTTCCCCGATGTACTTTGTCTCTCCGGAGCCGAGCTCAAGCAGCCCCGACTGTGTTTCCAACCATACGCTCAGAGCCGCAGGGTTGTGCATGGTCATGCCGTCAGCCGAAAATTCCTGTGCGCGCACGGCCAGAATGTAGTCGCATATCTCCAGATTGGCAGCATACCAGATATCTTCTTTTCCCGACATTTTCTCCACGAAATCCTCGATCACGCTCCAGTCGCCCGATCGGCCGAACTCAAAGCTGTGACCCCACACATACATTATGGGCAGCTCGTAAAAGTCTTCTATATTTAAGAATCTGTCGCCCAGCTCCGCCAGACAGTCGCTGTGATGGCAGGTAGGATGCCATTCCAGAAAATTTTCCGGCGGGAAAAAATTGTGCGTTGCCTGCACGGTGCGGGAGTATTTTATCCCCAGCGACCGCGCGATCTCTATGACGTTCCGATTGTAATTTCCGAATGCATAGGACATGCCCTGCACCAGCTTTCCGGTAAGCCTTTCCAGAGCCTCTCTGTCCTCCTGAATCTCCAAAAGCATCTGCTGCCTCGTGATTGCGATAGGATTTCTGTGCTGCACGCCGTGGCAGGCGATCTCATGTCCGGCGTACACCTGCGAAAGCTCCGACTCACAGACAAATATATCGTCTCCCTGTCCCTGACCTAAATTTCCGGAATTTAAATGAAAGGTCCCTTTCATTCCGGCACTCCGCAGAAGTTCCGCAAGCCTTCTGTCGTAGATCTGACCGTCATCGTAGCTGAAGGTCAACGCTTTTCTTTTTCCCTGAGGATATACAAATCTCATCTTGGCACCCCTATCCTTTCCTTTTCCAATCTTGTGCAAAGCACACCCTCTCACAGATCTCCGATACCCTAACAGTATAACACTCTTTGCGTCCCATTGGAATATAGTAGATAGAAACAAATGGAAAATACGGGAGACGCCGTATGCAATGGGTCACTTCTCTCCTGTTCGGCGTATCGGCCAGTTTGGACGCGCTTCTGGTAGGCGTAAGCTACGGGCTGCGGGGCATTCACTTTAAGGCGCTGCAGAATCTCTTTATCAGCACGGTCACTTTGCTGGGAACCTGCCTGTCGGTGGGCCTAGGACTTTTTCTCACCCCGCTGCTGCCCGCCTCCTTAGGAGATCGCATCGGCAGCGTCGTTCTGATCCTGCTGGGAATCTACTATATCCTGAAACGATCCGAACCGATCCGGACAGCCAAAGGTCCTTCCCGTCTGTACGTGGGGGAGATTTTTCTTCTAAGCCTCACCCTGTCCGCGAACAATCTCGGGATCGGTCTCAGCGCAAGCATGGCAGGCCTCGGTCCGGCGCCGGCAGCCACAGCTACCTTCGTCTGCTCCGTTCTGTTCCTGTATCTCGGCAACTGTCTGGGACGGAGCAGATTCCTGCAGACCGTCGGCGGTCTGGCGAATCCCATCTCGGGACTTCTGCTGATAAGTCTCGGCTTGATACAGCTGTTTCTGTAACGGCCCGTCTTACGCCGCGAAACGGGACATCACCTGTTTCGCACTACATAATCTTTTATTCTTATCTTTGCACTGTCTCTGCATAAAAATACTTCCCCTGGAAAAATTAGAACCATAATGAAACGGCATTCGGAATCTGAAAGAAACTATAAGTAAAATTCGGAAAGTGAGTGTTTTGTATGAACCTGTCCGCCGACCTGAACGACAATATCAAATACCTGCGGGACAACCTTCCTCTGGGGCGCAGCTTCGATCTGATGAGCAGGACGCTGAAGCTGGGACAGACCGATGCGTTCTTTCTGGGCGTGAACGGCTTCTGCAAGACGGATATCCTGCAGCAGATTTTTTCCGATCTGCAAAATCCCCTGTACATGCAGGACAGCAAAGTGGAAGATATTGCCGACTACCTGAACGCCAAGCTCGGATATGTCCAGGCAAGCCTTGCGGATTCCTGGGAAGACGTCTTTCTCAATGTACTCAGCGGCCCCGCCGCGCTGTTCGTGGACGGCTTCCCGCAGGCAATTCTGATAGACGCGCGCACATATCCCGCAAGGAGCATAGCGGAGCCGGATCTGGAGCGTGTCACAAAAGGCTCCCGGGACGGTTTCGTGGAGACCCTGCTGTTCAACGCCAACCTGATCCGCAGGCGCGTCCGCTCCCCGCAGCTATGCTTTGCCATACACAAGGTGGGCACCGAGAGCCACACAGACGTAGCAGTGGCGTATCTGGAGGGCAGCGTGAACGAGGGGCTGCTGCAAAAGCTCACAGACACCATCGACGCGCTGAACGTCACCTCCTTAACTATGGGCGCCAAAAGTCTGGAGGAACTTCTCCTGCCGAAGCACTGGTGGAATCCCCTGCCCAGCATTCAGATGACGGAGCGGCCGGACGTAGCCTGCAGCTATCTGACGGAGGGTCATATTCTTGTGATCGTAGACAATTCCCCTCTGGTGCTGATCCTGCCGGGCACTGTCTTCCAGTTTACCCAGAGCCCTGAGGATTACTATAACAGTCCGCCCGTGGGCGCTTACTTCCGGCTGGTCCGCTTTCTGTGCATTCCCGTAAGCCTGCTGCTGATGCCTGTGTTCCTGCTGTTCGCCGCATACTATCAGGATGTCCTTATAGAGGCCGGCCTGTTGACGGAAACGGTGACGCCTCACAGAATATTCTTATATGTGCTGGTGGTGGAGTTTCTGCTGGATCTGTTCAAGTACTCCTCCTCCCTAAGCTCAGGTAAATTTTCCGGTTCCCTCTCTCTGATCAGCGGACTGATCATCGGCGACATTGCCGTGAGCCTGCACTGGGCCACACCGGAGGTCCTGTTCTACGCCGCAGTGACCCTTCTGGCCTCCCTCTCCCTAAACGGCACTGACTTTGCGGACGGTCTGCGCGTGTATCGGATGCTGCTGCTTCTGACCACAGGCGTTTTCGGCCTGCCGGGCTTTCTGGCGGGTCTGGGGCTGATTCTATTTTCTGTCGCCACCACGCCCACCTTCGGCGGCTTCAGCTATTTCTGGCCGTTGTTCCCCTTTAACGCAAAAGCCTTAGGCCGGCTGCTCTTCCGCAGTCCCACGTCTAAGGCTCAGCCCGCCAGCATATGGAACAGAGGCGCCGTCAAATCGAAAAAAAATTGACATTGATTTTTCCTTTTGCTACACTTTGAATTATCAGTACAGCAAGGTTCGGCTTTCGACTTCTATAACATTGTGTAAGGAGGAAAATTATGAGATTTTCTAACGACAACGGCGCTCTGGTATTTTACCATCAGGGAGAAATGACACGAATCGAAGCCTGGGGAAAGGATTCGTTCAGGGTCCGTTCCACCATGCTCGGCAAATTCACCGGAAATATGTGGGCTCTGACGGAAAAGGTTCCCTCCGTGCAGACACGGATCACCCTTGAACAGGAGGACCATTGGGTAGGGGACGGCACCATCGACAAAAAGGAAATTGCCACTATCGTGAACGGTCGTCTCAAGGCAGTGGTAAATTTTGCGGGCATCCTCTCCTTTTACCGAGACGAAAAACTGATCCTGCGCGAGTATTACCGCTCCTACGAC
The DNA here is from genome assembly GCA_947624245.1 of uncultured Acetatifactor sp. GTDB lineage: Bacteria > Bacillota > Clostridia > Lachnospirales > Lachnospiraceae > Acetatifactor. The sequence continues at coordinate 4,374 of CANQJL010000030.1, read as the reverse complement.
GGAACCTTGTCGAGAGAGAGCAGATGTCTCAAGATCGTCGGCCGTCAGTGGAAGGGCGTTATCGGCGGAACCGATTATTCCCTGAACGTAAAATTCGAGAGCAATGAGGGCGAAAAGCTATTCGGTATGGGACAGTATCAACAGCCCTATCTGAATTTAAAGGGCTGCGCTCTGGAGCTTGCGCAGCGCAACTCCCAGATATCCGTTCCCTTTGCAGTGTCTTCTCTGGGCTACGGCTTCCTCTGGAACAATCCCGCCGTCGGCCAGGCCACCTTCGGCAAGAATTACACCGAGTGGACGGCAAAGTCAACAAAGGAGATGGACTATTGGATCACCGTTGCAGACACTCCCAAGCAGATCCTCGGCAATTATACGGAAGCCACCGGCCATGCCGACATGTTCCCTGAAGACCTCATGGGCCTGTGGCAGTGTAAGCTCCGCTACAGGACCCAGGACGAGGTGCTCAGCGTGGCGCGCCAGTATCAAAAGGAAGGCATCAAGATCGACCAGATCGTCATCGACTTTTTCCACTGGACCGTGCAGGGCGACTGGAAATTCGACACCACCTATTGGCCGGATCCCAAGGCCATGGTAGACGAGCTCCACTCCATGGGCATTAAAGTCATTGTGTCCGTCTGGCCTTCTGTAGACAGAAAGAGTGAGAACTTCGGTCCCATGATGGAAAAGGGACTTCTCATCAAAACGGAGCGCGGTGCGGCGCAGACCTACGACTATCAGGGCGACTGCGTGGAGATCGATCCCTTTAATCCCGAGACGAGAAAATATGTGTGGGATATCTGTAAGAAGAATTACTACGATTTCGGAATCGACGCTTTCTGGCTGGACAATTCCGAGCCGGACTACGGCGTATATGATTTTGAAAATTACCGATACTGCGACGGTCCCGCACTCGCCATCAGCAATATGTACCCTCAGATGTACAGCCGGGTCTTTTACGATGAGATGAGCAAGCTCGGCAAGGGACCTGTGGTAAATCTGCTCCGCTGTGCATGGGCGGGCTCTCAGAAATACGGCAATGTGGTATGGTCCGGCGACGTGCCCAGCACGTTCGAGGCCTTTGCAGATCAGATACAGTGCGGCCTGAATATGGGTCTGGCCGGAATCCCTTGGTGGACCACGGATATCGGCGGCTTTATGACGGACGATGTCAACGATCCCGATTTTCGGCAGCTGCTGATCCGTTGGTATCAGTTCGCGGTGTATTCCGCAGTATTCCGTATGCACGGCGACAGAGGCCCCTACAATATTCCGCCTCTGGACACCAGAGACTGGGGCGGCGGATATCTTCACACGGGTCAGCCCAACGAGCTTTGGAGCTACGGCGAAGACAATTACGCAATCATGAAGAAATACTACGATATCCGCATTTCCATGCACGATTACATCAAGAAGCTCTACGAGGAGGCACATACCAACGGCTCGCCCCTAATCCGCACCATGTTCTATGAGTTCCCCGAGGACGAAAAGTGCTGGGAGATTCAGGATCAGTACATGTTCGGCGAAAGATATCTGGTGGCTCCGATCCTGCATCTGAACGAGTTCGAGCGCGAGGTGTACCTGCCCGCAGGCCAGTGGATTCTCACCTCCACAGGAGAGAAATTCAACGGCGGCGCCACTGTGAAGGTCGCTGCTCCCATCGAGTACATGCCGGTATTTGAGCGGACTTGCAGCTAAAAAGCGGCGGCAGAGTCTCTAAAGGGACTCTGCCGCCTTATCTTATTTCATTTTCCACTCAAAGAAATTCCTATTTCACGGCAAGCTCTTCGCCGATTCTTTCCATCTCGCAGGAACCGGATTTTTCCTGCGCTATATGATACACATGACCCCATATATTATCACACAAATCAGAAGACAGGCTATACTGATTTTGTTCATTTTATATTCTGTTGCTGCCGGATTCCACTTTTTAATCCGATTGCTTTCCAGAAAAAATCCGCCTGTTGCAGTCAACATGCCTAAAATCAATAACCCGCTTAATTTGAGAGCCGGTGCCGTATTATTTTCGATTCCCCTCATTTCAAAAATCACCGCAGTTATTACTATCCCGACAAACAATACTATGATATAGACTGCTGTTAGCGGAGCACTGCGAACAGCACGTTTTTTATCTTCCGCGTTCCTGTAGATCTTATCTATCATCTTATAATTGCTGACAAAAATCGATACCACAAAATGAAATATATATGCAGCCATCAATAAACCGTTCATCCATTTGATGTGCAGATTCATACAGCCTATAACACAAAGCAGAAAAATATATACTGTGGACATGGTTTCGATATGTAAATTGATCTGTGCCAGCAGTTTTTTTACTTCACATTTGTTGTACTCTATCTTTTCATCAAATCCCGCAATGCTGCCGAAAGAATCACTTCTTATGGCATTGGAGAAATAAATGTGTAAAAACAACTGAATGGGACAATATATGATGAAAACGCAAATAAGCGTTCCCCCGCTAAAATATCCCAAAATGGTGCTTATTATGAAATATACTGCGATACATAAGGTTGAGATGCCTATGAAAATCCATGATTTTTTATCTGCTGAGCCTTTAGTGTCATCAGATGTCTCTTTCCTCTCTTCCTTGCCCAGTAATACCTCAACCGTTATTCCAAACAATCCTGCCAATTTGATTAAGTTCTCTGAACTGGGCATTGAAATATTGTTTTCCCATTTTGTCACCGCCTGACGGCTGACTCCCATGTACTCAGCGACCTTTTCCTGAGACATACCCAATTTTTTGCGGCAGCGTGTGATGTTTTCGCCCGGAAGGTTTTCACCCATCTTAGTATCCTCCATAGAATTGATAGCACCAGTATAACAATTTTTTCGATTGCATTCTACCAACTATATGGAAACTATTGGTTGCAGCGCAGCAGCGCAAAGCAAAAAGCGGCGGAGCCGTATTCATGCAGTTTTTGAAAATACCTAAAAAATCACAAACGCAGTAATACACGGATTATATCACAAGCTAAAGGGTGAGCTGACCTTTGGCATATTTCTTCTGGCATTACTTACTTTCGTCTTTACGTTTGTTAAGTAAAGCTACATAGAAAAACCACCCCTAAACTTTGGCCAGTAACGGGGTGATTTTTCTACCTTACAATTGATCAACCCACCTTGTGGGCGGTTGTTCCTTACTTTTAGTATAATCCTTCCGATGAAATTGTCAATCACTTTTCACATCGGGGATTATAGAGATGATTACAGGAAACTTGAAAACACCGGAAATTTTATTACAATAAAATATCAACATGAAGCAGAAAAAAAGCAGGGTGCAATCCCCCGCTTTCCGCCTTCGCTGGTGTCTGCTCCGCAGACTTGTGTGCTGCGCACACAAAAAGCGGGTGATGGGAATCGAATCGGTATCGGCACCTTAAAACCCCCGAAAGAAAGGAGATTTCTGCAATTCCTTCTCAGCCGTTAAAACACCGTTAAAATTCCCATGAGTGACCGCCCGGCACGCAGGAGTTTACAAAAATACCCCATTATTTTTTCTTTCCGCTACGCCGTTTTTACGCGCTTTTATGAGAAAAACAAAAGTCATGTTAAAAAAAACGTGAGCTTTTTCCGAAAATATTCACGTTTTAGTTACACAAATTGAGAATTATCGCGAAGCGCGTTACACATTCTCAGGCGTTTATTCGACAAAACTGGCGGCAGAGTCTCTTTAAAGATTCTGCCGCCTCGCGTTATTCCCCCCCTCAAAGAAATGCCTGTTTCATACCCCCAATACAGATTTCCTCAAAGCCGCCCGCATCAGAACAAAAAAGACTGACTCACATTGATTCAGAACAGCCAAAAGCAAAAAAGTCTGGCTAATTTCACATCAGGACAACTGCGCACAACATAGCCAGACTCCACTCATAGCAGACCGTATTCGGACAAAAAAGCCAGACTCACATCAAAACAGTCGGCATCCAGACAAAGAAGTCAGGCTCATATCACATCAGTCGAGATCCAAACAACAAAGCCAGACTCGCAACAACGCAGAGATCCCCCTGCGCCATAAAAGGCGCACACAATACCCCCTTCCAAGAACGCCGCATCGTTGGCAGAGGGAGCATCCACAGGACGCACCACGCCAGACCGCAGACATCAGCCACAAACGCACGCTACTGCCCGCAGGACGCACGACACCGCCCATAGACGCGCAGAATGCCCCGTGTGCCGCCCTACAGGACACCGTGGGCAAAGGTACCCCAAGCGGCGCAATACGGCGAAATGGGGCAACGTGCGAAGCGGCACACGGCGGCACAAAGCCGCGCAACAGCGTACCCGAAAGCATCGGAGTGCCCGACACAACAAAACAACACAACGGAAAAAGCGGCAGAGCCGTATGACTCCGCCGCT
>CANQJL010000029.1 GCA_947624245.1 uncultured Acetatifactor sp. | reverse complement strand
GATATGGTTGCAAGACTTCAAACTAATGGAGTGGATATTTCTATTTATTCATATAACAGAATAGAAAAAGGCACACAAAATCCAACTGTATTATTTTTGTATGCCTGTTGTCGTATCCTTGATTGTGATATGAATACAATATTTGATTTTCAGTCACTAAATTGAACTGTCTTAGGCACTTATTTTAAGGTATGAATATGGTCGTACAAAGGTTTCGTCATCTGGCAACTCATAACCAAAGCTTTTAGCTAATTCTACCGCATTTTGAGAATGCCTATAATCTTTCGGAAGTTTTCTCATGTATTCTGGAACATTGATAGTTTTGTTGACCAGATTATCATCAGTGATACTGTTTTCGATAATTTCCGTTAGTATTGGACTTATATTCTTAGGTTCTTTTGCATATTTGTCCATGTTTTCATTTTTCAAAATATTAATTGTCGCTCCCCTTTTATAAACAATAGCACTTGCAACTGCTGTAAGAATTGTTGCTGTTACAATAATAATCTCCGTTTTGTGTTCTTTTACCTTTACCCAAAACCTTTTTTCTTTAGTGTCATTAGCATCAACTTTTTTTTCTTGCATAAATGAAACGCCTCCTTAATAATTTATTTGGTGGTTTGTTCTTTTCTCTCACTGTGCTATATTATAGAATGTTGCAATGTACAAATCAACAGACAATATTGGTATAAATGTCCGCACTTTGGAGGTGTATTGGTATGGCAAACAAAAAAATGAAAAAAATACCATTAAATAAAGAATGCTTAAAAGAAGCATTAGAGCTTAGAGATACCAGTATTAGAAAACTAGGAGAAGATTATAACAAATTTGGCTGGTCTTCTAAATCTATTGAACGTGGAATAAAGGAAGGTGAAGTATCTGCTAAATTATTAGATGCGCTTGGACGGTATCTTGATGTAGAACCGGACTATCTATCGGGAAAATATCACCAGATTTGCAAGAAAATTGCGGATAATGATGCTATGTATTCTATTTTAAAAAAAGGACTATGTGCAAAAAAATTTCCATATCTCAAGAAACAGCAGAGTGCAAATTATGACGGAGAGTTTTTGTATAGTAAATATTTGGAATACATTCTTATTATTCACGATATTTCAAAGAAACAATTTTATGAGATGACGTTTGAACAACAAAAAGAATTCCAATTAAGTTTAGAGGATGCAATCGTACCAGTGCTTATGAAATATTTTTCTAAAAATGCTATGGAACAGGATCTTTATCCAGAAATTTATAGATTGCGAATGGAAATAGATAGTTATGACCCAGACGAGCCAGAACCTCCAGATGAGTTTTTCTTAGATAAATAATAATGTTTGATTACCACATGATACAATATGTTGTATCCTCAATAATGGGGCTGGACTTGTATTAAAATGTCAGCCCCATAAAGAATTTAAACTTACCACAATTCCAAGGAATCCTCTGACTCCGCCCACATTTGCATATTTCCCTCAAGATACAATCTTGCATACTCAAGCGGATCGTCTATTGCCAAAGAATTTAAGGCACATTCAGAGCAGGGGGTAGTTTTCAATCCCTCTTCTGCTTTGTTGCAGTCTATCCGTAAAAAGTAACCTGCATAGGTGTATACATCAATGCTATTATGGTGGATATTGTATGTTGCATAAATAATATTCATTTTTTATCTGTCCTCTTTTCATTGATTTTTTGAAAGCATTTCAATCAGTTTACCAATTACCGTATATTTTGTGATATAATGTTTTATGCGATTTTATTTCCCTCATTTTTTCCCTTATCAGAGTTCGTAATGCCCTGTGGGAAGATATAATACAAGGGAAACTTTAAGGGAAAGTTCACCTGCGATAAACTTAGTGTTTTCAAGGGTTAGCGGAGATTTTAATAACAAAATATAACAGCTAATGTTTTCCTTAAAAATCATCAAATCATAATCGGAGGTTATCGGAAGGGGGATAATCATGAGCTTTGGCTGGATAAACTGGATTAATATGGCGGCGGTGGTGTGGCTTATATTAATCAATGTGATCGCTGCTCGAAAAGGGTTGTCCGATAGCTTTAACAGTAAACATTTGATTGTCAATATCTTTGAGCAAATAGGAAGATACGGCTGCATGGCTCTTATGATTCTTCCTATGTTCACAAGAGGCTGGAAATTTGGTTTTAGATCTGTAGTGGAGATGCTCGTTTGGATATGCTTAACAATACTGTTGCTGGTGATTTACAGCTTGCTCTGGGTTAAAAAAGCAAATGGTGGAGTGTTCGTTCTCTACGGGTTAGCATTTGCTCCCGCCGTCTTGTTCTTGTTGAACGGTATTATACTTCGGCATCCTGCTTTGGTCGTCACCTCATTGGTTTTTGGGATTTTCCATTTTCTTATTGTCAAAGAAAACGTATGACCAAGCACCAAATTCCTGATTTGTCAAACCAACATCTGCCATGGGAACAACTAAACAGAAACACATCATCAAAGCGTATGGAGTAACATCTATGCGCATTTGTGTTATAGACATTAACAGCGTAAGCGCAGAAAGGGGAGAGGACTAAAGTGCAGAGATTGAAACGAATACGGGCAGTTGCCAGAAAACAGTTATATCAATATAATCAATGTTCTTTTTCTTTTGATAATTCAGATATAGAAGAACGTCAAGATGAATTGGAAAAAGATTTAGCGGGGATAAAGGAGCAATACTATTTGGTTGCATACAAATACCCTGTTTCACGTTTTGGCGAAAAGGAACTAGAAGAAAATAATACTATTACATTATACGAAAATATAAATATTATCAAAATGACGGTTGCAGAAGAAAGTATCAAAGCATTTTCCATTCCAGAGGAATTTTTGACTTTTTATTATGAGCCTTCCGAGGAAGAAATGAGTTTTTATCGTTCTTTAGTTGAATGATATGCTAATTAAAAAATTTGAATATTGTTTACCTTTGGGCAGCCATTATTTTAACAGGCAATCGCTGCCTTTTTTATTTTCACAAACCGCAAAGCACAGAAAGAATGGAAAAAGTGAATGAATATGCGGTAGAAAAATGAATGGTATGGTATAATATTAAAAATATTTGGAGGTATGTATGATTAAAAATTATAAAATAAAAGATAGTGACACCATCTTCACATATTTATTGGATACCATATTATGGATACAAAAGAATGGCAGAGCCGAAATCCCAAAATGTGATTATGAAGACAAAAATGCAGCAAGCAAGTTAATTTATGATTTTTTAAATAGCAGTGTCGGTTTGTTGGAAGAAGCATATACTGACTCAGTTTTTAACATAATTTTGCAATCTTTATTTTTTGAAAAGTATAATGAAAGTAATAATGTGATTGAACGCAATACATTAGTCTTGATCTCAAATTTAATTAAATTTATATACTGTGATGATTTTCGGTCATTTATGAAAACATCTAATTTGTGGTCGGATCAAGTAAAACAACATGGTTACACCAATATCTATCCGGAACTGGATGAAGAAAGTAAGAAGGTGTTTAACGACTTTGTATAAGAAGGTTATACTGTCAACACAGCACGGACAGGATCAGCACCTCCACGCTCATCATATCGTTCATGCGGCCGGTCTTGACGGCCTCGTCCGCTTCCACACACTGCCGCACCGCTTGGCGCAGCGTGGAGGCGGAGAAGCGCGATGCCTGTTTTAAGTATCTTCCCACGGCAAAGGGAGGAACGCCCAGCTTGCCGGCGACGGCGGAATTGCCGAAGCCGTGAGTCTGCAGCTCCTTTGCCTGCAGCAGCAGATTGCACTGTCTGGCGATCAGGGCGAGGATTCGCATGGGGGGCTCCTTCAGGGCGAGCAGGTCATAATACAGATCCAGCGCCTTTTTCTGATCCTTATCCGCGATGGCGTTGATCATATCAAAAATGCGGTTGTGGATATGCGTGGTGCAGATCGCTTCCACATCTGCGTCGGTGATCGTTTCCCGATCCATACAGTAGCAGATCAGCTTCTCCAGCTCCGTCTGTATGTTGTCCATGTCGGTTCCGGTCTTTGTCAGAAAAAGTCTGATCGTGCCGTCTGCGGCCGACTTTCCGTCTTTGGCGAGAAGGCCCTTCACCCAGCGGGTCAGAGTGGCTTCGTCCTGTACGGAAAATTCCGCGGCATAGCCCTTGGACTGTACGGTCTTAAAGAGCTTGCTCCGCTTGTCCACCTCGCTCTCGGTAAAAACAAAGAAGGCGGTCTCGGCAGGCGCCGCCAGGTACTCCGCCATTTTTTCGCCGCCTGCTTTGAACAGTCCGCTGTCGTCTATAAAGAAGACGCGGCGCTCGGCGAGAAAAGGCAGTGTCTCCGCCAGATCGATGATCTCCCCCACCGGCACGTCCTTTCCGGTGTAAAAATGCGTGTTCATAGAGTCTCCCTCGCCGCAGAGAGCCTTCTGCAGGCGTTCTCTGTACTGTCTGCGCAGATAGCGCTCCTCGCCGTAGAGAAGATAGACCGATCTCAATTTTCCCTGTTTGATGTCTTCGTTCAGCTGCTTCATCGGATATTGCCCGCTCCCTTTCCTACTCTTATTTTGCCTTTGGCCGCCGGTGATGTCAAGGTTTTCTTGGCGGGGGAGGAAAGATATGGTATACTCAGAAAGGAGGAAGTAATTATGCTGAAACTTCAGGGAAAGAGCGTATATCGGGACGTCTGTATCGGCAGACTGGTCTATTACGGCGGGCAGCGGGACATCGGGCGCAGGGCGGTGGAGGATCGGGAAGCGGAGCTTTTACGGTTTGAAAAGGCGCTTTTGGGAGCGAAATGTCAGCTCAGAGATCTGTATCAGGACAGCGTGAAGGTGGTGGGCGAGGCAAACGCCGCTATTTTTCAGGTGCAGGAGCTGCTTTTAGATGAGAAGGAGTACGGGGATTGTGTGCGGGATAGGATCCTGCAGGAGGGCGTGAACGCGGAGTACGCCGTGCGGACCACAGGCGACGAGATGGCAGGGAAGATCGGCGCCGTGGAAGACACCTATATCAGGGAGCGGGCGCAGGATATTCTGGACGTCACGGGACGGCTCATAAATGTACTGGCAGGGGGAATCGGGATCGATCTGCCGGAGGAACCCTTTATTCTGGCGGCGGAGGATCTGCTGCCCAGCGAGACGGTACAGTTCTTCGGCGGCAGCGTGATCGGATTTGCCTTAAGGAAGGGGAGCACGCACTCGCATACGGCGATTCTGGCCAGAAGTATGGGCGTTCCGGCGCTGATGAAGCTGGGAGAGGCGCTGGGGCCGGAATGTGACGGAAAACTTGCAGTCATAGACGGCTTTTCCGGTGTGCTCTATCTTGAACCGGACGAGGCGGCGCTGTCGGCCATGGAGGAGAAAAAACGGGAATCCGACAGACATAAAGCGCAGCTCAGAGAGCTGATGGGCAAGGAGAATATCACTAGGGACGGCAAGACCGTGAAGCTTTTCGCCAATGCAGGAAGTCTTGCAGATGTGGAGGCCGCCTGTGCCAATGACGCCGGCGGGATCGGACTGTTCCGGAGCGAGATCCTGTATCTGGAGAGCGATGAGGAGCCCGATGAGGAAAAGCAGTATTCCTTCTACAGGCAGATATTGGAGCGAATGGACGGGAAGGAAGTAGTCATTCGTACCTTTGATATAGGCGCGGACAAGAGGGTGTCCTGGCTGAAACAGGAGCGGGAGGAGAATCCTGCTCTGGGGCTTCGGGCGATCCGTCTGGGCCTGGAGAGGCCAAGCCTCCTGAGGACGCAGCTTCGCGCGCTGTATCGGGCGGGCGTCTGCGGGAAGCTGCGCATTATGTATCCCATGATAACCTCCGTGAAGGAGGTGCTTGAGCTAAGACAGCTGGAACAGCAGGTGAAGGGGGAGCTGGCCAAGGAGGGGATTCCCCATGCCGAGAGCCTTCCGACGGGGATCATGATAGAGACGCCGGCGGCTGCGCTGCTCAGCGATCTGCTGGCGAAAGAGGTGGACTTCTTCAGCGTGGGGACCAACGATCTTGCGCAGTACACGCTGGCGCTGGACAGACAGAACGGGAGTCTGGAGCGCTTTGACGATCCCGATCACAGGGCGGTGCTTCGGCTGTTGGAGCTGGTGTCCAGAAACGCCCACGCGGCGGGCATCGGAATCTGCGTCTGCGGCGAGCTGGCGGCGGATACCGATTTTACGGCGGAATTTCTGCGGATGGGGATCGACGAGATCAGCGTATCGCCGGGAATGATTCTGGAGGTGCGGCAGAGAATACGGGAACTGTGAGAGATTCGTAAAATCAAGCGCGAATACGTGCGACTTTTGGAAGAATTATGGGGAAAGCGGCAAAACGGAAGGTTTTTGCCGCTTTTTTTGGCGATTGATAAGGGAAAGCGCGGTGAGTTGCGGTTGCTGTTTCAAACTTTTATCTTTTATAATGTAAAAGGTGGCTGATTTTGGAGCCGAAACGCGAAATGATGCGAATCGGCACGGCGACTGCCACGTAAAAAAGTGAATTCTTCGACATGGAGGTAGTTTCATGGAACAACTGAACATTACAACGACAAAGGACAACGAGAAAATTTACAAAATTTTGGGAGATTTGATGAATGCGGACAAGGAATTTCAGATCATGATAACGGTACCGTCCGCAAAGGGAGGGAGCGCCGTCAAATCAAATCAGGAGGCGCAGAAGCAGAAGGCGGTGAACCGCGATCTGGAGCAGGATGTGACCAATATGATACATGAGATCGGCGTGCCGGCGCATATCAAGGGCTATCAGTATCTGCGGGAGGCAATCATGATGTCCGTGGACGATCCCGCGATGATCAGTTCCATCACAAAGATCCTGTACCCGACTATCGCAAAGAGATTCCAGACCACGCCCAGCCGTGTGGAGCGGGCGATCCGCCATGCCATAGAGGTCGCGTGGAGCAGAGGGAGAATGGAGACTCTTGATGCGCTGTTCGGCTATACCATCGACACGGGAAAGGGCAAGCCGACCAACTCCGAGTTCATCGCCCTGATCGCGGACAGGATCAGACTGTCGTATAAAATGTAAAAATGTAAAAACTGTTTGCACTGCCGAAAGAAAACACTTTCCACGGAATTGATAATGATGTATAATGTTCATAGGATTACAAATTGATTCCGTTGGAGGGTTTCTAATGAAAAACATTTTGTTTGCAGCATCTGAGGGTGTGCCGTTCATCAAGACCGGCGGCTTGGCTGACGTGGTGGGGTCTCTGCCGAAATGTATTGACAAGAAATATTTCGACGTGCGTGTGATCATTCCCAAATACGTCTGCATGAAGCAGGAAATGAAGGAGAAAATGAGTTACGTCTCCCATTTCTATATGGATTTCAACTGGAAGAGCGTCTATGTGGGGATTCTGGAAGCGGAAGTGGATGGAGTACATTACTATTTTATTGACAACGAGGGCTATTTCAGCGGTCAGAGCGCATATACGGACGATCCCAAATGGGAGATCGAGCGCTATGCCTTTTTCTCCAAGGCAGTGTTGTCGGCGCTTCCCGTGATCGGCTTCCGGCCCGATGTGATCCATTGCCATGACTGGCAGACCGGCCTGATTCCCGTGTATTTGAAGGAGCGTTTCCATGACGGAGATTTCTTCCGCGGCATCAAGTCCATTATCACGATCCACAACTTAAAGTTCCAGGGGAAATGGGATACCAAGACGGTGCAGAGCATCACGGGACTTCCGGAGTACTATTTCACGCCGGATAAGCTGGAGGCTTACAAGGACGCAAATCTGCTGAAGGGCGGTATCGTCTATGCAGATGCCGTCACGACGGTGAGCGATACATATGCGGAGGAGATTAAGACGCCGTTCTACGGGGAGGGTCTCGACGGACTGTTGCGGGCAAGAAGCGGCGATCTGCGCGGTATCGTGAACGGTATCGACTATACGGATTTTAATCCCGAGACGGATAAATATATTCCCTATCCCTACAATGCGGTGAACTTCCGTAAGGAAAAGGTAAAGAATAAGAAGGCGCTGCAGCAGGAGCTCGGGGTGCGTCAGGACGAAAAGAAAATGATGATCGGTCTGGTGTCACGGCTCACGGATCAGAAGGGTCTGGATCTGGTCGCCTACATGATGGATGAGCTGTGTCAGGACGACATTCAGTTCGTTGTCCTCGGCACCGGCGAAGAACGCTATGAGAACATGTTCCGTCATTTCGACTGGAAATACGGCGACAAGGTCTCGGCAAATATCTATTACTCCGACCCTCTGTCCCACAAGATCTATGCGGCCTGCGACGCATATCTGATGCCTTCGCTGTTTGAGCCCTGCGGGCTGAGCCAGTTGATGGCGCTTCGGTACGGCACGATTCCTATCGTCAGGGAGACGGGCGGACTGAAGGATACGGTCCAGCCCTACAATGAGTACGAGGGTACGGGAACGGGCTTTAGCTTTTCCAACTACAATGCGCATGAAATGTTGAATACGATCCGCTATGCGGAGCATATTTATTACGATAAGAAGCGCGAATGGAACAAGCTGGTAGACAGAGCGATGGCGGCAGATTTTTCATGGCATGTGTCTGCGGCCAAGTATCAGGAAATGTATGACTGGCTGATTGGTTAGGAGCATGGCGGAGAAGAACAGCGGAAAAAACGATTTTATAGCACAGGCCGGACTTCTGGCGGCGGCCGGAATCATAAGCAGAATTATAGGGCTCCTTTACAGGAGCCCTATGCATGCTGTAATCGGCGATCTTGGCTTCGGATATTACAATTCCGCCTACAATTATTATACGATCATACTGCTGATATCCTCCTACAGCATTCCCTCCGCGATCTCCAAAGTGATCGCGCAAAAGCTGGCGGTCAGGGAATACCGCAACGCCCACAGGATATTTCTTGGAGCGCTGGGGTATGTCTTGATAGTGGGCGGCGCGGCCAGTCTTTTTTTGTTCTTCGGGGCGGGTCTTTTCGTGTCGGGAGAAGCGATACCGGTTCTTCGGACCTTTGCGCCCACCATTTTTCTCTATGGCATTCTGGGCGTGCTGCGGGGGTATTTTCAGGCCCACAGAAGCATGGCCCAGACCTCCGTGTCACAGATCTTAGAGCAGATTGCCAATGCGATCGTCAGCGTGGGCGCGGCATACCTGTTGATTAAGAACGTTATGGGCAGTCTCGAGGTGCCTGCCGATGAGGCGGGGCAGGTGATGAGAGCCACCCACGGCGCCATCGGAAGCGCCCTGGGAACGGGAGCCGGCGTGCTGGTGGCGCTGCTGTTCATGCTGGGCATGTACGCGCTGAATAAGAAGCTCATTCAGGGCAGGATCGAGCGGGACAGGCATACCGCCGTGGAATCCTACGGCAGTATTCTGAAAATGATCACCATGGTGGTCACTCCCTTTATCCTGAGCACGGCGGTCTATAATCTCAGCAGTACGGTCAACAACGATCTCTATACCAAGCGGTATCCGGCGTTCAGGAGCCTGAGCACCGTGTCTACCTACTCCCGATGGGGCGTGTTCTCACAGGCGCTTACCATCTCCAATATTCCCATCGCCTTCGCGTCGGCCATGGCGGCGGCGATTCTCCCTTCGGTGGCCAGACTTGTGGCGGCCAACGACGAGGAGGGCACAAGGCGCACCATCGGAGTGGCGGTGAAGACGACCATGTTGATCTCCGTTCCCTGCGCCGTGGGACTTTTTGTGCTGGCAAGACCGGTGACGGGGCTTTTGTTCCCCACAAATACAAGGGAGGCGGAGGATCTTGCCACGGCTCTCTTGATGGCGCTGGCCCTTTCCGTCATATTCTATGCGCTGTCCACACTGAACAGTCAGGTCCTGCAGGGACTTGGAAAGCTCAACGCGCCTATTGTCAATGCGGGTATTGCACTGGTGCTGCAGAGCGTCACGGCAGTCCTGCTTTTGTTCTGTACCGATCTGGACCTCTACAGTGTCGTCATCGCCAACACGCTGTACTCCGGTGTCATGTGTCTTTTGAATCAGGCGGCGGTGCGAAGAGCGGTGGGGTATCGTCAGGAGATCAAGCGAACCTTCCTGCTTCCGGCGTTGGCGGCGGCTTTCATGGGCGCTTTTGCCCGGGCGGTGTATGAGGGATTGCTGCTGCTGACCCAATCCCCCAAGATAGCCGTGGTCATTGCGATTCTACTGGGAGCCTGCGTGTACTTTGTAATGTTGCTGCTGTTGCGGGGAGTAACGGAGGAGGAGCTTAGGGGATTCCCGAAAGGGCATCTGCTTGTGAAGGTTGCTAAGAAGACAAGACTGCTTAAGTGAGCGCGGCAAGGCTTTGACCGCAGTTTCGGCCGCTAATCGATGATCTGCTTGATGCCCTCGATATTGCTGTCGATGGACATAGAGTAATTTGTGTAATAGACGACAAAGCCCGGTTTTGCCCCGCCGGGCTTTTTAACGTGTTTCTTTTGGATATAGTCGATCTCTACCTTTTCCTGACCGCGCCCCTTGGAATAGTAGGCGGCCAGTCTTGCGGCCTCCTCAAAGGTGCGGTCGGGCAGCTCTTTGGCGTTTTCCAGCTTTACGATCACATGGGAGCCGGGCATGTGTTTGGCGTGGAACCACCAGTCGTTTCCCGTGGCAAAGCGGAAGGTCAGCTCGTCGTTCTGGTAGTTGTTCTTGCCCACATACATGTGGAATCCGTCGCTGCTGATATAGTGGAAGGGCTTGCTGGTAATTTTCTGTTTTTTTGCGTTTCCTTTTCGGCGGATGTAACCGCTCTCGGTAAGCTCCTCCTTGATCTCCGCCAGATCCTCTTCTTTCAGAGCAATGTCCAAAGAGGCGCTGACGGATTCCAGATGGTCGATCTCTGCTTTGACCTGTTCGGTCAACTCCGAGAGAACCTCGTAGGTGCGCTTCATTTTCCCGTATTTTTCAAAATATTTTTTTGCGTTTTCCGAAGCGGTGAGCGTGGGGTCCAACGGAATTTTCACCGTCTCGCCGTTGTAATAGTTGACTGCCTCCAGAAATTTTGCCCCGGGGGCGGCGCTGTAGCCGTAGGTGTTCAAAAGCTCGCCGTAGATGCGGAAGGTCTCCCGCTTCTGCGTCTCCTGCATTTTCTGCATCTGCAGGTCGTATTTCTTCACATTCCGCTCCAGCGCAGTCTGCACGATGCGGCGCAGATCCGCGGATTTCTGGCGAATACGGGTGAGAGTGTCCTTCTCTGCGTAGTAGCTCTCCAACAGAGCGGACATGGAGGAAAATTCCCTGATGCGGTCCGTTCCCCCTGTATACATGGTCAGGGGCAGAGCGGCGAACTCTGCGGGCTGGTTGCCGCTGTAGGCAATGTTGGGGGTAAAGCGGCCCTCTCTGACGGCGGCCGTCATGTCCGTAAAGGCCTGTGCCAGACGCTCATATGCGCTGTCGGCTAGGCCGGCGGTGGAAAGATCCCCGTCCACGCCTGCCCGATAGCACAGCTCCTGCGCCAGCACGGGGGATATCCCCGTAAAGCTGCCGTAGACTGCCTTGTATACGGGCTGGGGCTTTGCAGCCAGCGTCCGGCGGAAGGCTTCGGCGTCTGTGGTCAGGGCGTCCAGCTTGTCCTGCGTTCTGGCCACAAAATAGGGCTTGCCGGGAAGCACCTCCCTGACGGAGCTGACTGCGGCGGACACGCGTTTGATGCTGTCGATGATCACGTTGTTTTCGTCGCAGAAGATAATGTTGCTGTGCTTTCCCATGATCTCCGCCACCAGAGTTTTGCGGCGCAGGTCCCCCATCTCGTCCAGATGCTCAATGTCGATGCGGACGATCCGCTCCAATCCGGGCTGAGAGATGCCTATGATGCGGCCGTTCTGCAGATGCTTGCGCAGAAGCATGCAGAAATTCGGAGCGGTGAGGGGACTGGGCCTATTGCTTTCCGTCAGATATATCAGCGGCAGAGAGGCGTTGGCGCAGATGCGGAGCCGGTACTGTCCGGAGGGCTGCTTGATCGTCAGCAGCAGTTCGTCCTCCTCCGGCTGGGCAATCTTGTAGAGCCTGCCGCCGATGAGCCTGTCATTCAGTTCCGATACCACACTTGCTATGGTCACGCCGTCAAAAGCCATGATAAATTCTCCTTACCTCAGTTTCTGCCCTGCAGTCTGTATTATGGCACAGGGGACGGCGGTTTGCAAGGCGATTGTTGCGGCAGGAGCGAAAAAAGTGTCTGCGAAAGGTGCGCGCTTCGCCCTTGACGCTTGCGGAAACTTATTTTATAATATAGTGAAGTGTGTGGCAATGTTATCCATTGTCCGGATGGGAGCGCAGATGATAAAGAGCATGACGGGCTTCGGCAGATGTGAGATTGCCGAGAACAGCAGAAAATTTGCAGTGGAGATGAAGGCGGTGAACCACCGGTATCTTGACGTGAACATTAAGCTGCCTAAGGCGCTGAATTTCTTTGAGTCTTCCATCCGCAGCGAACTGAAGAACTATATCGCGAGAGGCAAGGTAGATGTCTTTATCACCTATGAGGATCTCTCCGAGAAGACCTCCTCGGTGCGGTACAACAAGGAGCTGGCCGGCGAATATCTGGCCTATTTAAGGCAGATGGCGGAGGACTTCGGATTAGAGCAGGACATTCAGGTCACTGCGCTCTCCAAATATCCCGAGGTGTTCACGATGGAGGAGAGCGGTCTGGACGAGGAGGAGCTTTGGAAGTCGCTGCAGAAGGCCGTTCAGGGTGCGGCGCAGATGCTTGCGGATACCCGCATCACGGAGGGCGAGCACTTAAAGGACGATCTGGTGGAGAAGCTGGATGCCATGCTGAAGCGGGTGGAGTTCATCGAAGAACGCTCCCCTCAGCTTTTGACGGAGTATCGGAAGAAGCTGGAGGACAGAGTGCGTGAGCTTCTGCAGGACGCCGCCGTGGACGAGGGAAGACTTCTCACGGAGGTCACCATATTTGCGGATAAGGTCTGTGTGGACGAGGAGCTCGTCAGACTGCGCAGCCACATTGAGACCACGCGAAGCTCTTTGCTGGAGGGCGGTTCCATCGGAAGGAAGCTGGACTTTATTGCGCAGGAGATGAACCGAGAGGCGAACACCATTCTTTCCAAGGCGAACGATCTGGATATCTCCAACTGCGCCATTGAGCTTAAGACAGAGATCGAGAAGATACGGGAACAGATTCAGAATATCGAGTGACGTGTGCGGCGGAGGTTGTTCTATGCTGATCCATATCGGATTTGGGAATATTGTGAACACGGCGAAGATCATTGCCATTGTGAGTCCCGAGTCGGCTCCCGTCAAGCGGCTGGTGCAGAATGCCAAGGAGAAGGGCATGGCGATAGATGCCACTCAGGGCCGCAAGACCAAATCGGTACTGGTCATGGAAAACAGTCAGGTAGTGCTGTCGGCGCTTTTGCCGGAGACCATCGCAGGCCGTATGCAGTCCGGACAGAGCGGGGCTGATGCGGATATCGAGGAAGACAGAACGTAGCGATTCAGACAGAGCAGATGCAGAGGTGAGCATAATGGCGGATCAAAAGGGAATCCTTATGGTGCTGTCCGGATTTTCCGGCGCGGGAAAGGGAACGCTTGTCAAGGGGCTGCTTCGGAAGTATGATAATTATGCGCTGTCCGTTTCTATGACGACCAGAGCGCCCAGAGAAGGCGAGCGCGACGGCGTGGAATACTTTTTTACGGACACGCGGCATTTCGAGGAGACGATCGAACAGGACGGCCTCATAGAATACGCGCTCTACTGCGGCAATTACTACGGCACGCCCAAGGCTTATGTGGAAGAACAGATGGCGGCGGGCAGGAACGTGATACTGGAGATCGAACTGCAGGGCGCGCTGAAAATAAAGGAAAAATTTCCGGAGAGCCTGCTGATATTTGTGACGCCGCCCAGCGCAGACGAGTTAAAGCGCAGGCTGGAGAAGCGGGGGACGGAGAGTCCGGAGGTGATCGCGCGGCGTCTTGCGCGCGCAGCGGAGGAATCAGAAGGCATTGAAGCCTATGATTATATAGTGGTCAACGACGAGCTGGAGGCCTGTGTGGAGGAGATTCACCGTCTGGTGGATGCGGCGCGCAGAGCTCCGGTCAGAAACACAAAATTTATCAATCAGATCAGAGAGGAACTGCAAGGTTTCGCGAAAGGAGAAGAATAATGTTACATCCCTCATATTCCGATTTAATGAAAGTAGTGAACAGCGAGGTCGAGCCCGGCGAGGAGCCTGTGGTGAACAGCCGTTATTCTATCGTGATGGCGACTTCCAAGAGAGCGAGACAGATTATCTCGGGCGACGAGCCTTTAGTGGACGGAAAGGACAAGAAGGCCCTCTCCGTGGCAGTGGAGGAGCTGAATCAGGGAAAGATCAAGATCCTGGGTGACGACGAAGAAGAGTAAAACACGATGCAGATGTCCGTTTTGGGAAACTGTCTAAAAGAACAGGGCAGCCGGTAGCAAAGCCGGCTGTCTTAAGTTGTGGAAGGTTTTTATGAAAATACTTTTTGTATCTCTGGGCTGCGACAAGAATCTGGCAGATACGGAGATGATGTTGGGAATGCTGCGGGAGAAGGGCTACACCTTCACCGACGACGAGGCGGAGGCAGATGCGGCGGTGGTAAATACCTGCTGCTTTATCGGCGACGCCAAGGAGGAGAGCATAAACACCCTGCTGGAGCTGGGGGAACTGCGGAAAAGCGGCCGCCTGAAATGTCTGGTGGCGGCGGGCTGCCTTGCCCAGCGCTATCGGGAGGAAATCCTTCGGGAGATTCCGGAGGTAGATGCGCTGGTGGGCACGATGGCGATCGAGGAGATCGCGGAAGCCGTGGAGGAGGCGCTTGCGGGCAGGGGCAGATGCCACTACCGTGAATTGAATTCGCCCCCTGCCGCGGGATGTGACAGGGTGCTGACCACCGGCGGTCACTATGCCTATCTGAAGATTGCGGAGGGGTGCAATAAGCGATGCACCTACTGTATCATACCAAAGGTGCGGGGAGATTACAGAAGTATTCCCATGGAAGCGCTTGTGGCACAGGCTGAAAGGCTGGCAGGAGACGGCGTGAAGGAGCTGATTCTGGTGGCGCAGGAGACGACCCTCTACGGCGTGGACCTGTACGGGACAAAGAGCCTGCCCGAGCTGCTGCGCAGACTGGCGCGGATAAGCGGCATCTGCTGGATCAGAATCCTCTACTGTTATCCGGAGGAGATTACGGAAGAATTGATAGAAGTCATGGCGTCAGAGCCGAAGATATGCCACTATCTGGATATCCCCATTCAACACGCCAGCAATCGGATCTTAAAGCAGATGGGGCGGCGGACAGATCAGGAGGAGCTTCG
Organism: uncultured Acetatifactor sp.; assembly: GCA_947624245.1. Classification (GTDB taxonomy): domain Bacteria; phylum Bacillota; class Clostridia; order Lachnospirales; family Lachnospiraceae; genus Acetatifactor. Next base: position 17,371 of record CANQJL010000029.1, on the reverse strand, counting down.
CCGGCGGATCGGACAGCTTCGGGAAAAGATTCCCGACATCTGCCTGAGGACCACTCTGATCAGCGGTTTTCCGACAGAGACCGAGGAAGATCATGAGGAGCTGTACCGCTTTGTGAATGAGATGGAGTTTGACAGACTGGGCGTATTTCCCTACTCGCAGGAGGAGGGGACTGCGGCGGCAGAATTTCCGGAGCAGATCGAGGAGGCCGTGAAGGAGAGCCGTCGTGACGAGCTGATGGAATTGCAGCAGGCCATTGCATTTGAAAAGGCGGAGGAGATGATCGGCCGTGTGCTGACCGTGATGGTGGAGGGAAAGGTGGCGGACGAGGACGTATATGTGACCAGGACCTACCGGGACGCGCCGGGAGTGGACGGGTATCTGTTCCTGAACACCTCCGCCGCGCTGATGACAGGAGATTTTGTGAAGGTAATCGTAACCGATTCCAATGAATACGATCTGATAGGAGAGATATATCATGAGTAAAATGAATCTGCCAAATAAGCTGACAATTTTCCGTATGATAATGATAGTGCCCTTTGTGGTGCTCCTGCTGGGAGGAAATGCAGGCTGGTTCGGAGAAAACGTGCTGATTCCGAACATAGCGGCTCTGATTATCTTCATCATTGCCAGTCTGACGGACCTGATCGACGGAAAGATTGCAAGAAAGTATAATCTGGTCACGAATTTCGGGAAATTTATGGATCCCCTTGCGGATAAGCTTTTGGTCTGCTCCGCGCTGATCGCGCTGGTGGAGATGGAACGAATCCCCTCCTGGGTGGTGATCATCATTATCAGCAGGGAGTTCATTATCAGCGGATTCCGTCTGGTGGCGTCCGACAACGGCGTTGTAATCGCAGCCAGCTACTGGGGCAAGTTCAAGACCACCTTTCAGATGGTGATGGTGTGCCTGATGCTGATCAATGTTCCCGGCTGGCTTGGCTGGCTTAACATATTGACCAATATAGTCATGTGGATTGCACTGATTCTGACGGTGGTGTCTCTGGTTGATTACCTTGTGAAGAACAAGGGTGTCATGAAATCCGATAAATGAAATCCGATAAACGGTAAACGGCGTGAGCGGCCGGATGCGGGAGGAAAGACGCAGTGGTAGTGGAATTTATCTTTGTGGGTACAGAGCTTCTTCTGGGAAATATCGTGAATACAAATGCGGCATATCTGTCGGAAAAATGCGCGGGTCAGGGACTTTCCTGCTATTATCAGACGGTGGTGGGCGACAATGAGGGCCGTCTGACGGGAGTGCTCCAGACAGCCATGGAGCGGTCGGATATCGTGATTCTTTCCGGAGGCCTCGGCCCCACGGAGGACGATCTGACCAAGGAGGTGGCGGCGAAGGTCTGCGGAAAAGCTCTGTACATGCACGAGCCCAGCCGGCAGGCTCTGGAGCGTTATTTCCTGAAGCGCGGCATAGAGCTCACGGACAACAACTGGAAGCAGGCCATGATTCCGGAGGGAGCTATCGTGCTGGAAAATCCAAACGGCACGGCTCCGGGAGTAATCATAGAGACAAAAAAGGCGAAGGTGATCCTGCTCCCCGGCCCTCCGGGCGAGCTGTGTCCCATGTTCGAGGAGAGCGTTGCGCCTTATCTGGCGAGGTTGACTAATACGGTCATTTTCTCGCAGACAGTAAAGATATGCGGTGTGGGAGAGAGCAAGGCGGAAACCATGGTAAAGGATCTGATTGACGCCCAGACCAATCCCACGCTGGCCACCTACGCCAAGACAGGGGAGGTGCACATTCGCGTTACCGCAAGTGCGGATACCGAGGAAAATGCAATGAAATTGACCGCTCCCGTGGTGAAGGAGCTGAAAAAGCGGTTCGGCAAGGCCGTCTACACCGCGGAGGAGGGCGTCACGCTTGAAATGGCCGTGACGGAACTGTTAAAGTCCCGAAATCTCACCGTGACATGTGCGGAGTCCTGCACGGGCGGCCTGCTGTCCGGCAGGCTCATCAATGCGGCGGGAGCGTCGGATGTGTATAAGGCGGGCTTTGTCACCTATTCCAACAAGGCCAAGCACAAATGGATCGGGGTAAAAAAGAGCACTCTGAAAAAGTACGGCGCGGTGAGCGCCGAGACGGCGCGGGAGATGGCGGAAGGAGCGGCCTGCGCGGCAAAGGCCGATGCGGCGGTGTCCGTCACCGGCATCGCAGGCCCCGACGGCGGAACCGAGGAGAAGCCCGTGGGTCTGGTCTATATCGGCTGCTGCGTGAAAGGCAGGGTCACAGTGAAGAAATATCAATTTTCCGGAAATCGCGCTAAGGTCAGAGAATCGGCCGTGGCCGCGGCGCTGACGCTGCTGCGGAAATGCGTGCTGGATGCGTCGTGAAAAATTTTTGCAGGATTTTTGTGAGCGGATTTTTGCCGGGCACGGCGTAAAGTATAAAGCGGATTTTCTGCTTGCCTAACGGGAAAAACTGTGTTAAACTCTTTCTATCTGATATCTGACAATTCAAAATATTCTTTTATTCAGGCATTTCGCCACAGGTTTCAGATGAAATTTTTTGAGAACGGAGGTGAGATGCCTTTGAGAGAGTTTTATTGTACACAGATCGCTGTACAGTTTATTGTGTCAGGTCGTCAACAGACCGGATACGGCAAAAATCAAATTTTGTATTGACAAAACCGAACAAATGTTTTAATCTTGAAACAAGATGCGAACATTTGTTCCCTGAAAAGGAGATTTCATATGGAAAGAGAAGAAAAACTGAAAGCGCTTGACGCGGCGATCAGCCAGATCGAGAAACAGTACGGGAAGGGAGCTATCATGAAGCTGGGCGACCCCACCGCGCAGATGAACGTGGAGACGATTCCCACAGGCTCCCTGAGCCTTGACATTGCGCTGGGGCTGGGCGGTATTCCAAAGGGAAGGATCGTGGAGATCTACGGCCCCGAATCCAGCGGTAAGACGACGGTCACCCTGCACATGATCGCGGAAGTGCAGAAGCGGGGCGGCATCGCCGGCTTTATCGATGCGGAGCACGCGCTGGATCCCGTGTACGCGAAGAACATAGGCGTGGATATCGACAATCTCTACATTTCCCAGCCTGATAACGGAGAGCAGGCGATGGAGATCGCGGAGACCATGGTGCGCTCCGGCGCCATAGACATCGTGGTGGTGGACTCTGTGGCGGCGCTGGTTCCCAAGGCCGAGATAGACGGGGATATGGGAGACAGTCATGTGGGACTGCAGGCGCGCCTGATGTCACAGGCCCTGCGAAAGCTCACGGCCGTGATCAGCAAATCGAATTGTACGGTGGTCTTCATCAACCAGCTTCGCGAGAAGATAGGCGTTATGTTCGGCAATCCGGAGACGACCACAGGCGGCAGGGCGCTGAAATTCTATTCCTCCGTCCGCATGGACGTGCGCAGGATCGAGTCCCTGAAACAGGGCGGAGACGTGATTGGGAACCGCACCCGCGTGAAAGTGGTGAAGAATAAGATAGCGCCGCCCTTTAAGGAGGCCGAGTTCGATATCATGTTCGGTCAGGGCATCTCCAAGGAGGGCGATATCCTTGATTTGGCGGCCGATCTGGATATCGTTGTGAAATCCGGCGCCTGGTATGCTTACGAGGGAAATAAGATCGGTCAGGGCCGCGAGAATGCAAAGCAGTACTTAAAGGACAATCCGCAGGTGTGCCAGGAGATAGAAAATAAAGTGCGCGCGCATTACGGATTTGACGACGGCTCGGCGAAAAAGTCCGAAGACGGCGAAAATTGAGCGCTGCAGGGAAACCGAGTGCAGCAGGGAAAGCGGTGTGAACGATGAGAGTTACCCGAACGGAAGAATTGTCAAAGTCCCGCTGTCGGGTCTTTATTGATGAGGAATTCGCCTTTGTGTTATACAAAGGCGAATTGCGCTTATACCATATTGTTCCCGGCGAGGAGATCGCACAGGAGGATTATCGCGCCATCACAGAGCAGCTGCTTCCCAAGCGGGCCAAGCTGCGCGCCATGAATCTGCTGAAGAACAGGGAATACACCAGAAAGCAGCTCTATGACAAGCTGAAGGAGGGCTGTTATCCCGAAAGAGCAATAGAAGAAGCACTGGAGTATGTGGAAGGCTTTCACTATACGGACGATCTGCGCTATGCCGTGAGCTTTATCGCCGGACATGAGAACACCAGAAGCCGCCGCAGGATCGAGCAGGATCTGCTGGCCAGGGGCATTGACAAGACGACGCTGGAGAAGGCCTGGCAGGAATGGGAGAATCAGGGCGGCACGCAGGACGAGCTCAAAATGATTCGGGAACTGCTCAGGAAGCGCGGTTACGATCCGGAGAAGGCCGACAATAAAGAGAGGCAGCGCATGGGGGCGTTTTTGATGCGCAGGGGATTTGAAGGGGAGAATATCCGCAGGGCGATATTTTCAGGCTCTTTCGATGACTGCTGACACCACGCCCAAGTGCGGAACGGCAGGCATGTCTGTGGTACTGACGGCGGATTGCGCGCTGAACGGCAGGCATGTCTGTGGTACTGACGCCGAATCGCGCGCTGAACGGCAGATTGTCCATGCGGCAGAACTTGTACTTGACATTATATTAATTTGAGTTTAAAATTTAACTGTTGTAAATTGCTTGTTAGAATGTTTTCAGCGTCCCGTCAGGGACATGTACATACATTCTATATAAACCGCGGAGCGGCATTGTTCTGCGGCTGAGTGTACAATGAAAATTAAATAAGGAGGTGCTCCTGTAGATGCTTGCGATTATTTTGTCTATCGTGATATCCGTAGCTGTCACCGCAGTCGTGACCGGCGTGATCGTCTCTAATTACCAGAAGAAAGTGACGGCAACGACCATCGGCAACGCGCAGGATAAAGCGAGAGAGATCATCGATGATGCTCTGAAGACCGCTGAGACCAAGAAACGCGAATCCCTTCTTGAGATCAAGGAAGAGTCCATTCGTACCAAGAATGAGCTGGACAAGGAGATCAAGGAACGGAGAGCGGAAGCCCAGCGCTATGAGCGCAGAGTCCAGCAGAAGGAAGAGAACATTGACAAAAAAGCTGATGCAATCGAAAAGCGCGAGAACAATCTGGCTGCCAGAGAAGAATCCCTCAATAAGATGAAGGAAGAAATCTCCAAGCTGAATGAACAGCGCTTGCAGGAACTGGAACGAATTTCAGGATTAACCTCTGAACAGGCAAAAGACTACTTATTGAAAATTGTTGAAGAAGAAGTAAAGCATGAGACGGCCGTGATGATCAAGGAAATGGAGAGTCGGGCCAAGGAAGAAGCAGACAAAAAGGCGAAGGAGTATGTTGTATCCGCGATTCAAAGATGCGCGGCAGATCACGTGTCTGAGACAACGATATCCGTCGTACAGCTTCCCAACGATGAGATGAAGGGAAGAATCATCGGTCGAGAGGGCCGCAATATCCGTACCCTTGAGACAATGACAGGTGTGGATCTGATCATTGATGATACACCTGAGGCAGTCATTCTTTCCGGCTTTGATCCCATTCGACGCGAGGTCGCAAGAATCGCGCTGGAAAAACTGATCGTGGACGGACGTATCCATCCCGCCAGGATCGAGGAGATGGTGGAGAAAGCCCAGAAAGAAGTGGAAGTCATGATGAAGGAGGAGGGCGAAGCCGCAACGCTGGAGGTAGGCGTGCACGGTATCCACCCCGAACTCGTCAGACTGCTTGGCAAGATGAAGTTCAGGACCAGCTATGGTCAGAACGCACTGAAGCACTCTATCGAAGTGGCACAGCTTTCGGGCCTGTTTGCCGCGGAGTTGGGTCTGGACGTGAGACTTGCCAAACGTGCGGGACTGCTCCATGACATCGGAAAGTCTGTTGACCATGAGATGGAAGGATCTCACATTCAGCTCGGCGCGGAACTTTGTAGAAAGTACAAGGAAAACGCCACAGTCATCAATGCCGTGGAATCTCACCACGGAGATGTGGAACCCACTTCCCTGATCGCATGTATCGTGCAGGCCTCTGATACGATATCCGCAGCGAGACCCGGGGCAAGAAGGGAGACGCTGGAGACCTACACCAGCAGGTTGAAGCAGTTAGAAGAAATCACAAACAATTTCAAAGGCGTAGATAAATCTTTTGCTATTCAGGCAGGTCGTGAAGTTCGTGTAATGGTAGTGCCGGAGCAGATATCAGATGCCGATATGGTTCTGTTGGCGCGCGATATCTCCAAACAGATCGAAGCTGAGTTGGAATATCCCGGGCAGATCAAGGTAAATGTTATCCGCGAGAGCCGCGTGATCGATTACGCAAAGTAAGCCATTCGCAGTTTAAGACTGAACTTGAAAATTTCATAACAACAAATACCGCCGAAAGGCGGTGGAGACAGAGGATAGCCGGAAAGACCGGTTATCCTCTTTTTTTGTCATTCGCCGGAAGATACAGAGTAACGGCGGCGCTTGCGTCCGCCTGCGGCTTTTGCGGCTTCTCTGTGGAACTTGCATAGACTTTTTTCAACTTTATCTCTAACTTTGTCTCTTTTTCCCCTTGTGAAATCCGAGCGCTTATAGTATAGTATAACAAGTGTATGATTGTATACAATTATCCCGCGCGGCGTTTTGACCGCGACAAGAAGAGAAAACAGACCGGCCGGGCTTATAAAAAGCTTTGCTGTCGGGACGGAGGAGTCATGAAAACGTATCAGGAATTAAGCAGAGAAGAACTTTTGGCGCTGCGGGAGCAGTTGACGAAGGAGTATGAGGATGCAAAGGGAAAGGGGTTAAAGCTGGATATGTCCAGAGGGAAGCCGTCTATCGCTCAGCTTCAGATGGCGGGCGATTTTCTGGACGTGCTGAATTCCGACAGCCCCATGAAGGCGGAGGACGGTATGGACGTGCGCAACTACGGCGACATGGACGGTATCCCCGAGGCGAAAAAGCTGATGGGCGATATCATGGGAGTGCCCGCGGAGAACGTGATCGTCTGCGGAAACGCCAGTCTGACCATTATGTACGATACCGTTTCCCGTTCCGTGACGCACGGCGTTCTGGGCAGCACGCCCTGGTGCAAGCTGGATAAGGTGAAGTTCTTGTGCCCCGTGCCCGGTTATGACAGACATTTTGCGATCACACAGCGGTTCGGCATCGAGATGATCAATGTGCCTATGACGCCCGAGGGCCCCGATATGGATATGGTGGAAGAGCTGGTGGCAAAAGACGACAGCATCAAGGGTATCTGGTGCGTGCCGAAATACTCCAATCCGCAGGGCTACACCTACTCGGCAGAGACGGTAGAAAGATTTGCGCGGCTTAAGCCTGCCGCCAAGGATTTCCGCATTTTCTGGGACAATGCCTATGCGGTCCACCATCTCTACGAGGACAGACAGGACGAGATTCCCGAGATTCTGAGCCTTTGCGCCAAAGCGGGCAATCCCGACATGGTCTATGAGTTCTGCTCTACCTCCAAGATCACATATGCGGGCGCCGGCATCTCCGCAGTGGCGTCCTCCAAGGACAATCTGGACGAGATGAGAAAGTGCCTGACGATCCAGACTATCGGATTCGACAAGGTAAACCAGCTGCGCCATGTGCGCTATTTCAAGGATATCAACGGCGTCAAGGCGCATATGATGAAGCATGCGGCCTGGATGCGTCCCAAGTTCGAGGCGGTTCTGGCAGTGCTGGATAAGGAGCTGACCGGCCTCGGCATCGGAGAGTGGACCAGACCCAACGGCGGTTACTTTATCTCCTTTGAGGCAATGGAAAATTGTGCGAAGGCAATCGTTGCAAAGTGCAAGGAGGCGGGCATGGTGCTGACCGGCGCAGGCGCCACTTACCCTTACGGCAACGACCCGAAGGACAGCAATATCCGTATCGCCCCCTCATTCCCCACGCCGGAGGATATGGCGGCTGCGGCGAACCTTTTCGTGCTCTGCGTGAAATTGGTGAGCGTAGAAAAGCTGCTGGCGCAGTAAAATAAGACCGGACGGGACGAAATAGGAAGGGAACGGAACATGGACGAGTATAAGCGGTTGAACAGAGAGCTGATCGCCAGGGGCGCCATCATAGACTATTATCAGGACACGATGCAGATACCCAACGGCAATGTGGCAAAATGGGACCTGATCGACCACAAGGGCGCGGCTGCCGTGGTAGCCGTTCGGGAGGACGGAAAGCTTCTGATGGTCCGTCAGTACAGGAACGCTCTGGAACGGGAGACGCTGGAGATTCCCGCAGGCGGGCTGAACGGCCGCGATGAGCCCACCGACCGGGCTGCAATGAGGGAACTGGAGGAGGAGACGGGATACTCCTGTGACAGAGTGGAGCTGTTGATCTCCATCTACACCACGGTCGCCTTCTGCAACGAAAAGATAGATATCTATGTGGCGCACGGATTAAAGCCGGGAAAGCAGCATCTGGACGACGACGAGTATCTGAACGTGGAGGCCTATGACTTAAAGGAGCTGGTTCAGATGGTATTGGACCGCAAAATTCAGGATTCCAAGACAATCTGCGCCATTATGACATATGCGGCGAAGTTTGCCTGAATAGTTTTTGGACCTGCTGCATAAAGATGAAGAGGAAAATTCAGGAAAGCAGGACAAATGGATGCGCATCAAGGGAATCGGAATAAGGGGGATCAGACTTCCGGTGCTGCCGATCTTTTTTGCGGGGCTGGCGGCAGGATTCCTCATCATGAACATAGGAAAGAGCATTTTGCTGGAAAATACGGGATTGTTTGACGAGTACACTCTGTACAACATGAAATACATGACCGTGGACAGCAATGCTCTTTTTTCTTATGTGCTTCGGGAGCGGCTCCTGAAATGCCTGATCCTTACGGTGCTGGCCACCACCTATCTGGGACTGGCCGTCTGTGTGGGCGCGGTGGCTTGGTACGGCATGTCCGCGGGCGCCTTTTTGTCGGCGCTTATCATTCGCTACGGTATCAAGGGGGGCTTTCTGGCCCTGGTCGCAATGTTTCCCCACTATCTGATCTATGTTCCGGCATTTCTGGCGCTTCTGGGGTGGTGTGAGTCCCTCTATCGCGGCATCTATAACAGGTCCGTGGATCGGAGCGAAGGAAAGAGCCGCCTGCCGAAAAAGCTGGCGGAACTGGCGCTGATCCTTCTGGCCGTCACCGCGGCCTGCTTTTTGGAGGCGTATGTAAATCCGTATTTTCTTCTGGGATATCTGAAGGTGTTCTAGCGCGGAGAAGGCGAAGGGATTTTCTTGCAACAAAATGTGTGATGCTGTACAATGGAGCCAAACGGCGAGACCGGATAAGGACGGAGGAAGACCATTGTGAGGAGACCCACGGAGGCGGAACGGGCCGCCATCATAGAATACGGGGAGAGGCTGGCCGCCCGAATGGAGGAGCTGTGCATCTCCCAGGAGAAGCTGGCGGAGGTCATCGGCAAAAGCCAGAAGACCGTAAGCCGGTATCTGAACGGTGAAAATCAGTCGCTGCCTCCGGCCAAGGTGCGGGAGAAGATCGAACATTACCTGCACGGTCAGGAGCACTTTATATGCGAGCATATGTCCTCGGAGCAGTTTGCGGCAGTGATGCGGAAGACCATGGAGGCGTATGGCATTTCCCAGGCGGAGCTGTCGGAATGGATCGAAATCCACGCGCCCACCCGCAAAAAAATGGATCAGAGAATGCTCAGCATGTGCATCAACGGCACGGTTCACTTAAGCGCCTGGGATCAGTACATCATTCGCAGCGAGATGGATCATCTTTATGCGGAGAGGATAAAAGAGAAAAAGTATGCCATGAGATACGGGGAGAAGCTGAGCGCTGCGCTCAAGGAGCTTGCCGTCGATCCGAAAGAGTTCGCAAAGCGGCTTTCAGTGCCGCCTGGCCTTGTGGAACGGTGGAGGCGGGGGGAGGAGACGCATATCTCCTTTGTCCAGATGGAGGAGATCCCGCGTTTTCTGGAGCAAAAATCGGTCTGGAAGGGGTATCGGCATCTGCCGGCAGACGCATTCGGCCGGCTGTTGAGCGGTCTGCTGGCCGAGCTTCCGGATATGACGCCGGAAAGCTTTGCAAAGCTCTCCCGCCGCTCCGAGAAGACCATCGTTCGGTATCTGAAAGGCGACGTTGCCACAAGCACGGAGGAACAGTGGAAAATCTTAGAATACTGCTACAGGGAGTTTCGGCGTCAGGCGTATCCTTTGCCGTTTCCAAAGCCCGGCGAGTGGATAGCGGGCCTGCGCGAGAATAAGGACATTTTCCGATAAAGCGCGTGAGCCATAAGCAAGCTTGTACAAGTTTGCATTGCTTGCCAATTTGTGATTTCTTTATTTAAGCGGTATCTGTACTTCAACTGTACAGCCTCCTCCTGGTGTATCTTTCACTATAATCGTCCCATGATGGAGCTTTACGATTTCCAACGCTATACTTAGGCCCAATCCATAATGGTTTTTATCTGTTCTTGATTGATCTCCGGAATAAAATCGCTGAAATACCTTTCCTTTTTCTTCATTGGCTATTCCGGGACCATGATCTTTCACATAAAAAAGAATCGACTTTTCCATTACCTTAGCGCCTGTTTCAATAGATGCTCCGGATGGAGAATAAGAAATCGCATTGTCAAATAAAACTCCAAGAGCTTGTTTTATATGGTTTTTATCACATACCAGCAGGGGATATTGCTCCTCAATATCCAAATCCAAATGAAGATTCTTCTTTTGAGCCGGTTCGATATATTCCTCCCATGTTTCTATAAGAAGTGTATCAACATCGGTCTTTTTCATATCCATTGTCCAATGTCCTGTGTCACTTGCTGCCAATGAAAGCAGCGCCTGAACAAGCCCCGACATGCGGCTGCACTCATTCAGAATAACTTTCTGCTTCTGTGCAGAGACAGCATCCATATCTTCAACCCTTAATGTCTCTGCATTTGCCTGGATAACAGCCAGAGGGGATTTTAATTCGTGTGAAGCAGAAGCAATAAAATCCTTTTGGCTTTTCATCGCTGTTTCTACTGGATGGATAGCTTCTCCGATCAAAAAACGGCTTATGAAAAACATCAGCAGACAAACGCCGACCCAGACAGTCAGATACCAGATACAGTTTTTCTGGAAAATGCTTCCGAAAGTTGAACGGGGATAGGCTAATATGATTTCGCCGGGGGTGTCATTTATGAAAAAGGTGCTGTGCAATCCGTAAAACTCTTTTTTATTGCTGTCGTAAATTGTGCAGATAGTCCGGGCAGTGGCTCCATTTTCTGTCCCGTCCGCTTCGATTTGCTCCATAGAGAGAATGTCTTTGCCGGATTTTATCTGTCTGCTTACCATCTCGAGGGAAAGGGTAGTGTTTTCGGAACTTGATTGCTGGTGAATACCATCAGAAACAAAAATGTAGCCCTGCAGCTTTTCATTATATTTTGACAGATTCAGTTCTGACAGATCCTTCGATTGCCGTGCTAATTCAATGATACTGTCAGTCATATTTTCCACATACTCTATTTCGTAGCTCTGTACCCGTTTAACTGTGCCTTTTATCATCAGACACATGGCCGCCGTAAAGATAAGCATTGTAAATGAAAGAAACAGCAGCATGAGCCTTTTTCGTAATTTCTTTATCATTGCAATTCTCCTAAACAAAAACCGGCTCCATATATCGTTTTTATCGTAGTTTTACATTTTAGTTCCCGAAACCGTTTCCGTAAAAAATGAATATAGTTGTCCACATTGCCGTTTTCTATCTCTGTGTTTTCTCCCCATACCCGCCAGATCAGCTCGCTGCGGCTATGGGTTTTATCAGGCATCTCCATAAAAACTGTAATAAGATCAGATTCCTTTTGCGTCAGAATTACAGAATGGTCCTTGCAAGTCAACCTTCTGTGTTCTCGGTCCAGCGTTAGGTCATAAGCAGTAAGAATTTCTTTATTCACAATCTCAGCCGGTCTGCGTGTGAGAGCTCTGATCCTTGCAAGCAGTTCCCTGACATGAAATGGTTTTACCAGATAATCATCTGCGCCGCAGTCTAATCCGTCGATTTTATCTTCTAACGCCCCAAGCCCGGTCAGAATGATAACAGGCGTAGGGATATGCTTTTGGCGCATAGCTTTCAAAATCGTTAACCCGTCTACAATAGGCAACATTCTGTCAAGCAATACAACATCATAACAATACGTGTCATTTAAGGCGTAACCGAGAGCTTCCTCCCCATCATAGCAACAATCTATAATATATCCTTCCTTTTTCAGTTGTTCCGCCACAACTTCAGATAATTGCCGGTCATCTTCTACAAACAATATCCGCATCGTGTCCTCCTTAAATATATATCCAATCTTATTATAGCAGACGACTTTCTAAAAATCTTCTAAGAATACGCAAATATTCTTTTATTGTTTTGATGACTTTTATAGAACTTACCTCGTATAATCTGTCCGAACAAAACAAGGAGGTGTTTTCATATGAAACACAAAATGATTTTACTTTTCGTAACTATGATATTGGTACTTGCCTGTGCAGGGTGCGGGCAGCAGACGCCAAAGGAATCCTCGGATTCAAATCCGCCTGCTCCTATGCAGTCAAATGAACAGACAGATGAAAACGATGTGCCCGATTCCGGATCTGTTGAGAATCCAGCCGATGCAAACAAACTTTTTAAAATCAGCAGCTTAAGCGGTACGGTTTACGAGTTTACGGAAACGGGCTGTACGGTTTCTCCTACCAAAGAAGGCGGCGAGGGAGAAGCTATTCAGGCGGCTCCCGGCTATGAGGATACCTTTGTATCTGTTGTGTATGATTCCGATTGTACGTTCTGGATTGCTCATGTGGACATTCAGACTGCGACAGCTGCTTATGAAACTGCGACAGTAGAGAATGTAAAAAAACAAACTTCTCTTATTATCTGCGGAGACTATGACGATAACGATGTTCTCCATGCCAGCCGTGTATTCATACACAGAATAGAAGGGATGTGAGAGTAAATGTATTTTTATCAAAGGGCCTTCCGGTATATTACCCGTAAGAAAAGCAAAAGCCTACTTTTGTTCTTGTGCTTATTTATCATCAGCACCATGGTTTTGTGCGGAACCATGGTGTTACAGACAGCCCAAGCCACCAGCCGTTCCATGTGGGAAAAGACAGGTACAAAGATTGTCCTGAAAGATCAGAGGGGAGAAAATAAGATTCAAACAGAGCTTTGCGCTCAAATTTTGGAGCTTCCCAATGTCAGCAAAATTAACCGCGTAGCAAGTCATACCGCTTATTCGGGAAATTTTACACCTGTAATCGTAAAAGATGATGAAAGTGATCTTAACGTGTCGGTCACGCTTCAGGCGTATGATAATACAGAAACGGATGGTTCCTTTGCAGAAGAAAAGTATAGACTGCTCGATGGAAACCCCATTAAAGAGGGACACAGTGGGATTTTAGTAAATTCTCTTTTGGCTGAATTAAATGGATTTCAGATTGGAGATCAGCTCACTTTTGCAGCCGAAAACGGCAGCACGGCCACGGGGGAAATTACCGGCATCTTCTTTTCCGGTATGGAACGTAAGCAGGATGCTTCTATTGTTTCGGCCTATCGGATCGAAAACCAGATTTTTGTGGACCATGCTCTGTTTGAAACACTATATGGTGAGGAAGGATATTCTTCCATTGCTGTTTATACGGACGATCCTGAGAATCTGAGCAGCCTGCGTCAGCAGATCGAGCCATTCGTAGCCGGAGAAGATATAGACATCTCAACGTCAGATTTGCTTTATCAGCAAATGCAGGCACCCTTGGAACAAGTGATCCGTATTTCCTCTCTGACGCTTGTGCTGATTATTATAACTGCTGTCATTGTAATTTCCCTGCTTCTTTGTATGTGGATGAGAACCAGGACAAAAGAAATGGCGGTTTTCATCAGCTTGGGGATTTCAAAAGGCAGCTTGTTCCTGCAAGCTATGACGGAGAGTTTTTCACTGTTTGTACTTTCTGTAATCGGAGCGGCAGCCGTCAGCAGTTTGTTTGCCGGCCAGCTCATGCACAGCCTGTTTGAAACATACGAGCTTGCCGTTAACGTAAATACGGGACCTAGCGGAACTCACTTGCTGACATTGTTTTTGCTTGGCAGTGTGATCGTTTTCATTGCCGTTGGAATTTCCATAGTTCCGATTTTGCGGGCAAATCCAAGAGATACACTGTCCAAAATGGAGGGATAAGATTGAAAATGAATAGTTTACAAAGAGCGTGGCGCAGCGTCATACGTAAGCCAATAAAAAGTATTCTGCTGCTTCTGGTTATGATAACAATCTGCCTGTTTCTTCTTTGTGGAATGGCCTGCAGAAATGCAAATGTACAAACACAAGATACTACCCGCCAGGCAATCGGTGCGGGACTTCGTCTGGATGCAAATGAAAAAAACCGTTCTAAACGACTGACAGAATGCTCGGAAAAGATAGGAGCCGGACAAGAAGGCTCGTATGGCGGCGTACATCAGAAAAAACTGGAAACGGCATACGGTACACAATGGATGGTCTGGTGTGATAATTCCTTTGATTCTTTGCAAATATCAGATATTGAAAAATTAGCAGATGTTCCGGGAATATCGGATTACAATATTTCAACCTGTATTACAGCAGTAAATCCAGTCGGATTTGATCGGATCGAAGATCCTGATATGGATCAGACCAACGACATGGGTGGCGTCGTATTGATCGGGAATCGAAAAATGGAATTAGATTCCAACGTGTTATCAGGCAATGTTACTTTGAAAGATGGACGGATGGTTACAGAGAAGGATCAGGATGTATGCGTAATCTCTGAACAACTGGCAGACCAGGATCATCTCGCTGTTGGAGATAAAATCGGTTTCAATGATTATCACGACCCGGAACATTCACAGGTACAGGAGGCAACGATCATCGGGATTTATCAGACCCAACAGCCTATGTCTCCTCTTATGGCAGGTGATACCTTCCGTTCGGAAAATATTATTTTTACCGATCTTCGATTTCCGGAAAAGGCGGAAGGAAGTGAAAATGATCCCTGCTATGAACACGCTTATTTTCAGGTCGGCGATGTCGATAACTATGATGCTGTAAAAGCTGCCGTCAGCGCTGTGGATATTGATTGGGAACGGTACGACCTCATTGACCGGAACGGTAATATGTCCACCATGTCTTCAAATTTTAATGACTTGGAGAAAATCAGCACATTGCTCATTCTGATTACCTTTGCAGCCGGGTTTATCATGCTGTTTTTGATTTTTGTATTCTGGACCAAAAACAGAAATTATGAAATTGGGATTCTCCTCTCTCTTGGTTATAAAAAGCAAAATGTGTTAGGACAGCTATTTGCAGAAGCATTTATCACAGCATTATTGGCATTTGCAATTTCCTTTACATTGGCACCTGCAGCTTCCGGCGCTGCGGCGGATTATCTTGTGTCTGCACAGGCAGAACAGGCAGAACTGGAGAAGAACATAAATGCCGATAATGTAGCTTACAGCACCGTACAGTCAGAGCAAACAGTAGTCGGTGTGGATGTAGACATTACAAAGGAAATGTTTCTGATCTGCGGAGCAGGGATGGTTATACTTACTGCCGTTTCTATTGGAACAGCGGGAATCGGTATTTTGAAAAAGAACCCCAAAGATATTTTAAGTGAATTGGTTTAAGGAGGAAAACTTTATGATTTTAGAAGCAAAAAATGTCTCATATTTTTATAAATCTCAAAAGGATAAATTGATTCTGAAAAATGTGAACTATGGATTTGAACCCGGGAAAATGTATGCCTTGCTTGGTCCAAGCGGGTCAGGAAAAACAACGCTGCTCTCTTTGCTGGCCGGACTCGACACCCCAACAAAAGGCGAGATTCTTTATGACGGAAAGCTGATAACCGCCAGAGATCTGACAGAACACAGAAAACATCATATTTCTTTGGTATTTCAGAGTTATAACCTGATCGACTATCTGACCGTCGTGGAAAATGTAAAGCTGGGAGGAAAAAAGGAGCCGGAACCCATCCTTGATAAAATGGGGATCAGTCAAGAATTTTGGAAACGTAATGTTTTGCAGCTTTCAGGCGGACAGCAACAGCGTGTTGCGATTGCGCGCGCATTGGCAAGTGATGCGAATGTTTTATTGGCGGATGAACCTACCGGGAATCTGGATGAAGCGACTGCATGGGATGTGATCGATCTGCTCAAGCGGATTGCTCATGAAGAAGGGAAATGCGTAATTGTTGTAACTCACA
This sequence comes from uncultured Acetatifactor sp., assembly GCA_947624245.1. Classification (GTDB taxonomy): domain Bacteria; phylum Bacillota; class Clostridia; order Lachnospirales; family Lachnospiraceae; genus Acetatifactor. The sequence continues at coordinate 1,226 of CANQJL010000029.1, read as the reverse complement.
GCAAGGAACTGGCTGATTCGGTGGACGTTGCAATTCGCATGGATCAGTTAGGAAAGTGACGGAAATCAGACACCTTGCTGCCGTCATATCTGCCGCTGCTTTGGAACGGGAAATCAAGGGGAATGTCCTTTTTTGTGCTTTCTTTTCCGACTGAAAAACGAATATTTTATTTTTTCGGGGAAATGCCTGTTTTGAGCCTTTTGTTCGATGTATGATTCTCACAGATCAAAGATAATACAGATGCAGAGAACAGGAGGATACATGCGATGAACACAGAGGCTTATCTCGAGGAGACCGGAAGAGGCATACAGACTGTCTCGCTGGAAGGTGCACTGCTCACGGAGCGGAAGCTCTTTTTGGACGAAATGATACTTCCGAAGACCGCGCTTTCTTTTGTACAGGCGATGATGTATCTCACAAGGACGCCGGAGCCCATAGACATTTACATCAGCAGCCCGGGAGGCGAAGTGGGCTCCGGACTTGCGGTCTATGACTGTATGCAGAGCTGTCCCAACGAGCTGAACGTGTACTGTGTCGGTATGGCGGCCAGCATGGCGGCGGTGCTGCTTGCAGCGGGACAAAAAGGGCATCGGTTCATTCTGCCCCACAGCAAGGTGATGATACATGAGGTCCTTCTGGGGCAGGGCGTGACCGGCTCCGCCACGTCCATTTCCAGACTGTCCGATTCCATCTTGGAGACAAGGGATATCGTCAATGGTATCCTTGCCCGTCACACGGGAAAGACACTGGAGGAGATCAACAGCGCCACTTCTTTTGACAATGTGATGAATGCCGAGGAAGCCGTTGCCTTCGGGATCTGTGACAGGATCGCCGACAGTTTTCTGTAAAGGGGAGGGAGAAAGATGAGCCGGATTAATATGGAAAAGCCAAAGGAAAAGGACATACAAAAGCAAAAGGACGCACAAAAGCAGCGGAGGGCCTCCGCGGAATTTGCAGCAGGAAGCCTGCTCGTCGCCAGGGACTGCTCGTTCAGCCTGGACGATTACAAGACCAAGCTGAACAACAACGTGCTTGTGGTGGGAGGAAGCGGCACCGGCAAGACGCGCACCATTGTCACGCCGAATCTAATGCAGGCCGTGGGAAGCTATTGCATCTCCGACCCCAAGGGGAATCTCCACAAGAAGTACAGTGCTTATCTGAAAAAGAAGGGCTACAGGGTACAGGTGGCGGATTTTACCCACCCCGAGAGATCTATGCGCTATAAT
>CANQJL010000028.1 GCA_947624245.1 uncultured Acetatifactor sp. | reverse complement strand
TCCGGCAGACCGTAAAGCAGCGCCGGCACTTGGCGAGGTACTGCCGAGCCTAGTGCCGCTGCGCTGCGCGTCGAGCGGAAGCGTGTCTGCCCGGAAGGCAGCGACAGGGCGGAGCGGCCGCGCAGGCTGGAGCGGCTAAGGCAGGCGGCCGGTCGGGTTAGAGCGGCCGAGCGGAAGCGTGTCTGCCCGGAAGGCAGCGACAGGGCGAAGCGGCCGAGCGGACTGGAGCGGCCGCGCAGGCTGGAGCGAGCGGTCGAGCGGATTGGAGCGGCCAAGGCAGGCGGCCGGTCGGGTTAGAGCGGCCGAGCGGAAGCGTGTCCGCCGGAAGGCAGCGACAGGGCGGAGCGGCCGGTCGGCCGATTGGGGCGGAGCGGCTAATTCATTTCTGCACACAAAAAAGCGCCCCTGCCTCTCCGGCCAAAAATGGGACGCTCTTCTTATAGGCGGACCTTCCTTTTAATAACTTTTCCTCTCTTCAAAATACAGCCCCACGCGGCTCTCCAGATGCTCGATCAGCTCTTCCTGCGTGGTCGTGCCGTTAAAATATCCGCTCAGCTCTTCGTCAAGAATGTCGCTCAGTTCTCTGGGAAGCGGCGTATAGGGAGCGGAATCGGCCAGCATATCCTGCAGGATTTTTTCGACCTTTTCAGGGTCTATCTCCCCCTGCAGCCTGACATCTTCTCCGGCAAGGCGGATTGCATCGTCCAACTGCTCCTTCAGCACATCTTCCCGCACGCTCAGCATAAAGTTCGGATCCTGTGCCGCCGCACTCTGCCCCTCATAAGAAAGGCACATATCCAAAAAGGCATAGGCAGCCAGCTTCTCCTTGTCCGATGCCGTCCTGCGTATGGCGAGCAGATTGCTTACCTCCGCTAAATGTGCGGCGCCGCCCCCGGTAGGATAACCGGCAAAACAGAAGTTCCAGCCGTAGTTGAGATAAGGAGAAAAAAGATCATGCATCTTACAAACGGAATACTCTTGACAGAGCATTCTCCCGTCCGTCAGCATTTCCTGCTCCTCCTCTTCCTCCCTCGCCCGATCCGCCGGAACATACTCCTGCGCGATCTGCAGTACCTTGCGAAATTTTTCGCTGTCAAAATCCGTCGTTCCCGCCTCCGAATCCCAGAAGCAGCCGTCATTCACGCCATGGCTGAAAAAAGAGATGACGAAGTACGGTCTGTAGCCCTCGCCCCAGACCGAAAACAGCTTTTCCAGATTCTTTTGGTCCTCTATGCACTTTATAAAGGCGTCATAATCCCAATCCTGCGTTTCCCTGCCCGCTGTGAGCAGCGTGCGAAATGCGAACTGCGGTGCAAACCCATACCGGACGCCATTGATCTTTCCCGCCTCCTGCACGGCGGGCAGGAGCCCCTGCGAAAGACCAAGTCCGTCCATCACATCGTCCAGAGGCTGCCACAGCTTTTCCTGATCCTCAAATCCCGTCAGCATGGTATCCACCAGCACGGGCCCCTTCCCGGCAGTCATCTCCGCAAGCAGCGCCGTCTCATCATAGTCGCTGCGGATATTGATATGACAGCTCGGATATTTCTTGTTGAATGCCACTACCAACGGTTTGAGCTGGTCCTCGCCCAGCGAAGATACTGCCAGATCGATCTCGGTGATCTCCACTTCCTGCGTCACCGGCTCCAGACAAAGATAGTGGCAGCCCTCCGCATCTTCATACACCAGACGAATGCTTTCCGCACCGTCCGCCTGCAGAAAAGGCACATTCCTTACATTGATGCCGTGATTGCTCCAAAGATAGAGAAGCTGCGGTTCCTGTCCGGACATACCGCCTGCATAGAGGCCGTCGGAGCTGGCGTACAGCAGCCTGTCCTCCTCTAAAAGCGTACAGGAATAGACCGTGGCATCAGAGGAGGCGTCAAGTGAGGCCAGCGTGACCGCATCGCCCGTCTTTTCCTCCAGATGCCGCAAGGTCTTGCCGCATCGAAAGGCGACGCGCCCGTCGGACAGAGGAACCAGCTCCGTGATCATTTCGCCGTCCGGAGCGTATTCCGCAAGGACTTCTCCCTGAGAAGAGAGAATCTGATAGACCACTCCCTCCTGCTTCTGCCACACCAGATGAATCGCCCCCGCGGCGTCCATTGCATAAAACGAAATTCTGCTCAATACCCCCGTAAAGTCGTTTCCTTCCGCACCTTCCGTCAGGACGTCCAACGGAATCTCACGGACCTTCTCTCCGTTCTCCTCCCACTCCGAGAGGAAGTACCGATAAGAATCCTCTCCTAAAGCTTCCACATTCAGGGTCAGATAGTGGTCCGACCCTGCCACGGGCCCGGCGCCCCACGCCTGATCGCTCCACGAAAGCTTTCCCCAATCGATGCGCAGAGAACCCGTTTCTCCAGATGCGGACGCATAGGCAAGCTCATCCCATGATTTTTCCGCAGTGTCAAAAAGATGCTTCTTGAAATAAAATGCTCTGGAGACCCCCAGAAAAAGATTTCCTACGCCGCCCTCCAAGACCCCGTCAGGCACCTGTACCTGCAGCGGAACGTTCTGAACCATGGCGTAAGAATCCAGACTGTTATCTTTGATCTGCTCCGCGGAGAGCGCATCAATCGCCGCCCGCAGATCCCGAGGCTCTGCGGCAGACTGCTCCTCGACACCGCAGCCGCCGAAAGACACGGATAATATAAGTATGACAACAAGCAGGAGCGCAGTACATCTCTTTTGCATGAAAGTCTCCTTTCTTCTCCTGCCGCTATGGGCGATACCGCGATCCCATAGCTTCCGGTATATTAATAACAGTGTACCGCAATCTCACTTGTTGTCAATAATAATTTACTATTCCTCAATTTCGCCAAAGATATACGCTTCCACCTCTTCCCGGTCCATGCCTAAGGCCACGGCCAGCTCCCCGTAGAGGCTCTCCTGGGCCAGGTGAAAATATTTGGCGTCCACAGCAGTCACCTTCCGCCCTGACTGTATCCGCTTCTGCTTTCTCAGATAGATCGTCTTGATCAGGCGGACCCACTCCTCGCAGTCATTCGCCTTCATGCACTCTCTGTAGGTCTGCTCCGACAGCTTTTCGTTCGCGATGTCAATGGGCGACAATTTCGGTATGGCGTTTATCAGCTCACAGGCTTCCTCTCGGTTCAATACCCTTCTCATCGACTCCTTTGAGGAATCCACCGGCACATAGACTGTGCTTCCCGCCTGATATTTCGGCTTTAAAATATAGTACTTCCTGTCTTTATCCGCACCGGAAATATTCAGGGTGGCAATATCCTCCACCACACAGACTCCTTTGTTCCCGCAGGCTATCATTTCACCGATCTCAAACACGCGAAACCATCCTTTCCAAAATCGCTGCTCCGGCCCCACCGGAGCAAATACCGTTTACATTATCATAACCTTATTTTAACAAATTAATCAGGAAAATGTCAGTCAATTTTGGTTTTCGGCCTGATTTTTGTGAAAACTGCGCATAGCATACGGATTTTCCCTTGTGCAAAATGCTGCCGTCAAAACGCAAAAATCCGCCGACGCACTCTTCTGACGGAATCATGCGCCGGCGGACTGTTTCTTTCAATTAATTTATTTTTCCGTCACGCAAAGAAATTAAAGTGACGGCCAACGGGAATATCCTCCTCCGCAACGGTACTCCAATCCACCTGACCGATCTTCTCGGCCAATTCCTCGACCGATGATGCATAGACGGTGGTACGCTTCACGGGACCCTCTATCTTTTCCCTGAAATTTTTCTCCGCCTCTTCCTTTACCGCATCGCGCTTCTGCTCTCTGTTGCTCTCGCGTCTCTCCTCAATGCGCTCGCGCTGCTTCTCGTTCACCTTCTCCAGCTCCGCAAAATAGGAGACCTCTCCGTCATCGCTGATGGCGATGCCAAGTCTGGACACCTCCTCGCCCTTCTCGCCGAGCTGCGTCTTCATCTCGTCCAGCTTCGACACGGCGTCGTCAAGCACCTTGAGATTCTGATTCTTTACGCTCTCGTCGGCTGCCATCTTCTCCAGCTCTTCCGGTGTGAACAGTACGCTGTACTGAGCCGTTCCTCTGGAGAGATAGGACGCCGCCTCCTCATCGGACTCATAGTCTGCGACGATGAAGTCCATATTTCCATATTTCTTTTTCAGCTCCTTCAACAGATTCTTGGCGTCGCTGCTGAGCTCCGTCTTCTTGCTCTGTCCGGCCTTTTCGGCCTCCTTTGTCTGGGCCGCAGCAGACGCGCCTGCCTTCTGAGCCTGCGCCCTGTCGTAATAATTGTTCCGATAAATCCCGTAATTTCCAATCTTTTCCATTATTCTGCCCTCCGTAGCATTTTGATTTTTCTGTAAATCCCTTTACTTGTAAACAGGCCCGCAGACCCGCTCTTACTACTTATATCGGACAGTATACCGGAAAAGTTAATCCCCCGCCACACAATACATGATCTCCAATTTCCCGCATTCGGTAGTAAACTCCAGCAGCACGCTGTTATTGATGTCAATGCAGGAATCGGAATACTCGTTCATGAAAATATCGCCCTTCCACTCAAACTGCGTATGCTCGTTTCCCGCCATGTTGGACAGCACACGGGAAGAGAAGATATCACCCGTCTCGATCAAAGCAGACCGCTCTATCTCGTCCAGTCTCGCCGTATCCCGAATCTCCATTCCGCTGATCCTGCTGTAAAGCGCCCCTGCCATCTCTTTGGAAAAACCGTACAGAAATACATAGCTTCGATCTCCGCCGAAAATGGTGCGCACGATCACGTCTCCCTCTATGTACCCCTTGTACACACAGGTCCTGACCTCCTTCACGCCGACGCAGTAGGTGTCCTCCAAGAGATGCAGGGCCACACGGCGGATCAGATCTTCGACGCCCTCAAAACCGGCTCCGCTACCGATGGGCTCGTTTTGCACGATCTTCCTGTCGCAGTCCCTGATATGTATCGCCAGCCATGTGAGCAGCGTCCCCACAAATTTCTTCAGCGTCTCTTTGGAGAAATCGTTCTCCACACGCTCCTTGTAGGTGAGGATCGTATTTTTGAACTGCTCATGGATCCTCACATGCTCCTCGTAGCTGACGTAATTCAGCGCCCTCTGCAGGGCTTCCTCCGTCTCAAAGTGATGTACCGTATAGGACACCAGAAAGTCTATAATCTCAAGACACTCCTGACGGTTCTTTTCCGCGTCCGCTGTGGCGGCGATCACGAGCAGGCTCTCTATCTTGCGAAACAGCTCCCTGTGCTGGTCGTCCACTTCCCGATTGCCGATCTTATATTCTTCCCTCCACAAGTGAATTTCGCTCATGAACCTGCCTCTCCCTTACCCGTTCTCATTGAGGCGTACAAGCTTTGCCGCCTGGTCCGCCGCAATACATGCGTCTATCAGCTCCTGAATGTCTCCGTTCATGACCTTGTCCAGCTTGTAGAGCGTCAGCCCGATGCGGTGATCGGTGACACGGCCCTGCGGAAAATTGTATGTGCGTATCTTCTCGGAGCGGTCGCCGGTTCCGATCTGGCTGCGGCGCATCTGTGCCTCCGCGTCGTGACGCTGCTGCTGCTCCAAGTCATACAGCTTTGACTTAAGAAGCGCAAAAGCCTTTGCCTTGTTCTGGATCTGGGATTTCTCCGTCTGACTGTAAATGACGATGCCCGTGGGATAATGTGTCAGACGCACCGCCGAATCCGTTGTGTTGACACACTGCCCGCCGTTTCCGGACGCGCGCATCACATCGATCCTGATATCCTTCTCATCAATGACAATGTCAATATCCTCATCTACCTCCGGCATTACGGCCACGCTGACGGTAGATGTGTGAATGCGCCCTCCGCTCTCCGTCTCCGGCACTCTCTGCACGCGATGCACACCGCTCTCATACTTCATCTTGGAGTAAGCGCCCTGACCGGAGATTACGAACTGCACTTCCTTCATGCCGCCGATCCCAATCTCATCGGCATTCAGCAGCTCCACCTTCCAACGCTGCCCCTCCGCGTAATGCACGTACATGCGGTAGATTTCAGCCGCGAACAGCGCGGCCTCGTCTCCCCCTGCTCCGGCCCGTATCTCCACGATCACATTCTTCTCGTCGTTGGGATCCTTGGGGAGAAGCAGTATCTTGAGCTGCTGTTCCAGCTCCTCCACCCGCTCCTTGCTCTCGCTCAGGGTCTCCTTGAGCATCTCGCGCATCTCCGCGTCGCTCTCCTCCTCCAGCATTGCCAGAGAGTCCTCCACGTCCTGTCTGCACTTCTTATATTCCCTGTATGTCTCCACAACGGGAGTCAGATCGCTCTGCTCTTTCATCAGCCTGCGGAAACGCTCCTGATCGTTTGCCACCGTGGGCTCGTTGAGCTCTCCCATGATCTCCTCAAACCGGATCAGCAGATCATCTAATCTGTCAAACATATTTCCTCACATTCCGCCGCCTCGCATTTCCGTGCAAGAAGCGGCTCCGTCACAGACCGAAGCCGAGCGTTCCGAATACCACCCGATCCAGTCCCGCATAATCCTTTACTACCTGTACCTCGAGAAAGCCCGCCTGTTCCATCAGGCTCCTGACGCTCTCCCCCTGATCGCAGCCGATCTCAAAGAACAGCATTCCGCCTCCTGCCAGATACTTCCGGCATTCCCCCGTGATCTTCCTGTAGAAGAAAAGTCCGTCCTCGCCGCCGTCCAATGCGATGGCCGGCTCATGATCGCGCACCTCGGGCATCAGCGTCTCTATGACGGCGCTGGGAATATACGGCGGATTCGACACGATCACATCAAATATCCCGTCCACGTTCTCAAACAGATCGCTCTCCTGAAATCTCAGGGACGCCTGACCGGCCGCCTCACTCGGACCGCCGCTTACGGAAAGCAGCCTCGCCGCATTTTCCTCCGCGACCTTCAGCGCCTCGGGCGAGATATCCGTCCCAAGACCCTGACAGCCGTTCGTATATCGCAGCAGACTGATAAGAATACAGCCTGACCCCGTACACAGCTCCAGCACTCTCATTCCGTCGTGAAGATATTTCAATACCTCCTCCGCAAGGATCTCCGTATCCTGCCTCGGTATCAGGACATGCTCGTTCACACCGAATTCCAGCCCCATAAAATACTGTACTCCCGTGAGCTGCTGCAGGGGAATACGCTGTGCGCGCCTGCCTATGATCTCCAGATAGGCCGCCTCCTTTTCCCTGTCCACGGGAACGTCCCCGTGGGCCAGCAGATACGCCCGGTCCGTGCCGCACACATACTCAAGAAGCAGCCTCGCATCCTGTGCGGCCTCCTCTATGCCGGCCTTCTCCAGCATTTCCCGCCCGGCCTGATAAATCTCGGCGTAGGTCATGACTCGGTCTCTTCCTCCGCAGATTCGCTTACGGGCTCCTCCGCAGGCTCGTCCTCGAATCCGTCCACGGATTCCGCCACGGATTCTGCCTTAGATTTGTCCGCCGATTCCTCCGCGGGTTCGTCCTCCGGTTCCTCTGCCGGTTCGTCCGCAAGCCAGCTGTCGTCCACCTCGTAACCGAAGGTGTCATACAAATATTTCTTCCAGTCGAACACGGCCTCCACCGCCGCGATCGCCACCTCTATCATGCTGCGGTCGGGTTCCTTTGTGGTCATGCGCTGAACCCACATACCGGGGGCGGAAATGATGCGCACAAATATATTGTCGCTGCGCCCTGCCAGACGAATGATCTCATAGGATATCCCCGCCACCACCGGCATCAGCAGTATGCGCAATGCCACCTTCTCAAACACGTTGTCTACCCTGATAAAGAAGAACAGGACAATGCTCACGAACAGCACGAAGAAGATAAAGCTCGTGCCGCACCGCTTGTGAAGCCTTGAGCTGCGCATCACATTGTGCACGGTCAGCGGTCTGCCCTTCTCAATGCAGTTGATGCATTTGTGCTCCGCTCCGTGATAGCGGTACAGCCGCTTGATATCGCTCATAAAGCTGATCCCCCACACATACAAAAGGAAGATCGCGATCCGGAATACGCCCTCGATGATCGCCAGCAGCGAGGCATTTCGCACAAACCCTTTGAGAAGAGAGGCCAGAAAGTACGGGAGCACCACAAAGATTCCCAAAGCTACCGCCACAGAAATCACGGTGACGACAACGGTCATCATCTTGTCGCTGCCCTTCTCCTGCGCGCCGCCGTCCTCCTCGTCCTCATCATAGAAAGCTGCCGACTGATTCAGCGCCTTCATACCCAGCACCAGCGAATCGATGAATTGAAAGATTCCTCTGATAAACGGAATCTCCTTTATTTTACTGCCGTGCAGAACACCCTGACTGTTCTCCAGTTCCACCCGAATCTCCCCGTTGGGCTTTCTCACCGCAACGGCATATTTTTCCTGATTTTTCATCATCACGCCTTCCAGCACTGCCTGACCGCCTATGCCGGAATAGCGACTGCGCTTTTTCTTAGCCATAGCAAGCTCCTCTTAAAAGAATACAAAAGGGTGAGATACAAGCACCTCACCCTTTTTCCGCGTTTGTTATTTGACGCCGTATTTCTTGTTGAACTTCTCAATACGTCCATCGGCTCTCGCTGTCTTCTGCTGGCCGGTGTAGAATGAATGGCACTTGGAGCAGACCTCCACGTGAATCTCCGGTTTTGTGGAACCGGTCACAAAAGTGTTGCCGCAGTTACAGGTCACGGTCGCCTGATAGTACTGGGGATGGATTCCTTCTTTCATCTCTCTCACCTCTCTATATGATCGCATGTAATTTTTTGTTCTCATCCGCACTGCTTATGGAACCACAAACAGCGGTATTATTGTAACACACGGTTTGTATGCATGCAAGACCTATTTTAAATAAATTTATTCTTTTTTACCATTTGCACAAATTCGCTGTTATTTCTCGTGCGTGCGAACATATCCAGAATCCGGTCCGTGGCCTCGTCCGGCTTCAGGCCGTTGAGCGCCCTGCGCATGATGTTGATGGCCTCCAGCTCCTCGCTGTTCAGCAGAAGATCCTCTCTCCTGGTGCCGGATTTGGCCAGATCGATGGCGGGGAAGATCCGCTTCTCGGACAGCTTCCGGTCAAGGATCATCTCCATGTTGCCGGTGCCCTTGAATTCCTCGTAGACCACATCGTCCATCTTGCTTCCGGTATCCACCAGCGCGGTAGCCAGAATCGTCAGACTGCCGCCCTCCCTCATATTTCGCGCCGCGCCGAAGAATCTCTTAGGCATATGGAGCGCCGCCGGATCAAGTCCGCCGGAGAGTGTCCGTCCGCTGGGCGGCACCACAAGATTGTACGCTCTGGCAAGACGTGTGATGCTGTCCAGAAGAATCACCACGTCCTTTTTGTGCTCCACCAGGCGTTTTGCCCGCTCAATGACCATCTCCGACACCCTCTTGTGGTGCTCGGGGAGCTCGTCGAAGGTGGAGTGTATCACCTCCACGTTATGTCCGCTGATGGCTTCCTTGATATCGGTCACCTCCTCGGGACGCTCGTCGATAAGAAGGATCAGCATATGCATATTGGGGCAGGTGCGCAGGATCGACTTGGCCACTTCCTTTAAGAGGGTGGTCTTGCCCGCTTTGGGCGGGGATACGATCATTCCGCGCTGTCCCTTACCCACGGGGCTCACCAGATCCATGGCCCGCATGGCGATGCTGCAGCCCGGAATCTCCAGCCTGATGCGCTCGTTGGGGAAGATCGGCGTCATATCCTCGAACGCCGTGCGCTTCGCCGACTCCTCCGTTGTGTAGCCGTTAATGGTGCGAATGAACAGCAGCGCGCTGAACTTTTCCTGCTGTGTCTTGACGCGCTTGTTGCCCCTCAAAATGTCGCCTGTCTTCAATCCGAAACGGCGGATCTGGCTGGGCGCTACGTAGACATCGTTCTCGCCCGGGAGATAATTCTCACAGCGGATAAACCCGTAGCCGTCCGGCATGACCTCCAGGATTCCCCCTGCTTCCTCGCCGCTGTCAAGCTCCTTCGGGTAAGTCTTCTCGTCATACACCTCGTTCGACCGGACGCGGGCCATGGACGCCGTCCCGCCCGCCGCCTGAAACTCCTGCGGCCGAGATGTCTCGGCCCTCTGATTTTCATCGCTCCGCGCACCGCTGTCAGCGCTCTCGCTGCGCACTGCGTTCTCTGTACGCTGATGGAACTGACGCACGGGTCTGGCCGCGCTCTGGCTCGGAGACTGCGTCTGGCTTTTTGCCGCATTCTCCTGCTCTATTTTTTTCAGCCGCTCGTCCTCCGCCAGCATGGCCTCCACAAGCTCTGCTTTTTTCATCGTAGACGTACCTTTGAGTCCGCGTACCTTCGCCAACTCCTTCAACTGCGCAAGCGCCAATGATTCATACTTTTCTCTCATACATTCCTCCCGTCAATCTCAATAAATTTCTCCTGATTTGAAAGCAGCTTAGTCATACTTAAAACTGAAATGGGGTTACAGCAAGACCTGTCTCTGATGTGCTTTCCGAAATTTCCGGACAATCCGTCTATGAATGCATTATAATACATATCGCCGAAAATAGGAAGTCCCAATTTAAAATTTAACACCGAAAAACTCTTGCGGCTGCGTACAAAGTATTATATATTAGTTAGAGGATCGCGGGCAGCGCCTGTGAAAAGTCCGTAGAATCGAACGATATCTTAAAAATATAAGAGGAGAGGCATAGCTATGACGACTTATGAAAAAGCTCTTGAAATGCACGAAAAATGGAACGGGAAGCTGGAAACGGTCTCCAAGAGTCCCGTAAAATCCAGAGAGGATCTGTCCATCGCCTACACTCCCGGCGTGGCCGAGCCCTGCAACGTGATTGCAAAGGACAGGGAGGCCGCTTACAAATACACCATGAAGGCCAATACCATCGCCGTAGTGTCGGACGGAAGCGCCGTTCTGGGCCTCGGAAATATCGGCCCTTACGCCGCGATGCCCGTTATGGAGGGCAAGGCCGTCCTGTTCAAGGAGTTCGGCGGAGTGAATGCGGTTCCCATCTGCCTGGACACACAGGACACCGAGGAGATCATCAAGGCCGTCACCTGGCTGGCTCCCGGCTTCGGCGGCATCAATCTGGAGGACATCAGCGCCCCTCGGTGCTTTGAGATAGAAGAAAGGCTGAAGGAGGTGCTGGATATTCCCGTCTTCCACGACGACCAGCACGGCACCGCCATCGTGGTACTGGCCGCCATCATCAACAGCCTGAAGGTGATCGGCAAGAAAAAAGAGGACTGCAGGGTCGTGATCAACGGTGCGGGCAGCGCCGGCGTGGCCATCGCAAAGCTTCTTATGACATACGGCTTTACCGACATCATCATGTGTTCCAGAAAGGGTATCCTGTCGAAATCCACCGAGGGCCTCAACTGGATGCAGCAAAAGATGACAGAGGTTACCAACCGAGACAACATGACCGGAAATCTGGCGGACGCCATGAAGGGCGCAGACATCTTTGTGGGCGTCTCCGCTCCCAATACCGTGACCAAGGAGATGGTGGCCTCCATGAACAAAGACGCCGTCATTCTCGCCATGGCAAATCCCGTTCCGGAAATCATGCCTGATGACGCAAAGGCCGCAGGCGCAAGGATCGTAGGCACGGGACGCAGCGATTTTCCCAACCAGGTCAACAATGTGGTGGCCTTCCCCGGCATCTTCAAGGGCGCTCTGGAGGGTCGTGCCCCTCAGATCACCGAGGAGATGAAGCTGGCTGCCGCCGAGGCCATCGCAAGTCTTGTGCCCGACAGCGAGCTGAGCGAGGACAACATCATGCCCGAGGCATTTGACCCGAAGGTCGCGGATCTGGTGGCAGAGGCCGTAAAGTCACATATACACCGATAGATTCCGGGAGGCAATATGCTGCAGGATCCGTTGACTTTATACAAATTAATTGTGTTGTACATGCTGAATCGGGTGACCTTCCCCATGACCACCGCCCAGGTCAGCGATTTCGTGCTGGAGAGGGAGTACACGAACTTTCTGACTCTGCAGCAGGTGATCAACGAGCTCACCGACGCGGGAATGATCTCCTCGGAGACGATCCGCAACCGAACGCACCTGTCCATCACCGACGAGGGACGGGAGGCGCTTCAATTTTTCCAGAACAGGATCAATGAGGAGATCAAACAGGAGATCAATACTTACTTCAGGGAAAATGAATTCACCCTGCGAAATGAAGTATCCGTGCTGGGGGATTACTACAAATCCACCTCTGGGGAATACGAAGCCCATCTGATCGCCAGAGACCGCGGCATCAATCTGGTGGATATCACCATGTCGGTACCCACGGAGGAGGTCGCAGCGGCCATCTGCGACAACTGGCAGAAGAAAAATCAGGACATCTATAAATATTTGATCGGACAGCTATTCTGAGCTGTCCGATTTTTCTTTGAGCCGCTTCATATGTTCTCTGATCTTCACCTCGTACCCTGTCCCTGCAGGCTGATAAAACTCCCTGCCGTTCAATTCATAGGGCAGATACTGCTGCCTTACATAATCCTTTTTCTCCGCCACGGTGGCGTTGATCTGGGTAAACTCTGCGCTGGTCGTATTGGCAATGACCCGTGCAAGAGTGGTCTTGTCCCTGCCGAGGATATGCTCCTGCCCCACCACCTCTTCCAGCGTCCGGGGACGCATTCTTGCCGCCAGAGGCGCTTCCTCCTTCATTTTGGCAGCGCGCATATAATCAAATAAATCCATGTCAGATATCCTTCTTCAGCGAGACCATATTGTCCTGAATATCCACCGTCGTCATGCTCCTCAGGAAACTGGAGATGCGGCTGTAGCCGAACTGCTTGAAATCCAACTGCTTGTGTTTTTTGTGCAGCTCATCGTTCAAAATGGAGAGGTTCTCTATGGTCCCGCCGTTTCTTTTGATCATCTCACAGATCTCCTGCTCCAGCTGGGCCTTTGTCAGGCTGGGGCGGTTCTCCACATAATACTGATTGGCTCCCTTTTTCATGTTCATATTTACTTCCGGCAGCTCCTGGCCGATGAGCGTGCTCAGCTTGGTATAGCCGTAGTTACGAACGTCAAAATCGGAAAATTTATCGTTGAGTCTGCTGCCGATACGGGAGAGATTCACCTTCCCGCCATTTTCATTGATCAACGCCAGTACGGCCTTGCGCACCTCGGAGATGGGCGTCACGTTCTGCTCGTCGGCCTCCTGGGTCATGCCCTCCTCCACGCTCTTATTCTGCTCGTCCACCAGATTCAGATGAATGAACCTGTTGCAGGCTCTGGTCAGAGCCACCGGCGTCTTGGACTCTCCCATGCCCAGGACGAACATATTCTCTTCCCGAAGCCGCATGGCAAGGCGCGTAAAATCACTGTCGCTGGTGACCAGGCAGAACCCCTGCACCTTATTCTTGTACAGAATGTCCATGGCGTCTATGACCATGGCCATGTCCGTTGCGTTCTTTCCCGTAGTGTATGAGAACTGCTGCACGGGCATAATGGAGTACTCCAACAGCATTCCCTCGTTCCAGCCGTTTCCCTTTGACCAGTTGCCGTAAATGCGGCGGTAGGAGGAAAGCCCGTATTTCTCCAGCTCCTCGAAAATGGTGGCGGCATATTTTGAGCTGATGTTGTCGGCATCGATCAGCACCGCAAACTGCATTCTCTCATTCGGTAACAATTCCATGACATCTTCCATGACAGCGCTCCTGTTCCCGGCGATCTTCTTATCCGGCATGAACTTTACTCGATACAGCCCTCTTACCCGGTATAGATTTCACCCGATACAGCCTTCTTATTCGGTATAGATCTTGCCCGATACAGCCCTCTTGCCCCATATGGTCCGCCGTGTATGCTATCATTTTATCATTCCCTCGGCAGGTTCGCAACCGCAGCATGAAAATATTGCGAACTTTTGGAATTTACCTTGTCATCGCTTTTGGAAGCTGATAAAATGGATTTGTCGCGGTCCGACTATAACGGTCTGCGAAATACGATATCGGAATTATAATGATCGAAAATACACATTTACGAGGAGATGCCTTATGAAAACCTATCTGCCCGACACGGAAAACATCAAACCGCTGGGACGGACTTATCTTTTGAACGATACACTGTGGCTTACCTTATCCGGAAGCGGTGCGGCATTTGACTTTCACGGCACCAAAGCGGCCGTCACGTTCCTCGGCGACAGCATTGCCTCCAGACCGGACTGCAAGAGCAATCTGAGCAGGATCGCCGTCTATCTGAACGGCGCCCGCGTCGTGGACGACCGGATCGACCGGCCCGAAAAGGAATATGTGATCTTTGAGAGCGAAGAAGCCAGAGACTGTCATGTGGAGATCGTCAAGCTGTCCGAAGCCGCCATGTCTACCGTCGGCCTCAAATGCATTTCGGCAGATGCGGAAGGCGGAATCCGGCCGGCCAAGTCAAGCTCCCGCTATATTGAATTTATCGGCGATTCCATCACCTGCGGCTACGGCGTGGACGACGAGGTCATCGACCACCCTTTCACCACCGGCGTGGAGGACGTGACCAAATCCTATGCCTATCTGACCGCCCAGATGCTCGATGCAGACTACAGCATGGTCTCCCTGAGCGGCTACGGAATCATTTCCGGATACATAGAGGAGGGGCAGCCGAAAAAGGAGGATCAGGCGCTCCCCCCGTACTATGACAGGCTCGCTTACTCCGAGGGCGAATACATGGGGAAAATTCCCCAGAATATCCAGTGGGATTTCAGGCGCCAACCCGACCTTGTGGTGATCAATCTCGGCACCAACGACGACAGCTATACTCAGGATTTTCCGGACAGACAGGAGGAGTACAGAATCGCGTACATAGACTTTCTGAAGCTTGTCAGAAGCCGGAATCCGCAGGCGAAGCTTCTCTGCACTCTCGGCATCATGGGAGACAGACTGTTCCCTGTCATCGAAAGCGCCGTTGATGCTTACAGGGCCGAGACAAAGGACTGCAATATCTCTTCCATGAGATTCGACGAACAGCTGCCGGAGGACGGCTATGCGGCAGACTGGCACCCTACGGCCGTGACACACAAAAAAGCGGCGGATAAGCTTGCCGCAGAGATCAGAAGATTGATGAAATGGCAGTAGGAAAACGGCAAAGACCCACCGGCCCGGGAGGGCGCTTTCACTCAAATAGAATCTCATCCACCGTCACAAAAGTATAGCCCTCCTCCAGGAGCTCATCTACCACCTTCAGCGCCGCCGTCACCGACGTGTCATAGTAATCGTGCATTAAGATGATCTCATTCTCTCCGGCCTTGCCGATGATTCTGTCCGCGATGCATTCCACATTGCTGCTGCACCAGTCCAGCGGGTCCACCGTCCACAGCACCGGTATCATATTCAGCTCCGCTTCAAAGCTCTTATCCCACGACCCGTAGGGCGGCCGCACATACTCTACCTCCTGTCCCGTGATCTCCTCGATGATCTCATTGGTCATGACCAATTCCTTTTTGAACTTTTCCCGATTCTTTTTGGTCAACTGAATATGGCTGTAGGTATGATTTCCGATCAGATGGCCCTCCTCCTGCATACGCCTGATTACGTCAGGGTGCAGGGCCGCATGTTCCCCCGTCACAAAGAACGTAGCCACCACGCCCCGCTCCTTTAGGCCATCCAACAGCTCCTCCGTATAATAGGGATGGGGGCCGTCGTCGAACGTAAGAGCAATCTTCTTGATATCCTGTACCTGCGCTTCCGGATCCCCTCGTTCCCGCTCTGCCGTCCCTGTGCCGGAACCTGCCGCGCTCTGCGCCGTTCCGGCCGCTTCCAGGGCGATCTCGGTCTCCTCTGTCCTTGCCTGTTCCCATGACCCTATGAACAACAATCCCACTGTCAGGTCGAACAGGAGGATCGCAGCAGCCGCTTTTTTCATCGCACTCTCGGATAACTCTCTTTTCATATGAAATATATGCGGCTGAGCGTCCCCTTATTTCCATAGAAAGACCGGGCTGTGAATCTCTTCACAGCCCGGCAGAAAACAGATGCTTCCGTATGCAGTATCCTCTTAGATCTTAAATACCGATATTTCGCTCTTCAGGCTTTCCATATTGCTGCCCAGATCGTCTGCAGTGCTGTTCAGATGCTCTACGTTCTCCATCAGCTTAGCCACAACGCCGCGCACGACCTCCGCGCTGTGCGCCGTCTGCTCAATGATATCGGAAATGTTCTGAACGGCTTCCACCGTGGAGCTGCGCTCCAGATCTGCCTTTTCGGTACTGTCTACGATATCTCTCAGACCCTTCACCAGCATGTTCATCTGCTGCTGCATTTCCTGGAACACCTTCACTGCCTGATCCACGGCCTCGGCCTGAGACGCTACCATGCTCTGAGCCGTCTTCGCGCTCTCCACGGTGTTCATGGTCTGAGCACTGATATGCTCCACGTTGTTGCTGATCTCACCTGCAGCCTTAGCGGAATTATCCGCAAGCTTGCGGATCTCCTCGGCCACCACCGCAAAGCCTCTTCCGGCCTCTCCTGCCCTCGCCGCCTCGATGGAAGCATTCAGGGACAACAGGTTTGTCTGGTCTGAAATTTCCGTGATAGTCGCCACAAAAGTATTGATGGTCTCGGTCTCTCTGCGCAGAAATTCTATGCTCTCGCCCACCTTGGCGGTAATGGAATTCGTCTCACGCGCACGATTTCCCAGAAGCTGTACGATCTCCATTCCGTGATTGATCATGTTCTCCGTCTCGCCGACCAGCTTCTCCACTTCCTCCACCACGCGGCTCACTTCCTGAATCTCACCGGAAAGCACGTCCGTCTTTGCCACGCAATCCTGGGCGTGTCTCGACTGCCTGCTCATACCTGCATTGATCTCGTCCACGGCCTGCGTGATATTCAGCGAATACTCGCTGATGACGCCCGACACCTCCTCCACGTTTCGGGAGGAAGCCTCCAGCTGCTCTGTGGCCCTTATCACCTGATTTACCAGCTTCTTGGTATTGCCGATCATGTTGTTGGCAGATCCGGCCAAATCTCTGAATTCGTCGCGGCCCTTTGCATGTACCTGAACGGTCAGGTCTCCCTTCGCCACATAACCGAACTTCTTGGAAATTCTGCTCATGTTGTTCTGAATGCCCGTAACAATCGCAAGGCCCACGGCAAGCACCACAATGACCGCCAGAGCCACCAGGCCCACGGCAAGGCTCCTGATCTGCTTTGCCTGTCCCACGATCACCTCGGTGGGAACCAGTGCGCAGACAGTGGCGCCGGTCTTTTCGTCGGTATTATAGATGAACAGCCAGTTCCTGTTCAGGTAGTCCACCTCATAAGCGCCGCTCAGCTCCTCCTCTGCAGTGTCCTCCGTCGGCACAGGGAAGAAGGGCTGTCCGAAAAATACCGTCTGGCCTTCTTCCAGCGTACTCTCCTCGCCTTCCGCAAGCTTTTCGTAGATGATCTCGCGTCCGCCCGGCGTCACAAAACCGATGATGCTTCCCTCGCCCAGATCCAGATCCGCCAAAAAGTCCGAGACCGCGGAAGCCTTGATATCAATGACGACGCAGGCGTTGGCAGACTGGGACTGAACCTGACACGCCATGATATACTCGCTCTGTTTCAGCTTGTATGCCTCATCTATCATGTCGTGGCTGTCGACCCATCTCTTGATGCTGTTCGGCCCGTCAAGCACGGTCGCTTTATATTCATCGAAAAATCCGTCCGCATTGTTGGTAGGCGTCGACGCCAGCATGTTGACGCCGGACTTCGGAATAATGAAAATATTATTGATGAACCGGTTCGATGACTGCGCCGAGAAAATATTTGCCTTGACATTGTTCATCAGCTGGGATTTGCCCACCATATCATTGTCATACAAGCTCAAAAAGTATTTTGACAGATCCTTGTCATAGGCATACTTCTGTGCTTCCGAATACACAAAATTACAGCCCAGTCCTATGTATTCGCCCGCCATGTTGATCGTCTGCTGTGTGGACTCGCGGAATTTGTCACTCATGCCTTCCGCCGCATTGCGGTAAGCGGAAACACCGATCACAATCATGAACACAATGGGAATCAAAAAGCAGATGATGATCTTATTTCTAAGGCTGAAAAGCATGAACCTGCCCTGCTCCTTTGGCTCTTTCTGCTGCTTATCCTCCTGTGCCTGTGAGGATTCCTTTACTTTCTTAAATTTTGCAGACAGACTGCCCCAGCCCTTCTTTCCGGAGTCTTTCGACGCCTTAGGGGCCTTCGGGGCTTTGGGTGCTTTCGGGGCCTTGGGCTCCTTGGGCGCTTTCGGCTCCTTCGGGGCCTTGGGCTCCTTGGGCGCTTTCGGCTCCTTCGGGGCCTTGGGTTCCTTGGGCGCTTTCGGCTCTTTCGGGGCCTTGGGTTCCTTTGACTTGCGGAACCATTTTGACTCCTTGGGCTGTTCCCCTGCCTTCGGTTCTTCTTCGGTCTTCGGCGCTTCCTCAGTCTTCGGTGCCTCCTCGACTTTCAGTTCTTCCCCGTCCTTCAGTTCCTCCCCACTCTCACTCCTTGTGATTTCTGTATCCATATATACCCTCCATATACATCGAAATATATACATACTTCGAAATACATACCCATATACATTATACTACACTTTTTAGGGATAGAAAATAGAAAAAACAAATTTTCTGCAAACTTTCGCGGAATTGTTGCATTTTATTCAAAATTCAAATTGCCGATATAATGTCCCTCAAATTCCGCCTCCTCGGCCAGATTCAGGACCTTAGTGCAGAGAACGGATTCCTTCAGGCACTTTTGCAAGCCCGCACAGCCCCCTTCCGCAAGGATCCGCCGCCCTGCCAGAAGCGCTCCCGTAAGGGAGGTATTTCCGCCGGCCACCGCTTTGCCTGCAAGCACCTTCGGCAGGATTCCCAGCTCTGCCGCCGCTTCCGGCTTAAGATAATACCCGAATCCGCCGGCGAGCACCACTCTGTCCACTTTTTCGGGCACGATTCCGTATCTGTCCAGCAGCACCTCTATCCCCGCCGCAATGGCGCCCTTGGCGAGCTGAACGCTGCGCACGGCCTGCTGCGTCACCGTCACATTGCCGATGCGGATACCGCCTTCAAAGTACTCGGGGCTCAGAAGCCCCGTCCTGTCCAGCACCTTCTCCTCCTTCAGCCGGGCCAGCAGGCTGATCATGTCGGCTCCCCATACGCCCTTGTTCACGCCGCCCTCAAAAGCCGGACCCGCTGCGGTGGCACAGGCTATGCGTCTCTCCCTGTTCCCCAGCACCATTTCCCCGTTGGTACCCAGATCCACAAGCAGCGTCGGCTCCTCCCTGCCGCACATTCCGCAGGCATAGATGCCCGCCGCGATGTCTCCGCCCACAAAGGCCGAAAGTCCCGGAAAGACAAAACAGGGCACGCCGCCGATCCGCGTTTCCGCTCCGGACAATCGTGAGGCGTGAAACGGAGCATACCCCAGCTCCGCCGCGTCCCAGCCCATCAGCAGGTAGGTCATGGTGGTATTTGCGGCCAGCACAAGATACAGCTCCTCCCCGTTCCGCAGCTTTCGGGAAAAGCGCTCAAGCCCGCATTCCAGCGCCCCGCGAATCATACTCTGCATGTCCTGCGCAGCCTTTGGATCCTCCGCGGCTCTGATTCTGGAGATCACATCTGCGCCGTAAGCCGTCTGCGGATTGACCTGCACATATCTGTCCCGAACGCTGCCGTCCTCTCCGTACAGGAGCATGGCCACCGTGGTGGTGCCGATATCCGCCACCGCAAGACGCCTGCTGCCCGGTATAGGCAGGCGCGTCCCCATCAGCGCGTCCTCCGCCAGAATATGCAGTTTCCCCTGCGCCGCGCCGTCCTGCGCAATGCCCGGACAGCGCCCGCAGCCCGTGCATATCCTGCATCGCAGCCCTCTCTTTGGCCCGGCGGCTTCCTCTCTATACTTTTTTCCCGTGTCGGTTCCGTCAGACAAACTGATTGTTCTCCTTGTCATAGTGATAGTCGATTGCCGCCAGCTTCTTTGTGATCTCGCCGGCATCTATGTCCAGATCCTCGCAGAGAGCGTCCAGACTGCCATAGCAGTCGCGAAGCTTTAAATTGAGAAAGCTCAAAAGCATCACAGGGTCTTTCGGTATCATATATCCGCCTCTTTCTTTCCGTTGAAAAATACATTGCAGCACCGTTTACCGGTCCACCCGTTCCAGACACAGCAGGCTTCCTCTGAAATCGCCGGTAAGGCTCTCAAAGCAGATCCCGCCGTTCATCAGCACCGCTCCGGAAATCACTCTTCCGGTGTCCTTCTTCAGCTCGCCGCTGTCGGCATTTACCGTAAAAATGCGGTAACGCGCATCGGCCGACAAACCCTTCAGCCGCACAAAACGGCTGCGCCGGTTGGGTTCGCTCAGCACCTGCGTATAGAACACCAGACTCTCGCGTCCCGTCGGGTCGTTTATCTGGAAGCAGTCAAATTTCCGGTTCTCCTGATAAGAAGCCAGCCGATGGTACTCGCCCTCCCGCACAATGTCGTGGAATCTGTGGTATATGGCCGTCTGTCCGGCCACCATGGCCTTGTCCTCATCGCTCAGCTTGGTAATGTCCAGTTCGTACCCGAAGGTGCCCGCCAAAGCCACATACCCTCTTGTCTCAAAGGGAGTGCTGCGGCCCACGGTGTGGTTGGGGCATACGCTGACATGGGCGCCTATGGCGGACAGGGGATAGAGCATGGCCGTGCTCTCCTGTATCATAAGACGCTCCACGGCGTCCGTGTCGTCGGAGCACCATATCTGCGGACTGTAATACAGCATTCCCGGGTCAAAGCGCCCGCCTCCGCCGCTGCAGTTCTCCAGGAGCAGATTCGGAAATTCCCTTGTCAGCCGCTCCTGCATCTCGTACATTCCCAGAACGTACCGATGGTACAATTCCCCCATTCTGTCAGCGGGCAGTGAAACGCTCCCCAGATCGGTGAGCGGTCGGTTCATGTCCCATTTCACATACTCGATATTCGCGGAGTGAAGCACCGCGAACACCTGCTCCATAATATAGTCCCGAACCTCCCTGCGGCTGATGTCCAGCACATACTGGTTTCGGGAGAGAGCCGGCCTTCTGCCCGGCACCGCCAGTGCCCAATCCTGATGTTTCCGGTACAGCTTAGAGTCTCCGGAGATCATTTCCGGCTCGAACCAGATACCGAATTTCATGCCGAGTCCGTTCACCTGCTCCACCAGCCTGCCGAGGCCGCCCTTCAGCTTCTCCTCGTTGACCTGCCAGTCGCCCAGCGCCCTGCCGTCGTCATACCGATTGCCGAACCAGCCGTCGTCCATGACGAGCATCTCTATCCCCAGAGCCGCGCTCTCTTTGGCGATCTCCAGCAGCTTCTTTTCGTCAAAGTCAAAATATGTCGCCTCCCAGTTGTTGATGAGAATGGGACGCTTCCTATGAAGATAAGGGCTCCTGATCAGGTGGTTCTTGTACAGGCTGTGCAGACTGCCCGTCATGGGGCCCAGCCCCTGCGCCGAGTAGGTGAGGATCACCTCCGGAGTCTGAAAGGCTTCCCCCGGCTCCAGCTTCCAACTGAAATCTTCGGGGTTGATGCCTGCCACGACCCTGACCGCACCGAACTGATTGCCCTCCGCCTGCATCAGAAAGTTGCCGGAGTACACCAGATGAAATCCGTAGACCTCCCCTCTGTCCTGATCCGCGCCGTGTGTGAGAAGCGCAAGGAAGGGATGCTCCTGATGAGAGCTTTCTCCCCGCAGAGTGGAGACGGAATATCTGCCGCACCCCACGGGCTTTCTCTCCATGTGCCGCTCTCTCGCCCATGAGCCGTGAAGCGTCAGCACGTCGAACCCGCGGTTGTCCATGTCCAGACAGCAGCTCATGGCTTTTTCCAGCCGCAGCACACTGCTGCCGCCGTTCTCAAAGCGCACGCTGCGGGCGATGGCGTCCGTATCTTCAAATACGCTGTAGGTAAGATGCGCCCGAAGCCCCAGGGATTTATCCTCGCACAAAATGTCCAGCGTCTGCACCCCGTCCTTGGGGCCAAACGTGGCGGGCAGCCCCTCGAGAGGGGGCTTCCCCGCGTATATCTCATGGGAGACATAGGTGAGCAGCACCGCGCTGCAGCCGTTCTCATCTTTTACGCGCACGCTGCTCTCGCGGAAGTCTCCCACGCCGTGAGAGGAATATTCCCACGGAAAGCAGTCCATAAAAGAGACTCTCTCCCTGTCGTTCTTCTCCGGCGTAAAAGGAGCCTCCCTTGTGCGGAGCAGCTCTGCCGCCCCTGTCGCGTCTTCTATTTTATTGCCATAATAGATATGCCCTAAAAATCCTTCCTCGTCCACAATGCCGATCAGATAGGTCGTATTCGGCGTGTCCAGCTTGAAAAGCCTCTGTTCCTCCTGCCATGTGATGCCCATAGCGATACCTCCGTATAGATAAGCGGCAACCTTTTCTGTCTAGCTTATCTTATCAAATGGCAGAGCATTATTCAAGAAATTTTCCTATGGCGCGATACGCCGAGAAAAGAATCAATCCCTGCAGGAATTCAATGTAAATGAAACAATTATATATATTTCGCAAAAAAATCACGGCACACCCATTTTTCAATACGGCTTATTATTTCCTTCTTTGATTTAGACGAAAACTTCTCCAGCGGACAGTCCCACCGGAAATCCTTAGCCAGTATCAATAAATATTCTCCGTCCGTATCGTGAGCAGGATACCACCCTAAATCAATGGCTAAATTTGCCTTTTCATTGTATAGCAGCAACAGGTCTTCATTTAGTTCATATGCATCTTCCTCCCCGTGCGTGTCCAAATCGTATTCTGAAAAATTATTATATTCCACCCGCCACCCTGCCTGAATACGCAATGGCTGTAACTCATAGTACATTTCAATCCTCCTTACCACTTTAGCGGTTCAATATAATATTCTCCCGCTCAAATTTTCCCGCGCCTTATTGAAGCGTTCAACAGTTCCATATCAGAAGCCGCTATTCTGCTCTTATCCGCTGACATTTTCTGCGTGCTTTACTCCATAATAGCATAGCAAAAAATGTAAAGCAAAGCTTCTCTTTCTATACGCGTTACGCGGCTACTGAACAAGCAGGCTCATGTCCAAGAAATGCAGCGACACCAAAAGCAATTCCGCCCTAGAAGGAATTGCTTTTTTCAATACCTGATCTGGCACCATTCCTCATTTTATTCATCAGCCTCTACCTCCAGGATCACTATTTTCCCATAACAACCACTTTTACACAATTCCCTGCCATTGTGCCTCAGATAATCAAATATTTCCGTGCCGATCAGTATGATACAGAGCAGAATTATTTGTTTTAACCTTTTATAACTCTTTTTCATGTGCTGTGACACCTGCCTCCATAATTAAGAAAAGCCATTTTACAGACCGTCATCGATGCCGGGGTGTGCGATAATTATGCCTATTCTACTGTAATCTGGATTGTGCCCTCATAGTCGGTGCCATAAATCCCAATGTAGTTTGCTCCGCTTTTAAGCTGTACTGTAACACTGCCATCTCCGCTTTCAGCCAATACGGTTTCCTCTAATTCCGGATCAATATAGACCAGTTGGTAGATGAATTCTTGCCCATTGAACCCGGCTACGGTTGCGTCATAGGTAGCCAAAAAAGCTGTGTTATCTGCGGTGCGAGACCCATCAAAAGATTGCTATGGTGTAATCAGCGCGTTACTCTTACCAATAGTAACATTGTCACCAAACTGCTCTACGCCACCCTTAAGTCCATCACTCAAATTCTCTAATTCGGAACAAGCCGTACAGGTAAAAAGCAGTATTCCAGCAAGAGCAATGCATAATCCTCTATTGAAAAACTTCATAGGCCCTCCTTACTGCAAGAATGTCAAAAATAATGCCAGAACCACTATGCCAATCATCAGCAAGCACCAAAAGGAGCTGACGATAGTGGATGCAATATTCACAGGGTTGCGGCTTTCTTTCCTCTTAATGCAGACAATAGAGAGGAGCAGCCCCAACACAGCGGAAGCGATATTGGCGCAAGCCCATGCCGTATTCACCCCATCCGGCAGTGCGATTTTAAGGAACACAGGGATAAGGGTTATTGCGGGGGTGATACTGATAATCAGCGATACCAAACTCAAAGTTTTCAGTTTTTTGTTTTCCATAATAATTTACCTCATTTCTTTTCTTCCAAATTGTTTGACTGCAATCGCAAGTACCAGCACAAAGACCAGTATTGCGATTGGCAGAAATGGGAACATTGAAAATGTTATTGTAGTGGATTCCACCATAAAATCATACAGGGAACAAGATACCAAATATCCGCTGTAACAATACGGATAGGCAATCCAAAGGGGCGTATTTGCCGCCAGAACGCCAGGGATAACAAGGAGCAGATTCAGTCCTACGGAAAGGAGCGGCTTATCAAACAGTACGGTGATTGCCCACATGGTTCCCACGCATGGCAGCATTGTCAGAAACAGCCCGACACACCATTTCAGCAAATAAAGGATGGGAAGCGTTTCCGTCACGGCCATAGTTCTTGTTGCAGCTGTTCCGGCGATTACGAATACTGCGAGAAATACAACCATCTCCATAAACAGATAGAATACTAACACACAGAATTTTGCTATGGAGAGCGCATATCGGCTGACCGGCAGAGCGAGCATTTTTAAGATGCCGTTATTCCCTGTTTCCCGCCCTGCGATCATCACGCAGACCACAATCATCGAGAACGGCAGCAGATAGTAGGCGTAAACCAGCGCACTTTGAATGAACATGGCCGGCCAAGCGTTTGTATATTCCGGTGTAAAATATCGGCTCAGGTTTGCGACCCCGGAGGTCACTACCAACAGAGGCGCAATAAAAATCAACGGCACGATTTTCGAGCGTTTTACTTTCATAAATTCAATTCTGAGCAGTTCTAAAAAACTCATGATCCTGACACCTCCTTACTCATAGCGCAGATTTTTCGCCATCCACAGCCCTGCACCGAGGAATACTAATGATTCAATGCATGCGGCTATGATAACTGCCATGTCCGGCTGTGCGTTCATAGCAACCGCAGGTTTCAGCATGATGACGAAAGGGTGAATCATCAACAAGTTAATGCTCGAATTAGCCAATGCCATCCCGCTTAGGAAGCCGGCAACGCCAACGCCCAGCGGCACCCACATATTCTCAAAACGGGACGAGATCAAAACCATAAACGACAGGACGGGCATTGAGGTAAGGAATGAGTAACCTGCAAATTTGACCAGAGTTCCCATTGCAAACGCCCCTTGCGGTAAGTCCGTCATACCAATCCGCATAAGCGCCAGATTTTGTAAAGCTACTGCCACGAAAAGCAGGGTCGATAGGATCAGAAATTTGCAAAGATACATTCCGGAAACATTTACAGGGAGCATATACATCTTCCTGACGGCATTACCCTTAAACTCCATGTTGTAGATCATGCAGGCGGCAACTACGATTCCAAACATATTCAAGATCATAATCATGCCGTAAAGCTGGGTCAGCAAAACATCCATAGGCGCCAAAGGTAAACTCAGCAGAGTGTCTTTCCTCACAATAAAATTTAGAAAGGCATAGCCAGCGCCCAAAATACCAACAGCCAGCAGCACAGGGATAACCCCCGTTCGTTTTTCTTTCCGAAGTTCAATCGCAGGCATACTCATAACTGCGCCCTCTGCTTTCTGGCAGCATTGTCCTGATCTACCATAGCGAGGAACACACCTTCCAGCTGATCTCCGATTAGCTTGTTATCAGCGGACATTCCAGCCTGCTTTGCGCTGCGCCGCAGATCATCCAGACTTCCCTCAAACAACAGGCGTCCATGATTGAGAATGCCAATGTCATCCGCCATCAGTTCAATTTCGGAAAGCATATGGGACGAGATCATTATGGTGCAGTTGTAGAGGCTGGGTAAGGATTTTATCAGGTTCCGAATTTCATGGATACCTGAAGGGTCAAGGCCGTTGGTCGGCTCGTCCAGAATGAGGATAGGCGGTCTTCCCAGCAAAGCGCCGGCAAGACCAAGGCGCTGCTTCATACCCAGCGAATACTTCTTTGCCAGCCGATTCCCAAATTCCTCCAAACCAACCAATTCCAAGGCATCGTCAACAGTATCTTTAGGCAGCCCCAAGATCCGGCGGATAATGTCAAGGTTCTCCCTACCGGTCAGATTTGCATAAAAGGATGGTGATTCAATAAAGGAACCAATCTCCTTTAGAATGGCAAGCCGATCCTCCGGAAAATGTCGGCCATCAATCGTAAAGCTGCCTTTCGTTGGGACGGTCAGTCCCAGCAGCATTTTCATAGTGGTGGATTTACCTGCCCCGTTAGGGCCGAGGAATCCATAGATGCTGCCCTTCCGAATATGAAGGGTAACATTGTTGACGGAAATAAAATTTTTGTATTTTTTCGTCAACTGTTCCGTGGTGATAATATAGTCCATAGAAACATCTCCTTTCCTGCTTTCTATGATACAGCATCAACCTGACATTAACTTTCTCACAACCTTACTTTTACCTTACTTTTTCCGTTCACAACTGCAAAAGACAAGAAAAGGTGGTATAATCGAAAAAACGGAGGTACTGCTATGGATCATACCTATTTACACAGCAAAAAGATTTTGCTTGTAGATGATGAGCCGGAGCTTCTTAAAATGCTCCAGTCATTTCTCACAGAGGAAGGCTTTAAAAATATTGTGTCTGCGGTGACTATGAAGGGTGGACTTGATGCAGCCAAGTCAGAATCCCCTGATTTGGCTATTTTGGATGTCATGCTGCCCGATGGGGATGGCTTTTCCCTCATGCGGCAGATCCGCACCTTTTCCGAGATGCCAATTATCTTTTTAACGGCGAAAGATGAAGCAGCAGACAAACTGGCCGGGCTTGGATTGGGAGCTGATGACTATGTTGCGAAACCTTTTCTGCCTCAGGAACTTCTGCTTCGTATTTACGCTGTTATGCGCCGGTGCTATAAGGAAGAAAACGCCCTTATTGTCCTGGATGGCTGCACGGTTGACCTTAGCCGGGCGGAGGTAAATAAAAACGGTGAGGTGATCTCCTTAACGGCCAAAGAACATATTTTTTTGGAAACGCTTGCCCGCAATGAAGGGAAAATCGTGACAGTAGACGCTCTATGTGAAGCTCTTTGGGGGGATAATCCTTTTGGATATGAGAACAGCTTAAATGCACATGTGCGCAGGATTCGGGAGAAGATTGAAAAGCTTCTGCGCAGTTAAGGTGCCGTCATATTTGGGCCATCTACCTAGACATGGCAGGCAACATAGCCTGGGAAATAGATATGCCGGATGAAATACCCGAACACTTTACCATCCAGGAGGTTGCCATATTTGCAAAAGGTTATCTTGCCGATTATCCCGTCTTTATCAGAAATACCCCTGACGGTATGCTGATCTTAGGCTATCCGAAAGACAGTTATATGAAGTTATCAAGCAACTATTTTTCAATGCGTGCTATCGAGATTATGCCGTTTTTTATATTTGGGATTTTGGCAGCTGATTTTGCAATCTTGTTCCTAGCCTATTTCCTTTCTAAGAGAAAAATTCTCAAAAGCACAGAGCCGATTATTACTTCGATTGAAGAACTCGGAAATGGTAAGCCGACTCCCCTTTCTATACAGGGGGAATTGTCGGGGGTAGCAGACAGCGTCAATAAGGCAGCCCATATATTAAACAGGCAAAACCAGGCACGCGCAAACTGGATCAGCGGCGTTTCTCACGATATACGGACGCCTCTTTCTATGATCATGGGATACTCCAAACGGATTGCCGATGAGGACTCGCTGAATGTTGATGTCAGGAAAAAGGCAGAGATCATCAGCCAGCAGAGTATCAGAATCAGAGAACTAGTGCAGGATCTGAATCTTGTATCGCAGTTGGAATATGAAATGCAGCCCATCCATAAAGCATCGACCCGTATCGCAAGCCTTGTGCGAACCTATGTGGCGGATTTGCTGAACGGCGGACTGCCCGATCAATACTCGATTGATATTGATATCTCAGGTGACGCTGAATTTACAATTTTTGAATGCGATGCGCGTTTGATTTCGAGGGCAATTAACAACCTGGTGCAGAATAGTATCCAGCATAACCCTGATGGATGCGCTATTATGCTCAGCCTCGATCATAGAGAGGACCAAGTGTTCCTTTGTGTTGCAGATAACGGCATTGGACTGTCTGCCAAAAAGCTCACGGAGCTACGGGAACGGCCTCATTATATTGAGAGTACCGATGATCGTTTAGATCTGCGGCATGGCCTCGGACATATTCTTGTCCAGCAGATTGTTAAGGCACATAATGGAACTATGCAGATAGAGAGTGAAGCTCAAAAAGGTTTTAAGGTGACGCTAATATTTCCCACAACGACCGATGCAAAATAGAATGTTTGTTTATATGACCGCACAGCGTTAAATCATTGAATTATCAAAGAGTCGCTCCGGCAATCTGTTCTCGACAGAGCACTTCTATCATATATGCTTTGCTTGAGCGATAAAAGCTGCCGCATACAGCAAAAGACTACTTCGCAGAGAGAAATCGCGCCCAAAGTGTTTTACTTTATCCATTTATAACCACACCCCCAAACTGTTTCGATATACGTCTTATCCGTATAATCAGCAATTTTAGTCCGTATCCTGCGAATGTGTTCAGCTACAACACTGCTGCCCCCCTCGCTGTCATATCCCCAAATCCGTTCATAAATCCGTTCCTTGTCAAAGACCTGTCCCTGATTTTGGGAAAGCAGCTCCACAATGTCAAATTCCTTCTTCGCAAGCCCAAGGCGTTTATCCTTAAAAAACAGACACCTCTCTGAGTAATCGATCGTCAACTCGTCGGAAAATTTGATCTGTGCTTCAAAATTGTGCCGTGCTTCACGGCGCAGATGGGCGCACACTCTTGCTTCAAGTTCTATAAGCGAAAACGGCTTGACAATATAATCGTCGCCGCCAACGGCAAATCCTTTTACCTTATCCGTATCTTCAATTCGTGCAGTCAAAAAGAGGTAATGTCCGGCTGCCGTTCTGCCTGCTTTAATGTTTCTTCTCCGTTCGCTGCGGAGAAAACAAAATAGCCTTTACTCTCAAAAAAACTACGAAGCATCGAGACAATATCAGCCTCATCATCAGCTATCAAAATTTTCGTGTTCACTTTCCTCACCTCTCTGCTACAGAAGAACTTATCAGGTAATTCTCAACTATTTATCTACTCTTCTTCCAAATTGGTATATTTGTTATCCTCCAACAAGATATCGACCCACTTTCACCTATGAACTATAGATTTGACCGAAAATCTTACACCTTAATATAAAATTTTTAATTTATCAACAACGCAAAAAAGGCAGACCATGCTGCCATGATCTGCCTTTTTACTGTTATCGTGCTGCGGCTGCCGTCAGCTCTCCGTTCCTTGCTTCGATCCGGACGGTATCCCCCGCCTGCACCTTGTCCTCCAGTATCAGCCTTGCCGTCAGCGTCTCCACATGCTTTTGGATATAGCGCTTCAGAGGTCTCGCGCCGTAAACGGGATCGTAGGCCTCGGAGACGATCAGAGACACCGCCTCCGGAGTCAGCTCCAGTTTCAGGTCCCTGTCCTCCAGGCGGCGGTTGATATCCGCCACGATCAGAGACACGATGCCGCCGATATTCTCTTTCGTCAAAGGCCTGAACAGGATCGTCTCGTCCAACCGGTTCAAAAATTCCGGTCTGAAATGGCTGCGCAGCTCTGTGTACACCATTTCCTCCGCCTGAGCGCTTACGGTCCCGTCCGCCTGTATGCCGTCCAGCAGATAGGTCGCGCCGATGTTGGACGTCATGATCAGGATCGTATTCTTGAAGTCCACCGTCCTGCCCTGAGAATCCGTGATGCGGCCGTCGTCCAGCACCTGCAGAAGCACGTTGAACACATCGGGATGCGCCTTCTCTATCTCGTCAAACAGCACCACGCTGTAGGGCTTTCTGCGCACGGCCTCCGTCAGCTGGCCGCCCTCCTCATAGCCCACGTATCCGGGAGGCGCTCCGATGAGTCTGGAAACGGAGTACTTCTCCATATATTCGCTCATGTCAATGCGCACCATATTGTTTTCGTCGTCGAACAGAGCCGCCGCAAGGGATTTTGCCAGCTCGGTCTTGCCCACGCCGGTGGGCCCCAGGAACAGGAACGAACCGATGGGCTTGGTGGGATCCTTGATGCCCGCTCTGGAACGCATGATAGCCTCCGTCACCTTTGTGACGCCTTCCTCCTGGCCGATGACCCTCTTGTGCAGCTCCTCGTCCAGATGCAGCGTCTTGCTGCGCTCGCTCTCGGTCAGCTTGCTCACGGGAATGCCCGTCCAGCGGGATATGATCCTTGCAATCTCCTCCTCCGACACTTTCTCGTGTACCAGTGAAAGGTCTGAGCGGCTGATCTGTTCCTCCTCCGTCTCCAACTGTTTTTTCAGGGCCGGCATTTTGCCGTAGCTCAGCTCGGCAGCCTTCTCCAGATCTCCCTCCCTCTGAGCGATCTGGATCTCGCTGTTCACGGCGTCGATCTCTTCGCGCAGCTTGGAGAGCTTCTCCACGGACGCTTTCTCGTTGTCCCACTGCGCCTTGCGCCCGGCAAACTCCTCCTTGAGCTCCGCCAGCTCCTTCTGCAGCTCGGCCAGCCGCTCTCCGCTCAGCCGGTCGTCCTCCTTTTTCAGAGCCGCCTCCTCGATCTCCATCTGCATCACTCTGCGCTGCAGTTCGTCCAGTTCGGTAGGCATACTGTCCAGCTCCGTCTTGATCAGCGCGCACGCCTCATCTACCAGATCGATGGCCTTATCCGGCAGGAATCTGTCCGATATATATCTGTGGGACAGCACGGCGGCGCTGACCAAGGCATTGTCCATGATCTTCACCCCGTGGTAGACCTCGTAGCGCTCCTTGAGGCCCCTGAGAATGGAGATGGTGTCTTCCACCGTGGGCTCCTCCACAAGCACTGGCTGAAAGCGCCTCTCCAGAGCCGCGTCCTTCTCGATATACTGTCTGTACTCGTCCAACGTCGTAGCGCCGATACAGTGCAGCTCTCCTCTGGCAAGCATGGGCTTGAGCATATTGCCCGCATCTAACGCGCCGTCGGTCTTGCCCGCTCCCACGATGGTGTGCAGTTCGTCAATGAACAGAATGATCTGTCCGTCGCTGTTCTTCACATCGTCCAGCACCGCCTTCAGTCTCTCTTCAAATTCTCCCCGATATTTTGCGCCCGCTACCAGTGCGCCCATATCCAGCGCAAATATCTTCTTGTCCTTCAGATTCTGGGGCACGTCTCCCCTGACGATACGCTGGGCCAGTCCCTCCACCACGGCGGTCTTACCCACGCCGGGCTCACCGATGAGCACGGGATTGTTCTTGGTCTTTCTGGAGAGGATACGAATCACATTCCGGATCTCGCCGTCTCTGCCGATGACGGGGTCCAGCTTCTCGTTCCTGGCCCGTTCCACCAGATCCTGACCGTATTTCTGCAGGGTGTCATAGGTGGCCTCCGGATTGTCGCTGGTGACCCGCTGGTTGCCTCTGACAGTGGACAGCGCCTGCAGGAATCTCTCCCTCGTAATGCCGTACTCCTTAAAGATCTGCGCGATCTCCCTGTTGGGGCTCTTGATCATGGCGAGAAAGAGATGCTCCACGGACACATATTCGTCGCCAAGCTGCTTCGCCTCGTCCTCGGCTCCTATCAGTACCTTATTCA
This sequence comes from uncultured Acetatifactor sp., assembly GCA_947624245.1. Lineage (GTDB taxonomy): Bacteria > Bacillota > Clostridia > Lachnospirales > Lachnospiraceae > Acetatifactor. The sequence continues at coordinate 3,717 of CANQJL010000028.1, read as the reverse complement.
GGTCCTGTCCCACATACACCTGTCCGCCCTGAACTTTCGTCCGCTTCGCAAGCGCCTGTTCGGCCCTGTTCAGAAAATGCTCCTTCTGAATCTCCATTCGCTCTATGAGCTTTAAGATCAGACTGTCCTCCAGCGTCAGCAGACTGTACAGCAGATGCTCCTGTTCGATCTCCTGATTGCCGTACTCGTACGCCAGCTTCTGGCAGCCCTCCACTGCCTCCATTGATTTTTGCGTAAATTTCTGTATGTTCATATGCTCGCCTCCCCTGATTCCTCAAACTGTTCTTACACGTTTCAAGACACCTGTCCTTCTGTGAACAATATAACACCCTGCATTTCAAAAGCAATAAAGAAAGTATAAACTTTCTCTAATAAAATAAACACTCCGCCGCATTATTCTGCAAGCGTAAGTTCCCATAAAAATCGGCCCCGCACAGCCAGACCGCACCGCGTTATCTGACTGTGGGGGCCGCAAAGGAAACGCAGCCTGTTTTGCTGAGATTACATGATCAACAGAATCTCGTTCTCGTCTTCGAGAAGCGACTGGGGAACATAGGGCTGATCGGTCTTCTTGCCGTTGAGGTAGAACTCGCTGCAGCCGCTCTCCCTGCCGTTGGGATTCTTCACGGTGATGTGGAGCTTCTTCCCGCGGAATACCTTATCCATGGTGAATTCCTTCCAGTCCGCAGGAACGGAAGGACACACCCACAGACCGTTCAGATCAGGCCGCATACCGCAGATACCTTCCACGCAGCCCACCATACATGTGGAGGCGGTTCCTGTCAGCCAGTGCACATGGGAACGCCCCTCGAAAGGCGACTCCACGCTCTCGGTGAACTGTCCGTGAACGTAGGGCTCCAGTCTGCGCACATCTGCATTGTCGTTCTGGGAGGCGGGGGAACTCTCCGTAAAGTAGGTGTGGGCGCGATTGCCGTGTCCCATCAGAGCCTCCGCCAGAATGATCCAGCCCTGAGTCTGGGAGAAAATACCGCCGTTCTCCTTGGTGGAAGGGGTAAAGAGCAGCGCTCTTGCGCCGTCGAAGGCATGATTCACATAGGAGGGCGCCATCAGACGCACCCCGTACTTGGTATTCAGCTCCCTGTATACGGTGTCCAGAGCCTTCTCCGCCTGCTCCTTGGAAGCCAGACCGCTGATCACCGCGCACGACTGGGGATTCAGCCACATGTTCGCCTCGGGATCATGCTTGGAGCCGATGACCTGACCGTCCTCCTTGATGCCCCGCACATATCTGTCGCCTTCCCAGCATTCCTTCTGAATGATCTCGCCCAGCTCTTTCTGGGTCTTCTCAAGATACTCTATGTAAGCGCTGTCTTGCCGCTCCTGCGCAAAGCCCTTCATCACGGTAAATGCGTAGTAGAGCTGCATGGCCACAAATGTGGATTCTCCCTTGGCGCCCAGACGCAGACAGTCGTTCCAGTCGGCGTACAGACCGGCGGGCATTTTGTGGTCGCCCATTCTGTCCATGGAAAATTGAATCGCTCTCTTTAAGTGGTCGTAAACGGTTCCCTCGTCCTTGTTGGCATAGGGAATGACCTCGTTGATAAAGTCCTTGTCTCCCGTCTCAGCCACATATTTCCAGATCGTGGGGAACAGCCAGAGGGCATCGTCCGCGCGATAGGCGGGGTGCCCCGTCTCGCGCACATAGGACTCGTCGTCCGGCGTATCCTCATGGCCGGGATTGTGCGTGTATTTCACCAGCGGCAGTCCGCCCCCGTGATTCACCTGCGCCGAGAGCATAAACCGAATCTGGTCGGCGGCCATCTTGGGATCCAGATGAATGATGCCCTGAATATCCTGCACCGTATCCCGGTAGCCGTAGCCGTTCCTCTGTCCGCAGTAGGTAAGGGACGCCGCTCTGGACCATGTGAAGGTGATGAAGCACTGGTATGCGTTCCAGGTGTTCACCATGCTGTTGAAAGCCGCATCGGGAGTATTGACCCGAAAATTCTCCAGCTTGCCGTGCCAGTAGTTCTTAAGCTCCGCCAGCTCGCTGTCGACCTTTCCCGCAGCGCCGTAGGAGGCAATGATGGCATCCGCGGCATCATTGTCTGCGCGTCCCAGCAGGAAGATCAGTTCTTTCGTCTCGCCCGGCTTCAGCTCCAGCGCGCTGTGGAGCGCACCGCAGCCGTTGGCATTGTAGTTGAGCACGTTGTCACAGGCTCCGTTCTCCACGGCGATAGGATTCCCGTAGCCGTGATACCTTCCCAGAAATGCCTCCTTGTCGCCGTTGTAGGAGGTAACAGGCGCTCCCGCCAGACCGAAGAACCGCTCTCTCCCGTTGAAGCCCTTCTCATTTTTGTCCACATTCTCATTGATGAGCTGCAGAATCTTATTGCCCTTAAAACAGGTTCGGGTGATGAACAGTGTGTACTGCAGATTCACCTGATCCTGCTCGTAATTGCTGTCGTTGGTAAATTCCGCATAGGCAAAAACGGAAATCTTTCTGGGGCGGTCCGTGGTGTTGACAACATTCGCGCGCCACACCTCATATGTCTTGTTCAGGGGCACATAATACAGCGCTTCACAGTGAATGCCCGCATAATCGGAAAGCATATTGGTGTACGCCGTGCCGTGACGGCACTCGGACTGATACTCCGACAGGGGCTTTGCCACCGGCTGCCAGGACGCGGACCAATAGTCCTTCGTTTCATCGTCGCGCAGATAAATGTATCTGCCGGGCGTGTCGTCGCTGTTGAAATGATATCTCAGGATTCGGCCGTTCGCACCGCTCTGCACGAAGCTGTACCCGCCGGCGTTGTTGGTGATAATGGCGCCGTAAGCAGGGGAGCCGAGATAATTTGCCCAAGGGGCAGGGGTATCGGGCCTCGTGATGACATATTCTTTGTTTATTTCATCAAAGTATCCGTAGTTCATGGTTCGTTCTCCTTTTCGCTCTGCTTTTCGAGTCTGATTCGGATCTGATATCAGGACATCATCTGATGTCCTGAACGTTCACAGCCGTCCTCCGCTGTCCGAAGCCGCCTCCCTGAGGCCATGAGCTATAAGAGGACTATATCACATTTCCCGAAATGTCACAAGATTTTTCCTCATTAATTCGGAGCGCCGCTCTTTATCTCCTTCACTTCATAGCCCGCTCCATCGACCGCGTGAGTCAACGCATCGTCCGACACCTCTGTCACCATTTCCACAGCGGCGCTTTTTTCCTCCAGATTCACGGTCACGGACTTTACGCCCTCCACCTCCTCCAGAGCCTTCTGCACTCTGCCTGCGCAGTGTGCGCACATCATTCCTTCAATACTCATTGCTTTTTTCATGACTTCTTCCCTTTCTGCGGGTCTGTCCCCGCCGTCTTGATTTTCTGTCTCTATCTCTCCCGCCGGCAAAGCAGCTGCCGACGCCTGCAGCTCCTGCGCCTCCCGGGCGGGCGTCTTCCGATCTTCAGCCCTTTTCCCGTGGGATTCGCTCCGCTCAAATCCGCTGCGGAATCCTTTCAGACGCAAAGCGTTGCATACCACAAAAATACTGCTGAGGCTCATGGCCGCCGCACCGAACATGGGATTTAACCTGATGCCGAAGAGCGGATACCAGCACCCCGCCGCCAGTGGGATTCCCACGCAGTTATAGAAGAATGCCCAGAACAGGTTCTGCTTGATATTGCGTATCACCGCGCGGCTCAGCTTCACCGCCGTCACCGCGTCCCGCAGGTCGCTCTTCATCAGAACGATATCCGCGCTC
>CANQJL010000027.1 GCA_947624245.1 uncultured Acetatifactor sp. | reverse complement strand
TGCTATCTAACATACATCAAAAAGAGGTAAGATAACGCCCTCTGCAAAAAAGGTTACGTTATCTTACCTCAACAAACAATGCGCCGGATACGCCGTCAGAGGAAACGCTTCGCGCGGAATATAAGGCCGCACAGGAAATCGGCAAGATCCGTCTCGGGGAAAAGCGATTCTATCTGCGCTCTGCCCGTAAGGTCTATTATATCTCCTACTCCGATATTTACCGCTATTTTCGCCGCGTGATGCTCGTGCCCGCCAAGATGTGCTGCGGCAGGGGCGATTTTGCCGTGGAATATCTCGTGATATGTGATTCCGACAGAGAACTGGCACAGATCCAGCTCCCGGGTTCCCACGCGGCCAAGGTCCTGATGGAGCGTATGCTTGCTCTCGCTCCCGCCGCTGTCGTCGGCTCACCGGACAGCACCTCAGGCAAGGTCCCGAACGGTGCTTCGGGCAGCGACTTAAATCAAATTCCGAACGGCGCGGCGGACAGCGGCTCGGATCAAGTCCCGAACGACACTTCAGGCAATACGGGGGAGAATACCCGCCGCAGGGAGGATAACATCACATGACGGCAGAGGAAGCGCTGCAGGCGCTGTTAAGATCCTACGAGCGCTATTATAATGTCACGACCGAAGGCGCGGCGGAGCCTTTTGCGGCGGAAGCGGTCTTCCATACCCACGACGAGCAGTTCTTTCTCACAAAAAGCGCAACGCTCGCCGAGGCGGATTCTCATGAATATGTCTTTTTTGCCACAGCAGAATGCGGCGATCTGTCCACTGTACAGGCTCTGGACGAAAAAGCATGGGAAATAGGAATGTCGAGAGTGAGACCTCACTCCAATCACCGCAACACGGATATCGTGCTGATCCTGCTGGCGGAGTGCATCTCACAGGACGCCGCCGACTACATTAAAAAGGCCAAAAGATACAAAAGCTATCGCCACACCTTACAGGGGTGGAGCCATTATTCCATGGTTGCTTTAGAGACTTCCACGGGGAACTTTTTCTGTAACAGACGGGGAAAAAGCCTGAAGAAGCTCTTTCGCAATATAACAAAGTAAGAAAAAGAGAGAAGAAAGAGGTGTGTAACTATGACTGCGATTCTGATTATCGTAGCAGCAATTGTTCTGCTGGTCCTGGGCTATGTCTTCTACGGCTCTTGGCTCGCAAAGCAATGGGGCATTGACCCCAGCAGAAAAACACCTGCTGTCGAGATGGAGGACGGTGTCGATTACGTTGCGGCAAAACCTGCCGTATTGATGGGACACCATTTTTCATCGATTGCAGGCGCAGCTCCCATCAACGGACCTATTCAGGCATCTGTGTTCGGATGGCTTCCGGTATTTTTGTGGTGCGTGATTGGCGGTATCTTCTTCGGCGGTCTGCAGGACTTCGGTTCCCTGTTTGCATCTGTCCGTCACGGCGGCAAATCCGTAGGTGAGATCATCAAGGATTCCATGGGCGACCGCGCAAAGAAGCTCTTCATTATCTTTGCACTGCTGGTGCTGATCCTTGTCATTGCATCCTTCGTGAACGTTGTGGCCGGAACATTTGCTTCCACAAATCCGCTCGGCTTCAGGAGCGGTCCTACAGGCAACGAGACGACTGCCATTATTTCCATGCTCTTTATTGTACTGGCTATCGCTTACGGTCTGATAACCAACCGTCTGGGTGTCAAGACTCTTCCTGCCAGCATCGGCGGCATTGTCTGCATCGGGCTCATGATCGTGCTGGGGCTCAACTTCGGTTTTGCAATGAACCGTACCGCATGGATCGTTATGATCGGCGTCTACCTCACGATAGCTTCGCTGGTCCCCGTGTGGATCCTGCTGCAGCCCCGCGACTATCTGTCCAGCTTCCTGCTCTATGCGATGATGGCCGTGGCGCTGGTTGGTATCGTGGCTTCCGCATTTACCGGAACGGCGACCTTCCAACTCCCTGCATTTATCGGCTGGAAGACCAGCCTCGGCACTCTGTTCCCCACACTGTTCGTCACGGTTGCCTGCGGTGCATGTTCCGGCTTCCACAGTCTGATCTCCACAGGTACTTCTTCCAAACAGCTGGCAAATGAAAAGGATGCCCAGCCCATCGGTTACGGCTCCATGCTGATCGAGTCCGCGCTGGGCGTGATTTCCCTGATTGCGGTGGGTATGGTATATAAGGCATACACCGACGGAGAGTTCGGTTCTCCCTCCGCTGCATTTGCGGCAGGTATCGCCTCTACGTTCGGCACAAGCACCTCCGCCGTGTACAACGTGATCTATGCGCTGCTCACACTGGCGGTGTCCGTGTTCGCGCTGACCAGTCTGGATACCGGTACCCGTCTGAGCCGCTTCATGTTCACTGAGCTGTTCCTGAAGAAAGATGAGGCGACCTACAAAGACGCCAAGGGCATTCGCAAGGTGCTCACTTATCCTCTGACCGGCACACTGCTCATGGTAGTCATCGGCTGTATCCTGGGCGGGCTCAGTCTGAGCCAGATCTGGGGTCTGTTCGGCGCTGCCAACCAGCTCCTGGCAGGTATTGCTCTCATGGCTGTCTGTGCATGGCTGGGCAATGCCGGTAAGAACAACAAGATGTTCTACATTCCCATGGCATTCATGCTGATTGCTACCACCACCAGCCTTGTCATGACTGTAATCGCCAAGATAAAGCTTGTTGCCGGCGGTACCGCTGCATGGGGCGACTGGTTCCAGATGCTCTTTGCGGCTGCCATGGTCGTTCTCGCCATCATTCTTGTGATCGAGGGCATCCAGACATTTGCCGCACAGGCAAACAAAAAGAAAGCGGCGGCATAATCTGCCTGCCGTAGGTTTTACACCGAAATAATCAAAAAGGCATCTGCTTTCGCGGTCTCACCGCTTTTGCAGATGCCTTTTTATAAACGGATCATTCTTCAATATGATCCAGTCCCTGACTGAGTATCGTCACGATGTGGGAATCGGCAAGGGAATAAAAGATGGTCTTTCCGTCCCTGCGGTGCTTTACAAGATCAAGCTGTTTCAGCACCCGCAGCTGGTGGGAGATGGCGGACTGGGACATACCCAGCACGGCGGCGATGTCATAGACGCACATCTCGGAGCAGAGCAGCACATACAAAATCTTCAGCCTTGTGGTGTCGCCGAACACCTTGAAGAACTCCGCCAGATCCTGCAGCTCCTCCTCCGGCGGCATTTTTTCGTCTATCTGTTTCAACACCGTTTCCTTTACGTGAATATACGTATTCTCTTCCATATGCCTTCCCTTCTCTCCTGCAGATTTTATTTTTACCGTCTTTGGAACAGCTTCTCCATGCCGGACGTCATGGTGATCTCGCCGCTCTCCCCCACGAACAGAGCTTCCGCCCCGTACCGCTTAGCCAGCTCCGTTCCCTTCTCCTCTCCGAGCACAAAGCATGCCGTTGCCAGCGCGTCGCTTAACAGTCCGTCCTTAGTCACCACGGTGACAGAGCTAAGTCCGCTGCGGGCGGGATATCCCGTGGCCGGATCCAGAATGTGATGATACCGCACGCCGTCCGCCTCCGCAAATCTCTCGTAGTCTCCGGAGGTGGAGATGCACCACTGTCCTTCCAGAGTCAGGATTCCCAGATTGCGCTTGGGGTCTGCGGGATCCACAATGCCTATCTTCCAGAGGCTTTTGTCAGGCTTTTCGCCGTAGGTCAGCACGCTGCCGCCCACAGAGACGACAGCGCCCGTAATATCGGAATCGCTCTCCAGATACTTCAGAATATGTGTCAGCGCGGCTCCCTTTCCGACGGCTCCCAGATCCAATTCCGTCCCTGCCTCGGAATAGAACAGCGTGACCTCGCCGCCGGCCTCCGGATCAGCATCTGTCTGCAGGCGGATCCGTCTGCTGCCGCACAGGGCAAGCGCCCGGGAGAGCGCTTCCCCGTCGGGCGGCCGAAACTCTCCCTCTCTTTCGCCTGCGGCCCACCCGTCAATGTCCCAGAGTCTGGCCACAGGCCCTATGGCTATGTCGAACGCGCCCCCCGAGGCCTCCGTAAGCTCCAGACACTGCCTGAGAATCTGCGCCATCTCGTCCGTCAGCTCCGTTCCGCCGGCGCTGCCTGCGGCCTGGTTCAGGCGGTACAGCTCCGATGTCTCAAGGCGCCAGGAGAAGGTGTCCTCTTCCAGCCCTGTGATCAATTCCGCAATGTCTTCGGTGCAGTCCTCGCCCCGGGTGTAAATATTCTGTTGTATCACGGTTCCCATAGCGGTCCCCTCGCTGTGCACCTGCCTAGGCTCCTGCCCCTGCAGGGAGCCGGCGTTTCGATCTGCGGAAGGACCTGCGCAGCCGCACAGAAAGAGCAGCGGCAGCAGCAAAAGAAACACGATCCTAAAAAATTGCTTCATTTGCCTTTTCCTTTTTGTTATACTATATAAGTCGGAGCATGATGCCAAAATCCGTCGGAAAGGAACTTAGCCTTGCATACTGTCACTGATACAAAAAACACCAGAGCCGCCGCTCTGATGGTCACGATCTTTCTGGTACTTGTCACGGCAGCCTGCCTGCTGTATCTCATTATGTCGGACGGCAGGAACGGCAGCTGCATAGCGGAGATCTATCAGAACGGACGGCTGATCCGCTCCGTTCCCCTGGACCGGATTGGGGAACCGTACACCTTCGACGTGAAGGGAGAAAACGGCTGTGTGAACCGAATAGAGGTCCGTCCGGGAAGCATCGGCATCATATGGGCCGACTGCCCCGATCAGCTCTGCGTCAGACAGGGCTTTGCGGACAGTCCCACGCTCCCCGTCACCTGTCTGCCCAATAGACTGGTGATCCGGCTGGTGCCCGAGGACACGGGCTTCACGGACGCCGCACTCGATGCCGTCACATATTGACCCGTATTCCTATAGATCTGCGTAAAAGGAGACCTTCATGCGAACGAACAAATTGACCGTTCTTGCGCTGTATGCCGCATTATCGCTGGCAATCTATGCCGCCGAGAGCGCCCTGCCGCCCCTTTTGCCTATTCCGGGCTTTAAGCCGGGCCTTGCAAACATCATCACGCTGATCCTGCTGCGGCGCTATACCTCCAAAGATGCCGCATTGGTGCTCACCGTGCGTATCCTTTTGTCCGCCCTGCTGTTCGGGCAGGCTGTGAGCCTTCTGTACAGCCTTGCGGGCGGTTTCTTAAGCCTGATCGTCATGAGCGCGGTAAACCGCCTCCTGCAAAAGAACCATCTCATGCTCACCGGCGCCATGGGCGGCCTGTCCCACAATGCGGGGCAGCTGCTGACAGCCCTTGCCGTCACAGCCTCTCCCGCCGTGCTGGCCTACCTGCCGTTCCTTTTGCCGGCCGGCATCTTTACCGGCCTGTTCACCGGTCTGTGCGCACGGTCTGCGGACAGATATCTTCCCCGGCGCGGCGCCTGACAGCCCACTAGATATCCGTCCCCTCGATCTTGGTCCTGTTCTCCGGCTTCAATTCATGAAGCATCTGTATCACGGTCTTACCCAGAATCGGATGCCTGTAATTGGGAGCCAGCGTGCTCAAGGGCTCCAACACAAAATCCCGGTTCTGCAGATCGGAATGCGGAATGACCACATAATCCGACTCATACACCAGCTTGTCATAAAAGAGCAGATCGATATCCAGCGTTCTGGGACCCCAGCGTCTCACACGCACTCTGCCCGCCGCGTCCTCGATATCGTGCAGCGCGTCCAGCAGCTCGTCGGGAGCAAGCAGCGTCTCGATCTCCAGCGCGCCGTTCAGAAAATTGTCCTGATCCAGAACGCCGTAGGGTCTTGACTGTATCAGATCGGACACCTTTTTCACCCTGATCTGCGGGTGATTGGCCAATGCCCTGATGGCGCCGCTGATATACTGCGCCTGATCTCCCACATTGGAACCCACCGCCAGATAGGCCGTATGCCAGCTTCTGTGTACCTTGATGGACACACAGCCGAAGGGGACGGGAATGGGAGCCTCGGGCTTTCGAATCTCCATATCTACCGCCGTGATCCTCTCGTATTTCAGCAGGATCGCCTTGGACAGCTTCTCCGCCACGCTTTCCAGAAGCTGATAGGTGTTTTGCTGCATCCAGTCGTAAATGAACTGGCAGACCTGCCCGTAATCGGTGGAAAAGAACATATTGTCCTCCAGACCCGCTTTGTGTATATCGGTATATAAAACAGCATTGACATAGAAAGTCTGTCCTATCTCCTGTTCCTCACTGAGAACGCCATGATGCGCGAAGACCTTCAGCATCTCAATACGGATCTCGTCTCCCTCGATCTCATATGCCATCGTTATCTGCCTCCTCTCAGTATGGCCTCTGTCATGCGAACGGCACGCGCATTGGCCTTTATATCGTGGACCCTCACGAACATGCAGCCCTTCATCACTCCTATGACGGTGGTTGCCAGAGTCCCTTCCAGTCTCTCGTCCAAATCCGCATTTAACGCAAGACCGATCACGGACTTGCGGCTGCAGCCCAGCAGCAGCGGACAGCCCAGTTCGTGCAGCTCCTCCAGACGGCCCACGGCCTCCAGATTCTGCTCATAGCTTTTTGCAAAGCCCACGCCCGGGTCCAAAATAATGCGCTTTTTCTCAATGCCGGCCTGCAGTGCGATCTGCAGCGACCCGGCCAGATCTTCCTTCAATTCCCTCATAAAATCCCGATACGCCGCGTTCTTTCGGTTGTGCATCAGACAGCAGGGAACGCCGCTTCTTGCGATCACGCCCGCCATTTCTCCGTCAGAGCGAAGCCCCCAGATATCGTTGATCATGTCCGCACCGGCCGCAATGCCGGCCCTGGCCACCTTCGCCTTGCAGGTATCCAGCGAGATCGGTATGTCAAAACGCGCCTTGACGGCCTCGATCACCGGCGCCGTGCGCTGTATCTCCTCCTGCTCCGAGACCGCGGTATACCCCGGTCTGGTGGATTCTCCTCCTATGTCGATCACATGGGCGCCTTCCGCCGCCATCTCCTCCACACGGCGCAGGGCCGCATCGGGACTGTTCCAGCTTCCGCCGTCGGAAAAGGAATCCGGCGTCACGTTCAGGATCCCCATGATATAAGTCTTTCCGCTTCGCTGAAATTCGCGTCCCCCTATGGTAATGCTGTTCGTATCCGTGCTCTGCAATCTTCCCGCTCCCCGGTCTTAATACCGAATCGTCAGATTTTTCTTGTCATCGCTTCTGTGGCACTCTTTGACCACATCACAGGCAAAGCATGTGCGGCTTGCCTTGTCCGCACGGTAGAGTACGCCGCGCAGATTGTTCTCCTCACGGACGGAGGCGTCTCTGTGGCTCTTGATAGCATCTACGATCCGCTCCGTCTCCTGTGCGTCAAACCCGCAGTCGGCCAGTATCCGCGGTGCGATCTTCGCTCCCGCCGCCTCGTGGGGCGTGCCGTCCTCATACTGCACATGCCTTCCCATATCGTGCAGCAGAGCGGCGGCGTAGATCAGCTCTCTCTCAATTCCCAGATTGCTCTCCAGATTGATGATCTCGCCGATGCGCGCCACGTCCAGAAAATGGGACAGATCGTGATGCCCGAATTTTCGCCCCACTTCCGCCTTACGGTTTTCCTGCAGATGATACAGGAATTCCTCATGTCTTAAGATCCTGTCTATCCTGTCCATCACGGCATACCTCCGCGCAGCATTTGATAAAATCTGCTCTGCAGCGCCTCATTGTCCGCAAACACGCCTCTGACGGCCTGACTGACCGTTTTTGTGCCGGGCTTTTTCACGCCCCGCATCGACATGCACAGATGCTCGGCCTCCAGCACCACCATGACTCCCTGCGGTGCAAGGTGCTCCATCACCGCATCTGCGATCTGTCCGGTCAGCCGCTCCTGCAGCTGCAGCCTTCCGGCATAGATCTCCACGGTCCTGGCAAGCTTGCTTAAGCCAACCACTCTGCCGTCAGGGACATATGCCACGTGCGCTTTCCCGAAAAAGGGGAGCATGTGATGCTCGCACATGGAATAAAAAGTAATATCCTTCTCCAGGACCAGCTCGTTGTGTTCTACCGTAAATACCTTGGAGAGCGGTTCTCCGGCATCGCCGTCCATGCCGGCAAAGATCTCGCCGTACATTCTGGCCACACGATCCGGCGTCTCCAAAAGCCCCTCGCTCTCGGAATCCGCGCCGATTCCCTGAAGGAGCAGCTTCACCGCCTCTTTTATCTTATTTTGATCTACCATTTTTATCTGCCGCCTTTCCGCAAGGGCCCTCCGCTATCCTGATCAGTCTGCCCATAAAAGAAAGAGAACCGAAGGCGATGACCACACCGTCACTGCCTGCCAGCAACAGACTCATCTCTACCGCCTCCTCCAGACTGTCCACCGCGGTCACTCTTTTGTGAACGCGGGCTGTCTCCTGCGCCAGCTCGTAGGCCGACAGCGCTCTCGGATTGTCCGGCGGCGTCACGGTAATAATGTCTTCCGCATAGGCGTGAGTCAGGGCAATGACCTTTTCGTATTCCTTATCCCTTAACATTCCTATTATATAGACTATTTTGCCTTTTGTAAAATAAAATTCGATGGATTCCGCAAGTCTTTTTGCGGCGTCTTCGTTGTGAGCCCCGTCCGCTATAAATAACGGGTGCTTTTTCAATACGGTGAAACGTCCGGGCCACCGTGTCTTCAGCAGTCCCCTGCGCAGCTGCTCCTCGCTTACGGGAAAACCGTTCTCCTTCAGCACGTCCAGCACATCGACAGCCAGCGCCGCGTTCTGAATCTGATATTTTCCCGCCAGAGATATTTCCAGCTTCCTGCGCTCTCTGTAGTCGAAACGCTGGCGCTCCAGCCCGTAATGCACATGTGCCAACAGCTCCGGACTTGCGGCAGTGAAGGGACAGCCCCGCTCTTCGGCCTTTGCCCGCAGCACGCTCATGACCTCAGGGCTCTGCCATGTGCTGACCACAGGACGGCCGTTCTTCATAATGCCCGCCTTCTGCTCCGCGATCTTCTCCTGTGTATTCCCCAAAAACTGCATATGATCCATACCCACAGAGGCGATGACCGCCGTTACGGTGTTCTCCACAATGTTCGTGGCATCGGACAGTCCGCCCATTCCTGTCTCCAGCACCACGATGTCGCAGCGCTTCTCCAGAAAATATAAGAAACCCAGCGCCGTCTCGATCTCAAATGCGGTGGGGTGGGCAAGGCCTTCCTCTGTCATCTCGTCGCAGACCGCCTTGATCTGCTCCAATCCCCGGCAGAGAAAGCTCTTGGACATCATTCTGCCGCCCGCCTGAATGCGCTCCCTATATTCAAAAATAACAGGCGATATATATCTTCCTACACGATATCCCGCCTCCTGCAGAACGGAGGAAAGATAAGCGCACACGGACCCTTTGCCGTTGGTGCCCGCGACATGAACAAAGCGCAAGCTGTTCTGGGGATCGCCCAGACGCCGGCACAGTTCGCGAATACTGCAAAGCCCCGGCACGATGCCGAGACCGTTCACCTGTTCTATGTATTCCATCGCTTCCCGTTCGTTCATTTTACATAAATTCCTCTCTGTCCGGCAATACTATTCTGAAGCAGAGGAGTAACGCCATGCGAAAAGCCATCATGACTTTCCTGAAAAATTTTTTAAAATGCGGATTTGCAGGCTGGTGCCTGGAAATCCTGTTCACGGCCGGAGGCGCGCTGCGCCGCAGGGACATGACGCTGAGGGGAAATACCTCCCTGTGGATGTTTCCCATCTACGGCTGCGCCGCCATGTTGGCTCCGATAGGGCGTCTGATGGACAAAAAGCCCGTCTGGTTCAGAGGCTTGACCTATATGAGCCTGATCTTCTCCGTGGAATATCTCACCGGAAAACTGCTGAGCCGCCGCTGCGCTTGCCCCTGGGATTACAGCAAAAGCCGATGGAATGTGGACCAAATCATACGGCTGGACTACGCACCCTGCTGGTTCCTTGCGGGACTTCTTTTTGAACGGCTGCTATCCTCCCCCGCCGTGCGTAAGGAGCCGCAGCAGCCCCTATAATCGTCAAAACGCTCTACAGCAACGGTTCGCGCCGTACTGTAGAGCCTTCGTGACTGCCTGCTGTGATCGAATCGATCTGCCGATTCCATATCAGCCGATATCGTCGATGTCCTGAATCTCTCCGGAGCCGATGTCCAGCATGTTCACGGTGCGTCTCTTGATTCGGGCCTTCTCCGAATACTCTAAGATAAAGTCCTTGATCTCTCTGGAATTTTTGATGTGCATCAATGCCAGCTGCGGGTGAGTGGTGTCGCCGGTAAAGCAGGTCACCGTTCCCAGATGGAACATCTTTTCCAGCAGCGTGGCGCTGTGCTGTACGTCCTGTACCTTATACATATAGCAATCGTTCTCCACCGTCTTGAACAGACCTGTGGAGACCGTCAGCATATCCTCCTTGACAGTGTACTTTGTAAACGTAAAGGGAAGCCCAAAAAATAACCACCGTTTCTTTTCAACAAATTCCATCTCATTCAATCCTTTCCTGTGATATTGAAGTTCCCGCTCTTCATTTTTAGTTCCTGGTTCTTAGTTCTTCATTTCTGTTCTTAGTTCCTACTATGAATCATACCAGATACTTTTTCATATGGCAAACTAAAAATTTCACCTTTTACCCATTGAAACTCCCCTTCATTAGTGGTATATTATATAAAACGTCTCAGGAGGTCTTAAAATGACAGTAAGCGAAGGTATCAGGAACCGAAGAAGTATCCGCAGATTCACTGACAGACCCGTACCTCATGAGCTGCTTGCCGACATCGTGGAGACGGCTTCTTTCGCTCCCAGCTGGAAGAACACGCAGATCACCCGCTATATTGCCGTAGAAGGTGAGAAGAAGGCGGCTCTGGCCGCATGCACCGACTGGTCCGGCAATACCAAGATCATGGAGAGCGCTCCCATGGTCATCGCCGTTACGCTGATCAAGGGACGCTGCGGCTATGAGCGGGACGGTTCTTTCTCCACCAGAAAGGGCGATCACTGGCAGATGTACGATGTGGGCGCGGCAAGCGAAGCATTTTGCCTTGCGGCTTACGAGCAGGGACTCGGCACCGTTATCATGGGGCTGTTCGACGAAGAAAAGGCTTCCGCATTGTTAGAGATTCCCGAGGACAGGGAGCTGGCCGCTCTCATTGCCATTGGTTATCCCGACGAATCTCCCGCCGCTCCCGGCAGGAAGGCTGTCACGGAATTATTATCTTATCAATCGTAGACGAAAGAGTCGAAGGTTTTTCCTTCGGCTCTTTTTCAGATATTTGCACAAAAAGGGGAAGATACTATGAGACATTTAATGAGTCCGCTGGATTTTACCACGCAGGAGCTGGACAAGCTCTTTGACCTTGCAAATGACATCGAGCGAAATCCAAAAAAATACGCCCATGCCTGCGATGATAAAATACTTGCCACCTGTTTCTATGAGCCGAGCACCCGCACTCGCCTAAGTTTTGAATCGGCGATGATCAGATTGGGCGGGCGCGTGATAGGCTTTTCCGACGCGGCGTGCTCCTCCGCTGCCAAGGGCGAGAGCGTATCCGACACTATCCGCGTCATTTCCTGCTACGCCGACATCTGCGCAATGCGCCATCCCAAGGAAGGCGCTCCCATGGTGGCGGCGGAGAAATCCCTGATACCGGTCATCAATGCCGGCGACGGCGGACATCAGCATCCCACGCAGACGCTGACAGACCTCTTGACGATCCGCAGCCTGAAGGGCCGCCTGGGAGATTTTACCGTCGGTCTCTGCGGCGACCTGAAATTCGGCCGCACGGTCCACTCGCTGATCCACGCTCTGGTGCGGTATGAAAATGTCCGCTTCCTCTTCATTTCCCCGGAAGAGCTTCGGGTGCCGGACTATATCACGGATATGCTCAAAAGCCGGAATATCCCCTACAATGAGGTCATACGGCTGGAGGACGTCATAGCCGAGCTCGATCTGCTGTATATGACCAGAGTGCAGAAGGAGCGCTTCTTCAATGAGGAGGATTATATCCGACTGAAGGATTTCTATATTCTTGACGCCGCCAAGCTCGCCTTGGCAGGAGACGACCTGCTGGTCCTCCATCCGCTTCCCAGAGTGAACGAGATCTCCGTGGAGGTGGATTCCGACCCGAGAGCCGCCTATTTTAAGCAGGCCCAGTACGGAGTCTATGTCCGCATGGCCCTGATACTGACGCTGCTGGGACTGGCCTGAACGCTGTCTGCAAAGCAGCTGTCCCCGGCCGATCTTCGCATCGGCAGAAAGCCCGCAAACCAAAGCCGCCGCAGGCGCGCAGAAACGAGGTAATCATGTTAAATGTAGGAAAGATTGAGGAAGGTTTTGTACTGGATCATATCAAGGCCGGAAAAAGCCTTGAGCTGTATGACCATCTGCAGCTTGACAAGCTTGACTGCACGGTGGCCATCATCAAGAACGCCCGCAGCAACAAGATGGGGAAAAAGGATATCCTGAAGGTAGAGTGCGACATTGATATGCTGGATCTGGACGTGCTGGCCTTTATCGACCACAACATCACCGTCAACGTGATCAAGAACGGCGAGATCGTGGAGAAAAAAGCCCTGGTGCTGCCGGCCGAGATCAAAAACGTCATTCGATGCCACAACCCCAGATGCATCACCTCCATCGAACAGGAGCTTCCCCATATCTTTTATCTGGCGGATCCGGAGAAAGAGGTGTACCGCTGCCGGTACTGTGAGGAGAAATATCCGGATTCCGCCAAATAAACGTTCAGGCCTGCAGCTTTTTAAAACACAGAGTTACCTTGAACAGGTCTCCGTCGGTCAGTATTTCCATTTTTCCGTTCTGCAGCTCCATCAGACTTCCGGCAATGGACAGACCCAGGCCGTTCCCCTCCATATGTCTTGATCTGTCTCCTCTCACGAAGCGCTCCCCCAGCTCCTCCGGAGGCACATTCAGAGGGTATTTTGACATATTTCTGAAAATGACTCTGACTTCTCTGTCCGTCTGCTCCACATTGAGATACACCCTGGATTTCTCCTGTGCGTATTTGCAGATATTGTTCAAAAGATTGTCGAACACCCGCCACAGATGTCTGCCGTCCGCCATAATGCGGATCGGCTCCTGCGGCTGCGCGGTGATCAGTTCCAGCTCCTTCTCCTCCAGCTTCTGCTGATACTCGCCCACTGCCTGAGAGAGAATCACGCCCACCTCGCAGGGGACAAGGTTGACTTCCAGACTGCCCGTCGTCGCTTTGGATGCCTCCACAAGATCCTCCAGAAGCTTCTTCAGCCGTCCGGACTGGCGCAGCAGGACCTGCGCGTACTCCGTGATCTTTTCATTTTCCGTCTTTTCCTCACCGATCAGTTCGGAATAGTTGATGATGGACGTCAGAGGCGTCTTGATATCGTGGGACACGTTCGTGATCAGCTCCGTCTTCAGATGTTCGCTTTTCATTCTCTCGTCCACCGCTTTCCGAATGCCCTGTCCGATGCTGTTCAGATTCTCGCCGTGCTTTTTAAAGACACCGAACATCTTTGACGTGTCCACCGCATAGTCCTGCCGCCCTTCTGCCAGGGCCTCACTGGCTTTTAACAGCCGTCTGCAGGTCAGCGCCGCATACATCACAACCGGGAAAAGGAGCATTCTTTCCATGAGCCAGAGCGCGACTCCGATTTCACCTCTCGGACGCATAAAGAACCTGATGTCAAAGAGTTCCCCAAGGCACAGCCCCAGATACACAAGCAAGGTGATCGGCACCAGCGGAATCCCCCGCAGCAGGGCCGCAATTCCTCTCACGATCCACCTTGCGATCCTAAAGACCGCCCGTGTCAGAATATAGACCAGCGTATGACGCCACCACTTTCTCTGCTTGATCTGCCGCGCCGTCTCATAGAAGAAGCCTGTGGCCCACACTGCCCCCGCGGCAGCACCCGCGCTCAGCAGCAACACTCCCAGCATCATATACCATTCATACAGCGTGTCTGCCGCCGCCAGAAAAAGATAGGCCAAGAACACAAGTCCCGTCAGAAAGACCGCCGCCAAAATATCCAGTGGAATTCCCCGAAATGCCTCCTCTGTCCTCTCCCTTTCGTCGTTGCTGTGCCCTGCGCTGCGCATCAGGAAAATAAAGCACAGGAGCGCCGCAAAGCAGGACACGATCGCCGCGGGAAAGAACCCTTCCCGATACCTGTACAGAAAGCAGACTGCCTTGTACAACGGACGCAGCTCGTCGTTCTGCGGAAATTCCGGATTCACATATATTCGATAGAGCAAAGGTTCCCCCGCAGAAACAGGGGTGCCCCCTATCCAAACGGTGTCTTCCTGGGTTTCACCTTCCGCATAAGAAAGGCAGAGATCGATCTGCATATCCGTTTCATAGGAACCGTCATAGGTTCCCCAGATCAGCCCCTTAAAACCATCCCGATCCGCCAATGCAGGATACAAAATATCCACGTCACAGTTCGTGGACTTGAAATATTCCCGAATCATCACCTCTTCCGTACCGATACGAAAGGCTTCCTTCATGTGATAGGCTGCAATTTGGATCTGCCGCCTGCCAAGCTCCAGAAAGACCTCGTTCGGCGTACTCCCGTCATATATCCCTTCTTCCGCTGCGATCGCCCCGCATATGGCGGAGCCTGCCGCCACAAAACCGCTGATCGCCAGCAAAAAGAATGCGGCCACTTTGGCAGGGAAAGAGCCGATGAGACGTTTCTTCTTTTTCTGCGTCTCCTTTTTCTTCGCTTTTTCCATAGAAGCCTCCTGCGCAGCTCTCACTTCCTCCGCGCCTCTCACCTCTTCCGCATCTTTCAAATCTCTTATGCCGCTCGCTTCTTCCGCACTTTTCAAACCTTTCATGTCTCTTACTTCTTCCGTCTCAGCCACAGCGCTACCTCCTCTCGCATTTGTAACCCTGTCCCCACACCACTTTCAGGTATCTGGGCTCCGCCGGATTGATTTCCAGCTTTTCCCGCAGATGCCTGATATGCACAGCCACAGTATTTTCACTGCCGTAAGGCAGATCGTTCCATATCCGCTGGTATATCTCCCGAGGCGAGAACACCTGTCCCTGATTCTCCATGAGCAGCTTCAAAATGTCGTACTCCGTGGGCGTCAGCGAAACCTCCTCCCCGTCCGACAGCACCTTCTTTTCCTTGTCATCCAGCTCAATTCCGCCGCATTTGAGGACATCCTTGCGGATATTTCCGGCTCCCAGCTGCATGTACCGGCGAAGCTGCGATTTCACCCTTGCGGACACCTCCACCGGATTGAACGGCTTGGTGATATAATCGTCCGCTCCCACGGTGAGCCCCAGTATCTTGTCGGAGTCCTCCGACTTTGCGGTGAGCAGAATGATCGGCACATTCGTTTTCTCCCTGATCTTCACCATGGCCTCTATGCCGTCCATCTCCGGCATCATGATGTCCATCAGGACAAGATGTATCTCCTCCCGGGCAACGATCTCCATCGCCTCCCTGCCGTTATAGGCCTCATACAGGGTATAGTTCTCGTCGTTCAGATAAATCTTCAGCGCGTTCACGATATCCTGCTCATCGTCACAGATCAGTATATTGTACATATCCTTCCTCCTCATCAAAATCATTATAACAAAGGAATGCTTAACAAGAAACAGCCTAAACCTTTAAGAATTGTTTAAGACGCCGCCGCTCTCTATCCCACCGGTCAGCCGACTTCCCGCCTGCACATAAAAACAGCCGCATAAATGCGGCTGTCCTGTCTATTGATTCTATATTCTGCGATAGGCGCCTATGCGGGGCCTCTTTTTCTCCACCATCACCTTTTCAGTTCTTGCTGCATACGCTCTCTTTCTTTGCGCTCTATTCTTCCTATCAGAAGATACGTCCCAATGACCACGGGAACGAACACTGCCATTGCGGCTATGATCCTTACCGTCACGATTCTTCTGGCACTGCTGCTTTTTCTCCAATTGCCGGCCATATCTATGTAATAAGCCAGCTCGTCCTCCGAAAAGTCATACTTTGCCGTAAGATATTCTATGGCATCCTCGCTCAGCGGCTTTTTCGTCTCCCCGATGGGCAGCCTTACCGTCCCGCTTCGCGGCAGTTTTACCGCCTGATCGTCCAGCAGCACGATCACGGTGTCTCCGCTTTCAAGCTCTACGGAAAAAAGCTGGCCGAACACCTTTTTGTTGTCGTCTCGGTTCAGGGATCTGCGCAAGGCAGAATCCGTCGCGGTATCCTCGAACAGCCCCAAAAAGAAATGCAGGGGTTTCACTGCCCCGGCATCTACCGTCAGCGTAAAGCCCTTGCCCTCCTCTAAAATCTCCTCTCCCGACTCTAATTCCGGCACACCGTCCCCGGCCGGAAATCCGGTATGATTCCGTGCTTCAAACCACTCCACAGGCTCTGTCATGGAATAGACCATTCTTTCGTAATTCGGAAGAAAGCCCGCCAGCACCGCAAAAGCCAAAGCCACGATCACACTGAACTGTATATCGTTACTCAGCTTGTAAAAATTAAACCCCATTCCGCGCATTGCAGCTTTGCTCCTTCCTCTGCCCCCTGCATGTTACTTTCACTTTTTTCCGGCGGACACCTGCTGCTTCAATTCCTCCAGATCCTCTTTAAAATGCTGGGACGTCATGGTGGGATTGGACCGGATCATGTCGCGCTGGAAGAAATCCCTGATCCTGCTCAGGCGGCTGCGCATTTCCACATTGACATTGTAATCCGTCTTCAGCTCCTGCACTTCTTCCTTCACGCTGTCAGGATATGCGTCAGTCCTGGACTGAATCAGCTTTCTGATGCTCTCCAGCTTCGCCTCGATGCCGGATTTCAGTTCATCCATATTCTCCGCCCAAGCTTCCCTGCGGCTGCCTAAGCTCTGCCCCGCAAAGGCCACGATCACATCCAGACGTCTCTGGATCCGCACAAGCTCCTCCTTGGTCTTGGACATTTTGACGAGCACGTTGCGCAGATCGATAGCCGCCTTGAAGGAAAGCGCAAAATCCATCGCGATCAGCACGGTCAGAACGATAGTGACTACTTTCAGCGGCCCGGCCGGCAGAGACAGCACGAACTTCTCCACTGGCACATGCAGAAACTGCGTCATCATGACCGTACAGAATCCCCACATCAGAGTGGCCTTCAGACAGATATAGCCCTTAAAATTGAACTTATTGTCAGAGTAATCCCAATAGCGCATGTCAAAGAGCGCCTCCATGGTCACTCCCGTCACGAACTCCAGCGCCGTAGCACCCACGCAGCCTGCCAAGAACACCAGCACCACATTGTCCTGAAAGGGCATGGACACCACGAGCATCATGATGCCGCCGCTGCCGTAAAGCGGCAGGAACGGGCCGCGGATAAATCCTCGGTTCGTCAGTTTCCGTGTCCTTATGGATACATAGGCGGATTCAAAGCACCAGCCCAGAAAACAATAGAAATAAAAAAAGAAAAGCCATTCAATGATCGTATAATTCTGCATGATATCCCCCGTCATCTGTATACTGCCGCCTGCAGCGCAAGCCTGCCTTTTCTGGTCACTGCGGGTTCCCCCGTCAGCCTGAACTTGCCGAATCCTCTGGCGTTTACGGTCTCGCCCGCCTTCAGCAGGCGCGAATTGTTCTCGCAGAGCCTTCCGTCCACATAGACTCTGCCGGCCCGGAACAGCTCCAGACTTTTTTCTCTTGAAAGATTATAGATTCTGGCCAGAACCGCATCTACCCGCAGGGACCGGACCTGAATCGTCACGGTCTCCGGTTCTTCCTGCAAAATATCCTCATATTCCTCGGTGACAGCACACTTTACATGTGTATGTCTCACCTGGCTCAGATTTTCACAGATAAAATCCGCAACGGACGCCAGACAGAACAGATAGGCGTCTTTATTTCCCACCCGGATATCCCCCAGCGTGCTCCTGTCAATCCCGAGATTCATCAGCGCGCCAAGAAAATCGCGATGGGACAAGTCATCGGCAAATTTCTGCTGCAGCGGACTGATGTGTATGCAGACAATGGGAAACGGCTGCTCATATCCCAGCGCCGCCTCATCGCCGAAGCGCACTACGACTCTGTTCGCATCCCGGCAGCCGCCGCAGAGAACATACCCTGCATGTCGCAGCTGCCCCTCCTCCTGCCAGAAGATTTCCTGTTCACCTAAGCCCAAAAAGCCCGTGAAGGTAAAAATTCCCTGATTGTAGGAGCGCTCTGCCAGATCGCGGAGGCGCATTTTCAGTTGCCTGATATCCTTTTCGTCTGTCTGTGTCATAATCGACCCGTGCCGTCATCAAATGTTCAGGTGAAGCTGATCACAGGCTCCTTGGGCGCCTTGGCCGTTTCCACGCTGAGCGCATGGAGCATAGGGCCCTCCCCCTTGTAATCCTCCCAGTATTCCTTTGTCACCGTCGCCGTGACCTTTACCCAGTCCCCCTGCTTCAGCGTTCCCGCCCCCGCATACTCGCAGGCATAGCCGAGGAACGCCATGTCGTCGGCGCAGCAGGTCATAGCCATGCGGCCCGGCACAAAGTGATCCCCCGGAAAATTGTCCGGTTTCAGCACCATCGCCACAAACCGCAGCTTTTTCCCGATGTAGCGCTCCAGATGATCCATGGAATCCAGATACCAGATTCCGTAACCGTTGTTATCCAGCTCAATGATATCCTGATTCAGATCATAGGGAAGATCCTCTTCAAAGATCTCGTCGATCTCTCCGTTGGAATCCTCGAAGATCACGTCCGCCGACGGATTGACCGCCTTGACATTGCGCTTGTAATTGTTCAGGTCGTTCCGGACGCTGTCGCAGCGGTTAAAAATAATCATCTCGGAATTGCGCAGCATCTCCGCCAGCAGGGAGCGCATATTGGTGTAATACATCGGAAATGTGGAGCCGTCTATAATGGTGATCTGCTGCTCGATCTTCCAGTGCCAGGGCAGCTTTACATTCTTATAGTTCCACATGCCGTTATATTCCACAATGATGCGGTCGGGCTTATGCTTCTTTTCCAGCTCCATCAGATGGGACGGATTGAACTCCTCTTCCGCATTCACAGGCTCCACCACGGTCCTGCTTCTCTTTAACAGGTCCTCGTCGTACTCGTTCTCACCCTCCTCGCAGAGTATGAGAAGCGTAGTCCCTCTCACCTGAAAATAGGGCTGCCCAAGAGTAAAGCTGATAAATTCCGTCTTTCCGCTCTCCAGAAATCCATTGATCATATATACGGGTTTCATGCCGTCATCCGCCTTTCTTTACCGCCGTCACAACAGGACGGTACGCCGCCGTCATGCACGGAACAGCTCCTCCAGTTCCTCCTCCTTCAGCTCTGCACCGATGACGCAGAGCTTACCGGTAACGTCCGGCTTGCCGCTCCTGATCTCATGCTCCTCGGGCACATAGTCAAAATAGAGCCAGCTTTCCTCTGCACCGGCCACCATTCCCTTGGCGCGAAGGATCGTTCCATACTTGCCGCTGTCCAAGGCCGTCAGGATACTCTCCAGCTTTTCCTTCGTATATACGGCAGGCGTCTCCCTGCCCCAGCTGGTAAATACCTCGTCGGCATCGTGATGATCGTGATCATGGTGATGATGACCGCAGCTGCAGGTCCCCTCATGGTCGTGGTGATGCTCGTGGTCATGCTCCTCATGGTCATGATGATGCTCGTGCTCATGCTCCTCATGGTGATGCTCGTGATCATGCTCCTCATGATCGTGATGATGCTCGTGGTCGTGGTCCTCGTGGTCATGGTGATGCTCATGGTCATGGTCGTGGTGGTGATGGTGCTCATGCTCGTCCTGCACCTTCTCCAGCATTTCCCGCATCATCTCGTCCAGGGTATCCGCGCCCTCGATCGTCTCCAGAATATTTTTGCCGTCCAACTGATCTAACGGAGTTGTAATGATGGTCGCCTTGGAATTGTGCTCGCGAATCATCTGCACGCACTCCTCCAATTTGGCTCCCGTGACCTTGTCCGTTCTGCTCAAGATGACAGTGCCCGCGAACTGTATCTGATTCACAAAGAACTCGCCGAAATTCTTGATATACATTTTTGCCTTGGACGCGTCAACCACGGCCACGGCACTGTTTATCTGCACGTCAAGGTCAGCCGCAACGTTCTCCACCGCCTTCAGCACATCGCTCAGCTTGCCCACGCCGGAGGGCTCGATCAGAATGCGCTCGGGAGCGTAGGTGGAGATTACCTCCTTCAGGGAAGTGCCGAAATCTCCCACCAGAGAGCAGCAGATGCATCCCGAATTCATCTCCTTGATCTCGATTCCCGATTCCTTCAAAAAGCCGCCGTCGATACCGATCTCACCGAATTCATTCTCGATCAGCACGGTCTTGCTGCCGTCCAGCGCCTCCTTCAGCAATTTCTTGATGAGCGTGGTCTTGCCCGCTCCCAGAAAACCGGAAAACACATCTATCTTTGTCATTGTCCATCCTTCCTTTCTTGCGATAGAGCGATTACCTGTCCGGTATACTGCCGCCTGTCAGTCAAAAGTTGACCCTCGCGGCATCCACCAATTAACATCATCTACCATATTTTCTCTGTTGTCAATAATTGTTCTATAAACTTTCTATAACTCGGCCTGTACCACGCCCAGAGGCACCACCGCCCATTCGTCGTCCTCATTCACCCCTGACAGAATTCCCAGATAACGGCCCTGCCTGTCAAAGAGTCCTCCTCCCGACATTCCGGCCTTTCCCGCGGCACGAACCCATATCATATGCTGTCCGTAATCCTCCATGTATATCCACGGATCCAGTATAATACCCTCATAGGCGTCCGCCGCCACACCGTCTCTGCAGCCCATGACGATGCAGCCGTATCCCTCCTCCAGCTTCTGATAACTCGCATTGTCCACATTCGCCCTGTAATACTTCGCGGCGTTCTCCTGCGGTATCTGCTCCAGAGGGATCCGAAGCACAGCCACATCCGACCGTTCGGACACGGAAAAATCCGCGCACTCCGCCTCATAGCCGTCAAAAAAAGCAACTCCTACGATATCCTGCACATCTGCCAGCACATGCGCAGCCGTGACAATGACCATCACGTCTCCCTGCGTATCATAGATTACGCCGCTTCCCAAGTGGTTTCCCGCAGATATCTGTACCATCATGCCGCCGCATTGCTTCTGCAGCAGATCCGCCAGATTCTCGTTCTCCGGATCCGACCACTGAAGCTTCGGGCACACGGCCAGCGTATATGAATCCATCCGGGCGTCATTGCCGGAAACAGCCTCCGCCGCATCTTCCTGATTTCTGTCCGCGCCGCAGCCAGGACAGAGCAGCGCCGCCGTCACGCACAGTGCCGCGGCCCATTTTTTCAAACAACTTTTTCTCACCAAGGCAGCCTCCCATACAGGTCACTGTATAACAGATTATAGCACATCTGAGACATCGGTTCAATTCCCGGCGCTTTATGTATACCGCATACCGCGCAGCATGTCCGATAGATCTGTTGAATCAATAACGCCCCGATAAATATAGCTTTTCTATATCCATCGGGGCGTTATATTGTAAGCAAAACGATAAGCCGGGTTATGTCGTGAATGATCATCTATCTAGCGCGGCTGTTGCCAGCCGCGTCCAGCGACCCACCTGAAAGCAGGCCGGGCAAGCCTGTCGCTTTCGTTTTGGTCTTGCTTCGGATGGGGTTTACATGGCTCCGCCCGTTACCGGACGGACGGTAGTCTCTTAAGCTGCCTTTCCACCCTTACCAGATTCTCTGTCTGGCGGTATCTTTCTGTTGCACTGGCCTTGGAGTCACCTCCACCGGACGTTATCCGGCATCCTGCCCTGTGAAGCCCGGACTTTCCTCACCCGCGGGACAGGCCCGCGGCCGCGATCATTTGTCTTACTTACATGTTGGATATTATAATGATTCCGCCTGCAAAATGCAAGTAAATTATACGGCCCGCCGAAAAGATATTTATATGGCGGCCGCCTTGCGCTTTCTCCGCCCGACCAGTGACATCACGAATCCGAGCAGCTGCCAATACCCCACCACTGCCAGCGGATACATCATAATGTAATAGGGAAGAATATATCTGGCCTTTGCTTCCCAAATGATGCTGAAAAGGAACCCGCCGATGATCGTTGCCGCAGACATGTGCTGCAAAATATCGCTCTTTTTCTTAATGGCAAAGAGATAATAACACAGAATCCCAAAATACATGATGAACTGCATTCTGTCGCAGAAGTCCAGTATCTTTGGAAAATACTGTCCATGCAGCTTTGCTTCAAGAGAATCAGGCGCCGGCTGTTTATTCTCCGCATACTGTGCGCTGAAGAACATGGACTCGTACAGCGGCTGGTTCCACTGGGAAAGTATCTTTTCCCTGTAGAACTGCCACGCGTAAGAAGGATGTTGCACGAAATAATCCAATCGTTCCCTTATATCCTTTTGGGATACCTCTGCGGCAAGCCGGGAATCACATTCGTACTGGGAATAAAGCGTGCGGCCATACAAGGTATACCATCCGTATTTTCCGTCGTCCTCCTGCATTCCCATGGCCAGATACGACACGGCCGGAATACCCGCACCTCTGTACTCATATCCGGATCGTACCTCATACATCTTGTAAATTCCCATATATGCCAACCAGGGAAGAACCGCCGCCAAAGCCAATGCCGCAAAGAGCTTTTTATCTTTCTTTACAATAGCATATACACCTGCCGACAGGAGCAGCGCAATTACCATGATCAGAGAATTCTTTCGCACCAGAACAGCCATGACCACCGAAAAAACGAGCAGCGCCAGCCATCTCCTGCGGCCCGTGTCTTCATAATACAGCAATGAGACTGCCGTCAGCAGCATAAAGAAGATGCTGGGGACATCCCCGTATACCCAGCCGGTATAAAAAATCAACGGAAGACAGCAAAACATCAACAGGCAGTAGCACACCGACAGCATTTTGTATCGGGTAAGACGGCCGATAAGAAGCCATCCCATGATTCCGATTCCTACCGCCATTGCCACACAGACCAGCTGACATGCCCGATAATTTTCATATCCGGCCACCCTGATCAGTAACTCGACCAGGAAGGTGAGCCCCAACTGGTGCGGATAGATATCAAAATAGCCGCCTTTATCGAGAAAACCATACTGCCCTTCCATAAAATAAGATGCGCCGCCATAGATAAATGCCTGATCTCCCACAGGCTGCCTGTCCGTCAGCGTGAGCCACCACAGACCGGCAAGGGCGATCCACAGGGACAGTGCAATGATTGCTGTCACATTCAACCTGTGTTTGATTTTTTCCGAGAGCCGCTTCTCCAGTTTCAACAGGAGTGCGACGCCCATCACACAGACCGCTGCTGCCAAAAGATTTTTCCACATGGAATCAACTGTATTTACAGGCGTTTCCTCGTAGAAGACAGGTACTATATACTGAGTATACCTCATGGCATACCATGTAAGCGCCAGAAAGATGGCAGCACCGACGAGCTTCAGCGTCATATTGGCAGCCGAAGTCAGACCTGTACCAAATTTGGAATAAGTATTCTCCTTTGTATTCTCCTGCATTTGCATTTTCCACCGTTCTCTTATCATTTTTGCTACACGTTAAAGCAACTCCCTCCGACGAACTCCCTGCAGATGGAATTGTTGGGAAGGCTTTCGCTGGGCACGCTCAGAAAATAGTCGAGGAATTTCAAAAGCCGCTTGGCCTCATGGTACTCCTTTGCCTCCCTGGGAATCTGGAACAGCAGCGGCTCGGCAAAGGGCTTGAGCACCGCCAATTCGTAGATCAGCGCCGAGTTGAACATAGCGTCCGCCTCCTCCTGGAACGGAAAAATGTTCTCCTCCTCGCCCCTGCGCACGGAGGGCCACATCTCTATGGTGCGTCTGGCGCTGGCTCCTCTTGTGCGGGCGTCTCGCACCATCCTGCGCAGCAGCCTTCCGTCGGTGGTGGATATTCTGTTGTGATTATCCACATTCAGGGTAGTCAGCGCGCTTATGTAAATTTTGAACTTGCTCTCTTCGGGAAGGGCATAGGACATCTTCTCGTTCAGTCCGTGAATCCCCTCGATGACCAGAATATCGTCAGCAGCCAGCTGCTTATAGTTGCCCCTGTACTCCCGCTTGCCGGTCTTGAAATTAAAGGTGGGAAGCTCCACTCTCTCTCCCGCGAGCAGCCTGACCATGTCCTCGTTGAACTGTTTGGTGTCTATGGCCCCCAGACATTCAAAATTGTAATCGCCGTTCTCGTCTCTGGGCGTCAGCTCCCGATCCACAAAATAGTCGTCCAGCGCGATGGGATGCGGTTCCTTTCCCATGGTCCGAAGCTGTATGGACAGCCTGTGGGAAAAGCTGGTCTTGCCCGAGGAGGAGGGTCCCGCGATCATAACAAATTTAACATTTCCGCGATTTACGATCTCTTTTGCGATCTCTCCGATCCTTCTCTCCTGCGCGGCCTCCTGCACAAGAATCAGCTCGCTCATGGAACCGCTGCATATTTTGTCGTTCAGGTCGCCGACGGTCTCAAGTCCCGCCGTCCTGCCCCAGTCTTCGGAGGCCTCCATTGTCTCGAACAGCTTCCTGCGCTCATCAAAGGTCTCCACCACCGTGGGATTTTTTCTGGTGGGAAGCAGCAGCATGAACCCTTTCTCGTAGGGAATCAGATCGAACCACTTCACATAGCCCGCGTTGGGAAGCATATACCCGTAATAATAATCGTAGTAGCCGTCTATCTCATAGAGATTCACGGTAGAACTCATGCGGTAGCGGAACAATCTCTCCTTGTCCTTCATTCCCCTTGCCCTGAAAAGCTCCATGGCGTCCTCAATGGGATAGGTGCGCTTTTTGAAAGGAATCCCCGCTTCCACAAGCTCCTGCATACGTTTTTTGAGTGCATCGGCGCTTTCCGCCGTGGCAGGCACCCCGCCCAGACCGTTCACATAAATGCCGGGACCCACGGTAAACTCCACGCAGCTTCGCTGAGCCGCCTCAGGGCCGAACACGTCATAGATGCTCTTTAACAACAGCATGGTAGCCGTCCGCCCATACGTCTTGTGCCCGATATCGTCCCGAAGCGTAAAGAACTCCAGTGTACAGTCCTTCGTCACTTTTTTGAACAGCTCGCGGATCTTCCCGTTTGCCAGCGCCATGGCGATCACGCCTTCATAAGCCTCCTGAAAATCTGCCGCAATGGCCTCGTAGGTAGTCCCCTGAGGATATTCCCGCTTTTCTCCGTTGATCGTAACAACTGCCATACTCTTCTCCTTTTGCCGCAATGATAACGTCTAAAACATCTTCAGTGCACGACGGACATCGTCAAGCTCCGCCCGTACCTCGCCAAGCCGCAGAATGGCGCCTTCCGTGCCCTGCGCCTGAAGCTCCTCCCGAAGCCGCTCCAGCACCTGTTCCTGATGCCGCAGATATTCCTTCAAGACAGGGTTCTTTTTTAAAAGGAGCTTTCCCCCGAACCTGTCACAGAGTCCGATCAGGTCCGAAGCAGCCGTCCCGTCTCCGAAAGCCTCGGTGTCCGCAGGCTCTTTGGCCTCCCCCGCAGCTATGGGCACCGCGCGCATGGCGAAATAATATTTTCCGTCTTCACGGACCGCATCTTCCTCCGTCACCTTAAGCCCTGCTCCCCGCAGGAACCGGCGAAATTCCTTTAACTCCGACTGTGGCTGCAATATCAGCTCCTTGAGCGCGGAGACCTTCTCCATGCTTTCCGAGAGAATCGTCTGCATAAGTCTTCCGCCCATGCCGGCGCAGATCACCGTATCGACCTCTCCCGGCAAAAGTCCCTTAAGTCCGTCCGACAGTCTGGTCTCTATGTATCCGCTCAGATTCTCGGCCTCTATGTGCTCTTTTGCCGCTGCCAAGGGACCCTTGCGCACATCCGCTGCAATCACGGCGGGACTGATTCCCTCCCGCACAAGATAAATGGACAGGAATGCGTGGTCACAGCCCACGTCGGCAGCCCTCGACCCGGGCGTCACCATTCGGGCCAGCATCTGCAGCCGTTCGGACAGAACTCTGTTCCGCTCTCCCATTAATCCAGATAATCCTTCAGTTTTCTGCTGCGGCTGGGATGGCGCAGCTTTCTGAGCGCCTTGGCCTCGATCTGACGGATACGCTCTCTGGTGACCTTAAATTCCTTCCCCACTTCCTCCAGCGTGCGGGCTCGTCCGTCGTCGAGACCGAACCGCAGGCGCAACACCTTCTGCTCCCTTTCCGTCAGAGTTCCCAGCACTTCCACCAGCTGCTCCTTTAACAGTGTGAATGCCGCCGCGTCCGCCGGAACAGGTACATTGTCATCCTGAATAAAGTCGCCCAGATGGCTGTCCTCCTCCTCGCCGATGGGCGTTTCCAGAGACACAGGCTCCTGACTGATCTTCAGAATCTCGCGCACCCTGTCCACGGGCATGTTCATCTCCTCCGCGATCTCCTCGGGAGTCGGTTCACGCCCCAGCTCCTGCAGCAGCTGCCTGCTGACTCTGATCAGCTTGTTGATGGTCTCCACCATATGCACGGGAATACGGATCGTCCTTGCCTGATCCGCGATCGCACGGGTGATTGCCTGGCGGATCCACCAGGTCGCATAAGTGGAGAACTTATATCCCTTGCGGTAGTCAAACTTTTCCACCGCCTTGATCAGTCCCAGATTTCCCTCCTGAATCAGATCAAGGAACAGCATACCGCGCCCCACATAACGCTTTGCAATGCTGACCACCAGACGCAGATTTGCCTCCGCCAGACGCTTCTTTGCCTCCTGATCTCCCAGCTCCATTCGCTTTGCCAGCTCAATCTCCTCCTCTGCAGACAGCAGAGGGACCTTGCCGATCTCTTTCAGATACATGCGGACCGGATCTTCGATGCTGATGCTGTCGGGAATGGAAAGGTCCAGACTCTCAACGTCTACGTCCTCATCCTCCGCGAGAATGATCTCCTCGTCATCTACGTCATCATCCTCGGTAATACGCAGGACATCAATACTGTTCTGCTCCAAGACCTCCAATATCTTCTCGAACTGTTCCTCCTCCAACGGCATGTCCGCAAAGAATTCGTTGATCTCCTGGTATTCCAGCACATTTCTCTTCTTTTTTGCGAGGGCGAGAAGTTCCTTGACCTTCTCATCAAACCTTGCCTGTGTGTTTTCATCCATTGTAGTAATTCCATCCTTCCTTGGGAAGCTGTATTCCCGCTCAATTATAGTTATAACCTCAATCCAGTGAAATATGCGCCTTTGCCAGTTCCTCAAGGGCTTTCCTGCCCTCCAGAGCCAGCTTCAGCGCGCCTATATCCGTTCCCATTTTTTCGGTATAGTATTCATAACTATTCTTTTTTACGGCAAGCAGAATATCGTGGAAAGCTTTTTCTCTCTCCGAAGCGCTCTCCGGCTTCGGCAGATTTGCGTTAAAGAGAGCCGCCGCCTGGCGCTGTTCACTTTCATCCTCGAACATGCTGATGATTCCGGCCGGTTGAACATCGCCCGACTCCAGGCCCTGAAAGAACTTCTCCGCCGCCTTGCGGTACAGTTCGTCCGTGAAGTCCTCCGGCGAGATATATTTCTTGACCTTTCCGTAAAGAGCCGGCTCCTCTGCAAGCCAGGTGACCAAAAGCCGCTGGGATCTTCTCGCGCTCTCACCGGGATCGTCCCTGCGCTGAATGCCGGATCTTGGCCGTTCCAGAGGCTTAGCAAGCCCTGTCTGAGCCGCATAGGCGTTCACCAGCTTTCGCAGATTCTCAATGCCGATCAGGTACTTATCGGCCACTGCCTGAAGATAATTGTCGCGCTCCACGTCCTCGGAAAACCCGCAGAGCTTCTTTGCGATCTCCCTGTGAAATCTGGTCTTTTCCTCCGGATCGCTCATGTTGAACTGTCCCGCCAGTATGCGGATCTCAAAGAAAAAGCTGTTTTCCGCATTGTCGATCCGCTCCTGAAAGGCCTCCCGTCCCAACGCCTTCATAAACTCGTCAGGATCCTTGTAGGGCTGCATGTTGATGACCTTGCCCGTAAGACCGGCTTCTCTCAAAATTTTGATACCGCGCAGCGCCGCCTTGACGCCCGCGCCGTCGCTGTCGTAGGCCAGCAGCACATTTTCCGTATAACGGCGCAGGAGGTTTGCCTGTTCCGGAGTGAACGCGGTCCCCAGCGAGGCCACGGCCTGGGTGAATCCCGCCTGATGCATGGAGATCACATCCATGTATCCCTCGCAGAGAATGATGTTGCCGCTTCGCGCTGTCCTTGCAAAATTCAATCCGTAGAGATTTCGCCGCTTGTCAAATATAGGCGTCTCCGGAGAGTTCAGGTATTTGGGATTTCCGTCTCCCATGACGCGGCCGCCGAAGCCTATCACGCGGCGGTTAATATCCTGAATGGGAAACATGACCCGATTCCAAAACTGGCTCACCAGACCGTGCCGCTCGGAATGACTTGCCAGTCCGGCCTCCTTGATCAGCTCGTCCTCAAAGCCTTTCTGCCGCAGGTATCGGACCAATTCTTCGCCGCTCTTTCCCGCATAGCCCAGCCCGAACTTGTGCATGGTCTCCTCGGTCAGCTGCCTGTTCTGCAGATACCGAAGACCGACGGCGCCTCTGGGATCCCGCAGCTGATAATAGAAAAATTTAGCCGCTTCCTTATTGACCGCAAGAAGTCTCGCCCTTTTGTTCTCCCGCTGCCGCATCTGTTCATCGTCCTGTTCCTCAGGAAGCTGAACGCCCGCCCGATCGGCCAGCACCTTCATCGCCTCGGAGAAGCTGTAATTCTCATAGTTCATCAAAAAGGTGAACACATTTCCCCCGGCGCCGCAGCCGAAACAATAATACATCTGCTTGGCGCCGGACACGGAAAAGGAAGGCGTTTTTTCGTTGTGGAAGGGGCACAGTCCCCAATGATTGCTTCCTCTTTTTTGAAGCTTCACGTAACCTGCCACCACATCCACAATATCGTTTCTCGTTCTGACTTCCTCTACCAATTCTTCCGAATAGTGCATGGATACCTCATCTTCACTCTCTTCCGTACAGTCCTGTCCGAAAGGACCGGACGCCTAAAGCGCCCAGGACTTAGGGATATAGATTTCCTCATAGACGGATATGGCATACCTGTCCGTCATAGCGCCCACATAATCACAGACTACCTGCTCCCTGGGATCCCCCTCGTCTATGAACCGCTTAAATTCATCCGGCAGGGTGTCAATGTGATTCATGAAATGCAGATACAGCGTCTCCATCAACGCCTCCGCCTTGCTCTCCTCGCTTTTTGCCACCGGATTCTGATACACTCTCTCGAACATGAACCGGCGCATCTGCCTCATGGCCTCCGCCACCGGTTCCGACATGCAGATATCGTTCTTTCCCATGCTGTTCGTCACAATGTCATGTATAAAGTGGTCCAGCCGTTCCCCTGTGGTACTGCCGATCACTTCCCGTATGCTCTCGGGGACGTCGCTCTCCCGCAGAATGCCGGCACGCAGCGCATCGTCCATATCGTGGTGTATGTAGGCGATCTTATCGGAAAGCTGGACGATCTTACCCTCCAGCGTATGCGGCGTGCCTACGGTCTGATGATTTAGGATCCCGTCGCGGACCTCCCAGGTAAGATTCAGGCCCTGACCGTCCTTCTCCAGCCTGTCCACCGTGCGCACGCTCTGCACGTTATGTTCAAAGCCGAGAGGACATACGCGGTTCAACGCCCGCTCGCCGGCATGTCCGAAGGGCGTATGCCCCAGATCGTGTCCCAGAGCTATCGCCTCCACCAGCTCCTCGTTCAGCCGAAGCGCCTTGGCTATCGTTCTGGCGTTCTGGGAAACCTCCAGCGTATGCGTCAGCCGCGTGCGGTAATGATCTCCCTCCGGAGTCAAGAACACCTGCGTCTTATCCTTCAGCCTTCGGAAAGCCTTGCAGTGGATAATGCGGTCCCTGTCCCGCTGGAACACGGGGCGGATATCGCACTGCTCCTCCGGCTTCTGCCGCCCCTTGGAGTTGATGCTCAGCGCCGCATAAGGGCTTAAGTACTCCTTCTCCTGCTGCTCAAAGCTTTCTCTGATCGTCATGCTTCCTCTCATTCCGCCGCGCAAACGGCATTGCCCATTCTCCTAATAATAATATTCTGCGCCCGATTCCGAATTCCTTTATTTGTTTTTAAAACCCACGTCTATCTTGTGATAGATAAAACTGATTACAAAACACAATACACCGCAGACAAAGAAGCTTATGGCGTTTTCCAGCGTACTGTCATAGTTGACATCCACAAGGATCAGCTTGATCACGCTGACCATAGACAGAATCAGACCGTACAGTCTGAATGCTGCGTTGTCCTTATGAAACCCTGCGATGATGCTGACCACGGCGAATACCAGCAGACAAATGCTGACCACATAATTCACCGCGTCGAATGCCCCCAGAATATTCGCCATGAGCACCGTATATTTAAAGGCGACGTAGTATCCCACATTCCTGTGCCTGTGCAGCAGCTCTTTGGAATTGACCACGAACAAAAGTACCGTGACAAGGATCGTACAGATCAGCCATGGCATACCGTGCAGGAACACCAGTCCTATGCACATCAAAACGGCGTTGAGTCCAAGCATTGTTACCTTCACCGCCGCCTTTTCCCCGAAAAATCCTATCTTAGTGAACAGGAGATGAAGCGCCGCCACCGTGTAAAAGGCGATGAGCACCGCCTCATCCCGAAGCGACAGAAGCGTGGCAGTATCCGAGGGATAAATCGTTGCAAGTACCTTATAGGAAAAGAGATACGCCGCCCCCGCAGTCAAAATGCCGAGCATGATATACCCCAACACCTTAAAGCACGTCTCCTCGTATCTGCGGCTTGCGGCCAGAAATACAGCATAGGAAGCCGCCGTCATCAGAAAGACTTCCCCGATTCTTGAGAAGCTGTCGCCGGTTCCCGGAAGCAGGAACCACATTCCGAACAGATATACAACGCCCGCGTACTGATAGAGCCTTTCTTTTTTCCACCGGCCAAAGGCCAGAAACGGTATCGCTGTCAGATATGCGTACAGATGCTCCCGCATCCACCGGTTGCCGCAGCAGCCCACAAACACCAGGAGCAGCCCCCACACCTGTGAGATGGGCTTCACCCCCGCATCTTTTTTCTTCACATAGAACAGAAGCGCAATGGCTGTCAGATACATGAACACATATGTATATTGCCCTTCCAGCAGCCTTGCAGCGTGAAAGAGAAGAATCAGGAGCAGGGAATCGATCACTGTCAGAAATTGAAATCCGACTCCGCTCCTGCATTTCTCCGGAAAGGAAAGACCAAATTCACACAGCATAAAGAGCATAAGAAGCAGGACAGCCGCCGTTTTACAGCCGTCTGCGTCCATAATGAGAAATCCCACCGTGAAGACAAATACGTTCAGGCTGACGCAGATATGGCTGCACAGCCGTTTCTCATAGCGGGGCGGCTCACAGGCAGCTTCCCCGTCTCCTCTGCCTCTGTGGGAATGGATCAGCGCGTGCAGATAGTCTTTGTCGATCTGAGAAAAGACGCCTGCTGAAATCAGATAGAATACCGTCAGCACCAGAAATTTCTTTGCATCTGCGTCTGCCACGCACAGAATAGTCCCCAGTATGGTTGCGATAAATATCCCCGCCTGCCCTATGATCAGAAAGACGAGATTCTTCACTCTGGTCAGGCTTCTTGCAAGTATCGCCCATATCAGGATAAGACAATACAGAGCAATATCCCCTATCACCTTAAAATACAGGTTGCTCAAAAGCAGCGTCAGATACAGACAGCCCATTCCGCATCCGATAATCGCCACAAAGAATTTATTCTCTCTGTGTCTTCGATGCAGCAAGAGGCCTGCGCCCAGCACGACGGCGCTGAGAAGATACAGACCGGTAAGCTTCATCGTATCGTTCAGATAAGGCAGCACCAGCGTGGCAAAAATAATCAGGCTGATAAAGATCAGAATGGACGCAAATACTCCCATAAAGTTCTTGCCGAACAATTTCTCGTACTTCCGAGAATTTTCTTCGGGAGCCGGCGCCGGCCGAGGGACCGACATCTCCTGTGGCTTTTGCTCCGGCTGAAGGGCAGGTGCCTGCTGCGGCTTTGGCTCCTGCTGAAGGACCGGCGTCTCCTGTGGCTTTGGCTCCTGCTGAAGGGCAGGCGTCTCCTGTGGCGTTTGCTCCCGCTGAAGGACAGGCATCTCCTGTGGCTTTGGCTCAGCCTGCAGACCTTTCAATGCGTCCAGCTGCCCCTGCAGATAGCGCAGATGGGCCTCCAGATGATCGATCTTGTCCTGATAGAGTCCCTCGTCTGCAGGCGTCTGCGCTCCCGGCATCCTGCCTGCGATCCGTGATTCATAGATCAGGTCGTTCAATTTTCTGCCGGTAATGAGCAGTTCATTTTCCAGATTCAGAAGGGCTGTTTTGTCAGAAACCATATCCGCTCTCCTCTCTTTTTTTCGTTTGGAGCTTTCTCTCCCGTCACCTGCATATATCGTAAATAAATTCCGCATTCCGATTCATCGCCTCTCTGGCCGCTTTCACGGGAGACATCTGAAACACATGCCACATTCCGGGGTAAATATCCATTTTCACGGACACGTTCGCCTCCACAAAAGCCCTGTGAAGCCGCTTTGCATCGCTCAGAAGGATCTCATTTTCCCCCACCTGAATATAGGTGGGCGGAAAGCCTTCAAAATTTCCGAACAGCGGCGAGATATAAGGGTCCTTCAGATCCTTCTCCCCTGCATACGCCGCTACCATCTTGTCTATGTAATCGCTGTCCAGAACAGGGTCCACCTCCGCCTTTGTCTCAAAGGATTCTCCGGACGAAGTCAGATCCGTCCAGGGGGACATGAGCACCAGACCTCTGGGCAGGAGCCTCCCCTGACTCTTCAATTTTAGCGCAAGAGACAGCGCAAGATTGCCGCCTGCGGAATCTCCCGTCAGAATGATATCTCTGGCGCCGTATCCCAGAAGCATCAAATAATCCCAGACCTTCATGGCATCTTCCGCGGCGGCGGGGTAGGGATACTCCGGCGCCAGACGGTAGTCAAAGCACAGCACGTCCATGGACGTGGAGGCCGCCAGCTTTGAAGTGAGAGTCCTTGCGTAGATACTGCTTCCCGTGGAATACCCGCCTCCGTGGCAGTGAAGCAGCACATACTTCTTCATATGGGCACGGTTCACACTGATCCATTCCCCGTATATGCCGTCGATATCGATCTCACGGTATCTGATATCTCGCGTATTGCTCAGAATCTCGCCGATATGGTCCTGCGACCGGCGCTGCTTTTCAATATCGGGATTTTCCACCAGTCCGTGGACCCTCCTTATCAGGTGCATGAAATTTTGATTTTTCTTATCTGCTCTCTCCACTTACGACCTCCCGAGCCCGCAAAATATTTTATATCATCTCTTGTAAACATTCTAAAAGTGAAGCCTGCGCCTGATCGCATTGCGCAGTCGCTTTTGCGACAGCATCGTGACGAAAACGATATCCAGAATACCGCACACCGTCACCACCACCGCCGACCATCTCAGATCCACGACGCCATTCACATATCTGTCCACCAAAGTCTCTATCCCTGCGCACAGCAGTCCCACCGCCGTAAAGAAGTACAGAAGGACCGTCAGAAAAGATTTCGGCAGCTTCAAAATGCAGAAAGCGAACGCCTCCGCCACCGCCGTCACCAGCACGGCCAGCGGAATCCCAAGATGTAAGAACCAGCCCATGTCCCGGGTCAGAAACGTAATCATATACATCAAAAATACCACGGCCGCACCGTCCAGAAAAAGCGACAGGTACACAGGCTGCCTGGTACAGATGACAAAGGGCTCCAGGATTACCCACAACAGGGCGCAGGCTCCCGCCACTGTCAACGCCCACATGCTGTCTCTGAAGACGAACGCGTTCAGCGCGCCGCACAGCGCCGCTGCAGCCAGGACGAGCATGGTCAGCAGCACTCCCAAGTCCTTTGGCTTCACCGCCTCGACCTGTCCCTTCTTGGCGGGAAACGGAATCTGGGCCTCCTCCTTTTTCATGAGCTCATTCGGATTGACAACAGGCGTGCCGCACAGCGGACAGCTCGCGGCGGACGCGTCCAGCTCCACGCCGCAGTTCACACAATATGACATAACGCTCCTCTCACCCTACGGGGCTCTCCTTCGTTCAACGGTTGCTTTCGATCCTGACATGTATGCCGTCCCGCACCAATCTGCGGAAAAAATACCGCTCCACGTCCGTCTCTGCGATACTGCTGGCGAAATTCACCGTCAGGATATCTTCAAAACTGATAACGGCGCAGTTCGTCCTGCGCGAAAAGGGCTGTCCCATATAAATATCAAACCTCTCGATATACGGCCTCATTCCCTCCGGCACTTTCAGGGCTCCCATATTCGTCAATCCCGCCGAGGAATTGCGATCCTGCACCTTGGTATAGAACATCCGCACCACAAAGTCCTTTAAAAACAGCGGCACAATGCGAATGAACGGGTTTTGCTGCGTGGCGGCGTTGGTGGTAATGTCCCCTCTGAGCAGCTTTTCATTCAGATGATACCTCATATAATTGCGGACCTGCAGGACGATCTCCGGAAAGGTATACTCACCCAGCCTCGGGTCCACTCCCGGATAGATCATGGTGATAAAATTCCGCAGCGTGACGGACGGAAAGAATCGGCGCAGATTGACAGGCATGGCAATCTTCACCGGACGCAGCCTGCGGCCTCCGTCCTCCTGCTGCTTTTGCAGCAGAGCCTGAAGCAGCACGGCATTCAGGTATTCCGTGATCGTGGCGTCATACCTCTTTGCCACCTCCGCCACCTGAGACACCGACATGATGCCGTCGATGATATTGAGCGTGTAGAAGGGCTCCGCGGTGCCTCTTACCCGGTACGCCTTCTCCTCCAATCGGGGCGGTCTCACCTTCGCGTTGGCATATCGCATATAGGCGTCCTCCAGCTCTTCCGGCGCCGGAGGTTCCTTGATATCCAGCACAAAGCCGCCGTTCTCTATCTCCTCATGCCCGAGCAGTCTGAGATAGGTAGCCGTCAGCGTCTGCAGCACGCACATGCCGCCCGTGCCGTCGCCCAGACTGTGATGGGCCTCCAGCGCAATGCGGTTGCGAAAATAATAGACCCGTACCAGATAGCGGTTGTTCGCCTTAAAGTACATGGGCTGGCAGGGATTTTTCACGTCCTCCTGCACAAAGGGCCCCGGCCTGTTATTGGGCTCCAGATAACGCCAGAACAGTCCCTTTCTGATCGCCGCCTTGTATGTGGGAAAACGGGGCAGCGTCAGATCAAGCGCCTTCTGCAGTACCTGCGGCTGCACTTCCTCCTTCAGCACCACGGACAAACGGTATACCGAGGAGAAATCCCGCCGCTGCAGGGTCGGATATACAATGGCGGACAGATCCAGCTGATACCAATCTCTGCGGACCGCCGTTTCCCTGTTCACTTTACTCTCCGCCTTTTTGTCTGCGCCTTTTCCCATTCCGCCTTCTCACTCATTTCTCTCCGTAGATAGAATACCCATTCTGTCAGAGAAAAAAAGCGTGCTAATCTTCATCTTAGCACGCTTCAACATGCAGGAAAAGAGACTTGAACTCTCATGGTATTGCTACCACACGGACCTGAACCGTGCGCGTCTGCCAATTCCGCCATTCCTGCA
>CANQJL010000026.1 GCA_947624245.1 uncultured Acetatifactor sp. | reverse complement strand
AAAAACAGGAAGCGGGGGCCGAATTTTTCATCAGCCAGCTCTTCCTGGACAACGACTATTACTATACGTTCTTGGAGAAGGCCGAAAAAAAGGGAATCTCCGTCCCCATCTGCGCCGGCATCATGCCTATCACCTCCACGAAGCAGATCGGCACCTCCATCACCCTTGCGGGCTCCAGCGTTCCCAAGGCCATGGCGGATCTCCTTGCCGCCTATGGGGACGACCCCGACGAGATGCGCAGGGCCGGCGTGGATTACGCGATTCGTCAGATCCGCGACCTGCGGGAGAACGGCGTAAAGCATATCCACTTGTACTCCATGAACAGACCCAAGACCACTGCAGAGATCATAGCCGGAATCGACGCCTGAGACGATACGCCTCTTAAGGCGTCAGCTCTCGGGGCGTCACGGCCCCATTCCTCTCCGCTCTGCCTCGGCTCTTACGTCTCCCACTGTGCCTCGGACACTTCGATCTTTTTGTCTCTCAGCATCAGCTCTTTCACTGCCTGATCGGCGCTCTTTCCCTCAAACAAAATCTGATTCACCTGTTCGATGATGGGAAGCTGCACATTGTATTTCTTCGCCAGTGCCATGGCGGCCTTGGCGGAGTATACGCCCTCCACCACCATTTTCACCTCGGCCATGGCCTCCTCATACGTCTTGCCCTGACCGATCAGAATGCCCGCTCTGCGATTCCTGGAGTGCATACTGGCACAGGTCACGATCAGGTCGCCGATGCCCGTCAGCCCGCAGAATGTCTCGAACTTTCCGCCCATAGCAGTACCCAGCCTTGCGATCTCCGTGATTCCTCTGGTGATCAGCGCGGCCTTCGTATTGTCGCCGTATCCCAATCCATCGGCGATTCCCGCCGCCAGCGCCACTACGTTCTTCAGCGCGCCCCCCAGCTCCATACCCAGAATATCCGAGCTTACGTACACGCGGAACACCTCGCTCATAAAGAGGCCCTGAATATACTCGGCGGTGGCTTTGCTCTTCGCGCCCACAACGATGGTGGTCGGCATTCCCCTGCCAACCTCCTCCGCATGAGACGGACCGGACATGACCGCCACGTCCGCCTGCGGGATTTCCTGCTCTATGATCTGGGAGAGGATCATCAGTGTTTTCTCCTCGATGCCCTTCGCCACATTTAATATCATCTGTCCCTGCCGCACCAGAGGGCTCAGGCGCGCAGCGGTGCTTCTGGTATAGGAGCTTGCCACGGCGAACACCAAAAGATCCTGTCCCGCCACCGCGGTCCTGTCGTCGCCGGTGCAGAGAATATCCTTCGGCAGGATCACGCCGGGCATCATCTTGTGCTCCCGATCCTTCGCCAGCATCTCGACCTCCGATTCCAGAGCCGACCACACCGTGACCTGATGTCCGTTCTTGTGAAGCAGTACCGCCAACGCAATTCCCCAGCTTCCGCCGCCGATCAAACTTACCTTTGCCATGCTACCTCTTTTCCGATGATTCGATGTCATCTTCCGACTGATTCTTTTTTGTGAGATAGGTCTTTCTCTCGTTGCCGTGCAGCAGACGGACGATATTGGTCCGATGGCGCCAATAGGCCATCAGCGTCAGAAAAGCCGTCACGGCGTACATCTCATAGAGCTGCGCCTGCGCCATTTCCCCGAACACGCCGCCCTGTCCGCAGATCACCATCTGCACCATGAAGCAGGCGTAGACTAAAAGCGAGCCCAGCGACACCATATGAGTGGTAAAGAACGTCCCGAAAAAGACCACAACGCCCATGATGATGAAATACGGATGAAAGGAAAGGATCAATCCGGCTGTGGCCGCAATTCCCTTGCCTCCCTTAAATCCCATGTAGAACGGAAAATTATGGCCAAGGACGGCTCCCGCTCCCGCGTAGAGGCACAGAAGATAAATGATGTCCCCATGACTTTTGCCGAAGAGCAGCCGCACGATGACCACGGCCAAGATACATTTCAGACAGTCGCCCAGCAGCACAATAAGCCCCGCCTTGGTGCCAAGGACTCTCAGGGCGTTGGTGGTGCCGGAATTTCCGCTCCCGTGCTGACGGATATCGATCCCGTGTGCCTTTCCGTAAAAATACGCCGTCTGGAAGAGGCCGAACGCATATCCTATTGCAAGACAGATCAGCCTCAGACAAATGCTGTTCCCCATTGGCTCTACCGCTCCTTTTCGTTTCGTTCTCTGATGATGAACCGTAAGGGCGTCCCCCTGAAACCAAAGGTCTCCCTGATCTGGTTCTCAATGTATCTGGTATAAGAAAAGTGCATTAATTCCTTGTCGTTCACAAAGATCACGAAGGTGGGCGGCTTTACGGATACCTGCGTGATGTAGTAGAGCTTCAACCGCTTTCCCTTGTCGGAAGGGGGCTGCTGCAGGACTACCG
The DNA here is from genome assembly GCA_947624245.1 of uncultured Acetatifactor sp. Classification (GTDB taxonomy): domain Bacteria; phylum Bacillota; class Clostridia; order Lachnospirales; family Lachnospiraceae; genus Acetatifactor. The sequence goes on along the minus strand of CANQJL010000026.1, from coordinate 33,582 downwards.
CCTCCGCCATGATCTCGTTCAGCACGCCCGTGGCCACGCGCATGGCGTGATTTTCGCTGACCATGTCGATGGTCTCGAACAGCTTGGAAAGACGCTGTCCCGTCACTGCGGAGACGAACAGTATCTCGGCATAAGGCATATAGGAAAGGGTGTTCCTCACCTTCTCCGTCACGCGATAGATGGTCTTGTCGTCCTTCTCCACGGCGTCCCACTTATTTACGGCGATGATCACGGCCTTTCCCCTGTCGTGAGCGATGCCTGCGATCTTGGCGTCCTGCTCCGTGACGCCCTCGGTAGCGTCGATGACCAGAACGACCACGTCCGCGCGCTCCACGGCGCTCACGGTGCGAATGATCATATACCTTTCCAGATCTTCCTTGACCTTGCTCTTGCGGCGAAGTCCCGCCGTATCGATGAAAATATATTCCCTGCCGTTATAGCTTATCTTGGTATCCACGGCGTCTCTCGTCGTCCCCGCAATGTCCGAGACGATGAGCCTGTTCTCTCCTAACAGCTTGTTGATCAGGGAGGATTTCCCCACATTCGGCTTCCCCACAATGGCGATTCTGGGGCGTTCGTCCTCCGCTTCCTCTGCCGCCGTCTCCGGAAAATGGGAGACGACCTCCTCCAGCATATCTCCCAGACCCAGCCGGTTGACGGCCGAAATGGGGTGGGGATCGCCGATGCCGAGGTTGTAGAACTCATACACGTCGGGCATCAGCTTGTCAAAGCTGTCCACCTTATTTACCACCAGGACCACCGGCTTACGGGACCTCCTGAGCATGTCCGCCACCTTTGCGTCCGCATCTACCAGTCCCTGCCGCACGTCCACCAGAAAGAGGATCACGTCGGCGGTGTCTATGGCAATCTGCGCCTGATCCCGCATCTGGGACAGGATCACATCCTTGCTGTCCGGCTCGATGCCGCCCGTATCCACTAGGGTAAAGGCTTTATCCAGCCAGGAGACGTCCGCATAGATCCGATCTCTGGTAATGCCCGGTGTATCCTTCACAATAGAAATATTCTCTCCGGCCAATGCGTTGAACAGAGTGGATTTGCCTACATTCGGCCTTCCCACCACCGCAACGATCGGTTTGGTCGTTCTTTCTGCCATTGCTTCCTCCCGTTCTCACTGCTCCAAGACGGCGTGCACAAAGTCATGCCCGCTTGATTTTACAATAATAATCCGCACTTGTAAAGCCCTTTCAAGGTCCGCAAGGGTCAGATCGTCCAGAAGAACGTCCTCTCCGCTGCGCAGGACGTTTTCCGGAAGAAGGAGCCGCTCCCCGAGCTCTTTTCCCTGCAGCTGCTCTATGATGTCCCTTCCGGTCAACAGGCCGGACACGGTAATGCTCTCTCCGAAAAATCTGTTCTTTACGGGGTAGACATGGATCCTGAGAGACGGACACTCCCGCTCCAGCTCCTCCGTCATCTTCTTGATATATGGGTAAGCCAAAAGCCCCGTTGCGATTGAAAGCTCCCCCGCCCTGCCCTGCAGCGCTCCGTTTCCCCGGCACTGCCCCATGGCTTCCAGAAATTCATCTTTCAGAAGGCGCAGCATACCGACCCCGTTCTCCAGTTGGAGATAGCCGTCGTAGCGCTCTGCCTCCGGCACCTCCCTGCCGGCCATGATATACCACTCGTCGCTGGCATGTACGAAATGTACGCCGAACCGCGCAAAGCACTCTCTCTGATATTTTTCGATTAGGTCGATGACCTCTGCGGCCTCGGGCGCCGTAAAGGGTTCCAGCGGATACAGTCCCTCGCGATATTTTGTCAGTCCCACCGGCACCACGGAAACGCTTTCCAGATTCGGCAGATACCGCATCAGCTCCCTGATGCTGTACTCCAGCTCCTCCCCGTCGTTCAGCCCCTTGCAGAGAACGATCTGACCGTTCATGTGAATGCCGGCCTCGTTCAGCGTATCCACCTTTTTCAGCGCCTCTCCCGCGAAACGATTGTTGAGCATCTTGCAGCGAAGCTTGGGATTCATCGTATGAAAGGAAATATTGATGGGCGAAAGCCTGTACCGGCATATCCTGTCAATGTCATGATCGGACATATTGGTAAGCGTCACATAATTTCCCTGCAGAAAGGAAAGACGCGAATCGTCGTCCTTAAAATACAAGGTCTTTCGCATACCCGGGGGCATCTGATCGATAAAGCAGAAAACGCATTGATTCCGGCAGTGTCTGTACTCGTCCATCAGACCGTTCTCAAACTCTATTCCCAGATCCTCATCGGGATCCTTGTCCACCTCCAGAAGCCACTGCTCTCCCGACGGCTTTTCGATCAGCACCTCTATGTAGCTGTCCTGGGTCAAATACTGATAGTCAAAAATATCCTCTATAGGTTCCCCGCAGACGGCCAGCAGCTTGTCCCCTGCCTCCAGTTCCAATTCCTCCGCGATACTGCCCGGAAGTACCTTTTTGATGATGTGCGCCTTCTGCATGAAACCTTTCCTCCGTCTGCCGCCGATTGATCTGCTGGTTATACTATACAAGAAATTTCTTGACGTGTCACTACCGTAATGTTATAAAATAAGTTTGTAAATACAGTACAGAAACGCAGTTATATAAATGCAGATACATAAAATGCAGTTACATAAATACGGTACATAACATGGAGGATCATCATGCCTAATTTACAGGAACTGGAAAATGCAATGCCTGTGGCTCCGCTCAAGATCGTAGCGCTGCCCTCCGCCGAACGCATGGCCCGCAGGGTCAACGATTATATTGTCAATTTCCGCAAGACCGTCCACAATGATAAGGTGAAGAACGATCCCGCCTTCCACGGCTACATCGAGAGCAACTATCTGGTGAACGTCTCCGTTCCCCGCTTCGGAAGCGGAGAAGGCAAGGCCAGCTTCCACGAGAGTATCCGCGGCAAGGATCTGTTCCTGCTGGTAGACGTATGCAATCACAGCATCACTTACAATATGAACGGCTATACGAATCACATGTCCCCCGACGATCATTATCAGGACCTGAAACGTGTGATCGCGGCGTGTAACGGCAAGGCGCACCGCATCAATGTGATCATGCCTTTTCTGTACGAGGGCCGGCAGCACAAGAGAAATGCCAGGGAATCCCTGGACTGCGCCTATGCTCTGAGAGAGCTCGGAAATATGGGAATCAGCAACTTTATCACCTTCGACGCCCACGATCCCAGAGTACAAAATTCCATTCCTCTGAACGGCTTTGACAACTTTACGCCGCCCTACCAGTTCATCAAGGCTCTGCTGAATTCCGAGTCCGATCTGATCGTGGACAAGGAGCATCTGATCGTCATCAGCCCCGACGAGGGCGCTTTGGACCGCGCGATCTATTTCGCCACCGTTCTCGGCGTGGATACGGGCATGTTCTATAAGCGGCGGGACTATTCCACCATCGTCAACGGCAAGAATCCCATCGTGGCCCACGAATTTCTGGGCGACAATATCGACGGAAAGGATATTATCATTATCGACGATATGATATCCTCCGGCGGAAGTATGCTGGACACCGCCCGGCAGTTAAAGGCCATGAATGCCCGGCGTGTCTTCATCTGCTGCACGTTCGGTCTGTTCACAGACGGCCTGAAGGCCTTTGACGAAGCTTACGAGAAGGGCTATTTTGACAAGGTAGTGACCACCGATCTCACCTATCTGCCGCCGGAGCTGTATACCAGACCGTATTTCATAGAGGCGGACATGAGCAAATTCCTTGCCTCCCTGATCGACTTTATGAACCACGACGCCTCCCTGTCGAACATTCTCGCCACTACGGAGAAGATTCACAGCGTCCTGGACGCATACAACAACCGCAGGGACGTGGATTTCGACTGATTTATGCATATTCCGGAAATTCTATGACGGTCTTGAAAAGGTCTCCGTCCAGATATATCTCGAAGCTGCCGCCCTGCGCCTGAACCAAGCTTTTTGCGATGGACAGCCCCAGACCGCTTCCCTCCGTGCTTCGGGAGGAATCCCCGCGGATAAATCGCTCCGTGAGCTCGTCCGGCCTGATGTTCATCTGCTGCTTGGAGATATTCTTGAACGACACGGATATTTTCCCGTCCTCTGCGGACATGTCGATGTAGACTCTGGTGCCCTCCAACGCATATTTGCAGATATTGTTGAACAGATTCTCGGCCACGCGCCACATTCTGCGGCTGTCGGCGTAAATATAGGCAGGCCCGTCAGGTCTGTCAAAGACTACCTGCAGGTTCAATTCCTCCAGCTTCTCCGAAAATTCCCCCAAGCTCTGATCGATCAGCTGCGCAAGATCCAGCTTTTCCTGTTCCAGCACGATATTGCCGGAGGAAATCTTGGACGCCTCCACCAGATCGTCCGTAAGCTGCTTCAGCCGCTGCGCCTTGTTGTCCAGAATGTCAATATATCCCTTCGCAGGCTCCTCTTCTATCTTCAGCCGCTTCAGCAGATCCACATAGCTGATGATGGACGTCAGCGGCGTCTTGATGTCATGGGACACATTGGTGATCAGATCCGTCTTCATCTGCTCGTCCTTCATGCTGGTGCGCACCGCCTTGCGGATTCCCTCTCCGATATTGTTCACGGCGTCGGCCAGCTCCCGATTCGCTCCGTGCAGACTGGCCGGATCCAGCTTGAATTCCACCTCTCCGTCCCGTATCCGGTTGATGCCGTCCACAATTTCGTTCTGCTCCGCGCTGCGCTTAAAGAGCAGTACGCCCACCACGCCGTCGAACAGGATCACTCCCGCTAAGACTGCCGCCGTCGGCAGGAGCCACTCCCGCAGCCTGTAGGCCGCGAAAAGGCCGATCAGATTGCCGAACAGGAACAGATTATAGGGCAGCAGCGTGCTGATTACGGAGTTTCTGTGCCGGAAAACAAAGCGCGCCGAATTGCTCAGGGTCTTCAGAATCCGGTTCAGAAGGCTGTCCTTCCAGAAATTCCACAGTTTGATGCGGCGCATAAGGCTGTACCAGAACAGGCCGAAGGCCGCGCTGACATAGACGCCGTACAGGCTGAACACGCCGTAGTGGTACAGTCTGTTCAGCTGAATACCCATCATCTCGGCGGGCACCACTCCGCCGGTAGCGGCAATGCCCGTGAGCATTTTATAGCCCAGAAATCCTCCGTATATGGCCGCCGCAAAGAACAGGACATAAAATTCCGTCCACAGACGGTCGAACCGCTCCAGATATCTGACCTTGCCGCCCGCTTCGTCATACGCCACCCCCGCCGTGACGGACATATGCACCGCAAGGCCCAGCCAGATCAGGCCCAGCAGGACAATCAGGCAGACGATCCGGCTCACATTGGGAAGTACCTTGTCGTATATCTGATATGCGGTGCCGAAAGCGTCTCCCGCCACCGGATAAGTGTTGTCCACGCCGATCCAGATATGGGTGGTATCCGGATAGCTGTACTCATACCGGCTTATATATCCGTACATCTGTGCCTCGTCTATATCGGTATTTCCGATGTACAGCAGACTGTCTGGATAATACACGAGATAGCTTCTGTATTCGGCGAAGTACTCCGTGACAAATTCATCATCTGCGCTCTCGATCTCAGGCAGGTTCGTATAAGTGCGGGTGCCCTCCTCCGAGGAGATGCGGACCATGTACTTGACGTTGCCGTTCCCCTCCCCATATACTGGATTGCATATCTGATATCGCTCGTAGCTTTCCGTCAGCCCCTCGACGGCAGCCGCAACGTTCGTCTGCAGCCTCATATAGTCGATCCAGTTATCCGTGCAGTCGGTAAGCTGTCTGGAACCGTCCTTGGCCTCATAACGGCAGTTGAGCATCGGGAAGGACACCATCAGACGCCCGTCGTCCTCCCTGTTCAGCATGATCTCACTCAGATCCTCCGCCATAATATGGGAAAAGACCAGATCCTCGAGCTGATCCTGCGTAAATTCCTCCATATGAGTGCGTATGGCTTCCAGCTCTTCGCTGCTCTTTCCGGAAGGGTCCGCAGCCGGATCGCTGTTCTCCTGTTCGCCGTTCTGTATTTCACTGTCGTCCGCAAAAGGCTCCGGTTCCTGTGTGATCTTATAGAAATCGTCGAAGACAAGCTCGCCGTATTCATTCAGCTTATAATTTTCGGGATAAATGCAATAGCCGAAATAAGTGACGAAATCAGACATGCTCATGGTGCGCTGAATGTAATCCACACCGTGCTTTCCCCATTTGATCAGGTCGTCCAGCTCATACTCCGCCGTGACGGCACAGCCCTCATCTACCCCCACGCGAACGGCATAGTCGGTCACATCAATGACCTTGGAAGCGTCAAATTCACCGTTCGTCTCCAGCTGCTCCTTGATGACAACAAGCTGCGTGATATCGGACACCGCGCTGTGCAGCAGATCGTTATAGATGTCGGAATCCTCAAACTCCTGTCCTGCGCCCAGAGGAAAGATACGATAGACCTGCGTTCCGTCAATGGATTTAACCGCAACATATGAGTTCAGCAAAAGTCCCGCCACCGCCGCCATGATGCCGGCGGCCAGCAGATGCTGAAGCAGACCTATCAAAATCCTTTTCAATACAGGCTTTTTCATCTCGACACTCCCTGCGTGCTCTGCACGCATACCCTTCGGTTCATTGCTTGTCCACCTTGTACCCGACGCCCCATACTACCTTGAGATAGCGCGGCTCCTTGGGATTGATCTCGATCTTTTCGCGGATATGGCGAATGTGCACGGCAACGGTATTGTCCGCTCCGATGGCGTCCTCGTTCCAAATGCTCTCATAGATCTGATTGATGGAAAAGACCCTGCCCTGATTCTTCACCAGCAGCAGCAGGATATTGTACTCGATGGGCGTCAGCTTTACAGGCTCGTCGTCCACCGTCACCTGCTTGGTCTCGTCATTTATCACAAGGCCGCCCACCTGATACACGGATTTGTTTTCGGTATTCAGGCTTCCCAGCGAGGTATAGCGGCGCAGGTTGGATTTCACTCTGGCCGCCAGCTCCAGAGGATTGAAGGGCTTCGTGATATAATCGTCCGCGCCGATGTTAAGTCCCAGTATTTTGTCCGTATCCTCCGACTTCGCGCTGAGAAGGATAATGGGAATGCTGCTGTACTCCCTGATCTTTAATGTGGCGCGGATACCGTCCAGCTTCGGCATCATCACGTCCATGATCAACAGGTGTATCTCCTCGTTTTTCAGGATCTCAATGGCCTGCTCGCCGTCATAAGCCTTGAATATCTGATATCCGTCCTGGCTCAAATATATCTCGATTGCATCTACGATCTCCCTGTCGTCGTCACATACCAGTATGTTTGCCATAATTCCTCTCTTTCGCTGCGTTCACGCAGGCTCGCTCAAATTTCTTTCGTCCCTCAGGTCCTCGGCGCCAGCATCAAAAATGCCGCAAAATTTCCTCTCCTTCCGCCGCTTGCGCGGTGTGAGAACAGGTAAGCGCTGTTGTGGCAGGTGCAGATATCAGTGACCGCCAGCCTCTCCCAGCGAATTCCGGCCTGTTTTAAGATCACAAGATTTGCCAGCCACAGGTCCAACTGATATTTTCCCGGCTGCTTCCCCTTTTCGATCAGTCTGGGAATCCCGCCGTCAGACCCCTTCCCGTAAACGCCCCGCCGCAGGGCCTCCCGCCTGTATTCTTCAGACTGATTCTCAAGCTGTGCGAACCGTTCGGCCACGTCCTCGCTCACCTCGTAGCAGCTTTGACAAATGGAAGGGCCCACAGCCGCATAGAGTCTGGCGGGATCGCTGCCGAAATTCGACACCATGGCGTCTACCATACACTGTCCCATTCGCCCCGCGGTCCCCCGCCAGCCGGAATGGGCCAGCCCGATGGCCCTGTGATCCGGATCCACGAACAAAAGCGGCACGCAGTCCGCATAGTATGTCACAAGCGCTAGGTCGGGTTCCGCTGTGATCAGACCGTCCACGTCGTGATAGTCCGCGGGCCTTACGATGCCCTTGCCCCTGTCCTTTCCTGTGACGAGGCGGATATTGGTGGTGTGCGTCTGCTGGGACGCCGTCATATTTTCCGTAGCGCACTCCAGCACGGCGGCCACGCGCCGATAGTTCTCCTCCACGTCCTCCCTGCGGTCTCCTCGGGTAAAACCGAGATTCAGGGAGGAAAACTCGCCGCGGCTGACACCGCCCGTTCTTGTGGAGATCAGATGACGCACCAGCCCCGTCTCCTCCAAAAGCGGAAAGGTCAAATATTCCAGTTCGTTTTCCGTATCGACCCAAAAGATGTTCTGCCGCATCACCTCGCCTGCGGCTCTGTCATCACGCTCTATATGAAACATACTTCCTCCGCTGTCCGCCGATATGCGAAAAGGCATTGGGGAACCATTCGATCCGCTCTCCCTGTATTGCCACCACGTCATACCGCACGCCCACGTTCTCTCCGATTCCGTGAGCATATCTGTAATGCTCCGCCACCCTGCATATCCTGAGCTGTTTGCGCCTGTCAACGGCCTCCGCGGCGGTTCCCGCGGCGGTGCCGGAGCGGTATTTTACCTCCACAAAGACAAGGTAGCCGTCGTGATATCCCACAAGATCTATCTCCCCGCGGTCGGTCCGGTAATTTTTCTCCACGATCCTCACGCCGTGCCGTTTCAGATACTCCGCCGCCAGGGCTTCCTTGTCCGAGCCTATCTCTCTTTTATTCAAGGGCCTTCTCTGCTATCCTTTCATTTTGCTCTTGATCTTGTCCATGGAATCCACGAAGATCAGAATTTCCGCCACCACCTCATAGAGCTCCGGCGGAATCATCTCGCCGATCTCCAGACGCGACAGCGTGTCCGCCAGCTTATCGTCCCTGTGGATAGGCACATCGCTCTCCTTTGCCTTCTCGATGATCTTCTCCGCTAGGATTCCGCGTCCGCTGGCCACCACCTTGGGGGCCTGATCCGAGGGATCGTACTCCAGCGCAATGGCCTGCTTTACCTTTTTCTCTTTCGATCCGTTTGCATCGCTCATAAAACCACCCCGCTTAAGTCCTTACGTCAAAGGCATACTGCGACAAGAGCACGCCCTTCTCCTGCTGAAGCACAGGCGCGATGCCGCTGGTCTGCTCCTTGTCTTCTCCTCTGGCCGTCATGGAAAAGCTGCAGTCGTATCCGCGCTTTGCCAGCCTCTCTGTAAGGATATCCATATGTTGGCTCAGAAAATCCAGCATCTCGTCGTCGCGCACGTAAAATTTTGTGTTTACCTTTGTCTGCTCTAAGGTCACATACACATCTACCGGACCGAGGTGCTCCATGTCCAGGTGCAGCAAAGCGCTTATCTTGCCGTCATTTTCCGCGAGATTCCTCTTGTTCGCGTACACATACAGCTCCCCGTGGGCGTCTCCCTGACGCAAATGCAGCGGAATCTGCACATAGGAGTACATCTGGTTCAACTGATTTAAGAAATCCACGTTCTGTGTCAGCGAGACCGTGGCGCGGTACGCCGTGCTCTCCGCCTGCCCGCCCGATTCCAGCGCATGGCTCAACACCTTGAGCTGTCTGTCAATGCGCCTGTACAGCTCCTCTACCTTGCCGGGCTGGGAAAGCTCCTCCGGCTTCATCATCCACAGATTCTTGAATTGTTCCGTCAAGAGCGTCTTAAAGTCGGCTCCCGAAAAAATACGGTGCAATGCCTGCACGCCGCCCTCCGCGGTCTGCGCCGCCTCAAGCATTCGGCCCGCCGCCGCAAAGAACTGCTCCGGCGACAATTCGCCGCGGCCGAACTGCTGAAGCTGCATGGCCAGCGCTTCGGCCTCCCCTGCGGAAATGGGAAGAAGCGAAAGGGCAGAGGTCAGCTGTTCGGACAGCGCCGTCCTCCCCTGTGCCAAAAGCCCGCCGTCCGTCTCCTGCAGCGCCGCCTCCGGCGCCGTGCCTGCGGCGTCTGTCTCCTCAAGAAGTATTTCCGCCGCCGGCTCCGGCGTACTGCCAAGCTGCGCCGTTGCCTCAGACATCTGCCCCTGACTTGCCGCCGCACCCGTCTGTGGCGCGCCTTCCTCGGAGACGACCGTTTCCGCCGCCACAGCCGTATCGCTCACAGAAGCGGCAGCCTCCCCGTTTTCAGACAAAGCCTGCGCCTGTGCGGCCCCTTCTTCTGCCGCGGGGACGGTTCCCTGCCCCTCCTGCACTAAGCGAAAAATTTCCTGATACAAATTTGAAAGTCCGGACAGATTGCCCTCGGCCAGCATACCGTCCATCGCCTCCGGAAGCGCCCCCAGCACTGTCTCCATTCCCTCCGCAAGCTGGTGGGTCAGATTGCGGTAGGATATCATCTGCTCCACATTTTCCCGTGTCACCTGCATTCCCAGCCTGTGGAGGTTCACGATGTCTTCCACCTGCGCCTGCGGAAAGGCATTGATCTCCCGAAACATTTGCTGCAGCGAATTTCTGTCCACGGGAAGTCCTGCCTCCATCATCTGGGAGGTCATGGCCGCCGACGTCTCTGTCACGGGGATTCCGGCCATATCAAGCGCCTTCAGCACATTCACGTCCGCGGAGACATTCTGGAACAGCGGACTTAAGGTCAGAGCACTTCCGTTGTTCCTGACTTCAAAGGTCATGGTCTTTCCGACCTCCAGATTCATGTTCTGATCGACCTTCGCCTGAAGCACCACGTCGTCGGCCAGCTTGATATGGACCTCGCTGCCGTTCCTGGCCACGATCTCACCGTGAATGGTCTGGCCCGGGACCAGAGAACGGATCTGCTTATTGATGTTTGCCACGGCGGACGGACTCGGTCTTGCGGACCGCGCATTATCCTCAATGCGTCTGTCTCCCGTAAACAACTGTGACAGTCTCATTTTCCCTCTCATTCTGCCGCTTACCGGCCTTCGGTTCACACTTTTACAAAATGTCCGATAAAGCTTTTGCGATGTATGGGAGTAGGGCCGTACTTTTTCAGCGCCTGAATGTGGGCGGCGCTCCCGTACCCCTTGTTCCCCGCAAAATCATACTCCGGAAATACCTTGTCGTACTCCGTCATCAGGCGATCCCTGGTCACCTTCGCGATAATGCTTGCGGCACCTATGGTGATGCTCTTTGCGTCCCCCTTGATGATAGGCACCTGACGGATCGGGACACCGGGGATCTTCACCGCGTCATTTAACAGAATATCCGGCGCGGGATTCAATTTCCCGATTGCCTCGCGCATCGCCTCAAAGGTCGCCTGCAGAATGTTGATCTCGTCGATGCGCTCCGGCGTGGCATACCCCACCGCACAGGCCACCGCCTTCTCCATGATCACCTGATAAAGCTCTTCTCTCTTTTTTTCGGATAATTGCTTGGAATCATTAATATATAAAATGCGGCAGCCTTTTGGCAGGATCACGGCGCCTGCCACCACGGGCCCCGCCAGAGGCCCTCTTCCCACCTCGTCTACACCGCAGATATACTCGCAGTCGCCGTACTGTTCCTCATACACCCGCAGTTTCTCTATCCGTGCCTTTTCCAGCTCCAGCTCCTGCAGCCGTCTCCTTGCGCTCTCCACAAGCTTCTGAACGCCCGCGCGCTCGTCCCCGCCGTAGAGGGCAATGAATTCAGGCAGCCCGTCTGCACAGGCTGCCTGCAATCTCCTACGTATCTCCTGAATACTTTCCCCAGTGCCCATACCGCTCTCCCGTGTACTATTGCTCTTTGTATCTCAACACTGTATGTGGATTCCTTTCTCCTTTATCGGTGCCGCAGGATTCCGGCCCTCGAGAAGGGCCATATGCGCATCCACGCCCTGCCGACGATATCCTTTCCCTGTATGTTGCCGACTCCCTCGGAACGGCTGTCGGTGCTGTTGTTCCGGTTGTCGCCCAGCACAAAATACTCGTCCTCGCCCAACTGGATCGGCTCCGCGGCTATTCCCGGGTCCCTTATCACTTCTTTTCCGTAGCCCTCCCGAAGCACTTCCCCGTTGATATAGATATTTCCCATCTCATCGATCTGCACTTTCTCGCCGGGAAGTCCTATGATCCTCTTGATATAGAACGTATTCTCCTGATATTTATAGGGAAAGACAATTATGTCGAACCGCCTCGGCTCCTTGAACCGGTAGGTGATCTTGTCCACGATCAGATTATCCCCGTGGTAGAGGGTGGGCTCCATCGAGGCGCCGTCCACCTCCGTCCTCTGTCCCACGAACGTAATGACAAAATAAACAACGAGCAGCACACCCAGCAGATACAGCAGCGTGCTTATCATTTCCTTCATCGTCTTATTCATCTGTGATACCATACCTTTCCGCCGATGCATTGCCGTCTAGCAGCGCGTCCCGATCTGTTCCAAAGTCATACGTCCCAGGCGTCCGCTCCTAAAGTCATCGATCAGGATACCGGCGGCTTTCCTGCTGTCAAGCCCATCGCCCTTTGTCAGACAGCCCCTGCTGCGGGCGATCGCCTCCAGAGTGGCCCACGGGTCATCTTCCCAGGCAATGCCGTAACGCGCCTGCAGGGCATCGGGATAGGATTTATGCAGAACGCTCAGCAGACTGCAGGCCATCTCCTCCGTCATGATGACCTCGTCATTCATGGAGCCGATGAACGCAAGATACATTCCCACCTGCTTATCCTCGAATTTCGGCCACAGAATACCGGGCGTGTCCAAAAGCTCCAGATTTTTGTTCAGCCGAATCCACTGCTTTCCCTTTGTAACGCCGGGCCTGTTGCCCGTCTTCGCACATGCCTTCCCCGCAAAGGAGTTGATGAAGGTAGATTTTCCCACATTCGGGATTCCCACTACCATAGCACGCACGGGCCTGTTCACAATGCCGCGCTTTCTGTCCCGTTCTATCTTTTCCCTGCACGCCTCCTGCACCAGACCGTTGATGGCCTTGACGCCTGCGCCCGTTTTGGAATTGACCTCCAGCACGTGAGCGCCCTGCTCCTGAAAATAAGCAATCCACTGTCTGTTGCAGTCGGGATCTGCCAGGTCGGATTTATTTAACAGAATGATCCTCGCCTTTCCCGCGCCCAGCCTGTCAATGTCCGGATTTCGACTGCTCATGGGGATCCTTGCGTCTATCAGTTCGATCAGAAGATCGATCAGTCCGATATTCTCCTGCATCATGCGGACCGCTTTTGTCATATGCCCGGGATACCAATGGTATCCCGAATCGGAATAATTCATTTCACTTCACAAATCCCATACCGAGCTGATCGCAGGCGGTACGAAACCACACCTTTCCAATAATGTCCTTCTCCTGCACGGGGCCTATATTGGCGGAACGGCTGTCCTCGCTGTTGCCGGGATTGTCGCCGATGCAGAAGAACTCGCCGCTGTTGAGCGTGAGCTCATTGACGGCGATGCCCGGATCGGCAATCTTTTCCGCCACCCACTGACTTTCCAGCCCGTTCACATACAGAATCCCGTTTCGGATCACAAGGCTGTCCCCCGGCTCCGCCACCACCCTTTTCACGTAATAATGGGCGTTCTCATTGCCGTTCGGCAAAAATACCACCACATCTCCGGCCTTGGGCGAGGACAGAACATACAGGAACCTGTTGATAAAAATCTGCTGACCGTTATACAGCGCGGGCTCCATGGAAGCCCCCACCACATTGGTCGTCATTCCCAGGAAAAAGTTCAGCACGGCCGCGATAAAAATCGCCGCCAGAATACCGAAGATCCAGCTGAATACCTCTCTTACGGCGGCAGAGCTTATCTTTTTCTTTTTCTTATAAAAACTTAATCCTTTAATGTTGGCCATAAGTCATATCCCGCAAGCTTCACTCTTTCCATACGAGTATAACATATATCAGTATAACATAAAAGAGCTGTTGCTCTTGCAGCAGCCCCTTACGTCAGCTTATTTTACAAGCTCTTTTACCTTAGCCTTCTTACCGATGCGGCCTCTCAAGTAGTTCAGCTTCGCACGTCTTACCTTACCTCTTCTGACTACCTCGATCTTCTCCACATTGGGGGAATGCAAGGGCCATGTCTTCTCAACGCCGATGCCGTTAGAGGTCTTTCTGACTGTGAAAGTCTCTCGGCTGCTTCCGCCCTGACGCTTCAACACAACGCCTTCAAATACCTGAATTCTCTCGCGGTTGCCCTCCTTGATCTTACCATAGACCCTGACGGTATCTCCAACCGCAAAATCGTCGACCTTCTCCTTTAACTGAGCGGCCTCGATCTCCTTGATGATCTCACTCATAACGAGCCTCCTTATTTTAAAAATTGGATGTTCTTAATACATTTCACGGAAGCTTCCTATGCGCTCCGCCTGTAACAGAGGACCATCTCGTTTTCGCAACATTTAGATTCTACCATAGAGAAGGGCGAAATGCAAGCCTTTTCATCAAACACAGTGCATTTTACAGTGCATTTATAATGCAATATGTGTGCTTCCTATCAATTTTCCACCGCAGAATCTCCGGCCGAGAACTCGGAAAGCGTCTCAAGATCAGCCTGTGTAAGCGCCTGCCTCAGTTCCTCCGTGTGCAAAAGAAGAAGCGTCACTTCATCTTGCCGTATCGCCTCTTTCGCGGAAATCGCATCGGTCCCTTTGGCTTTTTGTGCATTGACCCAGCTCATCAGAATATCCTTGGCATTCTCTCTGGACAGCAGTTCTTTCAATGCATCGGAATTCCGGCGAAGCGACTGCACGGCGACCTTGGGATCGTCCGCTAAAAAGAGATCGATCAGGAACGGATAGTCCAGAACGGCCTGCACCAGCTCTTCATCTGTCAGATTGCGCAGGGCCTCCTCGTCAACGGAACATGCGCGAATCTTTTCCTCGACGCTGCCAAGCTGTTCCCACTCGGGATCGCCCGGCAGAACACGGTACACGCTTTCCGGTTCAGACGCCTCCACCCGACGCATTCCCTTCAATCCATACAGAATCGCCCCTGCCGCGAACAGCAGCACAATCGCTCCCACAGACAGAATCAGTTTCCGTTTCTTCATAAGTTTCTTCATAACTTGCACCTCCTGACAGAATAAGGCACGGTATACTAATTACAATATTATTATATTGCTTTTCACATCTGCTGTCAACGGCCTTCCTTTCCGAGCCAATGCACGTGATTTCCCGCAGGGTACAGCCCCAGCTTATCCTGAAGATGCTCCGCCGCCTTATGCCCCGACGGCACGTGTACGAACGGCACGCAGCCGCTCTCCAGGAGCCGGTTGATGCAGAAGCTTTCCAGAGAGGCCCCGATTCCTCTCCCCCTGAAGGCTTCCTCCACAAAGAGCATTCCCACGCTTCCGATGCCGTGTATTCCCGCAAAGCCCACGAGCTGCCGCTCCCGGAAAGCGCCGTACACGGCTCCCGCAAGCAGCCTTTCCCTTCCGTACTTTTGGCTCACCGCAGGATACCGGCTGCAGATATAGGCAAGGCTTTCCTCTCCCAGCCTGCGGATCTCCTTATGCCGCACCGGCAGCGGCTCCCTTTGGGTGTACAGGTACTGACTGTACTCACAGATCCGGTCGAAGCCCCTCTCCTGCAGCAGCGTCACCACATGCTCCCCTTCCGCCAGATACCGGCCGACGCCTTCGGGGCAGCTCTCCAAAAGCCGTGCGCCCGCTTCCGGCGAGGACGCCCTTAACATGCACACCCCGCTGCTTCGGTCATAGATTGCTGCGTCCTCCCCCAGAGCGCACATGATCTCGCCGCGCCCCCGCAGGAGGGATTCCGTCAGATGGATATTGTTCCGTTTGTCCCCGGCAAGACGTTCGGCCAGCTGCTGCTTTTGCAGGTACTTTTCATAGAGATCGGGCCGCCTTTTCCCTGTCCGCTCTATGGACTGCGCAAGCCGCCACTTTGTTACCTCCGCATGGTTTCCGGACAGCAGTACCTCCGGTACGCTTTTGTCCTGCCACACCTCCGGTCTGGTGTACTGAGGATATTCCAGCAGATCGTTGTGAAAGCTCTCCTCCGAGGCGGAGGAATCGTTTCCCAGCACGCCGGGGCACAGTCTCGCCACCGCGTCTATGATGACCATTGCCGCCAGCTCGCCCCCCGTCAGAATATAGTCCCCGATAGAGACGTCGTCTGTGACGATCTCCTCCAGGACGCGTTCGTCAATGCCTTCATAGTGCCCGCAGAGAAGGATCAATTCCTCCTCCGCGGCAAGCTCCCTTGCCAGCTTTTGGTCAAAGGGACGGCCCTGAGGCGTCACATAGACCGTGCGCACCCTTCTGCCGCCTGTTATCGCCTTGTGCGCATCATAAACGGGCTGGGCCTGTATCAGCATACCGGCCCCGCCTCCATAGGGATAATCGTCCACCTTCCCGTGCTTTTCCAAAGTGTAGTCACGGATATTTACCGGATTCAGCGATATGATATGATGCCTCACCGCTCTGCCGATAACGCCGCAGCTCAGTCCCTGTTCGATCATCTCGGGGAACAGGGTCAGTACATGAAATTTCGTCACGGCTCGTCCAACAATCCTTTCAAAATGTGGATCCGGATAAATCCGGCTTCCACGTCGACCTCCAGCACACATTGCTGAATGGCAGGCAGCAACAACTGCCTGCCATCTGACAATTCGATCTCATACACGTCGTTGGCTCCGGTCTCCATAACGCTCTTTAACACGCCGATGGGCGTCCCGTCCTCGTCGCGGACCTGAAGTCCCTCGAGATCCGCGATAAAGTACTCATTCCGCCCCAGGCGGACGGCGTGTTCTCTGTCCACCAACAGGGAACACCTCCGATACCGCTCCACGTCGTTGATGCTGTCCAGACCTTTAAATTTCAGGATCACAAATTTTTTGAAAAATTTGACGCCCTCAATTTCCAGCTTTTTTCTCTCTTTTCCGGTATCCAGCAGCACTTCCTTTAATCTCTTAAAACGGTTGGGATCGTCTGTGGTGGGAAATATCTTTACCTCACCTTTCAGCCCGTGAGTCGCCGTGATAATACCTACCTGAAAAAAATCTTCCATAGCTATACGATCTCAACATCTACTCTCTTGTTGTCTTTGGTTGAAGCCGCTTTTACCACGGCGCGGATCGCTTTGGCAATCCTGCCCTGCTTTCCGATGACTTTACCCATATCGGACGCCGCTACATGCAGCTCGATAATGGTGCTGCGGCCCTCGGTCCTCTCGGTCACTACCACCTCATCGGGGTTGTCCACAAGCGCTTTCGCCACTACTTCCACCAGTTCTTTCATAGGCCACCTCCTGAGAATCAGAAACTATTTTTCGATGCCGGCTGCCTTAAAGAGTTTGCCGACTACCTCCGTGGGCTGAGCGCCGTTTGCAAGCCACTTCTTTGCAAGCTCCTCGTTGATCTTAAAGGTGCTGGGATCGGTGCTGGGATCGTAGGTGCCGATCTCCTCGATGAATCTGCCGTCTCTGGGAGAACGGGAATCAGCTACAATGATTCTATAAAAAGGAGCCTTCTTCTGTCCCATTCTTCTCAATCTGATCTTTACTGCCATTTTCTTACCTCTTTCTGCCGTTTCTCGGCTCTTAATGTTTTTTATGAAAAGGATACACGGAAATTTACGCGCACCATATTCACCTAAGGTCAAAAGGGAAATCTGCCTCCCATACCGGGAAAACCGCCGAACATTCCCCTGCCGTGCTTTCCTCCGCCGCCGAACTGTTTCATCATCTTCTGGCTCTGCTCGAACTGCTTGACAAAGCGGTTGACCACCGCAATATCCACCCCCGCGCCTCTGGCGATCCTGTTCTTTCGCGGGAGATTCAAAAGCTTCGGGTCCCTTCGCTCTTCCTTCGTCATGGAAAGCACGATGGCCTCCGTCTGTCTAAGCTGTTTGTCGTCTGCCAGAGACTCCAGATCCGCTCCCTTTATACCCATGCCGGGCAGCATTCCGAGAATGCCGGAGAGACCTCCCATCTTGCGCATCTGCTTCATGCTCTCGAGATAGTCCTCAAAGTCGAACTTTCCCTTCTTCATACGGCCCGCCATCTCGCGGCTCTTTTCTTCGTCCAGATCTATATTTTCCTGAGCCTTTTCGATCAGCGTCAGCACGTCGCCCATGCCAAGGATCCGGTTGGCCATTCTGTCGGGATAGAACTGTTCCATGTCGGAGAGCTTTTCCCCCATGCCTACATACAGTATGGGCCTGCCTGTGACGGCCTTTATGGATAACGCCGCACCGCCCCTTGTATCTCCGTCCATCTTCGTCAGAACAACGCCGTCAATTCCCACCTTCTCGTCGAATTCCTTTGCGACGTTCACGGCGTCCTGTCCGGTCATGGCATCTACCACCAAAAGCGTCTGGTGCACAGTGACCTTCTCCTTGATCTCCTGCAGCTCGCGCATCATGTCCTCATCGATGTGAAGACGTCCGGCCGTATCCAGTATCACCACATTGTGGCCGTTCTTCTGCGCATATGCAACGGCCTCCGCAGCGATTTCGGCAGGTCGGTGGTCAGTACCCATGGAGAACACGTCCACCTCCTGCTTTTTTCCGTTGATCTGAAGCTGCTCCACCGCCGCCGGCCGATAGACGTCACATGCGGCCAGCAGAGATTTTTTTCCCTTGGTCTTCAGCTTTCCCGCGATCTTCGCCGTGGCCGTGGTCTTACCTGCACCCTGAAGACCTACCATCATAATGACCGTGACGGCTTTTCCGGGCTGCATGGCAATCTCCGTGGTATCGCTTCCCATCAGCGCGATCATCTCTTCGTTGACGATCTTGATCACCATCTGCCCCGGGTTGAGGCCGTTCATCACGTCCTGACCCACGGCCCGCTCTTCCACGGCCTTGACGAACTGCTTCACCACCCGGAAATTAACGTCCGCCTCCAGCAGCGCCATCTTGACTTCCTTCAGAGCGGCCTTTACATCTTCCTCCGTCAGGCGGCCCTTGCTCCTCAGGTTCTTAAATACATTCTGCAATTTTTCCGTTAAGCTCTCAAATGCCACCCGTCATATCCTCACAACTCATTCATAAGCTCTTCGGCCAAGGCTCTGATCCGCAGAAGCCTTTCCTGCTCGTCGGTCTGTCCGGTTTCCGAAGAAGTCAGTCTTACGATCTCTCCCACCGTTTCCTTTGCTCTGGTGAACCGCTCTACCAGATGGAGCTTATTCTCATAATCCTGCAAAATCTTGTCGCAACGCCTGAGAAGATCGTGTACGCCCTGCCTGCTGATGCCCCGCTCCTCGGCAATCTCGCCGAGAGACATATCGTTGTATACCGCATCTGCGTAGATACTGCGCTGATGCTCCGTCAGCAGCTCGCCGTAGAAATCAAAGAGCATTGCCTGTTCATAAATCTTATCCATTTGTGTATCTTACTACACCGGAGAATATGTGTCAAGTAAAATTTCTTTACACCCTTTTGCCACACCTTTTCGCTCATATTTTTTCTTTTACACTTTCTCGCTGAACAGGCTCTTGTATCCCTCTCCGAAAATCTCCGTGGCGCCGGTGACGATCGTAAACGCCAGCGGCTCCTCCTGCCGCACGATCTCCTCCGCCTTGTAGGCGTACTGTTTTTTGATCACGCACATGATCACACGCTTTTCCCGTCCGCTGTAGGCGCCCGTTCCGGACAGGTAGGTGACGCCCACCTCCAATTCCTCCAGCAGTCGGGACACGATTTTCTCCGGATCATCGCTGATGATGAAAAGCAGCTTGGCGCCGTCCCGCCCGTAGAGCACAATGTCAAGCAGCATGGAATTGATCAGCACCACCAGCCCCGCATACAGCGCCTTGTCGATATTGCCAAACGCCAACGCGGAGCACGTCACCACCACGGCGTCCGTGGCCAGAAACAGCGATCCCGTCTTTAACTGCGGGAATTTCAGCCGAAGCAGCTTGACGATGATATCCGTTCCGCCGGTGGTGGCCCCCGATTTAAAGACCAGCCCCAGAGCCACGGCCATCATGGCGCCGCCCGCCAAAGCCGCCGGCAGGGGATCCGCGGTCACCGGCCCGAGAAGCGCCATGCGGTTGGTGAAATAGGAGGTGAGCGCCGTGCTGTATATGGTAGACAGAATGAACTGCCAGCCGAATTTCCACGCGCCTACGGCCAGAATGGGAATGTTGATAAGAAACATCAATGTACCCGTCTGCAGGCCGGTGAGCCGATTCAATATGATGGAAATGCCGGTCACGCCGCCGGGCGCCAGCTGATTCGGCTCCAAGAACAGCCCCACCGCTGCGCCGTAGACTATGGACGCCGCCGTAATGACCAGATAATCCTGCACTCTGCGCCGCAATGTTTTTTGGGCCTCGTACCGAATCTCCTTTTCCTGTTCCGAGTTTCCCGTATGTCCTGCCGCCATGACGATTCTCCTTTCCTGCCTTTCGGCTCTAAAATAAAGCAAAAAATCCGCATATTGTAGTATGCGGATTTCTCGGAGAAACTATTTCACTTTTTATGATCGCGTCAGATGACCGTGCGTACCTGCTTGGGCTTAAAGCCTTCTCTTTCCAGAGCGTCCATGATCTGCTGCTTGTGTTCGGGGCCGAATGCCTCCATGGTGATCCTAAGCTCCACGGCGGCGTTCCTGTTGATGGAGACGAACTGATTGTGCTCCAGCTTGATCACGTTGCCGTTCACGTCGGCGATGATTCCGGAGACTCTGTAGAGCTCGCCCGGCTTGTCGGGCAGCAGGACGGAAACGGTAAAGATCCTGTCCCGCATGATCAATCCCTGCTGTACCACGGAGGACATGGTGATTACGTCCATATTGCCGCCGCTGATGATGGAGACGATCTTCTTGTCCTTCACGTTCAGATGCCGCAGCGCCGCCACGGCGAGAAGTCCCGAGTTTTCCGCCACCATCTTGTGATTTTCCACCATGTCAAGGAAAGTCACCACCAGCTCCTCATCGTTCACGGTGATGATATCGTCGAGATTTTTCTGAATGTAGGGAAAGAGCTTTTCGCCGGGCGTCTTCACCGCCGTACCGTCGGCGATGGTATTGACCGTAGGAAGCGTGGTCACCTTTCCCGCCTTCAGGGATTCCTGCATACAGTTCGCGCCTGCGGGCTCCACGCCGATGACGCGGATCTTGGGATTCAAGAGCTTTGCCAGCACCGAAACGCCCGTGGCAAGGCCGCCTCCGCCGATTGGCACCAGAATGTAATCCACCAGAGGCAGCTCCTTGATGATCTCCATGGCAATGGTGCCCTGTCCGGTGGCCACCGTCAGATCGTCAAAGGGATGGATAAAGGTGTAGCCGTGCTCCTTCGCCAGCTCATAGGCCCTGGCGCACGCCTCGTCGTACACGTCGCCCCAGAGCACCACCTCGGCGCCGTAGCTCTTTGTGCGGTTCACCTTCATCAGGGGCGTGGTGGTAGGCATCACGATGGTTGATTTTGCGCCGTAGCATTTTGCGGCGTAGGCGACTCCCTGCGCATGATTGCCGGCCGACGCCGTGATCAGCCCTTTGGCGCGCTCCGCCTCCGTCAGGGTGCTCATCTTGTAATATGCGCCGCGCACCTTGTAGGCGCCCGTGAACTGCATGTTCTCGGGCTTTAAGTATACCTTGTTCCCCGTCTGGGCGCTGAAGTAGTCGCTGAACACCAGCTTGGTCTCCAGCGTCACGCCCTTCACCACCTCATAGGCCTCCTCGAACTTTTCCAATGTCAGCATTTGTTCTTCCATCTTCTCCACACCTTTCCGCTTTTTCTATTCGGCGCTCTCTATATCGAACAGCGCGTTTACGAACTCATCGGCGTCAAATTTCTGCAGGTCGTCAATAGACTCCCCCACGCCGATATATTTCACCGGCACATTCAGCTCCGACTGGATCGCCACGGCGATACCGCCTTTTGCGGTGCCGTCCAGCTTTGTCAGCACAATGCCCGTAAGCTGCGCCACCTCTCCGAATTCTCTGGCCTGTACCAGCGCGTTCTGCCCCGTGGTGCCGTCCAGCACGATCAGATTCTCCCTGTGTGCGTCCGGAAACTCTCTGTCGATGATGCGGTTCATCTTTCTGAGCTCCTCCATCAGGTTCTTTTTATTGTGAAGCCGTCCCGCCGTGTCGATGAGCAGTACATCGACGCCCCTCGCCTTTGCGGCGCTCACCGCGTCGAATACCACGCTGGCAGGGTCTGCTCCCTCCTTGCCGCCGATCATGGGGACGTCGGCCCGTTTCGCCCACTCCGCAAGCTGTTCTCCCGCCGCCGCGCGAAACGTGTCGGCCGCGGCGATCAGCACTTTCCGGCCTCTGCTTTTCAGCTTGCCGGCCAGCTTCCCCACGGAGGTCGTCTTGCCGACGCCGTTCACGCCGATCAGCATGATCACGGACTGCCTGTCTTCAAAGTCGTAGGCCGTCTCGTCCACATGCATCTGCTCCTTGATTCCCTCGATGAGAAGCCGTTTGCATTCCTGGGGCTCCTTGATGTGCTGTTCCTTTACCTGTTTTTTAAGTCTCTCGATGATGTCGGCGGTAGCGCTCACGCCGATATCCCCCATGATAAGGATTTCTTCCAGTTCCTCGTAAAAATCATCGTCGATAGCGGAAAAGCCGCTGAATACGGAATCGATACCGTGTACGATATTGTTTCTCGTCTTCGCAAGCCCGTCGCGCAATCTGGTGAAAAAACCTTTTTTCTCTACATTCCTCTCATCACTCATGACTTACGGGACCTCCTAGTCATCTAATTCCTTGTCGATCAGGTTTACGCTTACCAGAGTGGACACTCCCTTCTCCTGCATCGTGATTCCGTACAGACGATCCACCTGTTCCATGGTTCCCCTCCTGTGGGTGATCACGATGAACTGTGTATTCTTTGTCAGCTTATGTAAGTACTTTGCAAAACGCCCTACATTGGAGTCGTCCAGCGCCGCTTCGATCTCGTCCAGCAGACAGAACGGCGACGGCTTCAGATTCTGAATGGCGAACAGCAGACTGATGGCGGTCAGGGCCTTCTCGCCGCCGGACAGCTGCATCATATTCTGGAGCTTCTTTCCGGGGGGCTGCGCTATGATGCGTATTCCGGCCTCCAGGATATCTTCGTCCTCCATCAGCTCCAGCGTGCCCTTTCCGCCTCCGAACAGCTCCTTGAACACCTTGTCGAACTCTCGGTCGATCTGTGCGAACTTTTCGGCGAACTGCTTCCGCATGGCGGTGTCAAGCTCCAGTATGATCCCCTCCAGCGTCTTCTCGGCCTCCACCAGATCGTCGTGCTGCGTCTTCATAAAGTTGAAGCGCTCCATCAGATTCTTATAGTCTTCAATGGCGTTGACATTCACGTCGCCCAGCTTTTTGATCTGATCCTTTAAGGAGCCTATCTCCCGTTTCATGGCTGACAGATCCGTCATGCTTTCGTCGCGCAGGCCGGACGCATCGCTTAAGGTGATCTCGTATTCGTCCCACATATAGTTGATCTGGGCCTCCAGCGATTCCTCCAGACGCTCCTTCTGCGCGCTCAGACGGTACACCTCCTTGTCCAGAGACGTCATGCGCTCCGCCAGCTCCTCCCGCCTCTGAAAGAAGGTCTTCTGCTTTCCCGACAGCTCTTCCTTTCGGGCCGCGGTCTCCTTCAGCCTGCCTTCCGATTCGTTCTGAACATCATAAGATGCAGCGATGGTCTTTTCGATTTCCAGAATATTTTGCTGCTTTTGCTCTACCTCGCGGCTGTTCACCTCCAGAGCCTCCAATATCTCGTTCAGCTCGGCCTCGGACCTTTGGATCTCGCCGTCGATTCGGTCCACGTTGGCCTGCTTAAAGCCCTGAGTCTGGCGCATCGTCTCCACCTTCATATCCCATTCGGACACCTGCGCGGCAGCCTCGCTCTCCGCCTTTCGCTGCTCCTCCATTTCCTGCTGCTGCTTTACGATCAGCTCCTGCGTCGTCTTCTCCAGCGCTTCACTGTCGGCCAGTTCCTTTTTAATCGTCTCCTTGTCGCTCTGAATTCGGGCAAGCTGCTCGTCGATCTCCTTTTCCTCCAGCTTCAGAGAGGCGGCGCCTGCGGCTTCCTCCTCCATTCGCTCTCTGGCCTGACTGATATTCAGGCGTGCGGTGTTCTGCTCGATGGACTTTTTCTGGATATCGGTCTTTAACGTCTCCAGCTCCATGCGCAGCTTATTTCTGTTCGCCTTCGTCTCGTCAATCTCGCGGTTGATCGCATCTACCGCAGCCAGAAGCTGCTTGACGCGCTTTTCCAGTTCGTCGATCTCACGGCGTCTTCCCAGAAGATTACTGTTATTCTTGAAAGCGCCGCCGCTGATGGCGCCGCCCGGCACCAGCAGTTCTCCCTCCAGTGTGACCATGCGGATACCGTATTCGTACTTTCTCGCGATCTTCACCGCATTGTCCACATTGTCTATCACGACAATACGGCCGAGCATGGCCTTCGCCACATCGCTGTATTTCCTGTCGATCTGCACTAATTCGTCCGCCATGCCGACGGCGCCCTTTTCCTTCAGCACCTCGGGCGTCTTAAATTCCTGAGGGTTGGTGATGCTCGTCAGGGGAAGGAACGTCGCGCGCCCCAGCTTGTTCTCCTTCAGATATTGGATCATCTTTTTGGCGGTATCCTCGTCGTCCGTGACAATATTCTGGATATTGCCGCCCAGCGCCGTCTCGATCGCGGTCTCATACTTTTTCTCCACCTTGATGATATCCGCCACTACGCCGATGATTCCTTTGACTTTCCCCTTCTGCTCCATGACCTTCTTGACGCTGCCGCCGTAGCCCTCGTAGCGCTCTGTCAGGCCGGACAAGGTCTCCAACTTGGAACGTTCCATGTGATAGGCGCTCTGGGTCTCCCGCAGCTTTGCGTCCTTCCCCGCCAGCGTCTCTCTGAGACCGCCAAGCTCAGACTCGGCAGCGGCCTCGCGCTCTGTCAACACGCGAAGCTCCTCCGTTACAGCCTGAAATTCATCCTCCAGCTTCTTCAGCGACTCCTCTCTGGCGGCCTCGTCCGATTTCGCCCTGAGCAGTCGGGAATTGAGCTCCGCCTTTCGGATATTCACCTGCTCCATCATGGTGTCGAAGCGCCCCATTCTGGATTTGATGGTCGCCCTCTGATTCAGCTCCCCGATGATGGTGTTCTTACCCGACTCGATACTTTCGTTGAGTGCGTCGATCTTATTCTGTATGCCCTCCAGCTCAGCGCGGAGCTTGTCCGCCGTAGCCGTCAGCTCCTGCACCTGCGCGTCCGTCTCGCCCTTCTCCCGCAGAAGCTCCTCCTTGTCCTTCGCCTTGAGGGCAATCTCCTCCTGCAGAGCGGTCCTTCGATTGACCAGATGAGTCTCGCTTCCCTTTGCGGAGTTTATCTGCTCTTTCAGGACGTTCATCTCGCCTTCCAGCTTACCGCGCATAAGGCCGGCGTCGGTCATGCTGCTGCGCGCCTGTTCGATCGTCTCGTCCAGACTTTCTATTTCATTCTGTATCTGCTGGTATTCTTCCTTGATGCTCTCGTATTTTTCGCCGGTCTGCTTCAGATCTTCACTGGCAATTCCGTATTTTTCCTCCGCCGATTGAAGCTGTTCCCGAAGCCGGTCGTTCTCCAGCAGGAATACGTTGACGTCCAGCGTCTTCAGCGCTTCCTTTTTGCGCAGATACGTTCTCGCCACCTCGGACTGACGCTCCAGAGGGCCTGTCTGACGCTCCAGCTCCGACAGGATATCGTTCACACGAATCAGGTTCTGCTTCTCATTCTCCAGCTTCGCCTGGGCCGCCGCCTTGCGGCGTTTAAATTTGACGATTCCGGCTGCCTCGTCAAAAAGCTCCCTGCGCTCCTCCGGCTTTCCGCTCAGAATCTTATCGATCTGTCCCTGCCCGATGATGGAATAGCCCTCTTTGCCGATACCTGTGTCGTAGAAAAGTTCGTTCACGTCCTTGAGCCTGCAGGGAACTCCGTTCAGCAGATATTCGCTTTCTCCGGAACGGTAGAGACGTCTTGCCACCGTCACCTCGTCAAAGTCTATGGCGAGCTGATGGTCGGAGTTGTCCAGCGTGATCGCCACAAAGGCATAGCTCAAGGGCTTCCTGTTTTCCGTTCCCGAGAAAATGACGTCCTGCATACTGGCGCCGCGCAGCTGCTTTACCCGCTGCTCCCCCAGCACCCAGCGAACGGCATCTGCCACGTTGCTCTTTCCGCTTCCGTTGGGTCCCACAATTCCGGTGATCCCGTTATGGAACTGGAAATTTATTTTGTTCGCAAATGATTTAAATCCCTGTACCTCAATGCTCTTTAAATACATGATGTCCTCTATCCCTCAGCGCAAGCAGTGCGTTGTACGCAGCCTGCTGTTCCGCCGCCTTCTTGGTTTTGCCCCTGCCTTCGCCGAACGTTGTGCCCTCTATACCCACCGAAACGTGAAAGGACTTGTTGTGCTCCGGTCCGCTCTCGTCGAGCAGCGTATAGTTCACTTCCTTTTTCAGGATTCCCTGGACCAGCTCCTGCAGACTGCTCTTGCTGTCATAGAACAGCTTCTTGTTCTCCAGATCGCTCAGGATAACGCGATTGATAAAGCCTTTTGCATTTTCCAAACCGCCGTCAAGGAAGATAGCGCCGATGATCGCCTCCATCACATCGGCGGTAATGCTGTCTCGGTCCCTTCCCCCCGTGTGCTCCTCTCCCTTTCCCAGACGAAGATACCGTCCCAGCTCCAGTTCTTTTGCACAAAAGGCCAGAGCGGGCTCACAGACCAGAGCGGCGCGCTGCTTCGTGAGCTCCCCCTCCGGAACGTCCGGAAGTTCCTTGAAAAGAAATTCGCTGGTCACCAGCTCCAGGACCGCGTCCCCCAAAAATTCCAGGCGCTCATAATTCTTGGCCCGATTGATCTTCTGTTCGTTGGAGAAAGAGCTGTGCGTGAGAGCCTGTCGCAGCAGAGCTTCGTCCTCAAAATGATAGCCAATCCGCTCTTCCAATGTCTTTAAGGTATACTTTTCCTCCATGCTTCCGTTCCCTTCTTTGGCAAACACCTCAACAAAAACAATAAACGAGCAGTACGCCAGCCTGTGCTCTGCATAGCGGACTGCTCTCAATGATAGCAAATGGGTCTGTTCAGTTCATTGCACCCTTGATCAACTCTACCGCTTCCTCCACTGTGGAGATCTTCTCTGCCTTTTCTGCGGGAATTTCAATATCAAACTCCTCCTCGATACCCATGATGATCTGGAACACGTCCAGAGAGTCGGCGCCAAGGTCATCCATGAACGTTGTGGCCGGAGTGATCTCGTCAGGATCAACATTCAGTACTTCGGCAATTACCTTCTTCAGCTTTTCAAATTCCATAACGACTCATTCTCCCTTAGTTTTTCGGAACGATCTGTTCCTTGATCTTTTCATTTATCTTCTGCTCCTTAAATGCAATGCACTGCAGGATAGAATGCTTGATCTCAATGGCTTTGCTGCTTCCGTGGGTCTTGACCACCAGGCCGTTCAATCCCAGAAGGGGCGCGCCGCCGTACTCCTCCGTGCTGAAATCCTTCAGCGTACTCTTAAGCGCCGGCTTCACCAAAAGAGCGCCGACCTTGCTTCGCAGGGAGGTCATCATGCCGGCCTTGATCTTTGCGATCAGCGCGGAGCTGACTCCCTCCATCATCTTCAGAACAATGTTTCCCGCAAAGGCCTCGCACACCAGAACGTCCGCGACGCCCATGGGAATGTCCCTCGCCTCTACGTTTCCCACGAAATTGATCTCGGGACAGTTCTTTAAAAGGGGATATGCCTCCTTTGTCAGGGCATTGCCCTTCTCCTCCTCCACGCCGATATTCACCAGACCCACCCTGGGATTCTTCACGCCGATGACGCTCTCCATGTAAATACTTCCGATCTTGGCGAACTGCAGAAGGTGCGAAGGCCGTGCATCTACATTTGCTCCGCAGTCGAGCAGAAGGCTCACGCCCTTGATGTTGGGAATGATAGGTGCGAGAGGCGGTCTCTCCACGCCCTTGATGCGGCCCACAATGACCTGGCCGCCCACCAGCACGGCGCCGGTGCTTCCGGCGGAGACCAGCGCATCGCACTGCCCCTCCTTCACCATATTCATGCACTTCACGATAGAAGAATCCTTTTTGGTACGGATCGCCATTACCGGCGGCTCTCCGGTGTCGATCACCTCAGACGCATGTACGATCTCCAGACGCTCCGCATCGTAGGTATATTTCTTTAATTCCTCTTTAACGGCCGGCTCCTGTCCGACCAGGAAGACCTTGACCCGCTTATCCTCGCTGACAGCCTCCACCGCCCCCTTGACGACTTCTTCGGGAGCGTTGTCGCCGCCCATGGCATCTACGGCTACGTTGATCAGTTCAGCCATTCGCTTTCTTCCTTCCGTCTTATCTTCTCTATGTATTTTGCACCTTATTTTAATATACTAGACCCCTATATAAAAATCAAGAAGTTTTTGGGCAGAAAAATACTCCTCCAAGCACTTGGAGGAGCACTCACTTTCTCAGTGTTCCGAAACGCATCAATCAACGTCTACAATCTGCTTCTTATTGTAAGAACCGCAAGCCTTGCAGACTCTGTGGGGCATCATGAGGGCACCGCACTTGCTGCATTTTACCAGTGTGGGCGCGCTCATCTTCCAGTTTGCACGTCTCTTATCTCTTCTACCCTTGGAAGATTTATTTTTGGGACAAATGGACATCTCGTTACACCTCCTTATTGCGTTCAAAAATATCTTTTATCGCTGCCATACGCGGGTCCGGAACGAAGGTATCGCATCCGCAGTCCCCCATATTCAGATTCTGTCCGCACTTGGGACAAATCCCTCTGCAGTCTTCCCTGCACAAAATCTTTGCAGGCCAGTTACCTATGATCTCGTTGTACACAAACCGTTCCACGTCGAGCTGACAGCCTTCCATAAAGCTCCTGTCGTCCGCCTCCTCGTCCTCCTCCCGTTCGGGGGAAGTGACCTGCCTTCGGAAGGACAATTCCATCTCCACGGGCACTTCCGTCAGACAGCGGTCGCAGGCAGCCGAAAACGTAAGCTTCACCGTTCCCTCAATCCGTGCCCTTCCCTCCTCAAGATTGGTAAAGGTAAAAGACACCGGTGTCTTCTCCGTCACAGGGAAAAACCCCTGACCGTTGTCAAAACCGGTCATCTCCAGAGGAACTTCGGCTTTCTCCACCCAATCTTCCTTTGTCAGGGCATCGGACAAATGAATCAGCATCGCGTCTCCTATGTGTACCGTTTACGTGCCGCATGATGTTTGCACACCACATGTCGTTGCACACTGAAACATTATACATAGAGGAGATTTGTTTGTCAACTAAATTTTAATTTTTATGGCGTTCCGAAAATTTAAATTTTTTATTTCGGCAGTACGTTCCCGCCCATGCCAAGACTTGCCGCCGTTTACGCTATTTGGTACAATAATGTAAAACATGGCCACAACGCAGATTGACGGCCGCGCCCACCGAAAGGAGGTTTCAATATGTCCGTATCACTCTATTATGAAGCCGAAAGAACATGGCCGATCACACCGCAGGAACAGGTTGCCTGCGACGAAATTGCCAACCGCTATGACTCTCAGTATCCGTATGGCGAATTATATGAAGGCTTTTGCATATATGATTCTATAGAAAGCCCTTCCCATACCGATGCCCGGTCAACCGTCATTTTTTCCGGTGCCACGAAGCTGCCGACGGACGTGGAGCCAGAGCTTCTTTTAAATATTCTGAATTGGTGGTTCCAGTGCCTGCACGAAATAACGGACGTCCTCACCGATGCGCAATGGCATGTCCACGTCGATGACGTTGCCATCGATTGGGACAAGGACCCCTGACTTTCGCGGAAGCAAGGCGCCCCATGCACCCTATTTCCTTATGTATCTACTATCACACTTTTGGATGTCGTGTAAAAGGGTCTTAAAGTCCGTTTCAAAATCCTTAAATACCGTTTCTGTCTCCCCAAACTCGATATCCCGATAAAACTGTTCATCATCAATCGTTGCAACGTAATATTCAAATCCCTTTTCACCCTGTTTCTTTATCATGCACACGTTAGGGTCCGAAAAGTTCCGATTGCGGCAAAACAACTGTATGCGTGTACTTTGGCCATTGTATTTCTCATATACGACCTGATCGATAAAGTACCTGTCATTTCCACTATATTTCTCATACCAAATCTGCTTTCCACGCTCCAGGTCAACTGCTATCACCCTGAAATTGAAGTAAATGAATGTCCGATAAGGCTCATTATCTTTCAGTATCCTCATGGTACAAATTGGGTCGTCCGTCTTAATGCTTTGTGCATCTGCAAGCATCTTTTTTGCCTGATCACGTGTTATAATTTTTGCTGTTTTAGCCCTATAACTTCCACCGGTCACATATATGTATTCATACATGATATCTGCCTCCTGTTGAACTTCATAACTAATGCATGATATAAATGTCAAACGCCTTTCATCATACTAACTTAAATCGTATACTAATCTGCAACCGCATTCTCCGCCTATTAATCCATTTGAAGACATTCGCATCGCTGACATACACCAGATCCATTCTTCCTCTTGCCATGGCCAGAAATAAGCGCCTCCGCCTTTTATAACAAAATCCGGCGTTTCGGGCGAGTCATCATTTTTTCTATAGTGATCACTTCACCATTCGCCTGTATATATTCCATACAAGCCAAAAGAATTGCAATTCAGACGAGTTAAATCAGAAAAATCAAAACTTAACCATTTTTCTAATTGCTCTTCGTTTGGCAGCACTTTTCCAAAAGTAAATAAATCTGTACTGCCGGCTCTGACGGAATATTCCCATTCTGCTTCTGTCGGCAATCTTAAATTAAGCTGCTGACATATTGTGTCAACTTTATCTTTTGTTAGGTATGCTGCATAACACTCTTCACCACAAAAATAACCGTTTTCTATATACTTGTTCACAAAGGAATTTAATATAGGCGTCCTTGTTATCAAAAAATCCGATACTTTAACATTATTTTGGCAGATCATCTCGTCTTCCGCGAAAACAACATTAGGACAAATGGCTTGAGCCTGTTGCCTTTCTTTAGGTGAAAGTCCTTTATTATATATACCTTTTGGAATATATACAAACTCCAGATCATACGGCAAATAGGTGGCAATGACAGTGCTATTTTGCATGGTAATGCTAAAGCGATGGTCCTTTTCCAGAATTGTCTTTTTCACCACATTAATATCAATCATACTATATTCTTAAAATTTTCTCCTTATCTAGAAAATATCCACGGAAATGAATCATCTTCCTTAAAGTATTTCTTTAAGCTTTTTTACACTTACTCCACTCTTCATAATAAGTATATTGTTCCTCAACAGAGGCATATTCATCTAGTTCACATGGTTCAAAAATGTTTACAAGATCCTTTGTAAGGGCATGCTTACCCATTGTTAGTTTGTATGCTTTTATAGAATCCCCCATACTTAGTATCATTGGTGATGGATATACATCTCTACTGCATCCCTTACAAAGCAACTTAACATCTTGTAATTCAAGCCATTTTCTCAATTCAATTAATGCGTAAAAAAAGTTTTCTCCTTCTGCGAAAGCATCGTATCCTTCGGTCATAAATTTAATTTGATATTTCCCCTCTCTTTCATTTGTAGTAATCACTGCATTAGTGCTATTACCTTTAATATTACACATTACTTCATATTTTTCTTCCACTATTATTTACCTCCATAATTGGGATTAGGTATAAAGACGTCACTTAAAACACCGCCTGTCTTTTGACATGCTCCAACCACTTCACTTGCACTTATGCCACCGGAAATTGAAAATTCCATTTGCTCTGTGTAATTTGCTAAATCACAATACGTTGCATTTATATTAATATAGTTTATACTGTTACTGTTTGCAGCTCATCATCATTCTTGAGTCCGCCGCCCTCCGTAATATTTCCATTTGGCAGGCATGCATTTCCAACTCCTTGCAATTTTCTAGCATACCCACTCGGATCATAATACGAAGCCAGTACGCTTCCGTTCTCCAGCAGCTCGAAGCGCAGACCCTCCATGTCATAGCGGTTCTCCTGTACCTCTCCGCTCTCGGCCTCCACCTTTGTCTGCTGGTGGCTGCTGTTATAAGAGAACAGTCGGATACCCGCAGATCTCTTTTCTTCTACTATACCGCCCTGCCTGTCATATGTAAACTGCTTTCTTCCGTTGCCGCACTCTTCCGCGATAAGCTGATTCTTCCCATTATAAAAATAGAGAAGCTCGCCCTGTGTGTCTGTCTTCCTGATCCGATTCCCCGCCTTGTTATAGGCATAACGGACCGCAGCGTCATTTCACCGCTCTTCCAGAAGTTGTCCGCAGACATCGTAACTGTAGAATATGTTCAGGTCACTGCTGCCTGCGGTAATGCCGGTCCCGCTACAGGATACGGGCATGTCCGTCATATAAAAACAGCAGACTACGTTTCCGTGATCTGCCGCTTTCATACCAAGATTGCATATGAAGAATTTCTTGTGAGATTTTTACAACTGCAAAGCTTTCTCCACAAAACCGTTTCAGATAATATACCCCCCATTCCCCTCACAACATTCTGACATTTTTTTGCAATCTCCCGAATTACATTATCAGCTGTTTTTAGGAACGTCGTCCCTGTCAAAATGCAAAAGGAAAATTAAATTCTTCCCCTGCGTGGAGATAGTACACTTCCGGCGCCTCCGTCACTGTAAAGCTTGCGCCGTCCCATCCGTTGATTTTTATGACTCCCTTTACAATTCTGGAATCTGAATCATTCGATGTAAAAGACAGTTCTCCATTTCCATTGTCGACAAAGGTTCCCTCTACTACCCCCAGCCTGTAAATGCCGATATAAGCTTCATCGTCTCCCGACTCGCCCTTTCTGGTGAACAGAGAACTGTAGATACTGCCTGTTCCCTGATTGTCTACAAACAGTCCATACTTTGATCTTTCGGGCATGACAAAGGACTCGCCTTTTATCTTCGCCAGCTCATTGGCAAGAACGTAGGCCCTGTTCCTGGTGATCTCTTCCAGAAAAGCGTTTACCAGCATTGGATACATGCTCCCGTTTTCTTCGTCGGACCCTATGGTTTCCAAGATCGCTTCTTCTTTCATGCTTATCCAGTTCCTCTGATCTGCAAGGATATTCTCTTTTGTCTGCTGATCGGCGGAATTACTGAATCTGTTCCACAGGGTATTTAACTCCGTGTCCCATATTACGAAAAGCCACTTGGACGATGTGTTCATTTCGCTCTGGCTTTGGGCTTTCTCGGCCAGCAGATTGTACTTCTGACTGATCGTCTCTACATTCTCCAGCTCGTTTTGCAGGGAAGTTGAACCTGATACCGCACGGTCAATGTCCGCCTTGATATCCTCCGAATAGTCATATGTGAAATCCGCTCCGATTTCATTATTCCATTCGCTTTCGCTGCCTGTTTCCTTCTCTGCTTTTGCGGACGAATTCTCCGCTGCCGGATTTCCCGAAAGAACTTCTTCTGTCCTTTCTCCCTCGGCAGATGTTCCTTTTTCCGTTTCGCCGCTTTCCGGCAAAATCAGTTCCTTTGTCAGGGCCGCTGTCTGTGCCGGCGATGGCTGTTCACCATTCCCTGCGGACGAACACGCCGCAAGTAAAGACATGAGACAAAGCACAAGAAAAATAGCTGCTCCTTTTTTCATAATCATAAGTCCCCCTCTTTTTAATACTATCCGGACACACTGTATTTTACCCCCCCAACACGTCCTGTCAACTCTAGAATGCCCCAGCCTTTTGTTTATGTGCGATAAAGAAGTAATAGAAGTGTAAAAAATTTTGCCGTTCCTATCCGGCACTTGGCCATTGTGTCGGATAGG
>CANQJL010000025.1 GCA_947624245.1 uncultured Acetatifactor sp. | reverse complement strand
GGGCCCTGACTTTTAAGCTTTCGCATCCGATCCTTTCCCATAAACCCGATGCAACATTTTATTTTAAATTGTTGCATGAAAAAAGCGGCAGCCCATTGCTGCCGCTTTTTGAACACTCGGAGGGTAGACACAATTTTTCAGTTCAGATAATATTTTCTGTATTCGCTGGGAGAGCAGCCCCTGTAATGCCGGAAGACGCGGTTGAAGGTAGAAATGCTCTTAAAGCCCGCCTGATAGGAGATTTCCGTGATGGTCTTCTCCGAATCGGCCAGAAGCGTCTGGGCGCGTTTGATCCTCTGCAGCGTCAGGTATTCCACAAAGTTATAATTTGTGACCTGCTTAAAGATTCTGGAAAAATAGCAGGCGCTGAAGCCGATATGGTCCGCGGTGGACTCCAAGGTCAGCTCCCTGTCACAGTTTTCGATGATATAGCTGCATGCGACGCTGATCTTTTCAAAGGTTCTGCCGGATCCCTGGGTGTGCTGCGGCGTATCCTGCATCACGTTGTTCTTGATGTGGGTGCCGAAGTCCATGAACATTTCATACAGGCAGATCAAAGTCTCCACGCCTGAGAAGGTCTCTCTGTTTTGCTGAATGGACAAAATGTGCCGCACATGCGCCTGCATTCGCTGCGCGAGCTCCGGTGTGTCCGACGGGCGTATGTGGTGGAAGGTGCGAAAGAGATGTATGAACGGCGTAAAGTCCGGCAGCTCATTCAATATGGTGGAGGAAAACTGCAGACCGATCAGCCGGCTTTGTTCATTTTCCACCGTCTCATGTACCTCGCCGGGCCAGATGAACAGGATATCGCCGGGAGCAAGCCGGTAAACGGTCTGATTGACACGCATGACCGGAAGCCGCTTGGCGTCGGTATCCTCCGGCATCACCGCCATCTCCACATGCTTGTGCCAGTGTATGGGAAAGGAACGGGGAAAGTCTTTCGGGTCGATCACATTGATCAGGCCGTTGTACAGTAAGTTTTCATAGGTGCTTCGATATTCCGGATTGTTCATTTTTTGCTTCTCCTCCATAGCGGTGTCTGCCGACCGGCACAGACGGACCTTCTCTATACAAATTACTTAATAACGGGGGAAAAATCAAGCTTATGCCAAAATTTTATAAAATAAAAATCGCAAAAAATAAGCAATAAACGACAAAGTATAGGTAGCCTGTAAAGCAAACAGTGATATAATTTGTCAGTGGTGAAGAGTTTATGCGCGCGAAGGTGCGCTGAGGAGTGTAGCGATGAATACGAAAAATATCACGGACATGACCACGGGAAGTCCGACGAAACATATCTTGAAATTTGCGCTGCCGCTGTTGATCGGCAACCTTTTTCAGCAGCTGTATAATATGGTAGATTCCATTGTGGTCGGAAATTTTGTGGGAAAGGACGCGCTGGCGGCTGTGGGAACCTGCGGCTCGATGAATTTTCTGTTCTTTTCTCTGAGCGCGGGACTTGCCATCGGCATCGGGATCATCGTGTCACAGTACTTCGGGGCGAAGGACGAGCAGAATGTGCGCAGCACCATTGCCAATTCCTTCTATGTGCTGATCGCGGCGGCGTTGTTCATGAGCCTGGTGGGTATTCTGGTGGCGCCTTCTCTTTTAAGGCTTCTGTTGACGCCGGAGAATATTATCGGTGATTCCATCTTATATATGCGCGTCACCTGCGCCGGCATTACGGGCATTGCGCTGTACAACGGTATCGCCGCTATCCTGAGGGCGCTGGGCGATTCCAAGACCCCGCTGTATTTTCTGATCCTGTCCAGCATTGTCAATGTTGCTCTGGATCTGGCTTTTGTGCTGCTGCTTCACTGGGACGTGTTCGGCGTGGCTCTCGCCACCATTATCGCGCAGGTGGTATCCGCTGTTACCTGCCTGATCTACGCCTATCAGAAGGTTCCGTATTTTCGCCTGACCAAGGAGGAGCTGAAGCCGCACAAGGCCATCATAGAGAAATCCTTTCGGCTCGGTGTGCCGGTGGCGCTTCAGAATTCCATGATCGCCGTTTCCTGCATGGTGCTGCAGGGCGTAGTGAACAGCTTCGGCGATACGGTCATGGCGGCGTTTACCATCACCAATCGGGTGGAGCAGATCGTACAGCAGCCATACACGTCCCTGTCGGCGGCTCTGACGACCTACTCCGGTCAAAATCTGGGCGCCAACAAGATCGACCGTGTAAAGAAGGGATTTGTGCAGTGTACGCTGATAGTTCTGATCTTCAGTTTGCTGCTGATACCTGTGGCATATCTGCTCGGACCGAAGATCGTGGGAATCTTCGTAAAGGAGCAGGAGGTGATAGATATCGGCTATAAAGCCCTCCGCATCACCAGTCTGTGCTATTTCGGACTCGGCATGATCTATGTGCCCCGCGCCCTGCTCAACGGCTGCGGCGACGCCGCTTTCTCCATGATCAACGGCGTGACGGAGGTGACCTGCCGAATTTTGTATTCCCAGATCTTCACCC
Source organism: uncultured Acetatifactor sp. (assembly GCA_947624245.1). Lineage (GTDB taxonomy): Bacteria > Bacillota > Clostridia > Lachnospirales > Lachnospiraceae > Acetatifactor. Next base: position 35,253 of record CANQJL010000025.1, on the reverse strand, counting down.
ACATTCCCGCACTGGGCTACTGGGGCATCTGGGTCACCACGGGAGTTACCTGGGCCACAACGGCACTGGTCTGCGTGGCCAGATATTTTCAAGGGAAATGGAAAACGAAATCTATCGTCAAGCCCAAAGCGGCGGCCGAAGAAAAAGCGGCAGCGGCAGCCGGGGAAGAACCGCCCCTGTCCTGAATAGTTAAAAACGCGGCCGCATGGTTGCGCTTTTCAGGTTGACAATATCTGCGGTTGCTAGTACGATGCTAATAGGATTTATTATCACTAAAGTGTTCGGAGTGAGATTCTATGAAATTTAATGCATCGTCAATTCCAGTGGAAGAGCTGTGGAATGTGATTCGGGAGAACCAGGGGAAGCGCTTTCTGACCAAGAAGGGTCTTCCTTTTACTTATAGTATCAAGGGCGGTGAGCTTTTTACCGACAGGCGGGAGCGCTCCGTTACGCGGAGCACCTTTGAGAAGGCTTACGAGAAGCTGAAGGCGGATCAGTGCGGTGAGAATGCGGCGAAAAAGATCGTGGGCCCCAAGTCGCTGAATATGTACGGGGCTCCGTATGTATGGGCCGTGTTCGTGGGAATCGGGCTGATCGGCGAGGAAACATACACTCAGCAGGAATTGGATCTGTAGAAAACGGCGCGGCAGTGCGATGTGAGGTAAATGAATACAGTCATATGACAGAGAGCGGGACAGTTCCGCTCTTTGTTTTTTTAGCGCGGAATCGCAGGATAAGCCTATGTAAAATAATAGTTGACTTTATGTTCAGTATATGTATAATGGAAGTCAGTGCATATAAACTTTTAGTTAATTTTTATTAAACACAAGGCGTCAAAGGCGACAAAGTCGAAAGGTGTCATTTACGGAATTTAAGCTTATGAAATTGGAAGAACAGATAGGAAACAAGATCAAAAATTTACGAAATCAGAATGGGCTGACGCAGCAGGAGCTGGCGGATCGCTCCAATCTCACAAAGGGCTTTATCTCACAGGTGGAGCGGGGGTTTACGGCGCCGTCTGTGGCGACGCTGGCGGACATCATCGAGTGTCTGGGCAGTAATCTGGCGGACTTCTTTAACGATGATGAGGATCCGCAGATCGTGTATAAGTCGGAGGCCTGCTTTGAGAAGGTGGATAAGGCAAAGAATTGTACCAGATGGCTGGTGCCGACGGCGCAGAAGAACCAGATGGAGCCGATTCTCGTGACGCTGCGCCCGAAGGGAAATATGCCCTTTGACAAGCCCCATGAGGGAGAGGAATTCGGCTACATTCTGGAGGGCAGTGTGAAACTGTATTTCGGCGAGAAGGTATATATTGCGGAGCAGGGAGATTCCTTTTATTATCCCGCCACGAAGCGGCACAAACTGGAGGCGTCGGGATCAAAAGCGGCAAAGGTGCTCTGGGTCAGCACGCCGCCCAGCTTTTAGGAGAAATATAGTCTATGGAAACGAACGAAAAAGAAAGAGATATATTGGAGCTCAGAAATATTTCCAAGTCCTTCGACGGGAAGAAGGTCCTGGACGATCTGTCTCTGTCTATCGGGAAGAACGAATTTATCACATTGCTCGGACCCTCCGGCTGCGGAAAGAGTACGACGCTGCGCATCATAGGGGGATTCGTGAGGCCGGATTCCGGCTCCGTTCTCTTTGAGGGAAAGGACATTACCGGTCTGGCGTCGGAAAAGCGCAATGTCAACACGGTATTTCAGAAGTACTCTCTTTTTCCGCATATGAATGTGGAGGAGAATATTGCCTTCGGGCTGAAGCTGAAAAAGAAAAGTAAGGCGTACATTCGGGACAAGATCAAATATGCTTTGAAGCTGGTCAATCTGGACGGGTACGAGAAGCGGAACACCACCGCGCTCTCCGGCGGGCAGCAGCAGAGGGTCGCCATTGCCCGCGCCATCGTGAACGAGCCGGAGATCCTTCTCCTGGACGAACCCTTGGGAGCCCTTGACCTGAAGCTGCGGCATGACATGCAGCAGGAGCTGATCCGAATCAAGAAAGAGGTGGGGATTACTTTTATCTATGTCACCCATGATCAGGAGGAAGCGCTCACCATGTCGGATAAGATCGTGGTCATGAACAAGGGCATCATACAGCAGATGGGAACCTCCAAGTCGATCTATGACGAACCACAAAACGCCTTTGTGGCGGACTTTATCGGTGAGAGCAATATCATCAACGGTGTCATGCCCTGCGACAGGGTCGTGGAGATCTTCGGCGTGAAGATTCCCTGCGTGGACGAGGGCTTTGCAAAGGGAGAGCAGGTGGACGTCGTGATCCGTCCGGAGGATCTGGAGATCCGTCCGGAGGGCGAAGGCTTTTTCACGGGTCGGGTGACCTCGGTATTGTTCAAAGGCGCTTACTATAAGATCAATGTATGCGCCGGCGATTATGAGTGGGTCAGCCAGAGCGTCAATGCGCCCGAGGTCGGTACGCGGGTGGGGCTTTATGTTCTTCCCGACAACATTCAGATCATGCATAAACCGAAATCTGAAGATGCGGAGATAATCAAGGAATGAAGAGAAAGTATCTTTCTACGCCGTATATCATCTGGGTCATCGGATTTACGCTGTTTCCGCTTATCACTATCGCGGTCAGCGCATTTACCAACGATGACGGGGCGTTTACATGGGATAATATTGTTGCCATCTCGGAGCCGATCAACAGGCAGGCGCTGTTGTTCTCCCTGGCGATCGCGTTCGGCTGCACCCTGATCTGTATTCTCCTGGCTTATCCGACGGCGCTCTTTTTGAAGAGCTTCCGCTTTAAGCGAAAGGGATTTACGATTTTTTTGCTGGTGCTTCCGATGTGGATGAACTTTATTCTGCGAATCCTGGCATGGCAGATGATTCTGTCCAAAAACGGTATCCTGAATTTTATTCTGGGAAAATTCGGCCTGACGCCGCTTGCCATCAGCAATACCTGGATCGCGCTCATGATCGGTATGGTATATGATTTTCTGCCCTATATGATTCTGCCGATCTTTAATGCCATTTCCGATATTGATGAGGATCTGATCGAGGCGGCAAGAGATTTGGGGGCCGGCAGTTTTACGGTCTTTCGGAAGATCATTTTTCCGCTTTCCATGCCCGGTATGCTCAGCGGGGTGGTGATGGTGTTCGTGCCCGCCATGACCTCTTTTGTGATCGCCGATATTCTCGGCGGCGGCAAGCTGCAGCTGATCGGCAATATCATCGAGCAGGAATTTATGAAGAGTATGAACTGGCATCTGGGCGCGGGACTTTCCATTTCGCTGATGCTTCTGGTGCTGATCGGCTTGGCCTTCACAATGCGCAATGATATGGAGGAGAAGGGGACGGCAATATGGTGAGACTGAAGAACGTGTTCATGAAGTGCTATCTGGCGTTGATTCTGCTGTTTTTGTACGCCCCAATCTTTGTGCTGATCGTGCTGTCCTTCAACGATTCCCGCTCCAGAGTGACATGGGGCGGCTTCACTCTCCGGTGGTACAGCGCTCTGTTCTCCAACAGGCAGATTCTGGAGGCGCTCAGGACGACCCTTTTTCTGGGGCTCGGCTCGGCTGCCATAGCCACGGTCATCGGTACGCTGGGAGCGGTGGGAATTCAGGCCATGCGCAGGCGGGGATATCAGATAGCCATGTCCGTGACGAACATACCTATTTTGAATGCGGACATTGTAACGGGTATCGCGATGATGCTCTGGTTCGTGCGTTTTATCCCTCTGGGATTCGGCAGTGTGCTGATCGCGCATATTACCTTCAACATACCTTATGTGATCCTGAGCGTCATGCCTAAGCTGAAATCGCTCAATCTAAGCATTTATGAGGCGGCAAGGGACTTGGGCGCAGGCGGTGTTTACGCGTTCTTTCATATTGTACTGCCGCAGATCGGCAGCGGTATATTGGCAGGCTTTTTTATGGCGCTTACGATGTCGCTGGACGATTTTGTCATTACGTATTTTACGAAGGGCGCGGGCGTCAACACGCTGTCTACCATGATCTACGGGGAGATCAGAAAGGGAATCAAACCGGAGATGTATGCTTTGTCTACGCTGTTGTTCGCGGTGATCTTTGTGATTTTATTGTTGTTCAATCTGTTATCCGGCAAGGGAAAGAATACGGAAGACATCATAGAAAGGAGCAGGTGATGAAAAAGGTTATTTATGCTGCGGCAATTTTGCTGTTCGGGATTTTTGCGCTGGGAGGCTGCGGGAAGGAAGAACCCAAGGAATATCTGACGGTCTTTAATTACGGAGAATACATGGATCCCGACGTGATCGACCAGTTTACGGAGGAGACCGGAATCGGGATCAAATATGAAGAAGCACTGACACCGGAGGAGCTGTATGCAAAGTACAGTTCCGGCGCGATCTCTTATGATCTGGTATGTTCTTCCGACTATATGATACAGAGGCTGATTCAGGAGGGAGAGGCACAGAAGGTAGATTTTTCCTCCATGGAGTATGCGGACAACATCGGCGACCGGTTCTGGGAGTTCTCTCGGGCATTCGATCCGAACAACGAGTATGCGCTGCCTTATTTCTACGGGACGATCGGTATTCTTTACGATACCACGAAGGTAAACGGACCCATCGACAGTTGGGGCGTCCTCTTTGACGGCAGCTATAAAAATGACATCATCATGCAGAACAGCCAGCGGGATACCTTCATGATCACATTGAAGTATCTGGGCTACTCCTTAAATACCTCCGACGAGGGAGAACTGCGGGAAGCGCAGGAGCTGCTCATTAAGCAGAAGCCCGATGTACAGGCTTATCTGGTGGACGAGGCGAGAGATGAGGTGGTGGCCGGAAACGCAGCCATGGCTGTGGTGTATTCCGGCGAGGCGTATCTCGGCCATGAATACAACGAGAATCTGGCCTACGTTGTGCCGAAGGAGGGCTCTAACGTATGGATCGATTCGTGGATCGTGACAAAGAATTGCAAGAATATCGAGGCCGCGCAGAAATTCCTGGATTTCCTGTGCAGGGAGGATATTGCCACAAAGAACTTTGAGTACATTTATTATTCCACGCCGAATGAGGCTGTCGTTGCAAACATGGATGAGGAGCTGAAGAACGATCCGGCCATCACGCCCACAGAAGAGGACATGAGGAATTGCGAGGTCTGTACGCAGATCGATGAGGACGTCGTGACTTTATATAATGAGCTTTGGAAAGAGCTGAAGGCCGATGGAGGAGAGTAGTATGGGATTTAAGATTTTGACGGGAACGGACTTCGACGAAGATTTCCTTCCGAGAGTCATGGATCTGGACAGAGACGTATATGAGGAAAAGTATGCCGGAGAGCTCCAGAACATGGTGGACAGATACAGGGCAAACAGGGACAGCTTTGTCTGTATCTTTGACGAAGCGCAGGACAGGCTTGCCGGATACATCAACTTTTTCCCCTGTACGCCGCAGCTGTGCGAGAGCCTTAAGACCACGACCGTGATTCGGGACGATGACATAGCCGCCAATGAAATAGCGCAGTATGTGAAGGGGAAAAACCATCTGTTCGTCATATCCATCGCCATGGCCAGAGAATACCGCAACGGGGAGGCCATCGTCGCGCTGTCCGATGCGTGGATAGCGCATTTGAACGGTCTTGTGGAGCAGGGGTATGAGATTGAGGACATTACTGCAATGGCCGTTTCAAGCGACGGCAGGAATGCGCTTCGCAACTATATGTTCACCGTAGACCGAAAGCTGGACGATGGGAACATCGTCTATGTATGTGAGGGGAAAGGACTGCAAAAGCTGCTTGCCCATGATCTGTATTTCAAGAGCTACAAGAGCGACGTTTATCTGTTCCTGCCGTTGGCGGACAATGTCAGAAATTCCAATCAGGATAAGCTAAATGAGGTGCTGTTGTCCAAGGGAGTAAAATTAACCGAAGATGAGATTCCCCAAAAGCTCTTTGAGGGTCTGCAGGACTGTCTGCAGTATGAGATGTCCAACGCCGTTCTGGAGGAGCTGGACATGGCGTATCTGGGAGAATTCGATTTTCTGCATACCACAGATGACTATCCTCAGGGCGGCGGGGAGAGGGAGAAGGAGATCGTCGTCGGTGAGGAAAAGGTATATGCGCTTCTTACCGCCCATCGGCCCAGCCATATTTATGTTCTCCTGTTGTTCTTTCCGGAAACTCCCTATTCCACTACGCAGATACAGGATCAGTTGTCCTACGGATATCTGAAGATCCGCGTGCCGGAGACGGAGGATCCGGACAGGTACAAGACAGGGACGGGATATGTGGACCTCTATGAGTATCTTCGGTTAAAATACGGACTGCTCAAGTGCGGCGACGGGAAATCGCTGATCTGCTTGTCCCAAAAGCCCAGCGGTCCCTGGGAGCAGGAGTTTCGGAATATCATGTCCGGCGAAGTATACAACAGTATGCACATCGACTATCATATCTGCAGCAGGGAGATCGACGAGATATGCAATACGGATCATGCGCAGTATGATTACTACGAGGTGTATCTGTCGGATGTGACGATCGCGCTGATATTAAAGGATTTCTGTGAAGATGTCCTTGACAGGATAGAGATTACGGCCACATATGCGTTTATCGCGCAGCTGGTGATGTTTCAAAATACCGCGCTGGCAAAAACCAATATCAAGGTCACCAATGCGTTGGCCAACAGCGGGGATATCTCTACGGAGGAAATCTATGAGCTCTACCGCGAATTCGGCAAGACCGTGCGGTTCTGGGAGGTCCGGAATTTCAAGTACAACGGGACGCAGGCGGAGGCCGAATGCATCACCAAGGCGTTTTCCAATGAGGAGCTGAGACAGGCATATTATGAGCATCAGCAATTTCTGGAGCATATCGTGGAGTTAAAGACGGCGCAAACGGAGGCCACCAACGGCACTATCCTGAACATTGTCGCCACGGTCCTAGCCGTTATCCAGATTCAGGATTTTGCGGTGGAGCTGCTGGCGAGCTTCTACAGTTATCTGGGTATTGAGGCGATGTACGCCCAAAAGACCTTTACGACGGTCATCATCAGCGGAACGTTGACAATTCTGATTCTTTACATGATTCTGAAAAAGAAGAAGCGAAATATGTCCCGACGCAGTATGATGCACGGCAAAAAGTGATCGGGCAAGCAGCTCTTGAAAAGGAGAAGGAAGATGAAAGTGTGGAATCGCAGATGGATATGGACGCTGATCTTCGGGGTTCTGTTCATGGTGCTGTCGTGCGTTAAGATAGTCGTACTGCCTCAGGGCGGGTCGGTCACCTATCTGAGCCTTTTGTTCCTATGGCTGATAACGTACTTTTTCGGATTTCGCTACGGGCTGATCTGGTCGATCCTGCTCGGCTTTGTCAGGCTCGGATTGAACTATCTGACAGGGGAATTTATCAATTATGACCCGTTTGCGCTGCTGCTGGAATATCCCTTGGGATTCGGCGTTTTTGCACTGGGCGGTCTGTTGAAGGAACCAAAAAGCGACACAAGTGTCGGCTCCCTCGGAAGATTTCGGGCGGAACCGTTCAAACTGAAAATGGGATATGCGATCGGTGTCCTGGGACAGCTTGTTCTCTATGTCATTTCCGCGGTCTGCTTTTATCCGCCGGACAGGGAAGGGTTCTGGAACAATCTTCTGTTCTGTATCCTGTACGACGGCAGTTATCTGATGGTGGAGGGCGTGATGACACTGCTGTTTTTGTGTGTTCCGCCTGTCCATGAGGCGATTTATTATCTGAAGGATATTGCCACCTGCAGGGAAGAGGAGGACGATACGCTGCGATATTTCTAGCGAAGTCCTGCGCCGTAAAAAGGCCCCGCTTTCGCGGAGCCTTTCAAAAGGAGAAAAAATAAGTATGGTGACTGTCCGGATAAAGACCGGGCAGATTATCGTTAGGCGAAGCTGACAGAACCTTGACAAATTGCGTTAAGACTCAACAGCTTCTTTTGATAAAATCATTATACTTTGAAAATATGTCTAAAATATGACTACGAACTTAAAGAATTATAAATTTTATTAAGATTTTCAATCCGCCAGAAAACCCTTTTCCCGAAGCTCGTTTTTGATCAGCTCCAGCACCTTTTCAGACGGCGCTGTGATCGTGTGATAGTGACAGCCCTCCGTCAGCTCGTTCAAGGGTCTGGAGCTGCTGCTTCGCATTTTGCTGCAGAATTCCTCCGCGTCCTCCTTGTCGTCGATGACAAGGTCCACCCGAATCTGGCCGTACAGGTCGTGGTCAATGAAGACGTCCATCATGGTCCCGCCGTAATCTACGATGGTGTACATCTCCTCAAGGGTCTGCTCCGCAGTATGGTTCACGGCGATGACATTCGTGCAGATGCCGTGCTTCCTATGGGAATGCTGAAGGACGTAACCTTTGTTGGTGGATAATATATTTCGGTTCTCTGCCCGAAGCAGAGCCACGTCCTGCACGATGATCTGCCGGCTGACGCCGAATTGTTTTGCAAGCTCACTGCCGCTGACAGGAGCGGATTGTCTTTCGAGAAATGTGATGATCGCTGCTCTGCGAGCTCTTCCGTCCAAAGTCATTTTATCCTCTTTTCCGCTGCCGGCGGCAGCCCGTAATATCTATATTATGTCATGGAAATCCGCTCTTAATTCATTATTTGCGGCGCGCGGCCGCTGAAACGAACGAAATTAGTAAATTCAGGCAAATGCGGCACTGGAAAACTTATATAATTGAAAATTTATGAATATCATGCTATCATGAACATGTAAGCAGATGTTTTTTGCAGCTGTACATTGCGGAGGGTAAGCTTTCAAGCCTGTTGGACTGGTGTCCGCTGAAGCAGGCATGGGGTGTGAATATGAGAATAGAACGTGTAGATGACAAGACCGTGAAATGTTTCTTGTCCAATGAAGAGTTGGACGAATACAATATTGACTATAAGGATTTTGTGATGCGCAGCGAGAAGGCCAAGGAGGTCGTGCAGGAGATCATCGTGCAGGCAGAGGAAGAGGTGGGATACAAGCCGCCGAAGTACGCCTTTGATCTGCAGATCATGATGCTGCCCGATCAGGGCCTGCTTCTCACATTTTCCGAGCGGGAGCCGGAGGGCGAACCGCTGGTCGAATGTCTGAAGGAAATGAAGCGGGTGCTGCAGAACGCCCGCCAGCAGGTGAGTATGATAGAGGAAAAGAAGAAGTCACAGAGCGGCAACGCTCCTGCTTCCGCTCCGGAGACGAAAGGACAGGCGCCGAACAAGCCTGATTTTGCAATTTTTGTTTTTACCTCTCTGCGGGACGTGATGAATTTCGCCGCAGTGCTTCCCGGCAATCTGAGAGTGGACAGCGCGCTGTACGAGATGGACGATACATATTATCTTTGTCTGGGCAGGGGGCATGCGTCCTATGCAAGATACAGCAGAGCCTGCATACAGGCCATGGAGTTCGGAAGTCTCTATTCCGCCGAGAAGGACCTGCTTTTGCGTCTGGAGGAGCATGGACAGTGTCTGATCCAGGCGAAGGCGATCAAAAAGTTGACTACATAAGATATCAAGATATAACAGTGCGCTTACGCGCGGAAAGGAAAGGGAAATGAGCGAAGAAAACAAGATTCCTTACAAAATTTATCTGGAAGAGAGCGAGATGCCTGAGAGCTGGTACAATGTTCGGGCGGATATGAAGAACAAGCCGGCGCCCATCTTAAACCCCGGCACCTTGAAGCCCGTGACCTTCGAGGAGCTGCGGGGCATTTTCTGCGACGAGCTGTGCAAGCAGGAATTGGACGACACCACGCCCTATTTTGAGATACCGGAGGAGATCCGCAGCTTTTACAGAATGTATCGTCCGTCGCCTTTGGTGCGGGCCTACTGTCTGGAGAGGAAGCTGCAGACTCCCGCGAAGATTTATTATAAGTTCGAGGGAAATAATACCAGTGGCAGCCATAAGCTGAATTCCGCTATTGCGCAGGCCTATTATGCCAAGAAGCAGGGTCTGAAGGGCGTCACTACGGAGACCGGCGCCGGACAGTGGGGCACCGCTCTTTCCATGGCGTGCGCGTACCTTGGCATTGACTGTCAGGTATATATGGTAAAGTGTTCCTATGAGCAGAAGCCCTTCCGCAGGGAGGTCATGAGGACCTACGGAGCCAACGTAACCCCTTCTCCTTCCGACAAGACCGAGGTGGGCCGCAAGATTCTGGCGGAGTTCCCGGGCACTACGGGCAGTCTGGGCTGCGCTATCTCCGAGGCGGTGGAAGCGGCCGTCACGCAGGAGGGGTATCGCTATGTATTGGGAAGCGTGCTCTCTCAGGTACTGCTGCATCAGTCCGTGATCGGTCTGGAGGCAAAGGCGGCCATGGATAAGTACGGCATCAAGCCGGACGTGATCATCGGCTGCGCAGGCGGCGGTTCCAATCTGGGAGGCCTGATCGCTCCGTTCATGGGACAAAAGCTCAGAGGCGAAGCGGATTACCGTTTTGTTGCCGTAGAGCCGGCTTCCTGTCCCAGCCTGACGAGAGGAAAATATGTATACGATTTCTGCGATACCGGCAAGGTCTGCCCTCTGGCAAAAATGTACACGCTGGGCAGCGGCTTTATTCCTGCGCCGAACCATGCAGGAGGACTGCGTTATCACGGCATGAGCTCCGTTCTCTCCCAGCTGTATCATGACGGCTATATGGAAGCTGTCAGCGTGGAGCAGACAGCGGTGTTCAAGGCTGCTGAGGAATTCGCGAGAGTGGAGGGTATTCTGCCTGCACCGGAGAGCGCTCACGCGATCAAGATTGCTGTAGACGAGGCACTCAAGTGCAAGGAAACGGGAGAGGAGAAGACTATTCTCTTCGGCCTTACGGGCACAGGCTACTTCGATCTGGTTGCGTATGAGAAATACAACAACGGCGAAATGTCCGATTACATTCCCACCGACGAGGATCTGGCCAAGGGCTTTGCAGGTGTTCCCAAGTTCCCGGGGAATGAAATCTGATACGGTGGGCATCAGAGGTATGAGGGAGAAGCTTGCTGAATGAAAAAGATTACCTTGAAAAAAGAAAATTTGTTTTTCATTTTTGTCTTTGTACTTTTGGCGGTATACATGGGCGTCTTTTTCTATCTTAACATGGCAAAGTATGCGCAGCATGTGGATTCCGATATCGCGGCAGAGGCTTTGTTGGCCAGAGAAATGTGGGAGACAAAGTCTTTGACGCCGGACAACTGGATTGCCAGCACAGAACGTCATAGCTTCGGAATGCCGGGATTAGCGGCTCTGTTTTATGGAATAACGGGCAGTATGCAAATAGCCGTGGGAATTGCCTGCGTACTATTGGGGGGAAGTTTCGCGGTAGTTTTCTACCTGTTTGGAAGAAGATTGAGACTATCCCGTTTGGCCGCGGGAATTGCGCTTTTGGTGCTTTGTGCGATGCCCATCAACGGTTTGCGCAATGAGGGACAGATGGTGCCTTTTTTGATGCTGTCTTTGTTCCTCTTTGCGGAATACTATGTGCTGCACAGCATTCTGCTGTTTCTCAGTATAATGTTATATTTATTTTTACGGGAAAAAACATCTTTTGGCCTGCGTGCAAAGGAAGGAGCCGCCTGGCTTTTTCTTTTTTGTTTTGCGGCTGCCCTGTCATTTGAAGGCGAGAGATGCCTGCAGATTGTGATACTTCCGCTTATCATAACGGAAGCGATATTTCTTTTTGTGGATACGGATAAGTTTCGGAAAAAGCCCGATCGATGTCGCCTGATTGCCACCGGCTTTGTGGGAACGATGGTGGCGGCATTTCTTATAACTTCATTTTATTCCGGTAGGATAGAGTATCCTTTGTACCTTTTGGCGCCAAGTGAGGTAACGGAGCGGTTGTTCAAGGAAGTCCCGGCGGCTTTGCTGGAAGGCTTTGGGATTGCTGGAAAGGCAAAAGTGGGAAATTTTGCTTCTGTTATGCAGTTATTGATATGGGCATTTTTGGCGTTGGGGGGGTATGGTCTGTTTTTGATCTATCGAAATAAAAATGCCGTTCCGGCAAGGCAGAGACAAGGACTGTCCATGCTTTTGATATCGCTGGGAGTTACCTGTTTTGCCGTGGTTATAACCAGCGCAGAACCGGCGCAGAACTATTTTTTTGTATCCTGGTTTGCGGCAGCGTTCGTGACCGGAATCATGGTCGATTATTTTCAAAAACAGGGTTCTTTTTTTGCCAAGGTAATTTTATTGGCGGTATGTGGGTTTGCACTTCTGAATCTGAATTACACGTACAAGCCGGCTATGTTCACAGAAGATAATTTAAAGGATTATAAAGAAGTAGCAGATTTTCTGGTGGAGTCGGATATTCAATATGGTTATGGGGAATTTTGGGACGCTGCGCGGATTAGTCTGATCTGCGACGGTTCCGTTACCATGGGCCATTCTTACCGAATCGAAGAACTGGGTATGTACTATTGGTTGACTTCTACAGAATGGTATCCGCCGAATCTGCCGGTGAACATGCGAACGGCTTATGTAGTGAGGTCGGAGAAAAAGGAGGCCTTTGAAGCACAGTTTGCGCAGAGCGATGAGGTAGAACTTTATTATGAGAACGATACCTTTGCGGTTTACCTCAGTGATACTAATTATGTGACTATGTGATGGCAGACGCAGAGAAAGGTAAAAAATGCAAGAGTTTCGAAAAAGTACAATAAAGAGAGACAAAATTTATGTCCTGCTTGTGACGGCCATTCTTTTGTTTGTGTTTTTGGCCGTTTTTTTTCTGGCGTTTTATGGCTGCCGCTATTCGTATTATTCTTCTCAGGATTACACACAGCGGATTTATATTAGAAAAGACAAAGTGTGGATATGGCTGTTGGTCATGATTCCGTTGTTTATCGCTGTCGGATATCTTTCATATCTTTTTGACGGAGTTCGAAAGGAAGTGCAGGCTCGAATCGGCATGGGAGTGCTTCTTGTCTCCTGCGTATGGATACTGACGGCATGGTCTTTTTATGTTTGGAATAATCCGTATTATCCTGTCGGAGATCAGTTGATTGTTACGGCGGCGGCCTCTTATGCCCACAATGGTACTTTTGATATGTTCTGCCCCGGAGGGTATATCGGTATGTACCAGCAGCAAAAAGGACTTGTGCTCATTTATGAGTTTATCTTTATGATTTTTGGAGACTTTAATTATGAAGCGGCAAAACAGTTGCATGTATTTCTGGCTGCAGGAGCTTTGGCGGCGGGATATCATTTTTTAAGGCTTCACACACAGAAGTATTTTCCTGGAATCTTGTTTTGCGGTTTTTTTCTGCTGTGTCAGCCGCTGTTATTGTATATGCCGTATATCTATGGTGATGTCCCTGCAACCAGCCTGTGTATGATTCTGTTTTGGGCGTTGACTGCATTTGAAAAAACAGGGAACAAGCGATATCTTGCGGTAGCGTTTCCGGCGGCGTCATTGGCTGTGTTGTTTCGTACGAATACATGGATTATTTTGATTGCGGTTGTTATCGGTCTGCTGGGGACGGCATTGAAAAGAGGAAGCGGTAAGTTTGTGATAACTGCCCTGCTTATGATACTGTTGCCGGCCGTCTCCGTCAGGGCAGTAGACAAGTTGTACGAGGTTCGTTCCGGTTACGAGAGCGGCATCGGTATTCCTAGTATTCTGTGGATTGCCATGGGACTGCAGGAAACAAATGGCGCGCCGGGCATTTATAACCGTTATCAACAAGGGGTATTTGAGAAGTATGAATTTGAGCAAGAACCTGCAGCAGATGAGGGAATACAATATATCAGCAATCGTCTGGAGGAATTCAGAGCTGATCCTATTCAGGCAATAGATTTTTTTAAACGTAAGCAACAGATGCAGTGGTTGGAGCCATTGTTTGAAAGCCTGTATTCCACGCATAGTTTTCAAGAGGAGAAAGATGTACATGAATGGGTGAAGTCTCTGTATTATGGTGAAATACACGATGCGGTCTGGAAATTTGCCAATGCTTATCAGGGAATCGTATATGTGAATGTATTTCTCTTTGTGCTGATTGGTCTTTTCGGAAGGGAGAAGAGAGAAAAGGACAGCACCTTCTGGATACCGATTCTTGCGTTTTTGGGAGGATTTTTGTTCAGTCTGATTTGGGAAAGTCAGTGTAGATATGTGTTGCCGTATTTTGTGTTTATGCTTTTATATGCGCCTCTTGGTTTCGAGTTTCCGATCAGGTGGTGGCGGAAAAGTCGAAATCTCTTGACAAAGTACCTGCCTTTACACTAAAATCTCTTTATACGGAAACAAGGGGCGAGCCCCCTGCCAGAAAAAAGATTAGTACGGATTCGGAAACATTTCAGAAAAAGGGCGTGGCAGTCAAGCAGGGCGTGAGAGCGTCAATCAGGGTGGTACAGCCGGATTTCCGGTCCCTTTTGGGATTGGGATATCCGGCGTATTTTTTGAGCCGCGCAGGCGGCAGAAGGAGAAGAGATGGCAGACAAAAAACTGGTGGAAGAAATTACTTCGATGGACGTGGACTTTGCCCAGTGGTACACGGACGTGGTGAAGAAGGCGGAGCTGATCGACTATACCTCCGTCAAGGGTTGTATGGTGATCAAGCCTGCGGGATATGCTATCTGGGAATTGATCCAGAAACAGCTTGACGACAGATTTAAGGAGACCGGAGTGGAGAATGTATATCTTCCCATGTTTATTCCGGAATCTCTGCTTCAGAAAGAAAAAGATCATGTGGAAGGCTTTGCGCCGGAAGTGGCGTGGGTGACTCACGGCGGACTGCAGCCTCTGCAGGAAAGGCTCTGCGTGCGCCCTACCTCAGAGACGCTGTTCTGCGATTTTTATAAGAACGACGTGCATTCCTACAGGGATCTTCCCAAGGTCTACAATCAGTGGTGCTCCGTTGTGCGCTGGGAAAAGGAGACCAGACCCTTTCTGCGATCCAGAGAATTTCTCTGGCAGGAGGGACACACGGCGCACGCTACCGCCGAGGAGGCTCAGGAGCGCACCATTCAGATGCTGAACGTGTACGCGCAGTTCTGTGAGGAGGTCCTGGCGATTCCCGTGATCAAAGGCCGCAAGACCAACAAGGAAAAGTTCGCGGGAGCGATCGCGACCTATACGATCGAGGCTTTAATGCACGACGGAAAGGCGCTTCAGTCCGGCACCAGCCATAATTTCGGCGACGGCTTTGCCAAAGCCTTTGGTATCCAGTTCGCGGATAAGGACAATACCCTGAAATATGTACATCAGACTTCATGGGGAATGACCACCCGCCTCATCGGTGCCATCATCATGGTACACGGCGACAACGAGGGGCTGGTACTGCCGCCCGCAGTGGCGCCCGTTCAGGTCTGTGTGATTCCCGTTCAGCAGAAGAAGGAAGGTGTACTCGACAAGGCTTATGAGCTGAGAGACCGACTGAAAAAGGTCTGCAGGGTAAAGATCGACGATACCGATAAAACTCCCGGCTGGAAATTCGCGGAGGCGGAGATGCGCGGTTATCCTATCCGCGTAGAGATCGGGCCCAAGGATATAGAGGCCGGAAAATGCGTGCTCTGCCGCAGAGACACCAGAGAAAAGACGGAAGTTTCGTTGGAAGATCTGGAGGACAAGGTGACGGAGCTGCTTCGGACCATTCAGAGAGAAATGCTGGAGCGCGCAAGGAAGCACAGGGACGAGCACACTTACACCGCTGCAAGTATGGCGGAGTTCGAGAAGATATTCAGCGAAAAGACAGGCTTTGTAAAGGCGATGTGGTGCGGCGAGCAGGAATGTGAGGATATTATCAAGGAGCGTCTGAGCGTCACGAGCCGGTGTATGCCCTTTGAGCAGGAGCATATTGCGGACACCTGTGTGTGCTGCGGCAAGCCTGCCAAGAAGATGGTCTATTGGGGGAAAGCCTACTAGAATGAATTACATTGTATTGGATCTGGAATGGAATCAGAGTACCAACGGAAAAGAAGAAGTGCCCGGAATCCCCTTTGAGATCATTGAGATCGGCGCCATTAAACTAAATGACACGGGCGTCATGATTGGAGAATTCAGCCGTCTGATCAGGCCCTCCGTATATCATGAGATGCACCGGATCACCAGCAAGCTGATTCATCTCCAAATGCAGGAGCTGGAGCGGGGCGAGGCGTTTCCGGAAGTGATGGAAGCATTTTTGCAGTGGTGCGGGGAAGCGGAGTACATGTTCTGCACCTGGGGCAGTTTGGATCTGACGGAGCTCCAGAGGAATCTGAAATATTACAATATGACACCACTGTCAAATGGGCCGCTGCCTTTTCTGGATGTGCAGAAGCTTTTCAGCCTAGCGTATGAGGACGGCAAGTCCAGACGCTCACTGGAGAGCGCGGTGGATTTCGTGCAGATGGAAAAGGATATTCCTTTCCACAGGGCGTTCAGCGATGCCTACTACACGGCCAAGCTGACGACCCTGCTCATAAATGAGCATGAGCCGGTGCTGAAAAATGTGTCCTTTGATGTATTCCATCCTCCGGCGGACCGTGCGTCGGAGGTCAAGATTCGGTTCGATCACTATATGAAATATATCAGCAGAGAATTTGAGGATAAGGCCGAGGCGTTCGCCGATAAGGAGGTCATATCCAGCAAATGCTATCTGTGCCGCAGAAATCTGAAAAAGAAGCTGAAATGGTTTTCGCTGAACGGGAAACAGTATTACTGTCTGGCCTACTGCGAGAAACACGGTTACTTTAAGAGCAAGATCAGACTTCGGAAATCGGAGAACGATAAGGTCTTTGTTGTGAAGACGACCAGACCGATCACCAAAGAGGAGGCGGAGCTGCTTAAGAGCAGGAACGAGCGGGCAAAGGAGCTTCGCAGACGCCGCAGCCGCGTTCATAAGGATGCAGCTTTGGAGGCGGAGCCCAAAGGGGAAATGTCTCCGTCATGACTTAAAGGTCAAAATCCCGAAAATGGTTCGCACGCTTTGACTTTTTTGCCCGGCGGCGACGCTCTTTGCGCCATGTCCGTCGGGAATTTCTGTGGGAAAATTCATAATTTTTCAGAAGTATTCTGATCAGCGCGATCAAAAATACGACAACACCGGCCGCGGCCATACCCAACAGCACTCTGATCACATTCACATAGATCACGGGTGCATTTTTCTCGTCGGAATCGCTGACGCTGCTTTCGTCCGACGGGGAGTCGAACATGTAGGCGCCGCCGTTCGAGCCTGCCGAAAAATTGACCCGAACGGAACCGATGTCCACGCCGTGGTAGGAGTAGGTGATCACGGCGGCCTGGGTCTCGTTCGCGGTGTCGTAAGAGATAGAGGATTCCGCATCTTCAAATGCAATCGTTCTGGGAAGAATGATGTAATCGTCTCTGTTCAGGGAGAGAATGGGCGCGGAATTGCCGAAAATGTCGTTATCTCCGTAAAACAGTCCGATATTGTCTATGTCATATTTCGTCTCGGTCTGGGACACGTTCACTTTCTCAAAATTGCTGAAGCCGTATTCAAAGAGGGAAATGGTATCCTCATACTGTTGAGGGGATTCGTCGTGCAGCACGACGCAGATGAGCTTCATTCCCGCCCGCTCGGCGCAGGAGACAAGACAGCTTCTGGCGGTGTCCGTATAGCCCGTCTTGCAGCCCACGAGATAATCGTAGGCATATTGGCCGCCCGGAATGATCTGCATGGCATTGTTTTCCAGAATGTCGTCCGGCTGCAGGTCTGAGGCGGGAATCTCCAGCCGTCTTTTCAGCGTGATCTTGCACAGCATATCGTTGGCAAAGAACGCCCTGCCGATCATGGCAAGATCGTAGGCCGTGGTGTAATGGTTCTCGTCCGGAAGACCGTTGGGATTGACAAAGTTGGAGTTGAGGCAGCCAAGTTCCTTGGCGCGCTGATTCATGATCTCGGGGAAATTGTGCCAGCTGTCCCCCGCGATATGTTCGGCCAACGCGAAAGCTGCCTCGTTGGCGGAGCGGATCAGGATTGCATTCAGGCATTGCTCTACGGTCAGGGCTTCACCGGCGTCCAGAGCGATATGGTTGGAATTGCGGGGCGTGTCCGACACGGCCTCCTGAGAGATTTCCACGATCTCATCCATAGAGCAGCGCTCCGAGGCAATCAGCGTGGTCAGGATCTTGGTGGTGCTGGCGGGATACTGCTTTTGATGAATGTTCTTCGCATAGAGGATAGTGCCCGTCTCCAATTCCATGAGAATGGCGGACTCTGCATTCACCACCGGTCCTGCGGGCCAGTTGGCGATCTGGTTGGATTGGATCGGCATAGCGCGCTGCTGTTCCAGACGAAGCTCGATCTCCGAGGGCGCCGCAGACGCGGTAAGGCTCTGGGAAAAGAGCAGCACGCCGCACAGGAACAGTGCAGACAGTCTGCGAAGTGTCCCCGATGTGCATATACTTTTATCCGTTGAATTTTTATGAAATAAATTTTTAAAGAAAACGCGCCGCATTTATGACCTCACAAAAAAATCCTGTACATACAGTATACACTCCTACAACTTGGTTGACAATCATAAAAAGATAAAGTAAATTGAAAGTAATCTGTTTGTTGGAGTAGGCGGCGGAAAAGAGGATTTATGAGACTGCGTAATATTACGGGTTCCCGCGAAACGATTGCGGCAAGCCCTTATGTGATACAGGAGGCGGTGCAGCCAAAGTGCCCCGGAAACTGGAAGGATATTTTCGGAAATGAGAATCCCCTTCACATTGAGATCGGTATGGGAAAGGGAAAATTTATACATACTATGGCCAAGGCGCACCCCGAGATCAATTATATCGGAATCGAAAAATATTCCAGCGTCCTCCTCAGAGCGATTCAGAAAATGGAACGGGAGGAGCTGTCCAACTTAAAATTCCTGCGCATGGACGCAGAGAACATCACATCGGTATTCGGGCCGGGCGAGGTGGACCGGATCTATCTGAATTTTTCCGACCCGTGGCCGAAGGACCGCCATGCGAAAAGGCGGCTTCCCTCAGGGGAATTTCTGGCACGCTATCGGGTGATCTTAAAGCCCGGCGGGAAGCTGGAATTTAAGACGGACAACCGTGATCTGTTCGACTTTGCCGTGGGGGAGCTGGAGCCTGCCGGCTGGAAGGCCGAGCTCGTCACTTACGATTTGCACGGTGACGAAGAGCTGTTGAAGGGGAACGTCATGACGGAGTACGAGGAGAAATTTTCCGCCATGGGTAATCCCATCTGCAAATATATCATATCCCCCGACGGTCCGGCAGGGAAATAAGCGGCGGAAAGAGAGCAGGTAAGGAAAGCAAGCAAAGAGAGGGAAAGGAAATTTCCCGGAAAGGAAGGAGACAATGGAATACACATTCACTACGGAAAATTTTGAGACGGAGGTGCTGCAGTCCGATATCCCCGTGCTGGTGGATTTCTATGCGCAGTGGTGTCCTCCCTGTAAGATGATGGCGCCCATCGTGGAGAAGACGGCGGAAGAATTTGACGGGCGGCTGAAGGTCGGCAAGCTCGACACCGACGCCAACATACAGATCGCACAGCAGTACCGCGTCGCCAGTATCCCGACTTTTATGATCTTTCAGGGCGGCAAAGCGGTCTCCAGCTGGCTGGGAGCATCTTCCTCCGCGGAGTTCAAGGCGAAGATCGAACAGGTGCTTGCGCAATGAATAAAACGATAGCCGGATATGAGGGAAAAAGGACGTTGGGAAGTGTTTTTGGCGCATTTCTGTATGCGGCGGGCATTAATTTTTTTGTGGTGCCTTCAGGGCTTTACACGGGCGGCGTAATGGGTATCTGTCAGGTTATCCGTACCGTTCTGGCGGATTTTTTGGGCCTGCGGTTCGACACCTTTGACATTGCCGGTATCATTTACTACGCCATCAATCTGCCTATTTTTATCATGGCGTTTCGCAAGATCGGCAGAAGGTTCTTTGCCAAGACGGTAATTACCGTAACGGCCGTGACGGTATTTCTGTCCGTTCTTCCCGTTCACGTTATTGTGGCGGACAGGATGGCGGCCTGCGTGGTGGGCGGCATCATTGCCGGCGCGGGCAGCGGCATCATGCTGCGCATGGGCTCGTCGGGGGGCGGAATGGACGTGGTGGGAGTGCTGCTGACCAAGTGGAAGCAGGATTTCAGTGTGGGTCGGGTAAATCTTTTTGTGAACCTGGGCCTGTATGCTGCCTGCCTCTTTCTGTTTGACGTGGAGATCGTGGTCTATTCCGTAATCTATGCCGCGGTGTATGCCGTTGCCATGGACAAAGTACACACCCAGAACATCAACGTGGAGGTGACGATTATCACCAAAGCCGACACCACGGCTCTGGAGCGAGAGGTGTTCGAGGAGCTGGGCAGGGGCATCACAAAGTGGTCTGCGCTGGGCGCATACACCTATGAGCATTCCCATGTGCTGTATATCATGCTCTCAAAATACGAGCTTCACCGTCTGCGGGCGATCATATACAAGCATGACCCCGGCGCGTTCGTGGTCCTCAATGAGGGCGTCACCGTATCGGGGCATTATCTGAAGAAGCTGTGAGAAATCGTAAGAATTTTTTTCAAAAGAAAAGGCGCTGAAGAAAAGGTACTAAGTAAATTTCAGGAGCAGCGCCGCGGCCGCGGACAGGATTGCCAGAAAGACCAGATTATACAGTGTGAAAACCTTCAGGTATCGGCCCTTGGAGGCGTCTTTGTCGGCGCCGTAGATTCGGAAGGAGATCACGCTGGCCAGAGAGGCGATGAGCGTGCCGAGACCACCGATATTGACGCCGTAGAGGATAGGGCGCGCTTTTTCGGTAAAGCCGGAAAGCAGAATGGCGGCGGGCATGTTGCTGATGCATTGGCTGAAGGCGATGGAGAGCAGCAGCTCCCTGCCCTGAATAAACTTGCGCATCAGTTCGGACACGGCGGGAATCCGTTCCATATTGCCGATGAACAGAAAAAAGCAGACAACGGTCAGCAGGAGAAAATAGTCCACCGAACAAAAGAGCTTCCTGTCCAGAATAAGCACGAAAAGGATCAGGACGGCCAGCATGACCGGCCAGCTTAACAGCCGCATCACGCATCCCAGCGCCACCAGAAAGAGAAGCAGGTAACAGATCAGCCGGAACCGGTTGGGCGCAGGAAACGTCTCAGGTGCCTTTATCTGAATGTTCTCATTTGGGAGCAGCAGGATACATAAGAGCAGCAGGAAAAATGACAGCAGTGTCAGAGGGAGCATTTCCAGCAAAAAGGTTTGCATGGGTATGGAGAAGGTGGAGTACAGGTAAAGATTCTGTGGATTGCCGATGGGAGTCAGCATACTGCCCAGATTGGCGGCGATAGTCTGCAGGACCACCACGGAGATCAGCAGCCGTTTCTCATTGGCCATGGTCAGCACCATCACGGAAAAGGGTACAAAAGTAATCAGCGCCACATCGTTGGTGATCAGCATGGCGGAGAAAAAGCACAGCGCCGTCAGCAGCAGGCATAGCTGCCGGGCAGTCCTTGTGTGTGTCAGAAGCTTTGTTCCCAGATATTGGAACAGGCCGATGCTCTGCAGGCCCTTTACGACGAGCATGAGCCCAAAGAGCAACGCCAGCACCCGCCAGTCCATATATTCCAGATATTCTCCGGAGGGCGGCACCAGGAAAGCCGAAATCGCCGACAGCACAGCGGCGATGCAGAGCACGGTCTCCTTTTTCAAAAAGAGAAAAATTCTTGTTGTAATCTTATGCATAGATAACGTCTCTATTTCTGATTTTTGTTTTCCAGCGCAGCGGCCACAAAACCTCTGAACAGGGGGTGGGGTCTGTTGGGCCTCGACTTAAGCTCGGGGTGTCCCTGTGTGGCCACAAAGAACGGATGCTCCGTAATCTCGCACATTTCCACAATGCGGCCGTCGGGGGAGGTGCCGGACAGGCGCAGACCTTTTTCCGTCAGGACGGCCCGGTAATCGTTGTTGACCTCATAGCGGTGGCGGTGTCTCTCATGGATCGTTTCTTCCCCGTAGAGCTGATACGCTCTGGACTCCTTGTCCAGAACGCAGGGGTATGACCCGAGACGGAGCGTTCCGCCGATGTCCTCCACGCCGTTCTGATCCGGCATCAAGGCAATCACGGGGTGGGTCGTGGAGGGATCCAGCTCGATGCTGTGGGCGTCGTTGTAGCCGATTACATTTCTGGCAAATTCCACGATCGTAAGCTGCATACCGAGACAAAGTCCCAGCATGGGCGTGCCGGTAGTGCGCGCGTAGGAGATGGCCTCGATTTTGCCCTCGATGCCTCGGGAGCCGAATCCTCCGGGAATCAGAACGCCGTTGCAGTCGCCGAGCAGTTCCGCCGCGTTTTCCTTGGTGACGGTCTCGGAATCGATCCATTTGATGCGGACGGTGGTGTGGTTCGTGATACCGCCGTGCTTTAAAGCCTCCACCACGCTGATGTAGGCGTCGTGGAGGGAAACGTATTTGCCTACCAGTGCGATCTGCACTTCATCGGTGGGATGTTTTAAATCGTCCACCATCTTTTCCCAGTCGGCAAGGTCGGGCTTGGGACAATCCAAATGAAGACATTCACATGCCACCTGCGCCAGATGTTCTTTCTCCATGGCAAGAGGTGCCTCGTACAGGTATTCCACGTCAAGATTCTGCAGCACACGGTTGCTGGGCACGTTGCAGAACAGGGCGATCTTGTCCTTGATGGATTGGTCTATGGGATGTTCGCTCCGGCAGACGATGATATCCGGCTGGATTCCCATGCCCTGCAGATCCTTTACGCTTGCCTGCGTGGGCTTGGTCTTCAGCTCCTGGGAAGCGCTGATATAGGGAATCAGCGTCACGTGTATCAGGATTGCGTTGTCGTGTCCCACGTCGTGCTGGAACTGACGGATAGACTCTAAGAAGGGCTGGCTCTCAATGTCGCCCACCGTGCCTCCCACCTCGATGATGGCAATGCGGGTGTCGGGGTCGGTAAAATTCCGGTAGAACCGGCTCTTGATCTCGTTGGTGATATGGGGAATGACCTGAACGGTACCGCCGCCGTAATCTCCCCTGCGTTCCTTTTGCAGCACGGACCAGTATACCTTGCCGGTGGTCACGTTGGAATTCTTGTCCAGACTTTCATCGATAAAACGCTCATAGTGGCCGAGGTCCAGATCGGTCTCGGCTCCGTCGTCTGTGACGAACACTTCGCCGTGCTGAATGGGATTCATGGTGCCGGGGTCAATGTTGATGTAGGGATCGAATTTCTGCATGGTGACCTTGTACCCTCTGGCCTTTAAAAGCCTGCCCAGGGAAGCGGCGGTAATGCCCTTCCCGAGACCGGAGACAACGCCGCCGGTGACAAACACGTATTTTACTGGCATAGGTTCCTCTTTTCCGCGCTGTGTGCGCTGTTTGGATCAATATCGTTTCTTGGAGGTCAGGACCGGCTCGCAGGTCAGGTCCACTCCGAGTTTTTTAAAGGTTTTGGTATCCGTCTCGGACAGCATCACGGAGGTGTGCACCTGACAGCCTCTGAGCCTGGGAAGCTGTTCAAGAGCACGCTTTGCGCTCTCGTCCGTACAGGCGGCCAAGGATAAGGCAATCAGCACCTCGTCCGTGTGCAGCCGGGGATTTTTTCCTCCCAGATAGCGCACCTTCAGGTCCTGAATGGGCTCGATGGCCTCCGGTTTGATCAGGCGTGTATCGTGGTCTACGCCGGCGAGATATTTCAGTGCATTCAACAAAAGCGCCGCAGATGCTCCTAAAAAGTCCGACGTCTTGGAGGTGATGATGTGTCCGTCCGCCAGCTCAATGGCGGCAGCGGGCACACCCGATTCCTGGGCGCGTTTTTTTGCAGCCAAAGTGACACTTCTGTCATCTGTTGTAATCTTCGCCTGCTTCATCAGAAGCTCGATCTTATAAGCCTCGTTCTCCGAAGCCTCGTCGCGGATCACTCTGTTCAGGGCAGTGTAATATCTGCGTATGATCTCCATGTTGGAAGCCTTGCAGCAGGCCTCGTCGTCGATAATACAGTTCCCCGCCATGTTGACACCCATGTCAGTGGGCGATTTATAGGGGTTGCTGCCGTAGATTCCCTCAAAGATAGCGTTCAGCACGGGGAAGATCTCAATGTCGCGGTTGTAGTTCACGGCAGTTTCCCCGTAAGCCTCCAGATGGAACGGATCGATCATATTCACATCGTTCAAGTCCGCCGTGGCGGCCTCATAGGCCAGATTGATGGGGTGCTTCAGCGGAATGTTCCAAATGGGGAAGGTCTCAAATTTTGCGTAGCCGGCCTTGATTCCCCGAAGATTGTCATGGTAGAGCTGGGAGAGACAGGTTGCCATCTTTCCGCTTCCCGGGCCGGGCGCGGTGATTACCACCAAAGGCTTGGAGGTCTCTATGTAATCGTTCTTTCCGTAGCCGTTCTCACTGACGATCAGGGGCACGTTGGCGGGATAGCCTTCGATGGTATAGTGAAGGTAGACCCTGATCCCCTTCTTTTCAAGTTTTGCCTTGAACTGGTCGGCGCTGCTCTGACCCGCATAGTGGGTGATGACTACGCTCCCGACCAACAGACCCTTCTGCTGAAATTCGTCCCGAAGACGCAGCACGTCTACATCGTAGGTGATGCCGAGATCGCCGCGCACTTTATTTTTTTCAATGTCGGCGGCGTTGATCACGATCACGATCTCCGCATAATCGGAGAGCTGCATCAGCATTTTCAATTTTGAATCCGGAGCGAACCCGGGGAGCACTCTGGAGGCGTGGTAGTCGTCAAACAGCTTGCCGCCGAATTCCAGATAGAGCTTGTCTCCGAATTGGTTGATGCGCTCCCTGATATGACGGGATTGCAGCTCCAGATATTTTTCGTTGTCAAATCCTATTTTCATATTTTTTCGTACAGCCTCTTTACGTTGCAAAAAATTTATAAAAATTTTCCTATGTATTTTACCATAGATCGTCCTGTGTTGGAAGAATAAAATTTTATAAATCTTTTAGACACGACACGCTTTTTTCATAATATTGCTATTGATTTATGAACTTGTTCTTTCTATAATAAAATAGATTCTTTTGTTCCGTAAAATATAGAAATGGGGTCATTATGGACAATCAGCTTAATCAATATGATAACGGCAACGGATACAATAACGGCGGTCAGGGAAACAGACCGGGCGGAAACGGGGACAACGGCGGCCAGACGCCCAAGAGACCCAACATGATGCTGGTGATTCTGGCAGGTCTGATCTGTCTGACAGTCGTTCTGCTGCTTTATAACAATTTATTTAATGCGGTCGATCAGAACGAAGTCTCATACAGCCAGTTCCTGACTTATATTGACGAGGGAAAAGTAGAGGATGTGAATCTGCTCAACTCGGGAAAGATCGAATTCACATTGAAGGAGGAAAAGACCGAGGCTCCGGGAACTACGCTGCCGGGTCTTGCTCTGGATTTCTACGGACAGAGGACGCCGGAGACGTACTCCACTATTCTGATGGAGGACATGGACACGCTGATGGCCAGACTGGAGGAGCACGGGATAGACGGTCATAGGACCCTCGACAGCAATTCCGGTCTGATCCTGAGCATCATTCTGAATTTTATTCTGCCGATGCTCGTGCTGGTGATCATGCTGAGTTTCCTGTTCCGCAAGATGGGCGGAAGCGGCGGACCTTTGGGCGTAGGCAAGAGCAATGCGAAGGTGTATGTGCAGAAGGAGACCGGCGTCACGTTTCAGGACGTGGCCGGCGAGGACGAGGCCAAGGAGTCCTTGGTCGAGGTGGTGGATTTTTTGCACAATCCCGGAAAATATTCCAAGATCGGCGCAAGACTTCCGAAGGGCGCGCTGCTCGTGGGCCCTCCCGGAACAGGTAAGACGCTGTTGGCCAAAGCGGTCGCAGGCGAAGCGCACGTGCCGTTCTTTTCTCTGACGGGCTCGGATTTTATCGAGCTCTATGTGGGCGTGGGCGCAAGCCGTGTGAGAGACCTTTTTAAAGAGGCCACAAAGAACGCTCCCTGCATTGTATTCATCGATGAGATCGACGCCATCGGACGCAGCCGTGACTCCAAATACGGCGGAGGAAACGAGGAGCGGGAGCAGACCCTGAATCAGCTTTTGTCGGAGATGGACGGTTTTGACAGCTCCAAGGGTATCCTGATCCTGGGCGCCACCAACCGACCCGAGATTCTGGACAAGGCATTGCTGCGCCCGGGACGGTTCGACAGACGGATCATCGTAGATAAACCGGATCTGAAGGGACGTGTGGAGATCCTGAAGGTCCACGCAAAGGACGTGAAGATGGACGAAAGCGTGGATCTCGACGCCATTGCGCTGGCTACCAGCGGCGCGGTGGGTTCCGATCTGGCCAACATGATCAACGAAGCCGCCATCAACGCGGTCAAGGAGGGCAGAGAGTATGTGTGCCAGAAGGATCTCTTTGACGCCGTCGAGGTAGTGCTGGTGGGCAAGGAGAAGAAGGACCGCATCATGAGCAAGGAGGAGCGCAAGATCGTGTCCTATCACGAGGTGGGTCATGCCCTGATCAGCGCTCTGCAGAAAAATTCCGAGCCCGTGCAGAAGATCACGATCGTGCCCCGCACCATGGGCGCGCTGGGCTATGTGATGCATGTGCCGGAGGAGGAAAAATATCTGAACACCGAGGCGGAGCTGAGGGACAGGCTGGTGAGTCTGGTGGGAGGCCGTGCGGCCGAGGAGATCGTGTTTGACACGGTGACCACCGGTGCCGCCAACGACATCGAGAGAGCTACGGAGATCGCCCGCAACATGGTGACCCGATTCGGTATGAGCAAAAAGTTCGGCCTTATGGGACTGGCCACCGTGGAGAGCCAGTATCTGGAGGGAAGGACCGCTTTGAACTGCAGCGATTCCACCGCGGCCGAGATCGACGCCGAGGTAGCGTCGATCCTGCGGGAAAGCTATGAGAAGGCGCTGGAGATGCTGCGGGAGAACCGCGAGGTGATGAATAAGCTGGCGGATTATCTGATCGAAAAAGAGACGATCACCGGCAAGGAATTTATGGAGATCTATCGCAGGGAGAAAGGAATTCCCGAACCGGAAGAAAATACATCGGAGAACTCCGCGGCGGGAAGCGATCCACAGCAAAGCGATACGTCAAAAAGCGCTGCGGCGGAGAGTACCGCACAGGGAAGTGATGCATCGGAAAACGCCGCACAGGGAGGTGGCGCCTCGGGAAATGCTGTCCCTGAAAGCAATGTCTCGGAAAGCACCGTTCCTGCGGCGGAGAAAGACATATCGGAAGACAGCACGCATGACGACAGCGCGCACGCAGACGACGACTCCGGACAGCCTCCCGTGCCTCCGGCATTCGTCCCCGGCGCACAGCCGCCGCAGGGAAGCGGTTCCGTGGGAAGATTTTCCAACCGAAAGTTAGATTAGGTATGTCATGTTCAATTTTGAAGAAGAATTAAAAAAGCTGCCAAGAGAACCTGGCGTATATATTATGCGGGACGACAGAGACGCCATTTTGTACGTCGGAAAGGCCGTGAATCTGCACAACCGTGTTCGATCCTATTTTCGGGAGAACATCGGCAGAGGACCGGCCATCGACAAGATGGTCTCTCTGATCGCCCGTTTTGAATATATCGTCACAGATTCGGAACTGGAAGCGCTTGTGCTGGAGAACAATCTGATCAAGGAAAATTCTCCCAAGTACAATACTCTTCTGAAGGACGACAAGACTTATCCGTATATCAAGGTCACCCTGGGGGAGGAATACCCCCGCATTCTCTTTTCACGGACCATGAAAAAAGACAGATCCAAATACTACGGTCCGTATACCGGCGCGGCAGCCGTGAAGGACACCATCGAGCTTCTGAACAAGCTGTACTGTCTGCGCACCTGCAACCGCAATCTTCCCAGGGACATCGGTCTGGAGCGTCCCTGTCTGAATTATCATATCAAACAGTGCATGGCCCCCTGTCAGGGATACATCAGCAAGGAAGAGTACCGGGAGAGGGTGGAACAGGCGCTGGAATTTCTGGGCGGCAATTACAATAAGATACTGAAGGATCTGGAGGTCAAAATGAAGGCCGCTTCGGAGGCCTTGGACTTTGAGGCTGCGGCCGGTTATCGGGATCTGTACAACAGCGTGCGGTCTGTAGCCCAAAAGCAGAAGATTACGGACAGCGCAGGGGAGGATAAGGACATCATCGCCCTGTACCGAGATGAGGCGGAGGCGGTGGTCCAGGTCTTTTTTGTGCGGGACGGCAAGCTGATCGGGCGTGAACACTATTATATGACAAATGTGTCGGAAATCGACAAGGCAGAGATTCTGGAAAATTTCGTGAAACAGTTCTATGCAGGGACCCCCTTTATCCCCAGAGAACTGATGCTGCAGTATGAGCTGGGAGACGGCGAGCTGATCGAGAAATGGCTGACCGAGCGAAAAGGCGCGCGGGTCTATCTGCGCGTACCGAAGATCGGTTCTAAGGAGAAGCTGGTGGAGCTGGCGGCACAGAATGCGAAGCACATTCTGGAGCAGGACAGGGAGCGCCTGAAGCGCGAGGAGGGGCGCACGATCGGCGCGGTAAAGGAGATCGCCGGTCTGTTGGGACTTCCCCGTATCGAGCGCATGGAGGCTTTTGATATTTCCAATATCAACGGCTTCGAGAACGTGGGCTCCATGATCGTATTTGAAAAGGGAAAGCCGAAGCCCAGCGATTATCG
This sequence comes from uncultured Acetatifactor sp., assembly GCA_947624245.1. Lineage (GTDB taxonomy): Bacteria > Bacillota > Clostridia > Lachnospirales > Lachnospiraceae > Acetatifactor. The sequence goes on along the minus strand of CANQJL010000025.1, from coordinate 6,734 downwards.
CAAGTTCCGCATCAAGACCGTTTCGGGTCCCGACGATTACGCCTGCATGAGGGAGGTGCTTACCAGACGTTTTCGCCACGGCCTGAGAGAGAGCCGGGAGCTGGAAGAAAAAAATATGGAGCAGGAGTACGGAAGCTTTACGAAGTTTCCGGATCTTTTGATGATGGACGGCGGCAGAGGTCAGGTGAATATCGCGCTGGCGGTGCTTAGGGAGCTGCATCTCGACATTCCCGTGTGCGGCATGGTAAAGGACGACAATCACCGGACCAGAGGTCTGTATTTTAATAATGTGGAACTGCCCGTGGACACACATTCCGAGGGCTTCAAGCTGATCACCAGAGTGCAGGACGAGGCGCACCGCTTTGCCATCGAGTACCACCGCTCCCTGCGCGGCAAGGCGCAGGTAAAGTCTGTTCTCGACGAGATACCCGGCGTGGGCCCTGCCCGCAGAAAAGCCCTGATGCGGCATTTCAAGTCGATCGGGGAGATAAAGGCAGCCGGCGTGGAGGAACTGGAAGCGCTGCCGGAGCTGAACAGGCGGGCGGCGCAGGAAATTTATGAATTTTTCAGGCGAAAAGAGGCGTCCGAAGAAGAAACATAAAAATCTTCGTGGGAAATCTACTTCACAGAATTCTTTTCATGTGATAAAATCAAAACTGGCGGACGGGGTCTGCCGGGGAGGAAAATATGGCCAGTATCTATTTGACCCAGTTGATCGAGAAAATGAAGCTGACGATCCTGAATCCGGAAGTGGAAGTGAAGGGGATCCGCGTGACACAGCCGGATATCAATCGTCCGGCGCTTCAGCTGACAGGGTATTTCGAACACTTTGACGCCACCAGACTGCAGGTGGTGGGTTTTGTGGAGTACACTTATGTGGAGGGCCTGAGCGAAGAGCAGAAAAAGAAGGTGTACGACGAGCTCATGAGCTATGACATACCGGCTATCGTATTTTGCAGGGAGCTGCAGCCGGATCCCATCTTTATGCAGTCCGCCGTGGAACACAAGGTGCCGCTTTTGTCTACCAAAAAGACCACCTCCGCATTCCTGGCCGAGACGATCCGGTGGCTGAACGTAAAGCTGGCGCCCTGCATTTCCATTCACGGTGTGCTGGTAGACGTATACGGCGAGGGCCTGCTGATCACCGGCGAGAGCGGTATCGGTAAATCGGAGACGGCGCTGGAATTAGTAAAGCGGGGACACCGTATGGTGACGGATGACGTGGTGGAGCTGCGCAAGGTCAGCGATGAGACGCTGGTGGGAACGGCGCCTGACGTGACAAAGCATCTGATTGAGCTGCGCGGTATCGGCATTGTGGATATTAAGGCGCTGTTCGGCGCTTCCTCCGTAAAGGATACCCAGAGTATAGATCTGGTGATTCATCTGGAGGATTGGGACAAAGACAAGGAATATGACAGATTGGGCCTGGAGGAGAACTATATCGAGTATCTGGGCAACAAGGTGGTATGTCACAATATTCCGATCCGTCCCGGAAGAAATGTGGCGCTGATATGCGAGACGGCGGCTGTCAATCACCGCCAGAAGAAGATGGGCTACAACGCCGCGCAGGAGCTGTACAGCCGTGTGCAGAAATCTCTTGCGAAGAAGCGCGAGGAAGAGGAAGAAGAATAAAGGAACGAGGGGTCAAAAGTATGGGAAATTATGCATTTGGAGTGGATATAGGCGGAACCACCGTTAAGATGGGCCTGTTTGACAGAGAGGGCTGCGTGCTGGATAAGTGGGAGATTCCCACCGTGAAGGACAATGAGGGTGCTTCCGTTCTGCCCGATGTGGCACAGAGCATCTTGGCAAAGATGAAGGAAAAGAATCTTGAGCTGGACGATCTGGAGGGCATCGGCATCGGCGTTCCCGGAGCGGTGGACAAGGAAGGAAATCTGGTGAACGGAGCCGTGAACATCGGCTGGAAGTCCTTTAACATACCGAAGGTGATGAACGCATATATTAATGTACCGGTAAAAGCGGCCAACGATGCCAATTCCGCGGCATTCGGCGAGATGTGGCAGGGCGGCGGCAAGGGCTATACCAACATGGTGGCGGTGACTCTGGGTACAGGCGTAGGCGGCGGAATCATCGTAAACGGTGAGATCGTCACCGGAGTGACCGGCGCCGCAGGCGAGATCGGGCATATACATATTGAGGACGGCGAGACGGATATCTGCGGCTGCGGAAACAGAGGATGTCTGGAGCAGTATGCCTCCGCCACGGGAGTGGTGCGTCTGGCAAAGAGACGTCTGGCGCAGGACGATAAGCCCTCGGTACTGCGGGAGGGTTCTCTGACCGCAAAGACCGTGTTTGATGCGGTGAAGGACGGCGACGAGGTGGCCGTTGAGATTGCCGAGCGGTTCGGCAGTTATCTCGGCAAGGGCTTGGCTGCGGTGGCAAACGTGGTAAATCCCGAGGTGTTCGTTATCGGCGGAGGCGTGTCAAAGGCGGGCGAGATCCTGATGGATTTCATCGAGCCAGAGCTGCAGAAGTATGTCTTTCCTGCAAGCCGGAACGTGAAGCTTGCGCTGGCCCAGCTGGGAAACGACGCCGGAATCTACGGCGCGGCGGGTCTGATTCTCTGTGAGGTATGAGCTTCCCGCGGATAATACCGCAAAAAAATGCAAATTATAGAACAGGAAATAAAATTCATGATCAGTAACGCACAAGTTGAGGCAATTAAGAGTTTTGTACCTGAGCATAATATATTTTTGAACGAGCCAATGGCAGGCCACACTACCTTTCGGATAGGCGGGCCTGCCGATTGTATGGTACAGTTGGAGAACGAGGAGCAGCTGAAAAATATCCAGAGGTATTTGAGCCTTGTGGAGGAGCCGTTCTTCATTCTGGGAAACGGAAGCAACCTTCTCGTCAGCGACCGCGGGTATTCGGGAGTAGTGCTGCAGATTGGCGACAAGATGAGCGACATCAAGGTGGACGGCTGCCGGATCACCGCTCAGGCGGGCGCGCTCTTGAGCCAGGTGGCGAAGGCCGCGCTGGAGCACGGACTGACCGGACTGGAATTTGCGTCGGGCATACCGGGAACGGTGGGCGGCGGCGTGGTGATGAACGCCGGAGCCTACGACGGAGAGATGAGCCAGGTGGTGACCCGAGTATGCGTGGTGAGCCGTCAGGGCGAATCGCTGGAGTTCGACAATGACACGATGGAATTCGGTTACCGTACCAGCGCCATTAAGCGCAAGCCCTTTACGGTCACGTCAGTGACCTTTGAGCTGCGGGAGGGAGACCGTGAGCAGATCAAAGCCAAGATGGACGATCTGGGAGAGCGGCGCAGAAAAAAGCAGCCGCTGGAATATCCCAGCGCCGGAAGTATCTTCAAGAGACCGGAAGGATATTTTGCAGGAAAGCTTGTCATGGACGCCGGACTGCGGGGATATCAGGTGGGCGGCGCCAGAGTCTCCGACAAGCACTGCGGTTTTATTGTCAATGTGGGAAAGGCCACGGCCCATGACGTATTGGACGTGATCGCCGAGGCGCAGGAGCGTGTGAAGGAGAGATTCGGAGTAGATCTGGAAATGGAGGTCGTCTATTTGGAATAACGGCGCGGAGCCGTGCCGCCTGTGCGGCGGAATGTGAGGAAACATGAGATTCGTAGTAGTTACGGGTATGAGCGGCGGAGGAAAGAGCACCGCTCTGAAGATGTTGGAGGACGCAGGCTTCTATTGTGTGGACAACCTGCCCTTGTCTCTGGTGGAAAAATTTGCGGAGCTGATCTCCATGCCGAACAGCGAGATCAGCAAGGTGGCGCTGGGGCTGGACGTGCGTTCCGACCAGTCCTTTGAAGATGCGACCAGAATTCTGGGGCAGTTGAAACAGAGCGGCTGCACCTTTGAAATCCTGTTCATGGACGCGGACGAGAAGGCGCTGATCAAGCGGTACAAGGAGACGCGGCGCGTACATCCTCTGGCGGCGGACGGCAGGGTGGAGGACGGCGTGCGCAGGGAGCGGAAGGTCCTTGAGAACGTAAAGAAGAACGCCGACTATGTCATTGACACCACACATCTTCTGACCAGAGAGCTGAAGGAAGAGCTTGACCGAATTTTTCTGGAGAACAGGGAATATAATAGTCTCATGGTGACGGTCATGTCCTTCGGATTCAAGCATGGGATTCCGGCGGACGCGGATCTGGTATTTGACGTGAGATTTCTGCCGAACCCGTTCTACATTGACCAGCTGAAGGAAAAGACCGGCAACGATGAAGAGGTTCAGAAATATGTGATGAGCTTCGAGGAGGCTGAGGTCTTTATGCAGAAGCTGGTGGAGCTGATTAATTTCCTGCTCCCCAATTATGTGAAGGAAGGCAAGTACAGTCTTGTGATCGCAGTGGGCTGCACAGGGGGCAGGCATCGGAGCGTAACGCTTGCCAACGAATTATACCGACGTATGAAAGATAAAGGAAATTACGGCGTCAAGCTCTATCACAGAGACGTAGGAGATTCGGGGAAGTAGGGAAGCACATGTCTTTTTCCAGTGAGGTCAAGGCGGAACTTGCAAAGCATATCAGCTCCGCAAGGCACTGTCAGATAGCGGAGCTGGCGGCGATCATGCACTTTTGCGGCCAGTACGGACGCGATGAGAACGGCTGCTATACCATAGGATTTCAGACAGAAAATGAAGCCGTTGTCAGAAAAGCATTTACAATATTGAAAAAAACATTTAATATAGAACTTGGAGTGCCGCTTCGGGAGCAGGAAGTAATCGGAGTTCTGCAGAAGATCGGCAGGCTTGACGAGCCGGTCAGCAGAATGCTGATCCGCAGCTCCTGCTGTCAGAGAGCCTTTTTGCGGGGAGCCTTTCTGAGCGTGGGTTCCATGAGCGATCCTGAAAAAAGCTATCATCTTGAATTTGATTGTCCGGACGACGCCAAGGCAAAGCAGCTTCAGGAGATCATCGGCGCTTTCGGAATTGAGTCCAAGATTATCCTGCGCAAAAAGTATCATGTGGTCTACTTAAAAGAGGGTTCCGGAATCGTGGACCTGCTCAACGTGTGCGGAGCGCCGGTGTCCCTGATGAATCTGGAGAACACCCGAATTCTGAAGGAGATGAGAAATTCCGTGAACCGCCGTGTCAACTGTGAGACGGCGAACATCGCGAAGACGGTAAACGCGGCGGCAAGACAGGTCGAAGATATCGAATATATCAGAGATTGCTGCGGTTTCCGGAATCTTCCGGCAGCGCTGCGGGAGATGGCGCAGGTCCGGCTGGACAATCCGGATATGCCGTTAAAGGAGCTGGGGGAATGCTTCGTGCCTCCCATCGGGAAGTCGGGCGTCAACCACAGGCTGCGCAAGCTCAGCGAACTGGCGGATAAGCTTCGGTCAGGATCATAATCATAATCGTAAGGATTATATATCATAGGAGGAACAATTATGACAAAGAAAGATATTCTTGTCAATCTGGAGAACGGTCTTGAGGCCAGGCCGATAGCATTACTGGTGCAGGAGGCCAGCAAGTACGAGAGCAAGATCTATATCCAGACCGAGGACAGAAAAGTAAATGCGAAAAGTATCATGGGTATGATGAGCCTGGCACTGGACAACGGCGAAGCGCTTACCATTTCTGCAGAGGGTGTGGACGAGCAGGCTGCCGTGGACGGCATCGGACATTTCCTGAGCGGTAAGGAATAACGACGAAGGTCGGATAGATCGAACAGAGGCGGGGCGAAGTCAATGGGGCGTTGGGTTCGCCTTTTTTGCAAATATGAGCCGCACTGCGGCGAAGCGAGGTCAGTATGGGAAAGAAGCTTCTCTTTGTTTATAATCCCAAGGCAGGTAAGGCAAAGATCAAGAGTAAGTTGGCGGATATTCTGGATATTTTTGCGAAGTCCGGCTATGAGACTACCGTTTTTCCGACCCAGTACAAAGGGGAAGCCGAACAGCTCATGGAGAGCCGTTCCAAGGAGTATGAGCTGGTAGTGTGCAGCGGCGGGGACGGGACTCTGGACGAAACGGTCACAGGTATGATCAAGAGCGGTTTCCGGACGCCGATCGGATATATTCCGGCGGGCAGCACCAACGATTTCGGGGGCAGTCTGGCGCTGCCGAAAAATATGGTGCGCGCGGCGGAGGCCATCGTGAACGGAAAAGATTTCTCCTGCGATGTGGGAACCTTTAATGAAGATGTGTTTGTGTATATTGCGGCCTTCGGACTCTTTACCGAGGTCTCCTATGAGACGGATCAGGACGCCAAGAATCTGCTGGGGCACATGGCGTATGTGCTGGAGGGCATGAAGCGCCTGTCGTCCATCAAATCCTTTCGTATGCGGGTCAGCTATGAAGATAAGGTCATTGAGGAGGACTTCATTTTCGGCATGATCACCAATTCCACTTCGGTGGGCGGATTCAAAAATATCACAGGCAAGAATGTGAAGCTGGACGACGGCGTATTTGAGGTGACGCTGATCAAACAGCCCAAGAACGCCATAGAGCTGAACAATATCATGGTATCTCTCGTGAATCACGATATTGACACAGATGTCATGTATTGCTTCCGCACTTCCGACATTTCACTTACGTCCGCCGTGCCTGTGGCATGGACGCTGGACGGGGAGAACGGGGGAAGCCATACGAATGTGCACATTGCAAATATCTGCAGGGGAATGGACATACGTGTCAAAGGATAGGCATGTGATATGTAGCTGACTTGCAATCCGAAATTCCAGTGAAAAAGTAAATTCCACCGCCCTTTAAAATCTGGCGTATTTTATGTAT
>CANQJL010000024.1 GCA_947624245.1 uncultured Acetatifactor sp. | reverse complement strand
TATCGAGTTCGACTCGCCCACAAGGTCATCGTCCCTCGAAAGCCTTTCATAGAGTGCTGTAACTCTTGCTTTTCCTGTTGTTTTCGGCATCCTTTGCCCTCCTTTCCTTATGTAATATGTTTTGAGATTATAGAGATTACTCGCCCTTCACCAATAGGAGAAAACAGGGGGTCTAAGCGGAACTGTTTTTCAAAAAATTTTGAAAAATTTTCGGCAACCTCGAAACCGCCTTTGCCCGTCTCTTTTCATTTAGAAAAGTACGATTTCATCATCCTCAAAAATTATAGCCCTCCGGCATATATCCGCTTCCCTGCAAGCGTCTACATGCCAAAGGGCCTATGGATCAAAGCGTCCTTATCTCTACTCTCCCCTGCGCCCTGCCTTTAAAATAGGGCTCAAAGGCTTGTAGATCAGGAGCGTGACAACGGACACGCATACCCCTTTGAGCAGATTGAGCGGCGCCACACATGCCGCCACAAAGCTGATAATATTGTCTCCGGTCATCAGCGGATTGATTTCTTTGCCCATGGCCAGGATCTTTTCAAGGGGCATACCGAACATTTTGGAAAAGGCGGGCAGCAGATACACCGCGTTAAACGCCGTACCGAACACCGTCAGGATCAAGGTGCCCGCAATACAGGAGATAACTGCGGTCTTCTTGGTCTTGCGGAAGGAATAGATGACGGACGCCGGAAGGATCAGACTGCAGCCCACCGCAAAATTGGCAAGGTCGCCCACAAATGCAGTGGAGGTGCCCTTGATGAACAGCTTCAATAGAATCTTGATGAACTCCATCATAACGCCCGCCGCCGGCCCGTAGGCGAAAGCGCCGATCATGATAGGCAGCTCGCTGAAATCCAGCTCATAAAAGCTAGGGGCAAAAGGCACAGGGAACTCAAAGAGCATCAGAATGGCGGAAAGGGCCGAAAACATTCCCACAACGGCCATTTTTCTGACATGGAAGATCGGTTCCTTGACGCCCCGCTTTTTCTGAGCGGCTTTTTCCAAAAGCACGGCCACCACGAACATAGCGACAATGACCCCCGCAAAGCCCGCCACATACAGGGCGTTGTCCGCCACCGCCGCAAACAGCTTTCTCACATTAAAAAATTCCTTCATTTTCTTTTTCTCCCTTCCAAAGATGTGGGAAAATTCTTCCGAAACGGCACCTGCACTGCGGCGCGTCCTGCGCGGACACCAAAAGACCCCGAAACCATAAGGCTTCGGGGTCATTGAGCACACTGAAACCACGCGAAAATACGCGCAGCGCAAACTGCTTGTCTTCTTCTTTCATCCAGACTTTACTGTTGGTCCCGGAGTTTCACCGAGTCAGCCGCAGCGCGGGACTTTTCCTTTCGCCCTTGTGCTGCGGGTCGCGGACTTTACCGCCAGTAGGGAATTTCACCCGACCCCGAAGAATTTTCTGTTTTATTTGTTCGGCATTACAGCCACATTGTTATCCTACTACACTGCACGGAATCTGTCAACCGATATCGAAAGTCCGCCGACCCGTCTCACACTTCCTGCACATCGAAAGTCCGCGGACCGATCCTATCGGGAATCCGCCGGCCGTCAAGACGTCACGACATTTCCCGTGTACAGCTGATAGTACTTGCCCTTCTGCTCGATCAGCTGATCGTGGGTGCCGCGCTCGATAATGCGGCCCTGCTCCAGCACCATGATACAGTCGCTGTTCTTTACGGTGGAAAGCCTGTGGGCGATGACAAAGTTGGTGCGCCCCTTCATCAGGGCGTCCATTCCTTTCTGCACCAGCTTCTCCGTTCGGGTATCTATGGAGCTGGTGGCTTCGTCCAGAATCAGCACCGGCGGATCGGCAATGGCCGCCCTGGCGATGGCAAGAAGCTGTCTCTGCCCCTGGCTTAAGTTGGCGCCGTCCCCGCGCAGCATGGTTTGATAGCCCTCCGGAAGCCGTCGGATAAAGCCGTCCGCATTGGCAAGTCTGGCGGCATTGATCACTTCCTCGTCCGTTGCGTCCAGCTTTCCGTAACGTATATTGTCCATTACGGTACCCGTGAACAGATGGGTGTCCTGCAGCACGATGCCGAGAGACCTGCGCAGATCCGCTTTCTTGATCTTATTTACATTGATGCCGTCATAACGTATCTTGCCGTCCTGAATGTCGTAAAAACGGTTGATCAGGTTGGTGATGGTGGTCTTGCCCGCTCCGGTGGCGCCCACGAAGGCGATCTTCTGTCCGGGCTTCGCATACAGCTCAATATCGTGAAGGACCATCTTCTCCTCGGTGTAGCCGAAATCCACATGGTCGAACACCACGTCGCCCTTAAGCTGGGTATAGGTGGTGGTATTGTCCGCCTTGTGGTAATGCTTCCACGCCCAGAGACCGGTTCTCGTCTGACTCTCCGCAAGGCTGCCGTCCGGCTGCTCCACCGCATGTACCAGCTCCACATAACCCTCGTCCTTCTCCGGCGTCTCGTCCATGAGACGGAAGATTCTGTCGCCGCCGGCAAGAGCCATGATGATGCTGTTCACCTGCATGGTGATCTGATTGATGGGCGCGCTGAAGGATCTGTTCAGATTTAAGAAGCTTGCCAGACCGCCCAAGGTCAGCCCCGACACGCCGGTAAGCGCCAGAAGACCGCCGCTGACCGCGCATACCACATAGTTCAGATTGCCAAGCTGCGCATTGATGGGGCCCATGATATTGGCAAACTTGTTGGCCTGATAAGCGCTTTCGCAGAGCTGATCGTTCAGGGCATTGAACTGGTCCAGACTCTCCTGCTCGTGACAGAAGACCTTGACCACCTTCTGCCCCGTCATCATCTCCTCCACACAGCCGTTGACCGCTCCCAGCGCTCTCTGCTGCCCCAGAAAGAAACGGCTGCTCAGACCGCCGATCTTCTTTGCCGCCAACATGATCAGGAGCACCATGAACAGCGTGATCAGAGTAAGGGGCACATCCAACACGAACATGGAGATCAACACGCCCACTACCGTGACTACGCTGTTGATCAGCTGAGGAATACTCTGACTGATCAGCTGCCGCATGGTGTCGATATCATTGGTATAAAGCGACATGATATCGCCGTGAGAGTGCGTGTCAAAGTACTTGATGGGAAGCTTTTCCATCTTGTCGAACATTTCGTTTCTCAGATTTCTCATGGTGCCCTGGGTCACATAGATCATCAGTCTGGACTGAATGAACGAGGCCAGCACGCCGATGAGGTAAAAGCCTGCCACTCTGACGATGGCTGCTGCCAAGGGCGAAAAATCCGGATTCTGATTGCCGAGCAGAGGCTGAATATAATCATCGATCAGGGTCCGCATGAACAGGGTTCCCTGAAGGTTGGCAAACACGGCCGTAAAAATACAGATGACTACCAGCACCCAGTGAACGGCATAGTCTTTCAGCGTATATCCCATGATCCTCTTGAGGATCCTGCCGGGATTTTCGATCTTGGGTCTGGGACCTCTGACTCTCGCGCCCGGTCCAAACCCTCTGTTTTCTCTAGGAGGACGCGCCTGCATGGACTCCTGTGCTCTCTCTTGTGCCATGTCACTCGCCTCCTTTCTCATCGAAGTCTCCGCTTCCGGCGGTCTGAGATTCATAGACCTCTCTGTAGATCTCATTCGTCTTCAGCAGTTCCTCGTGGGTGCCAAAGCCGTCGATCTCGCCCTCATGCATGACGATGATGCGGTCGGCGTGCTCCACACTGGAGATTCTCTGCGCAATGATCAGCTTGGTGGTGCCGGGAATCTCCTTGGCGAACGCCTGTCTGATCTTTGCATCGGTGGCCGTATCCACCGCACTGGTGGAATCGTCCAGAATCAGTACCTTGGGCTTTTTGAGCAGCGCCCTGGCAATACATAACCTCTGCTTCTGGCCGCCGGAGACATTGGTTCCGCCCTGTTCTATGTAAGTATTGTAGCCGTCCGGCATTTTCTCGATAAACTCACTGGCACAGGCCAGATCGCATGCCCTTTTGCACTCCTCCTCGGTGGCGTCCTTGTCGCCCCAGCGGAGATTTTCCAATATGGTACCGGAGAACAGCACATTGTTCTGAAGCACTACCGCCACCTGATTTCTCAAGGCTTCCATATCGTATCTGCGCACGTCCAGACCGCCCACCAAAAGCTGTCCCTGCGTCACGTCGTAGAGTCTGGATATCAGATTCACCAGACTGGACTTGGCGCTTCCTGTGCCGCCGATGATACCGATGGTCTCGCCGGAGCGAATCTCCAAATTAATATTTTTGAGCACCGGTTCACCCGCATCTTTCTTATAGCTGAAAGAGACGTTCTCGAAACGAATGCTGCCGTCCTTTACCTCATACACGGGATCCTCGGGATTTGCAAGATCCGGCTTCTCGTCCAGCACCTCGCTGATACGCCTTGCGCTGGCCGCGGACATGGTCATCATGACAAAAATCATGGACAGCATCATCAGATTCATCAAAATATTCATGCAGTAGGTGAGCAGGCTGGTGAGCTGGCCCACTGTCAGCGCGTCCTGCACGACCATATGGGCGCCGATCCAGCTGATCAAAATAATACAGCTATACACGGTCAGGCTCATCACAGGGCCGTTCCACGCCACGATGCCCTCCGCCTTGCAGAATATCTTGTATATGTTCCCGCTGGCCTTTTTGAATTTCTCGTTCTCGTAGTCCTCGCGGACATAAGCCTTTACCACGCGAATGGCGGATACGTTCTCCTGAACGCTCTCGTTCAAAGCGTCGTATTTGGGAAACGCCTGCGTAAAGTGCTTCATAGCCCGCGACACGATGAACGCCAGAATACAGCCCAGCACCAGCACGGCCATCAGATACACGCTTGCCAGCCGGGGGCTGATCACAAAGGACATGATCATTGCAATGATCAAGCCGAACGGCGCGCGCATACACATTCTCAACAGCATCTGATATGCCATCTGTACGTTGGTCACGTCCGTGGTCAGTCTCGTGACAAGTCCTGAGGTAGAGAATTTGTCAATGTTGGAAAAACTGAAAGTCTGTATATTTTCATACATGGCCCTCCGCAGGTTCCTGGCAAAACCCGTAGAGGCCTTTGCCCCGAAAATTCCGCCGCAGATACCAAAGGTCAGACTGCACAGCGCGGCAAGGACCATCGCCCCGCCTACCATCAGGATATGGTTCATATCTCCCGCATTCACGCCGTCGTCAATAATGGACGCCATGAGAAACGGAATGATCATCTCCATGATGACCTCCAGTATCATAAATACCGGCGTGAGCAGCGATGCCGTCTTGAACTCTTTGACCTGAGCCGCAAGTGTCTTCAGCATTACCACACTTCCTTTCTTCTTTAAAATGAGCACGAAAAGGACCTACACTGATACATGCGTCTATACATGCGTTTACATATGCCTTTATACATGCGCACCTATATATGATACAATCAGAAAAAAATTATTTCACCTGTTTTTGCCAAATTTATAAAATTTTTAGATGTTAGATGTCAGACTTTATCTTCATGGTCAGGCTGATGCGCTTCTTCGCCGCATCTACGCTCAAGACCTGCACATCTACGATATCTCCCACGCTTACCGCCTCCAAAGGATGCTTGATATAGCGGTCCGTGATCTGGGAAATATGCACCAGCCCGTCCTGATGCACTCCGATATCCACGAATGCCCCGAAGTCTATGACATTGCGGACGGTCCCCTTCAGCACCATGCCCGGCTTCAGGTCCTTCATGTCCAGCACGTCGCTCCTCAAGATGGGCTTGGGCATATCGTCTCTGGGATCCCGAGCCGGCTTTTCCAGCTCCTTCAGAATGTCCGTCAAGGTAATCTCACCGATGCCAAGCTGCGCCGCGAGCTGCTGTTTCTCCTTCGCGCCGAGGCGCTTCTCGATACCGGCGAGTGACATGCCGGATTTCCCTGATACTTCTTGTTCGGCCGGCTTTTTGACTGATTTGGTCAACGCTTTTTCTGACGCTGCCGGCATATCAAGTGTCATACCGCTCATTGCCGCAGCCAGAGCCTTTCCCATGGCAGTTCCCGTATTGCGAACCTGCACGGTTCGGGACATTCTCTTTTGTGACGCAGTTGACGTACCTCCTGTCGGTTCCGCAGAGGCCCTATTTTTAGCGCTTTTCTCGGCTGCTGCCCTCTTTTGTGCGACACGAACGTCATCCATGGTCATACCAAGCTTCTCCAACAGCTTCTTAGCCGCATCGTAAGATTCCGGATGCACGCTGGTGGCGTCCAGCGGGTTGTCTCCGTCCGCGATCCGCAGAAATCCCGCGCACTGTTCATATGCTTTCGGCCCCAGCTTGGCCACTTTCAGAAGCTGCCTGCGATTGGTAAAGCGCCCGTTCTTCTCCCTGTAATCCACAATATTGCGCGCAATGGTCTTGTTGATGCCGGAGATATACTCCAGCAGAGGCGCCGAAGCGGTGTTCAAATCCACGCCCACCTTGTTCACGCTGTCTTCCACCACGCCGCTCAGCGCATCTCCCAGCTTCTTCTGGTTCATGTCGTGCTGGTACTGTCCCACGCCGATAGACTTGGGATCGATCTTCACCAGCTCCGCCAGCGGGTCCTGCAGCCTTCTGGCGATGGACGCCGCGCTTCGCTGCCCCACGTCGAAATTGGGAAATTCCTCCGTTGCAAGTTTGCTTGCAGAATAGACGCTGGCACCCGCCTCGTTTACGATCACATACTGCACCGGACGGTCCAATTCCTTCAAAAGTTCCACGATCACCTGCTCCGACTCTCTGGACGCCGTGCCGTTCCCCACGGAGATCAGGTCCACATTGTATTTTTTGATCAGGCGTTTCAGCTCCGCTTTGGCCTCCTCCACCTTATTCTGAGGCGCAGTGGGGTAAATGACCTTCGTGTCCAGCACCTTCCCCGTGGAATCCACCACAGCCAGCTTACAGCCTGTTCGGAATGCGGGGTCCCAGCCCAGGACCACCTTGCCCGCAATGGGCGGCTGGAGCAGGAGCTGTTCCAGATTCTTTCCGAAAACGGCGATGGCGCCGTCCTCCGCCTTTTCCGTCAAAGCGCCTCTCACCTCACGCTCGATGGCCGGCGCGATCAGGCGCTCATAGCTGTCCTCGATGGCCTCCCGCAGCACGGGGGCTGTATATTCGTTCTCCGAGAGAATGGTCTTCTTCTCAAGAAAGCGCAGTATCCTCTCCGTGGGAGCGTTGATCTTCACGGTGAGCACCTTCTCCGCCTCTCCCCGGTTAAGCGCCAGCACTCTGTGTCCCGCGATTTTTTTGACGGGCTCTTCAAAATGATAGTACATCTCATAGACGCTTGCCGCCTTCTCATCCTTGGCGGTACTTGTGATCACGCCCTCCTGCGCGGTCAGCTCGCGGATATAGCTGCGGTAATCCGCATTGTCAGAGATATTCTCCGCAATGATATCCTTCGCTCCCTGCAAAGCCTCCTCAGGCGCAGTCACGCGCTTTTCCTCCGGAATATCCTCTCCCGTCACATATTTCGCCGCTTCCTCCAGCACCGGAGCTTGCGCATTCTGCGCCAGTATATACTCCGCCAGGCCCTCCAGCCCTTTTTCCTTCGCCGCGTCGGCTCTGGTCTTTCTCTTGGGCCTGTAGGGGCGATACAGATCCTCCACCGCCACCTGCGTCTGTGCTGCCAGTATCTTCTCCCTCAGTTCCGGCGTCAGTTTTCCCTGCTCCTGGATACTTCCCAGCACCTGCTCCTTTTTCTCCTCCAGATTGCGCAGATACGCAAGCCTCTCATGAAGACCCCGCAGCTGCTCGTCGTTAAGCGAACCCGTGACCTCCTTTCGGTATCGGGCGATAAAGGGTATGGTATTCCCCTCGTCTATCAGTTTTACGGCAGCTTCCACCTGCCATTTTTCTACTTTCAGTTCCTCTTTGAGCTTCTGTACAATGTCCATCGTTCCACCGCACCTTTCCGTCCTGTGCCCGTTTGGCATCACGGGCTTTTATCTGTTCCATAATATCAAAAAACCTGCCGCATCGCAAGTTGACAGGGGAAGACAGAAATGATACATTAATATTAATTAAAGGAGTTTCGGCACATGGACTATAACTCGGACGATCGGTATCAACAGCATAGACAGAGCGACGGCTATTACAATCAGCCCGTCCACAGGCCTTACGGCCAGGGCTTTCTTCTGGCCTCGGTCATATGCGGCCTTTTGTCGATACCGTTGGGCTGTATTGCCATCGGCCTGCCGCTGGGAGCGCTGGGGGTTTTCTTTGCGCTTCTGACCTACCGCAGGGGAAAGCGAATGAACTTTACCGCCAAGATGGGGCTGTTCTCCTCCGTTTTCGGCATTGTGATGAGCGCCTTTGTTATGCTCTATGTCTATATAACGATGCCGGTCCTTTTGCGCAGCGAAGAGTATAAGTCGCAGATGGAGCTTTTTTACAACTCCCTGCCGAAAAGCGAATCCGATATGGACTTTGAAGAATTCTGGAAGATGTATGAGGACTTCTACGGCGTGTCCGCGGAAGAGTAAGGAGGCTGCACATGATCAATTTTTCCGCTTCTTATGAAAACAGAAACAGTATCAGCTACGGAAATTCTTACGGATATGCGGCCGGACAGTCAGCCAACGCCACAGATGCCGCAAGGCAGGACATGAAAGACGACCGTCTGCGTCAGGAGCCCGAGGGGAAGGAAGATGCCAAGGGTGAACGCACGGGCGCCAAGACTCCCAGAGAGGAAGCAGAAGAAAAGGCCGAAAGAACGCGCAGAGGCATCAAGACTCCCAGAGAGGAAGCAGAGGAAAAGGCCGAGAGAGAGCGCAAAGGCATCAAGACTCCCAGAGAGGAAGCGGAGGAAAAGGCCGAGAGAGAGCGCAAAGGCATCAAGACTCCCAGAGAGAAGGAGCAGGAAAAGGCGGAAAAGGAACGCAAGGGCATTCAGGATCCCAGTCAGGAGTGTCAGACCTGCAAGAACCGCCGGTACAAGGACGGCTCCGATGAGATGGTCTCTTTCAAGACGCCCACCCATATTTCTCCTCAGAGCGCCGCTTCCGCAGTTCGCGCTCATGAGCAGGAGCATGTGGCCAACGCTTACTCCAAGGCAGCCCGCAAGAACGGGAAGGTGCTTTCTGCCACCGTTTCCATTCACACCGCCATCTGCCCCGAGTGCGGACGGACCTATGTGGCGGGCGGCACTACGCACACCCAGATCAAGTACTTTAATGAGGAAAACCCTTACCAGAAGGGCCTGAAATCCGCAGACCGCTCAAAATACAGCGGTATGCACCTAAACTATGGAGTATAGACGGCATGAAGCAGTACAGATATAAAAAATGTTACGAATTGAAGAATATGGCGAAAGACATGCTGAACGGAAAGTATGCTTCCGCCATATTGATTTGTTTTTTCAGTTTTCAGCTTCAATATTTGTTCGTAAGCTATACCGGCGCGCTTCTTCCCGATCCCGGACTTTCCGGCGGTGGCTCCGTCTCCGCCTATATCCTGAGCGGTCTTCTCGCTCTGGCAGTAGACTGCCTGCTGGGCGTCCTGAATCTCGGCATCGACCTCTTTTTCCTGAACATAGCCTGCGGCCGCAATTATCGTCTGGGGAATCTGTTTTACGGTTTTCGGACCGGCACCCTGAAGGCGCTCACCATATCCGGCGCCTACACTCTGCTGGGAGCGGTATGCCGGCTTCCCTTTCAGTATCTTTTGATCGCATACATGCGCACTGCCGATCAGAATCTGGCAGTCGCCGCCCTGATCTGCGGCGCAGTCGGCATGTGCATCTACTTTCCCGTCGCGGCGGGTATGTTCTTATCTTTTTACCTGCTGTTGGATTTTCCGGAGAAATCCGCCAAGGAGGTCCTCGCTTTAAGCTTTCAGATGATGGCCGGCAGCAAAAAAAGATGGCTGTACATGGTGTTCAGCTTTGTTCCCATGATACTTCTGTGCATCTGTACCTTGTGTATCGGCTTTCTCTGGCTGGTTCCATACATGAATATGACCTACGCCTGCCTCTTTCTGGATATCATGAATCCGAAAGAAGAGACCGCGTAGGTCAGTCACTTCGCGCTGCGCGAAATTATTCGCCTTCCTTTGTGTTCAGCCATTTCAGATAGCCGTTGATGAACGGATCCAATCCGCCGTCCAGCACCGCGTCCGTGTTGCCGCTCTCCACATCCGTGCGGTGATCCTTCACCATGGTGTAGGGCTGCAGCACATAGGATCTGATCTGATTTCCCCAGGCAATGTCTTTCACCTCGCCCCGAATATCGGAAAGCTTTTCCACATTTGCTTCCTTTTTTAACAGATACAGCTTCGCTTTCAGCATCTGCATGGCCTTATCCTTGTTCTGGAACTGGCTTCTCTCATTCTGGCACTGCACCACCGTACCCGTGGGGATATGGGTGATACGGATCGCCGAGGAGGTCTTGTTGATGTGCTGTCCTCCTGCGCCGCTGCTTCGGTAGGTATCAATGCGCAGATCCTTCTCGTCGATCTCCACATCGAGATCCTCTTCGATGTCCGGCATCACGTCCAGAGACACGAAAGACGTCTGGCGCTTGCCTTGGGCGTTGAAAGGAGAAATGCGCACCAGACGGTGTACTCCCTTCTCCGATTTCAGATAGCCGTAGGCGTTGACGCCGTTTACCTGAAAAGTCACAGACTTGATTCCCGCCTCGTCGCCGTCCAGATAATCCAACACATCCACGGAGAATCCCTTTCGCTCCGCCCATCTGGTGTACATGCGGTAAAGCATACCGCACCAGTCGCAGCTCTCCGTGCCGCCGGCGCCGGCGTTCAGCTTCAAGATCGCGTTGTTCTTGTCATATTCCCCCGAAAGAAGCGTCCCGATCCGCAGCTCCTCCAGCTTGGCGATGAACTCATCCAATTCCTTCCGTATCTCCGAAATCATCGATGCGTCGTTCTCCTCATACCCAAGCTCGATCAGGGTAAGAATGTCGTCATACTGCGAGAACAGCCCGTTGACGTTCTCCACGGTATCCTTCAGGTTCTTCAGCTCTTTCATCTTATTGTTGGAGCTGTCGGGGTTGTCCCAGAATCCCGGGGCCTCCATCTCCATTTCCAGTTCTTCTATCCTCTTTGACTTGTCAGCCAGGTCAAAGTGAATCCCTCACTTCCGCTAATGGAGTTTCGTAAGCCAGAAGCTCTGACTTCATCTGGTCAAGTTCTACCACTTTGCGTCACCTACTTTCTGAAAAATATTTAAAAAATCCTTGCTTCTCATTTTAACCTTAACGGAGACATTTTGTCAACGGCATACAGCTATGCGATACTTCCTCAGTGTACGTCACTTCCCCTAGAATCCTGCCAAGTCTTTTCCCTGCAGTGCATACAACAGAAAATTCAAACCGCAGATAAGATGAATCAGCAAAATCCCATACTCTCCCAGAAGAAGAATGATCTTTCGGCCTTTAATCCACTCCAGCGTATTTTGCAGAATCAGTCCCAGCGTAAGGAAAAAGACAAAAAACATTCCATGCATATAACCCCAAGAAAAATTGGCGTGCAGCATACGAAATCCCTTTTCATACAGACACAGGAACATGACCGCAGCCACAAGATAATTATACCAAGCGAAACGGTATAAAAACGATTGCTTCAGCATCTTTCTATTAAGTATCAGCACCCCTAACGGCAACGCCATGCCCATGACGACGCTCAGCGGAATATTTTGAGAGTAATAACCCCAGACTTTTGCAAAAGCAAAGGCGATTCCCGTCTCTTCCCCTCTGACATTGACCCCTGAAAAAACGCCGAAGTACTGATATAAAAGATCAATTCCGGTAGGGAGCATTGTCACGCACAGAAAGAAGGCATTGCGGAAACTCTTTCCACGACTTCTTAACAAATCAGCCAAGAAAATCAACGCCATCAGCGGAAGCAAGACTATCGTATAGCTCGGTTTGGTAATGGTCATAAGAAACAGACTGATTGCGAACGGCATACACCCTTTCCAAGAAAAATTATCCCGATAGTTTTCCAGCACATCTGCTGCCGTAAAAAAGCATACAATGGTAAACGGTCTTGTCGCTAGAAAAGTAGCATTCCAAAACGGATTCGGCGTATAGATTCCCATACAGCGGTAAAAGTAATCAAATCCAAAAAAGGTTGTGTTTTTGGGCGAGTAAAGATTACTTATCAGAAACAGCGCAAATACCATGCCGGTTATTGCAAGATCAGGCACCGGCTTTTTGGGGGCCTTAAGAGAAGGACCGTTCACAAGCTTTGTCATGTAATATTTGGTCACGCAGACACCCAAAGAATTGAGAAGCGCAGTAGTCAGCGCCACACCCCAAGCAGCGCTGGATGTCAAAAGAGCAAAAACTTTTGCCAGCGAAAAGAACAGCGGGTAAGGAAACTCATAGTCTCCGGCAATCCCTCGCACTTTATTTACATAGTCCGGCATATCGGAGCGAAATTGCGGTACCTCCAGGCACTGCATCACAAAGAGATACAGCATCACCGCCGTATAAAGGCACAGGAGCGTTATAAAAACGATCTTATCCGCATTTGCCGTTATTTTCTTAGCAGACTGAGTACGCATGACAGCTTTCCCTCCCCCGTACCGAAAGATGCACAGCCATAACGAAAAAACCGGGAGAGACACTTATCCGAAAGCATTTCTCCCTGCTCCTCATGTTGTGAAATCGGGCCGGCTCGGACACATTATATCGTACTCCGCCTTTTATGTCAAGAAAACGTCCTCTTATACAACTATAGTACAGCTATACCGCTATCGGTCCCGATTTTTATTGCGCAAAAAGGAAATCACGCTTACAATAGTGATGATGCAGAAGCAGTCATGGATTTTTTACTGACAAACGGAGACGCAGCAGATATGAATACAGAGAAAAAATACAGAAAGACATTGGTGGCCTGTTACATGGGACTTGTTACACAGGCCGTTTCCGCAAATTTTGCGCCGCTTTTGTTCCTGACATTTTACCGGACGTACGGAATATCTCTCAGCCGCCTGGCGCTGATCTCGACCTGTTTTTACGTCACACAGCTCGTCACGGATCTCGTCTGCGCCAAGGCTGTGGATCGTATCGGATACCGGAAAAGCGTGATTGCCTCGCATCTTCTGTCAGGAGGCGGTCTGATCGGACTGGCCTTTCTGCCGGAATGTCTGCCCTCGCCCTATGCGGGGATCTTGCTCTGCACGATGATCTACGCGATCGGCAGCGGTCTGGTCGAGGTCCTCTGCAGCCCGATCATCGAAGCCTGTCCCTTTGAAAATAAAGAGAAAACGATGAGCCTGCTCCATTCCTTTTATTGCTGGGGATCGGCAGGCGTCATTCTGGGCTCCACATTATTCTTTGCCCTGTTCGGCATCGGGCGTTGGCGCGTGCTGTCCTGCATATGGGCGCTTATCCCGCTGGCCAATATCTATAATTTTGCCACATGTCCTATGGGAACTCTTGTGGAAGACGGAAAAGGCATGACCATTCGACAGCTTTTCCGAACAAGAATATTCTGGCTTCTGCTCCTTCTGATGGTCTGCGCAGGTTCATCGGAACTGGCGATGGCACAATGGGCTTCCGCCTTTGCCGAATCGGCCCTGCATGTTTCCAAGACGGTGGGAGATCTGGCCGGACCATGCGGATTTGCAATCCTCATGGGGATCAGCCGGCTCCTCTACGGAAAATTCGGAGACAAGATCGACCTGTCTGTATTTATGGCAGTATCCGGAACCCTGTGTGTGATCTGTTATCTTCTGGCAGGGCTCGCCGATATTCCGCTTGCAGGCCTGATCGGCTGTATGCTGTGCGGCTTTTCCGTCGGGATCATGTGGCCCGGCTCTATCAGCATCTCCTCGTCCACACTGCCTGCGGGCGGCACCGCCATGTTCGCTCTGCTCGCCTTGGCCGGCGATCTGGGCGGTTCCATAGGCCCCGCCATTGTAGGCGCAGTATCACAGATGACAGGGGAGAACCTGCAGCTGGGAATCCTCTCCGGAATCGGTTTCCCCGTTATTCTGGTGATCGGGGTTCTGTATCTGAGATTCTCCGGTGCCCGGCGGCGCCGCTGACAACCGCATGGGCGCTCTGCCTTAAGCCTGCTTTCTCCCGCAGCACTGCTTATACTTCTTTCCGCTGCCGCAGGGGCAGGGATCGTTGGGATATATCTTGGCGTTTTCCTTCTTCATAGGCGTTTTGACCGCCGTGTCGTCCTTGTTGGTGCCGGTGACCTTTGCCACCTGCTCACGCTCCACCTTCTGCTCCACCTTGATGTGCAGCAGCATGCGGACAGTCTCCTCCTTGATGTTCTGGGTCATCTCATCGAACATGGTATACCCGCTCATCTTGTACTCTACCAGCGGATCTCTCTGGCCGTATGCCTGCAGGCCGATACCCTGACGCAGCTGCTCCATATCGTCGATATGATCCATCCACTTTCTGTCGATGGCCTTTAAGAGGATCACGCGCTCCAGCTCCCTAATCGTCTCTGCATTGGGGAATTCCGCTTCCTTGCTCTCGTACAGCTTTACGGCCTCCTCTTTCAGCTGCTGCTTCAGGCTGTTCTTCTTGGGCGTCTTTACACGCTCGGGAGTCACGGGCTGCAGAGGAATGGTGGGAATCAGCAGGGTATTCAGCTCGTTGAAGTTCCACTCGGACACATCTGCATCGTCGTTGATACTGATATCCACGCAGTTCTCCGTGATGTCGGTGATCATCTTGTACACATAATCTCTCATGCTCTCGCCGTCCAGCACCCGGCGGCGCTCGTCGTAGATGATCTCTCTCTGCTCGCTCATCACACGGTCATACTCCAGCAGATTCTTACGAATGCCGAAGTTGTTGTTCTCTATCTTCTTCTGGGCGCTCTCGATGGCATTGGTCAGAGCCTTGTGCTCGATCTCCTGCCCCTCCGGCACGCCCAGCGCATTGAACATGCCGATCAGTCTCTCGGAGCCGAACAGGCGCATCAGATCGTCCTCCAGAGAGATGTAGAACTTGGACTCGCCGGGGTCTCCCTGACGGCCGGAACGTCCGCGCAGCTGATTGTCGATACGCCTGGACTCATGACGCTCGGTGCCGATGATCTTCAGGCCGCCGGCCGCCCTTGCCTCCTCGTCCAGCTTGATATCCGTACCACGGCCCGCCATATTGGTAGCGATGGTGACCGCGCCGTGAATGCCGGCGTCCGCCACAATCTCCGCCTCCAGCTCATGGAACTTTGCGTTCAGCACCTTGTGCTGAATGCCCCGCTTTGTAAGCAGCTTGCTCAGTTCCTCACTGGCTTCGATGGTGATGGTACCTACCAGCACGGGCTGTCCCTTGGCATGAGCCTCCTCCACCGCATTCACGATAGCATGAAGCTTCTCCGCTCTGGTCTTGTAGACGGCGTCCTGCAGGTCCTTACGGATCACAGGCATATTGGTGGGAATCTCCACCACGTCCATGCCGTAGATCTCCCGAAACTCCTTCTCCTCCGTGAGAGCGGTACCGGTCATGCCGCACTTCTTCTCGAACAGATTAAAGAAATTCTGGAAGGTGATGGAGGCCAGCGTCTTGCTCTCCCGCTTCACCTTCACATGCTCTTTTGCCTCGATCGCCTGATGGAGACCGTCCGAGTAACGGCGGCCCGGCATGATACGTCCGGTAAATTCGTCCACGATCAGCACCTGATCGTCCTTCACCACATAATCCTGATCCCGAAACATCAGATTGTGAGCCCTCAGAGCCAGAATGATGTTGTGCTGTATCTCCAGATTCTCGGGATCCGCAAAGTTGTCGATGTGGAAGAACCGCTCCACCTTCTTGACGCCGGCCTCGGTCAGGTTGATGACTTTGTCCTTCTCATTTACGATAAAGTCTCCCGTCTCCTCCTGAACCACGCCCATGATGGCGTCCATCTTGGTCAGGTCGTGCATATCGTCGCCCCGCTGCATCTGGCGCGCCAGCAGGTCGCACATCTCATAGAGAGCGGTGGATTTGCCACTCTGACCGGAAATGATCAGAGGCGTCCGCGCCTCGTCGATGAGCACGGAGTCCACCTCGTCGATGATGGCGTAATGCAGACCGCGCAGCACGAGCTGCTCCTTGTAGATGACCATGTTGTCCCGCAGGTAGTCGAAGCCCAGCTCATTGTTGGTCACATAGGTGATATCACAGTTATACGCCTTCTGGCGCTCCTCGCTGGTCATGCTGTTCAGGACCACGCCCACCGTAAGTCCCAGGAACTCATGCACCTGCCCCATCCACTCGGCGTCACGCTTCGCCAGATAATCGTTTACCGTAACGATATGAACGCCCTTGCCTTCCAAGGCGTTCAGATATGCGGGCAGAGTGGACACCAGCGTCTTACCCTCACCGGTACGCATCTCCGCGATACGGCCCTGATGCAGGATAATGCCGCCCACAAGCTGGACTCTGTAGTGCTCCATATCAAGCACTCTCTTTGCAGCCTCCCGCACCGTGGCAAATGCCTCCGGCAGCAGATCGTCCAATGTCTCTCCGTCCGAAAGACGCTTCTTGTATTCGTCAGTCTTGGCGCGCAGCTCCTCGTCGGAGAGAGCCTGCATGGCAGGACGCAGCTCCTCGATCTTCTCCACGATCGGCTCGATCCGCCGCAATTCCCTCTCACTGTGCGTGCCAAATATCTTATCTACTATTTTCACGTGTTTCCATACCTTTCCGCAGCCCGCAGGTGCTCTGTTATAAAAACCCACGTTCTATTGTAACAGATTTGACCTGCAGATTCAACACCTCAATCCCGGGAAGGCATTAACATTTTATGAAATATCTTCGGACCTGTATTCTTCCGGCAGCATTGACAGGGGAATTTGGTAGCGGTATGTTTCTCCGTCCGTGTCGTCCACCCAGATGTCCACCGCCTTCTCCCTGAAGACGCCTCCCGCATGATCGTCCCAGGGCACATAGCCCAACCGGCCCGCAAGTTCCCGAATCACCTCTTTGTCCGTTATGACGACCTCCTGCGGGGAATCGTTTCGGGTGGCGACAGTCCGGAACAAACGCATCCTTTCTATCCTTTCCGGCGCGACGCCCTGCAGCCAATCTCCGTATCCCATCTGTTTCAATGTCTCTTTGGTGCGCTCCATGGTATCGTAGACCAATACGAAATAATTTTTTTCGTTCAGCTGAAATTTTATTCTCACCAAAGCTCTTTCCTGCCCCGTCAGCACCACGCCGGGATCTTCCAGAACGTCTTGATTATAGGCTTCCGCCAGCTCCGCGATCTGTTCCGGATTCGCCTGCATATCGGAAGCCGCCCGATCCGCACGGGCAATGGAAATCCCGCCGTACTGTACCGAATCGCTCGGAAGCAGGTAACTGTTTTCCAGATACTCCCGACTGCTGTACAGCGGCCATGCCACATCTTTATCCTTGCTTGCCACATAATATTCCCTGTAATACGTCCTGCCGCTCTTTAAGGTGACGCGGACCCGTACCGTCTCGCCCCGCTCCAATGTCTCCTGCTCGTTCTCCACATACCACAGACTGCCGATATCCCCTTTGCCGCTTTCTCCCGAAGCCGCCATTCTCTCCAAAAAGGCGTATGCCGCATCCGTGTCCCGAAGATGCATGGAGGCCAGCACGGATCGGCTCGTATAGGTAGTACCCATAGCCATGGACGCCGTTCTGTCATAGATCGCTATTTCCTCCACCTCATTTTTACCTGGCAGATAATGATCGTACCCGAACCAATCCCCGTAAAAGGCAAAGGCAATCAGCAAGGACGCCGCCACTGCCGCAAGCATCTGCCGCTTATGGGCGAAGAACGCCTTGAAGTCCATGCTGAAACAAATATCCATCACGCCGAAAATCACGACGCCGAACAGCAGCGCTCCGAACACGCCCCACGCCGGAGCAAAATCGGAGGTCACGGTAATGCCGTAAAAGAACAGCCACCCTGCCAGACCGGCGATGATACCGCCCGCCAGCTTCATCAGCGGATTCATGACCTTGTTCCTGACGCCCTGATGCGCCAGCTCGGAGGGCCGTCTCACATACAGACCGTATGCCGCCAGCCACAAAACCGCCGCCATGACCGCATTGGCAAGGACAGAACCCGCCAGCTCCGCAAAGGACGGATTAAGACCGCTTCTGTAGAGATAATCCCCCAAGCTTATCATAAGGTACACCGCGCTGACCGGCGGCGACGCATAGACAGCCGCCCGATGAATGTCCGACCAGCAGCAGGTCTCCAGGTAAAATTCGGCGAACAACATGCAGAGAAGATATATGACGATCTCGCCAAACCCCAGCATTATCATGGTCACGAACGTGTTCAGCGGATTGCCGCTCAGCATGACCGCTGTCAGTACCAGATGATAGAACACCATAAAGACCAGAATCAAAAGCGCCAGGGTCAGACCAGCGCTGCGAAGGACGGCCCACATCTGAGCCGCTCCGAACCAGCGCATCAGCGACCTTGCAGCCATCAGCAGGGTCACGGCAAGATTCAGTGCAAGAGGAACGAACCAGATCAGCAATCCGTCCAGATAGCATACCAGGAACAAGGTTCGCCGTCTGACGGGAATACTGTGGTACAGATCCGTCATTTCCTTATGGAACACGAAACGAAAGCCGCAGGTGCCGACGATCAAAGCCCCCACTATGGTAAAGCAGGTGCCTACCAGGACAAAATATTGGCTGAAAAAGTCCTTGGCCTGCTCCCATTCCATCAGGTCCACCACGCCGCTGTTCGTGCTTATGAGCACCAGCCACGATACCGGAAGCATCAGAAAGCTTACCAGACAGGATAATGCGATCATCCACAGCCTGTGCCGCATGTCTTCCCTCATGATATTAAAAAATAAGCGCTTTGACGTCATAGCCCTTCACCTCCGTTTCGCTGATAAAGATTTCCTCCAGAGACAGGGGAAGCAGTTCATAGAACACGGGATTCAACCGTTCCAGATACCGCTCCAGGTCCTCCCTCTTTCCCCGAGCGGTAAAGGTATAGAGGTTGCCGCGGTTCTCTATGCTCAGTATCTCCAGATCCTCCCCAATCTTCTGCAGCATGGTCTCCTCTTTGAACACACACTGTATCTTGTGGAGATTCAGCTTCATCTCATCCAGATCCCGCTCAAAGAGAATCCCGCCCTTGTGCAGCAGACCCACATACTCGCAGATATCCTCCAGCTCCCGCAGATTGTGAGATGCGATCACAGGGGTCAGTCCCCGCTTCTCTATCTCTCCGATGAAAACAGTCTTTACGGCCCGCCTCATGACGGGGTCCAAGCCGTCAAAGGTCTCGTCACAGAGCAGGTACTTTGTGTTGGCGCTGATCCCGCAGATTACGGAAAGCTGCTTCTTCATTCCCTTGGAAAAGGTGTTGATCTTACGGTTTTGGTCCAGCTGAAATTTCTCCATCAGATCCTGCCACTTGTCTCTGTCAAAATCAGGATAGCAGGCGGAATAAAATTTCATCATATCCGTCGGCGTACCGCTGCGGAAAAAATACTGGCTGTCGGAAATATAGAAGATTTCAGCTTTTGCGGCGGGATCGTCGTAAACTTCCCGCCCGTCCACCCTGATCCTGCCCGAATCGGGGCGAAGCACCCCGCAGGCAAGGCGCAGCAGAGTGGATTTCCCCGCGCCGTTGGTTCCGATCAGACCGAACACATGGCCTTCCTCTATCTTTGCCGTAATATTGTCTATGGCCTTTACTTTCTCAAACGATTTGCTCACATTTTCAAATTCTATCATACTCTCCTCCGTTCACACGCCTTGTTCCCCGCCGCCGTGCCGCGCGCTCTCCCCGTATATTTCATGCAGCTCTGCCGCCATTTTGTCCTCCGGCAGTCCCGCCTCCAATGCCTGCCTTGTCATCTCCCGCCACTGCTCCAGCGCTTTGGCCTGCCGGCTCTCCTTCCACTCGCTCTCCGCCGTGACGAAGCTGCCCCGTCCGGAGACGGTGTACAGATAACCGTCCTGCTCCAGCTGGGCGTAGGCCCGCTGGACGGTGTTGGGATTTACGGACAGCTCCATGGCCAGACTGCGCACGCTGGGCATTCTGGTAAGCGGCTCCAGACCGCCGCCGGCGATCAGACGCTCCAGCTTTTCCACCATCTGCTCATAGAGGGGACGTTTATCCCGATAATCCAACAAAATCATGCTCTCTCCTCTTGACCTTTCGATATCGAAAATATAGTTTCGCGCGTATATATGGGTAAACATATATCATACAGACCTATCTTGTTGAATATATGCGCATAATGTATTTAGTGTATTAATTGGATTAATACACTTATAGCACAAAAAAATCCGACTGTCAATCGGATTTTTTTGCATCTGCTGCAGATTCTGCTTACAGATTTTTTATTTGAATAAGGTATTCATGATTCCTCGCTTCAGAATCTGGCTTCCGGTGCTGATCAGGGAGCGCTCGATCTGGCTCTTTCTCCGCTCCTGCGCCCGCTCCTTCTTTTTCTGCTCCGCGGCAGCGAGCTTTTGCATGGCGGCAAGCTCCTTTTCTTTCTGCTTCTCGAATTCTTCCTTTTCCTTCTCCAGTTTGAGCCGCTCCTCCTCCAGAGCCTTCTGCTGCTGCTCCAATTCCTTCTGATCGTTCAGCATTTCATAAGCGGACTCATTGTCCACCGACTGATCGTATTTTCCCATGCCGTCTCCCGCCATCACACTGCGGCGAGTGCTCTCATCTACCGCGCCCATCAGGCTCTGGGGACAGATGATCGCCGTCTGCCGGACTATGGAGGGAACGCCGTTCTCATCTAGGAAGGAAGTCAGGGCATGGCCTACGCCCAGCTCCATGATCACATCCTCCGTCTTGAACGCCGGATTGGCCCGAAAAGACTGCGCCGCCGCACGGACCACTTTCTGCTCGGCGGGAGTGTACGCTCTGAGCGCGTGCTGCACCCGATTGCTGAGCTGCGCCAAGACGCTGTCAGGGATATCGCCGGGGCTCTGGGTCACGAAATAGATGCCCACGCCCTTGGAGCGGATCAGCTTTACCACCTGCTCGATCTTCTGCACCAGCACTTTCGGGGCGTCCGCAAAAAGCATGTGCGCCTCGTCAAAGAAGAACACCAGCTTAGGCTTCTCCAGATCGCCCGCCTCCGGCAGACGCTCGAACAGCTCCGCCATCATCCACAGCAGAAAGCTGGCATAGAGGGTGGGATTCTGAACCAGCTTCACGCTGTCGAGAATATTGATCATGCCGCGGCCGTTTCCGTCGGTGCGGATCCAGTCAAAGATATCCAAATCCGGCTCGCCGAAGAACAGATCGCCCCCCTGGCTTTCCAGAGGCAGCAGCGCCCGCAGAATGCCGCCCACGGACTGGGTCGTGATATTGCCGTAGGCACTGATATACTCCTCCCTGTGCTCGGAGACATAGTTAAGGATCGCCCGCAGATCCTTTAGATCGATCAGGATCAGGCCCTTGTCGTCCGCGATTTTAAATATAATGTTCAGCACGCCCTCCTGCGCCTCCGTCAGCCCCAGGATGCGGGACAACAGATCCGGTCCTATATCAGAGACCGTTGCGCGCACGGAATGTCCGTTCTCCTGATAGATGTCCCAGAAGCAGACGGGATAGGACTTATACTGAAAGCTGTCCCTGACGCCGAACTTATCGATGCGCTCCTCCATACCTTCGGACGGTTCTCCGGCAGATGCCAGACCCGACACGTCGCCCTTTACGTCACAGAGAAATACGGGGACGCCCGCATCGGAAAAGGATTCCGCCATCGCTTTCATGGTGACGGTCTTGCCGGTTCCGCTGGCTCCCGCGATCAGTCCGTGGCGGTTACTCATATTCAGTTCCATAAATACCTGCTGGCCGTCAGCCAGCCCCATGTATATCTTGCCGTCTCTGTACATATTCTCCTCCTGCCGCAATGTATCTCCCTCTGCCTTTTTGTGCAAAGGGCCCGCTCTCCTACGAACGCTTCCCACAGATCATCGGATAAAATTGGTTCCCCTCCTGGGCTCGTATTCGGGAAAGGGAATACCTGCGCTGCGCCCCGCCTCAATACTCTTGATCAGCCATGCTATGTTCTGTCCGAGGGTGCGCATGGTCTGCAGACCTTCCTCGTCCCGACGCACCTCGTCAGGCGTATTTCCGTGTACCTGATTCCAATACTGTGAGGAAGCCACCACCATATTGGATATCTGGAAATATTTGTTCAGCCGGTCGAACGCGGCGCTGGCGCCGCCTCTTCTGCAGGATACCACGGCCGCCCCGACCTTGCCCGCCATGCGTCCGCCATAGCTGTAGAACAGGCGGTCCAGAAAAGCACAGATCTGACCGCTGGGACCCGCGTAGTACACGGGAGAGCCCACCACGATACCGTCATATTCATCCAGCTTTTCCCCAATCCGGTTCACCGCATCGTTATCAAAGACGCACCTCCCCGTCTCAGCGCATTTCCCGCAGGCAATACAGCCTGCCACCGGCTGGGCGCCGATCTCTATCAGTTCCGTCTCCACGCCGTTCTTCCGGAGCGTCTCCGCCACCTCACACAGCGCTGTGTACGTACAGCCGCCGCTTCGCGGGCTGCCGCTGATCAGTAAAACCTTGCTCATCCTTTTGATCCTTTCTTTTTGACCCTTTCTATTTAATCCTTTTCTTTAATCCTTTTCTGAAAAAACTCCCCTGCATTTTCGGGGTATGTCTGTTCACCTTATGCCGGGGAGTTCTTGTCTATTCACTATCTTTGTCCGTCTTAATCTTTATCCGTCGTATCTTTATCCGTCGTATCTTTGTCCGTCGTATCTTTGTCCGTCGTATCTTTTTCCGTCGTATCTTTATCCGTCTTTACTCACAATTCGTTTCTGTCGGCTCCTCAATAGACGCAGGCCTGCTCCTCGCCGTTCATGACACGCAGAGCGCCCTGTGCCAGCGCCAGCAGCTCGTCCTCGCCGGGGTATACGGTGAAGGGTGCGATCCAGCCGGCACGCTCCTTCAGGGAAGCCACCACGTCCGCACCGTATGCGATGCCGCCGGTCACGATAATCTGATCTACTTTGCCGTTCAGCACACACGCCATGGAACCGATGTCCTTGGACACCTGCAGGAGGAACGCCTCCTTTGCCTCGGCGGCCTTGTCGTCACCGTCGTCGGCACGCCTTGTGACCTCGCGCATGTCGTTGGTGCCAAGATAAGCGTTGAAGCCGCCCTTGCCCACGATCTTGCTGTAGACCTCCTTCTC
This sequence comes from uncultured Acetatifactor sp., assembly GCA_947624245.1. Lineage (GTDB taxonomy): Bacteria > Bacillota > Clostridia > Lachnospirales > Lachnospiraceae > Acetatifactor. The sequence goes on along the minus strand of CANQJL010000024.1, from coordinate 14,806 downwards.
GGTATACTTGCCGGAGAAGCACATTCTGATCAGGGCGCCGCTGGGCACCGCTCCCGCTCTCTCGGGGGAGAAAGCGCCGTCGCCGTCCAGCGCGTTGAACACATCTACCACTTTGCCTTCAAGGTGCGCGCCCACGGAAACTCCGCCGCCCATATGTACCACGATCAGGCGCAGGGACTCATAGGGCCTGCCGATCTCTTTCGCATATCTCTTTGCCACCGCCTTCTGATTCAGCGCATGGAACACGCTGGTGCGGGGCAGCTCGGGAACGCCGGAATACCTTGCGATGGGCATCAGCTCATCCACCACCACGGGATCCACGATGTAAGAGGGAACGCCGATGGAATCCGCAATCTCCCTGGCCAGAATGCCGCCCAGATTGGAGGCGTGCTGACCCTGCACACCGATCTTCAGATCGTTCAGCAGCTCATCGGTAACGGCGTAGGTGCCGCCGGGAATGGGCTTTAACATACCGCCGCGGCCAACTACCACGTTCAGGTCCTTTAAATCGAACTCTCTCTCCGCCAGCAGATCGGTAATGATCTTCTTGCGGAAATCCTTCTGATCCACGATGGACGCATATTTTCCGATCTCCTCGGTGGAATGTCTCAGGGTCTCCTCGAATAACAGGGTCTCGTCCTCGAATACACCGATCTTGGTGGACGTGGAACCCGGATTGATAATAAGGCTTTTGATGGACATTGTCTTCTCTCCTTTTTTGATTTTGGCCGCTTTTATTTCATCGGATTGCTTATTTCCTTTTCTTCAATTCTTCCGCTACTACGGCGGCCAGCGCGATGGAATTCACCTTGGTTTCAAAGGTGTCGGAACGGCTGGTGAGGATCACGGGCACCTTGGTTCCCGTGAGAATACATCCGTTCTTCACGCCGGGAATGGTGTGAACCATGGCCTTGTACACCAGATTGCCCGCATGGATATCGGGGAACAGCAGGATATCTGCGTCGCCCTGAATCTTGCGGTCGGTAGCGCCCTTATGCTTTGCCGCCTCGGGATCGATGGCAAGATCCAGAGAGAGAGGACCGTCCACGATACAGCCGGTAATCTGTCCCTCCTCGCACATCTTTGTCAGCTCCGCAGCCTCCACCGTGGCGGGCATCTTGGGATTTACCACCTCCACTGCTGCCAGAGGCGCCACCTTGGGCATTTCCACGCCGCAGGCATTGCAGACGGGCACGGTATTGTTGATGATATGTACCTTGTCCTCCAGAGTGGGATATGTCATGAACGCAACATCGGTGAGATACAGGAGTTTGTCAAAGCCGGGCACCTCGAACACGGCCACATGGGACAGCGCGCCGCCGGTACGCAGGCCGACCTCCTTGTCCAGAACACTCTTTAAGAAATTCTTGGTGTCGATAAGCCCCTTCATGTACATGTCGGCCTTTCCCTCGTGGGCCAGCTTCACCGCCGTAAGGGACGCCTGAATCATATCGGGCTCGTCAATGATCTCAAAGCCTGTCAGGTCGATGTTGAGGGAAGCTGCAATCTCCTTGATCTTCGCCTCGTCACCTACCAGGATCGCGTCTGCGATTCCCCGAACCTTCGCCTCATGCACTGCCTCCAGCACTGCGGAATCCTGCGCCACGGACACGGACACCGTCTTCTTGCCGCACTCCTTGACCTTTGCTATGATGTCGTCAAAACTCTGTTTCATGATACTGTTACTTCCTTTCTGTCCCTGGGGGACATGCTTTTGGTAATTTATTTTATAATTTTTTGCAATTTGCTTTCTAAATTCCTTCGGACATACCCTGTAATATACTTGAATCTACCTGCTCGTCGCCTGCAGTACATGTCTTCACGGCTTAATTCTTCTCACGGCAATAGAGCTCATATACCAAAATTCACCGTTAAAATAGTATCACAGCAGAGGGCAAATTGCAAGCGCAACGGCTCCCTTTTCCGTATGCGGGCGTTCCCATTTCCGCATTCGGGAAGGCACGGGCTAAGGCTATGCTTCCAGCAGCGGCGCAATATCGCTCAAGGTGTCAACGCAGGCCCACAGATATTTCTGCAGTTCCTTATCCGGCTGCGTCTGATCCGGCACCATCACCACCCTGCATCCGGCCCGGTAAGCGGACAGGACCCCGTTGGGAGAGTCTTCTACCGCAATGCACTGCACGGGAGACAGCCCCAGCTGCTCACAGGCGTAGCGGTAGATGTCGGGAGCCGGCTTTCCTTCCTTGACCATTGCTGCGCTGATCAGTCTGTCAAAGTATTCGTAAATCCCCACCTGCTTTAAATACTTTTTCGTGCGTTCCAAATCCGAGGCGGTGGCGACGGCCGTGATAATCTGCCGTTTCCGCAGGGTCTCCAGGATCTCTCCCGCGCCGGGCTTCCGTCTGATATCCTCCGGCCGCAGGCCCTTCTCCATCATCTCCCTGCGCCTGTCCCGCACCTGCACATAGTCAATCTCGGGACCGAACCATTCCCTGAACTGCGCGGCGGCAAAAGGCCGGCCCAGACTGCGTATGGCCAGAGCCTGTTCGTCCGTCATTTCATAACCGAACTCGGCCAACGCCTTGGGCCAGTAGATGCGATAGTATTTTTCCGTGTCAATCAGTGTGCCGTCCATATCGAACAGCACGGCGCGAATCTGCTCCATGTGTTTCTCCTTCGGGCTGTGTCTGCGATCCGGCAGTGATTAGGATATAAGCTGTCAGCTCCCAGCTCCTTCAACGTGTCGCACGTGTTCAGCATATTTCATTTTTGTGCATTTCTATCATTAATTCAAAACTCATTAACTCAAAACTCAATTTTATTGTTTGTCTCGTCTATTCTGTCCACACAGTGCGCAAGCAGCCCCTTACACCCCGCCAGCACATCTCGGTAAGTGTCCTCAAAGTTTCCGGTATACCACGGGTCCGCGATGTCCGCCTTTTGACCTGCAAAGTCAGGGAGCCTGTAAATCTTTCCCTCCGGATCGCCGCCCGCAATACGGATCATATTGCGGATATTTGCGCTGTCCATGCCGATCAGATAGTCATACCTGTCATAATCCTCCCGACACATCTGTACAGCTCTATGTGACACCAGTGGAATCCCCTCCCTGCGCAGCTTGTCCACCGTACCGTAGTGGGGCGGATTGCCGATTTCCTCCCGGCTGGTGGCCGCGGAATCGATGTAGAACAGGTGGGAGAGGCCCTGTCGATTGACCAGATAAGTCATAACACTCTGAGCCATAGTGCTGCGGCAAATGTTGCCGTGGCAGACAAATAATATCTTAATCATATCTAGGCATACCCTTTCATTTCCTTGTTTTCCCGTTTTTTCCCACTGTTTTTTAACGTTTCTTTCCACCTCTCAAAATTTCCATACCCTTGCATATCATAGCATATCTCGGTATATCTTGGCCATAAAAATAAGTAAAATTATGGATATCCGGCAAAAGAATCGCCTTGAAAACCATTCTTTTAAAACAGGAATGTGCGATGAAGATTCGCATTTTATCAAGTCCTCAACCGTCTTGACCAGCCTCTTACTGCAAAGGGCATACACAAAACACCGATCAGAATCGGAACAATGAGCAGCAAATATGGCGACCACACATATTTTCCAAAAATACAGAACGTATTTGTACGGAAAATATCCGCGCTGCTTCCCACCAATGGAATTAAGTCCAATGCTTTCTGTACACCATACGGCAAATATCCGGCAATCATCGTCGGTCCATATACGACTGCCAGACTAAATAACAAAGCCAGTACATTGCCTCTTGTTTTGGCTGATAGGAACATGACAACCCCTGCGAATCCAATTGCCCCTAAAAAGGCAAATACATATTCGTAAATTTCCGCCTGCAGCATATTCATAGGCGCAATGGCGATCAGCTTTATGGTCTGAATCGGCATATCCCATCCGGCAGTTCCCATGAAGAAAAGCTGCGATACGACACCCCCTGTCAGAATGATTGCAAAAAATTCCACGGTAAAGGAGACACCCGCACCTATTTTTGCAAGGGCAATCCGCTTCCATCCGTTTTTTGTTGTTAAGACCAGCGAACTCGTATTGTCATGCCACTCTCCGGCAAATATGGAGGACAAAGAAATCGCAAGGAACAATGCCATTACCGTGCCTGTATCCGTGACCATACTGCCGAGAAGATTTGACCATCCTTCCGTCCATTCATATCGGAACGGCTTGTTTACCTTCCCATTTATCTGCAACAGATAGTCCTTTTCCGCCCCGGCCTGACCATTATTCTCCAAGAAATTTTCAAGGGCATTCTGCCTTCTTTCATAAAAACCTGTCAGCTTCTTCGGATCCACATACTCCATCATAATCTCATAACGCTCTGTTTCCAGAAGCTCAGGGTACAAAATCCCCAACCATCCGTTAATCACATGGCAGTCCGTTTTTTCCAATTCGCTGTCAACGCCGGCTGCCCTGATTTCCTGATAATCCCTTACTAATTCCTGTAAGCTCTCATCTGTCAGCTCCCCACCAAATTCCAATGAATATTCCTGTCTGTCCCTTATCATTCCATACCCGTCAAAGTTATTCCCAAAAGAGCTTGTAACATCATCAGAACTCCCAAAACTGAACCACTGAAACGAAAGTATGCTCCCGAAGATCACAACATAGACAAAACACAGCAAAACGCTTATCCTGGTACTCATTTTACGCCATAGCTTTTTATGCTCTAATAAAAATAATTCCATCATGATTACACTCCTTTTTTTGCAGCGAAGGGTGCCTGTTCGTGAAAATAGTATAGATATAAATCTTCTAATGTCGCTTCACACGGCACAGCCCTTTCGCTTGGCTTATCGTCTGAAATAATGCGAAGTACCACCTGCCCGTCCTCATGCCTTAAATTTGCAACTGTTGATTTTGTCTGCCATTTTTTTGCTTCTTCTGCAGATACCTCTAATTCCCATACTTTCCCGTCCGCTTTCCGAACCAGTTCCGGCACAGTGCCCTGCAATACAAATTTCCCTTGTTTCATAAGCAGGACCTCGTCTGCGATTGCTTCAATATCAGATACAATATGTGTTGACAAAATAACAATTTTATCTTCGGCATAATCGGAAAGCAGATTGCGGAACCGCACTCTTTCTTTCGGGTCCAGCCCCGCTGTGGGCTCATCCAATATCAAAATCTCCGGATGATTCAATAATGCCTGTGCAATTCCAACTCTCTGCTTCATGCCGCCGGAGAAAGTCTTTATTTTCTTATTCGCTGCATAGCTCAATCCCACTTCCTCCAACAATTCTCCCGCCCGTTCCCTGGCGATCTTCTTCGGTATTCCTTTCAGGGCAGATACATACATTAAAAACTCCATTGCGGTATAATTAGGGTAATATCCAAAATTCTGCGGAAGATAACCCAATACATTTCTGTAATCTTCTCCCATAGAGATCACATCCTGCCCGTCCAGAAGCACCTCCCCGGAAGTCGCTTCCAAAATAGCGCACATCATCCGCATCAGCGTTGTCTTTCCCGCGCCATTCGCTCCCAAAAGACCATATACGCCCGGATTTAGGGCTGCACTGACACAATCGACAGCTATTTTGCTGCCATAATGCTTTGTCAATCTGTCAAGAGATAATTCCATACATTTTTCCTTCCTTTCTCACTGTTATGATAAAATAGATTTCCTTTGCGAAAAACGCTGCAAAAAACAAGAAAGCAACGATCCATATACCAAAAGCAGATGTGTCATACAGCCAGGGCAGAGTTTTTGCCAGTATGCCCCAGCAGACGCAGGAGCCAAGCGAAATCGTCATACAAATCTGCATATTTTCTTTTCTGCTCAATCGAAGCAGGCGCAGCATACTGACCATGCACACTAAATAGGGAACCATGCAGTATAAAATAATCCGCCCGATCTCCCTGTAGGAATTTTGAAGATATACCTCAAAAGAAACAAAAAACGTCATACATATCAGATCTGCAGCTCCAACCAGGATTAGCTTTGCCAACACGATCTGCGAACCGGAAGCCCTTGTGGCCGCTTCAATCTCACTCATTCCATAATACTGGCATTTGAATATGGCCGGCATAACAGCCAATACAAACAGCGGCATAAACGCAGGAATATAACTTGGATTGCCTGCCGATTTGTAAATCACCACGCATAGGATAAATAACGCAGCCGCCTGTAATCCAAATATTGACACTCCCTCAAAACGGAAAATGTCCGATAAATACTGCCCAAACCCTATCCGAGGCTCTTCTTTCGATCGTTTTGCCTCTTTTCCTTCCCGCATGATCTCAGTGCATAATCTTACGGTCTCTTCCAACTTGACAATGCTATTAGCACTGTCAAGTTCCTTGGCATCGCTAAGTTTCTCTTGTTCTGTCTCCTGCTGTAAATACTGCCGCAAATACTTTTTTAATTCTTTATCGCTCATTTACCTTTCTCCTCATAATTTTCAAAGCGTTTCTAATCCTGCTCTGTGCTGTTCTCATGCTGCAGCCCGTTACTTTTGCGATTTCCCCAAACGAAAGTTCCGCCTCAAACCGTAAAACAACAGCTTCTCTTTGTTCCGGCGATAAACTATTTAAAAGATATTCTATCTCTGATTTATCCTCTATCCGATGCAGCTCGTCACAATCGTCTCTGATTCCTTCTTCATTTTCCAAAAAGCATTCCTTCATCTTCCGGCTTTCATCAATACATAGATGATTTGCTATTGTGTATAAATATGCCTTAAATCTCCTTTTCCCTTTATATCCCGACAGATTCTTGAACAGTTTCAAAAAAGTTTCCTGCGTTAAATCTTCCGCTTTCTCCTGATTGAAGCACTGTCTTTTACAATAACGCAAAATAGGCGTATAATAGCGTTTTATCAATTCTTCAGCCGCTTTTTCATTGCCAAGCAGAATCTGCTCCACTAACGCATCATCATTCACACGCTATCAACTCCTTCCTTGAAAAATCCTCGGGATAGAAACCGTTATATATATCATAACGAATCAAATTCCCCAAATGATTAAAACTCTCTTATAATTTTTTGAATTTATGCGGCGGCTTATGATATGGCAGCTTTACATAGCCATATCGCCCTGCATGGACAACCAAGATATTCTCTATTTCATACAGTTCTGGAACGCATCAACCACCCTTTGACACGTTTCCTATTCTTCCATTTTTCACTTTACTCACAATTCACACTTTAAAGCAATAAGGGCAGCTTTCCAAAGAAAAGCTGCCCTTGCAAGACTAAATATTTAACTGTAACAATTCATAAGTATTTTTCTATTCTGCATTGTTCAACGACTTCCTCTCCTAAAAGCGTTATCGCTTTTTGGGGACATTGGCTGATACAACGATAGCACATTGTACATTTATTTCCGGAAACAGCCTTTCCGTTTTCGATAGAAATATTTTTCATAGGGCACAGGGATGCACATAAACCGCAGCCAATGCAGCCTGTATGTATCTTCAGTTTGTCCGTGTATCCTTTCGTCTTTCCATAAAACCAAAGTCTTTGTCCCAAAAGGCCAATCATATGAGAAATAAAACTTATGCCTTCCTTTGGATATTTCCCCTGTTTTATCTGCTGTGCAGCCAATTCAATTTTTTTATTGGCCTGTGCAATAATATGCTTATTTTTCTCGATACTTTTCTTTAAGAGTGCGCTGTCGCAAACGGAATCAGGCATCTTAATGTGGAGCCCACCGAGGATAACCGCCCCGTACTTTTTAAGCAGCCTTGCTGTACAGCCGGCACCGTCACCACTAAACGCTCCCATCGCAGCCATACATAAAACTTTTTTACCGTTCCACAATGTTCTATTTCTACAAATAAAATCTCTGACCATATACGGTGCGTTTGAAAACTGTATCGGATAAGCAAGTATTATAGTATTATTTTCCCTAATTTCATGAATAACATCATCATTTTCTAACGGTATGATTCTTGCCGAAGTATCGATCAAAGAGAGTAATCTTTCAATACAGTATTTTGTATTACCTGTTCCGCTTAAATATATTCCAACCATACATAATTCCTTCTAAAAATCAACAGCGAAAATAGATATTAAGTCTTCCAGCTTATTTTCCCACCCCATTGTATAATGCACATTTTCCATGGTAGCTAATGAGGCCAAACCATGAATATATCCAAAAAGTGCAATTATCCAGTCCTCTTTTTGATTCAATGACATATTTGAATGTTCAAGCATATTTAATATCTGCTCTTTATATATAACAAATGGCTTATAATTTTTCTCATTCTCGTCACGAATATCTAAATTGATCTGTATATTTTTTCCATGTTGGAACAAAAAAGTAAAGTATTGCGGCTTTTCCATAAAAAACCTTATGTAAGCCTTTCCAAATTCCAACAAAAAATTGGGTTGATCTTTATATACCGCAATAACTTCCTCTAACATATTTGAGAACTGTTCCGTTATAAATAGCTGCATTGCTTCAAACAATTCCTCTTTATTTTTGAAGTGACTGTATGGCGCAGCATGACTCACATTGCAAGCCTTGGCAACTTTTCGCAGCGATAATTGATTTAATCCGCTTTCGTTGACCAATTCTATGCCTTTTTCTATCAATTCATTTTTCAAATCTTTATGATGGTATGTCTTTTTTTCCATATTAATACCCATTCCGGAGCGTTTACGCGACGGGGCGACGCGAATCTCAAATTCGCGTCTGCCATCAGGGGAATTTGTGACGCTCCGGCACAAATTCCTGTGTGAAAAATAAGCTATCGAGCTTATTTTTCACACTAGCCTCCAAACTTGACAGTGTAAACATTATATTGTAGAATCTTTACATTGTCAAGTTTCGTGTGAAATTGGCATCTTATTTGACTTTTCAAAATAACTGCACAGGTCCTCTTGCATATTTTTTTAATTATGGCATAATATAAGTAAGAAAATCTTACTCAAAGGAGAGCGCAATAAATGAATACTCAGATAGTAACCGTTTCTTCCAAAGGACAGATTTCTCTGCCCGTCAATATACGAAAACTTTTGTCGATTGATTCCGGCGACAAATTAGTGGCTTATACCTCTGGAGATGTGATTATGTTGAAGACCCTAAAACTTCCTTCTGCAGAAGAATTTGAGGCTTCTTTAGATGAAGCTCAGAAATGGGCGGCATCTGTTGGTTACACAGAAAACGATGTCAATGACATCATCAAATCTACCAGAAAGAAGAACAGAGCATGAGAATTGTTGTAGATACAAATGTTTTGATATCGGGCATATTTTTTGGCGGTTTTCCCAGGCGGATTCTTACTTCTATCATCAATAAGCAGTTGACTGCCTGTGCCACAACAGAGATCATAAATGAATACGAAGAAATTGTGGAAGAAATGATTGACAGAAAACAAGGACATCTTAACAGGTCAATCCTCGCTCCGCTGATACAGACAATGGAAATCATTGAACCGGTCTCTCATATAGAAGCCTGCCGGGATCCGGACGATGATAAATTTTTGGAATGTGCAAGGGATTCTCATGCCCTATATGTGGTCAGCGGCGATAAAGATCTGTTAGTCATTGAAAAATATGAAAATATACAGATTGTTACGGCAAAAGACTTTTACGAGAAATATCTGCAGGTCTGAACAGCTGATGGAAGAAAATGAACATGATCGTTTTGATAGACGGAGTTAACGGAGTAGGGAAATCGAGGCTGTTAAAATCATGGTAAATTTTATCAATTTACCATTTGCTTTTTCAGGTGTGTAAAAATACAATTCACTCTTTTTCTAAGACCATTAATCTCGAATCTTTCAATTTACACTTATAAGAATACTTATCTTTTTCCAAAATTCCGGAAAAGCAAAGATAATAATTCAATGACTTGTTCCTATCCTCTGGGATATCAGCTAACTCAACACTTAAATAGTTATACACGTTTGGAGAAATCGATATCTCACAAATTTGCTTTTTACTATTTTCATCTAAGACCTTGAGATAATACATTATTATTTCATCTTTAGGACCATATTTGTAGATATATAATGCACATTTTCCATAATAAATCTTCTGTATATCCATATCCTCTTCCAAATTCTTAGAATTAAAATTCTTATGTGGTAAATATTTGTTTTCTCCGCTAGCCCCTTTAATATCCAAAAAAATCTTTTTACCATGCTTCTCTCCACGCATTAATAAATTTCCATTATTTGTATCTTTCTGAGCACTTTTCAACATCTCATTTAAACAACTTACCAAACGATTTCTAATATCTGTTGCGTCCAAATCCTTGTAGAAATTGCGTGTTTCCTTTTTTGTTGCCTTTTTATGCCGATAAGAACACTCTATATCGTGTTTTTCCATATCTGATTCTATAACTTTAAAGTATCTTCGTTGATTTCCCTTTGCAACAGTAAGCGGAGCTAATTTGCAAAGAGGACAAAACATACGCCCGTCATATTTTTTTATTGCTTCCATATGATTCTTATCATATAAATCCCAATATACATTTGCTGGATAGTTCGTATCATTTTCAAAATAAAATTCATCAAATTTATTTTTCATGCCAAGTAGTTCCTTTCTTATTAATGTTTCTTGCCACTATCAAATGCAAACAAAATAGTATATAAAAATCCTTTTTCGGGAAAGTGTCCCTACTGGCTACAACACCGCTTAAATACTGCGAAAGTACTACATTAGCACGTTTCATTTAATTTTAGCCACTGAGATTACTTAAAAATCTTAAATTAAATCAACCATGCCTATCGGGACGATTACCATATCGAGCAGGGCTTCGATCAGGCTGAAACCAGTTTTCCTTAAATTCAAACTATTCCTATTCATCATTTAAAGCACATATATCTTAAACAATCTGTCTGACCTCCATTCGTATGCTTCTTTACCTAACTTTTATTCCCAATTATATTTATTATAATATGTTGGGAATAAATTATAAAATCGTGGTGTAGCAAACGCCTTTTCTCGCCGTGAAATCGTTAATTGTACAGGCTTTTCCAAAACTTTTCAATGATATCTGTGTTATGCTGACTTAGATACAACTCAAAATGTATGATCGATAAACTCAATATAAGGTTTTTTATTCACTTTATCCGCATTATCCATATACCATGTAAACGCTTCACTTAATCCCTCATACAATTCTTTTTCGTTTGGCATCAACTCACGCTGCTTTGATACATCAAGAAAATATTCATAATCATAAAAGCTGAAATATTTTCGTTGTTCTGTGTCATTATAAACATTTTTAAATCTTGCCTTTTTTCCTGCCACATTGTAACACATTTCAACCCATTGACGAATTGATACCGGATTTTGATTCCCTACATTGAAAATATGGCATTGAGGCTTTTTCATCAGCAGAATATCAATGAATCTACATAAATCTTCTACATGAAAAAATTGTAATTTCATCTCGCCGTCTTTAGGCAGATAAAAATACCTGTCGCGTAGTGCACAGTCAAACACGAATGCTTCTCTGTACACATTATTCATCTGCCCATATAAGTAAGGCGGCCGCAATATATAGGCTGACGGTTTTCTTCTTAATATAGCTTTTTCAGCTTCAATTTTATCTGTTCCGTATCTTCCCCAATATTTATTTTCAGCCAGTTTTGATTCCTCTTTAAATGGCTGCGCTTCGTGCTCCGAATATACAGCACTGGAACTGATAAAAATATAATCTTCGTAATATCCTAGGGCATCCAATAAAGCATTTACCCCTTCGGCGTTATATGCTGTGTCAATTACAACATCAAAACGATAGTCGCGCAGCGTCTCTCCAAGGTGAAACCGATCCGCTTGAATCAAATTGACACCTTTCGATTGTTCTCTGCTGTTTCTGTTGAGAACATACACGTCATAGTCTTTCGCCACATAGTATTCCGCAATGTATCGGCTAACAAAAACCGTGCCCCCTGTAACAAGGATCTTCTTCATACCTGTTCTCTTTCTGACAATTGATATGTCATCGGTCCTTTGCCGTGACTTTGCATCAAACTCTGCAAGATGATCTCTCTTAAAACGGAAAGTTTTTCAATTCTGTCTCTTCTCTCATTCAATTGCGAGTTTTATTGCCACAAATAAGACAACATACCCGATTTATAAGCATTTTTCTATTCTGCATTGTTCAACAATCTCCTCTCCAAAAAGCGTTATCGCTTTTTGGGGACATTGGCTTATGCAACAATAGCACATTGTACATTTATTTTACTCCTCGCATAGGTCCCGTGTTTCTTCTCAAATGCCTGAAAGTGCAAGCCTTTTCCTGCAATCTAACATTGTGCGAACAGATTACGCATATTTTAGGTTTTCTTCTTTTCCCAATCACAATTTCCCCTGCATGTGTATACCATTTTAATATAGGTGAGTTCGTATAAAAGAGAAAACCGATCACAAGTAATACAACCGATATTATAAATGGCATATTATAATTTTTACTCACCGGCAGATAGGCCCTTGTTATCCAATCTTTCTTTGCCGCATACGCCTTGTATACTTTCCCCTTTTGATACAATACAGGTACAGTCTCACCCTCTGTTCTCTAATATTGAAAATTGCTTAAATTCAGTAACATCGGGTATTGGTACTCCTATTTTCTCCATATATTTAATCAAGATCTCTAATTCACGCAGACTTTCTTTTCCGTTTTTTTCTATTCTACTGTAGGCATGGCTTGTTCCAATATTATATATTGCGGTCATCAATACATCAATATTTTCATCTGCTCTCTGATATAAATGATACAGGTATTCAAATGATTTTTCATCCAAACATTGATTTTACAGGCTTTTTCGCAACCTTTCAATATCCTGCCGTGGCAGACGAAAAGTATTTTTTATCATTCAACTCCCATGCAATGATCTCTTGTTCTAATTTTACATTTTTTTCAATCATATAAGAAAGTTCGCTGTCATATAATCCTGAATTCAATAAAATATTCGCTTTCTTCCGATCGGTTTCGCTCAATTTTTTCCCGTACTCCTCAAACTTTATCAAATCATCCACTCCCATATGAAACGGCTCGAAGGCTATTCCCGTTCCTCGTTTTAGGTGTTCTAAAATATAATATCCGTCCGGATCCAGATCGCCAAAATGATACCATCTCAATTTAGGATTTTCCTGTGCCAGCCGCTTGATAAAGCGTTGCTTTAACGTATTGTGATATCCGCTCAGGAAAATATAGAATGTGTCCTGATCATGTACCCTGTGAAAAGACGCCAAATTTTCAATGGTCATTACCTTTTCATTATTTATTAATATCTTATCCATATTTTTAATGGTTTCGGCAGAAAAAGCGATTGGATTTTCCGGTGTAAGACGCAATACAGTCCCATTCTTCAATAGAAATTCTCCATTCCCACGCACATATACATAGGTGGGATTCGCGTGAATATTGTGCTCGCCCAAAAGGATCAGTTCTTTTTCCCTGCTGTCTGATACGCCAAACAACAGCTCCTGATAATCTCCATATTTTTCCATGATCTTACACACAGCGGCACGATAAGAGTCCCCAAATAGCTTTGTATCTCCAAAAAACCGAATGGATAATTCTCTTTCCAAAAATTCTTCCTGATTATTCAAAATAAATTGTATCAACGGCAACAGCTTTTCCGCTTTTTCTTTTGAAACCTCCGGTCTATTTCCCTTTTCCAGCCGCCGAATCTGTTCCCTGCAGAAATGATCCAGCAGGACATTTTTCCCCAGAAAGTTTTGATATAAACTGATCTCCCGGCGGATAAGTTCCTTTTTTTCAGTCCTTTCCAAAATCAGATAATATTCTGCAAGCCTCTCCTCCTGCGCAACAATTTTTTGTATCTCGCCATTTTTCGAAAAAATCCTGACAAGACCTTCCCTTTCCAGAGCCTGCACATCCTGTTCAAAATCTGATATCCGGTTCACATCGGCAAAACTGTCCCTATAGGCATCACAAATGTCCTCAGGTCTGACCGAAAATCTTTGCTTTATCAGGTTTTTGTCCTCGTAACTTTTGCTGTTCTCATATTTATCCAAAAGCTTTTCCAACAAGAGTTTTTGATTCTTATTCCATTGAAAAGGCATCTGACTTAACCAATCCTTCCACCATATTGGTATAACGTCCGGTAAGCACCAGACTGACTGTAGACTGTATGAAACTTCCAATGCTGCTAATCTTTTCCGGCGGTGCAGCATAAATCACCTGAAAATGATTTTCCTCAAAATATTTCACCATCTGTTCTATCCGCTCTCTGGAAAGTGCTGAGAATGCTTCGTCAATAAACGCGAGCCGTACACAGCAGTTGTCTTTCGGATAACACTGCATCAGACTGGCCGCCAAAATGATAAAATAGGGTGTCTGTTTTTCACCGTTGCTGGCAGACCCCTGTTTCTTTGACAGATCGGCTTCTATTTCTTCCTCTCCCTGACGGCTGGATATTTTCATGTCATAGGTAAAATACTTCCGATAATCCGTATATTCCTTTTCATCCTCTTCTTCTAATATTACATTCATAAAGTCTTGAATATCATGCTCCAATTCCTCATCCGTCCGGCCGCTGCTCAAATAAAATTCAGAAGATCCAAGGTCACCCAATTTTTTGCAGATACGGAAAAATTCCTTTCTGTCCGCCTTTTCTTCCATGACAAAACGATAGGTGTCATTTCCGAAAGGCAGCTGCCTCAGTTCCCGATTGATCAGGTCGATTTCCATACGGGCATTGGTGACTGCCTCATTGATCTCTGCCACAAAGTCATTCATAAATGCGCTCTCCAATATCTTGGACTGCTGCTCCAGCTTTGCAGAAGCTTCCTCCAGTTTGACATTGGATATTTCTTTCATGTGGCTTCTATAAAAGGGAATAAAGGAAACGCCGCGTCTGTTTAAATCAATCTCCGCAATT
>CANQJL010000023.1 GCA_947624245.1 uncultured Acetatifactor sp. | reverse complement strand
ATCCGGATGCCAAAAGGTAGATTTGCAACATACTGATGCGAGCAAGGAAACATTAGATAAGGTTGTAGATGTTCTAAGGGAAATTGAAACTCTGGGAATCCATGTAAATTATAATTAAACTGCACATACAAATTTCAGTAAGCCCGTGTTCGGCCTGTGGGAGTCCCCCGCAGGCTTTTTTTATGTTCAAATTAGGCTGCACGCAATTCGCGAAAAAAACACGCCCTATTACGAAGCAGATATTCAACTATATTTTGAAAAAAGCGGTTGACTGCACGTAACGTGCAATTTTACGGTAATAGGGAGGTGGACATATGCAGTCGGCGACATTGCGTGAAGTGTGTGCTAAATATAAGGTCTCAAGAAGGGCGGTGCAGGGCTATGAGAAAGCGGGAATAGTGAAGCCCACGGGAAAAAATAAGATGGGCTACCTGTTGTACGATACTGCTACACAGGAAAGAATCGGTATCATTCGCATGTATCAGGATATCGGATTTTCCATAAGAGAAATCAAAGAAATCATTGATGCACCGAAAACAAGCGCGATTCCGATTTTGGAAAATCAATTGGAAAAATTAAAGGGGGAAAGGAGCCGGATTGAGGGCCGGATTGAAATTCTTTATGATCTGATACAAAAGAAGTAAAAAGTTCATGTAATATCTGCTTCAAAAACCAAGAATCATGAGACGATTTTACAAAAACATGATAGTAAAATTCAGAAACCGAGGAGGAAACGTTTATGTGTAAAAAAATGCAGGTATGCCGTATATTGTGTGTTGTATTGTGTATGATGCTGTGCGTTGCAGGCTGTGGAAGTAAAGGCACAGAGAGCAAAGGTGCCGAAAGCTTTGCGGCTGAGGAAAGCAGTATAGCAGATGCAGAAGCAGTGAGCGAAGATGTGGGCGAGCGGGATACTCCGGAAGCGGAGCCTGCGGTTCCCGGCCAAGAAGAAGCCTCTGCCCCTGAGGAAGAGCCGCAAGGCGGTCAAATAGTGGCAACCGATTTAAAACCGTCAGAAGGGTTTGAATTTGAGAGTAACGGTGACGGCACATGTACCATTACGGGAATCGGTACTTGTACAGATGAAGATATTGTCATTCCCTTGGAAAGCCCGGACGGAGAGACCGTTACCCTGATTGAAAAATATGCGCTGTATTCTCTTGAGGATGTCAACAGCGTTACATTAGTGAATTACACATATGAAATTGACGAAAATGCCTTTCAATACGGCGAATTTACCGCTGTAAATATTCTTGGCGGTAGTCCGGTGATAAACAAAAGCGCCTTTTCCTCCTGTGAAGACTTGACTTCGATTTCGTTTAGCGACTGCAATATCCAGGCGGCTGAATATGCCTTTTACAGCTGCGGCAAAGATGCTGAGGTGACATTTTCCAATTGTACCGGTGTTATTGAAAAAAATGCTTTTCAATACAGCGACTTTTCAAGCTTAACGATCAGTAATTGCGACCTGCAAATAGAAGAAAGCGCCTTTTCATCGTGTGAAGACCTGACCTCGATCGTGTTTACGGGCAGCACTTTGGAGACGGAAGAATATGCTTTCTACAACTGCGGCGATTCGGCAACAATCGAGATGACCGATTGCTCATTAACTTTTGATGACAGGACGTTTCAGTACAGTTCTATTGAAAGTCTGACGATCACAGGTTCCCAAGCCGACATGGGTGACAGCGTCTTCTCCGGCTGCGAGGATCTGACCGCTGTAAATATAGATTGCGGCTCAGTGACTTTGGGGGAGTATGCTTTCTATGATTGTGAGGATCTGCAGAGTGTTGCGATATGTGCAAATGCAAAGTCGGATAATGAGATCAAAATTGATGATCGGGCATTTCAATATTGTAAGAGACTGGAGACAGTCGATATCGGGAAGGGAAATATTGAAATAGGGGAATCGGTATTTTCGTATTGTGCGGATAATTTGGCAATTGTCGCTGCGGGAAAAAATTATACTGCCGATGCTCTGAAAGACGGATTGAAATAAAAATACAGAAGTTGCTGTGAAAATGGCTATGTGGAAACGTATAGCCATTTTTTGCGGGAAATATGCAGGCGGACATTCACCCTCACAAGGCGGATACGGAATATATTTGTAATTTGCGTAAAAGCTGGTAAAATGATTATCAGAACTGTCTTATGCACGGAATGTAATTACATTGATTTATTTTGCGGCGGAGGACTTTTATCATGACGATCAGAAAATATGAACAGCAGGACATGAATGAGATGATAGAAATCTGGAATGAGGTTGTGGAAGAAGGAATTGCTTTTCCGCAAGAAGAATGTCTGGACTTAAAAAGCGGCATGGCCTTTTTTGCGTCCCAAAGCTACACGGGAGTGGCGGAAATTGACGGGAAGATCGTGGGCTTGTATATTCTCCACCCCAACAATATCGGGCGGTGCGGCCACATTTGCAATGCGAGCTATGCCGTCGCCTCCGGCGCGCGGGGACGGCATATCGGGGAACAGCTGGTCTTGGACTGCCTGAAAAAAGGAAAAGAGTTGGGATTCTCCTTGCTGCAGTTCAACGCTGTGGTGGAAAGCAATCTTCACGCAAGGCATCTTTATGAGCGATTGGGCTTTCAGCAGCTTGGCACTATCCCGAAAGGATTCCGCATGAAAGACGGACATTATGAGAATATATGTCCTTATTACCGTGAATTGTAAATGGAAAAATTGCTATTTACCTCTACCTCTTGATAAAATGCGATATCAGGCATATAAGAGTAGTGGAAACAACTGCAAAACAACTACGATTTGAAGTAAAAATGGAGGGTTATTATGGCAGAACAGATTTTGATTCAGTCTCGCGCAGATAGGAGGCTTCCGGAAAATACAGTAACAAGAGCGGAGGCAATGCAAGCCTTTGAGGATATGCGAGCACAGACTGCAGACCTTCCGGAAATGACTTTGGAGGAGATTAATGCAGAAATATCTGCGGCCAGAGCAGAAAGAAAAAAGAGGTAACGGGAAATCAGAAACATTACCTAATCAGAGATTTTATTGTGTAAATTTGTGCAAAATTGCCTTTGATTCTCCCCCCGAAAATCTGATACAGTAACCGTAGTGTGTAGCCGAAAAGGTGTAAGTCCAACTTATGGACCTGCACCTTTTTTGCGTTTATCAGGAGGTAAGAAAATGGAACAAAATCAATCGTATCTTGCCGAGGAAAGACTCGGCAGACTCATGGGCAAATATGCAGTGCCCTGCATCATCTCGCTTTTGGTCGGCGCATTATATAATATCGTCGATCAGGTCTTCATTGCCAATGCGGACTATCTGGGATCCTTCGGGAACGCCGCCAACACAGTGGTCTTTCCGCTGACGGTGATCGCGCTTGCCATTGCAGTGATGATCGGAGACGGCTGCTGCGCGTTTGTCAGCCTAAGCCTCGGTAAAAAGGAACCCGCCGCAGCTTCCCGCAGCATGGGTAATTCCGTGCTGATGACCGTGCTTGCCGGCGCCGTATTAACGGTGATCTATCTGATCTTCCGCGATCCGATCATCTCCATGTTCGGCGGTACGGTCAATGAGGAGACCTTCCGCTGCTCGCAGGAGTACTTCTTTTGGATCACTCTCGGCGTTCCGTTCTATATGTTCGGTCAGGCCATGAACCCCGTGATCCGCGCGGACGGAAGCCCGAAGTTTGCCATGGCTTCGACTCTTGCCGGCGCGGTCATCAATACCGTTCTCGATCCGATCTTCATTTTTGTCTTCAGGTGGGGCATGATGGGGGCCGCCGTTGCCACCGTGATCGGACAGGTCGCGACCGCCGTGCTTGCGGTGTGGTATCTTTGCCATACAAAGGCGATAAGACTCAAGAGAGAGGATTTTTCGCTAAGCGGAAATATTCTTCGGAAAACATTGACGCTGGGAATATGCAGCTTCTTATCGCAGATTTCCCTTGTTGCGGCCATGGCCGCCATCAACAATATGATCCGCAAATACGGTGCGGCGGATTCCGTTTTCGGGCAGGAGCGGTATGCGCAGATTCCGATGGCGGTGGTGGGAATCGTGATGAAATTTTTTCAGATCGTGATTTCAATCGTCGTGGGTATGGCGGCGGGTTGTATTCCCGTTGTCGGATTTAATATGGGCGCGGGACGAAAGGACCGCGTAAAGGGGCTGTTTACCCGGCTGCTGGTGGCCGAGGCGCTTGTGGGCGCGGCGGCGCTGGTGATCGTTGAGAGATTTCCCGGTGCGCTGATCCGCATTTTCGGGGCGGCAAATGAGAGCGTATATTACACCGAATTTGCCGTAAAGGCCTTTCGCATTTATCTCTGTATGGTGGTATTCGCCTGCGTCAACAAGGCGGCGTTCATCTTCCTGCAAGCCATGGGAAAAGCGGCGGCGTCCACCATGCTGTCCATGGTGCGGGAAATCGTGTTCGGCGTGGGTCTTGCGCTGCTTTTTCCGGTCTTTTTCGGTCTTGACGGCGTTCTTTATTCCATGCCGGTGTCCGACGCCCTCACGGCAGTCCTGTCAGCAGTCGTGATTGCTTTGACCTATCGGCAGCTGTCGGAAGGGGAACGGAAGGGCGCGGCGATGGAAATAGGGCGGCCGCGGCTTGAACAGGTTTAGAAGGCAGAATGGTTCCACAGGTTCAGGCGGCAGAATCCGCGTTGACAAGGTCCGTGGCGGGTGGTAGACTTTAGAAAGAAAAATGCAGCTGTAAGTGAGGTTATGCGATGGACGTTGTAAGGGAAGAACCGATGGCTCCGGAACAGTATATGCGCCGCCGGAGAAAGCGCCGCCGGCCGATTATTTGGGCAGGGGCTTTTTTGGCTGTGCTGATCTTGGGGGCCTTTTTCTTTTATCGCTTTATCTATAAAGTGGAACCCGCCTTCGACAGCAAGGTCTGTGAGCTGGGAGAAGGGATCAGCGATGACATACAGGATTATCTGGTGGGCACGAAATGGTCGGTGGGACTGGGAGAGTTGGATATCTCTCAGGTCAATACCGGCAATGTAGGTGTCTATCAGGCATATGCGCGCCACGGCAGGAAGGAATTCCGGTATGAGATCGTTGTCAAGGACACTATAGCGCCGGATATTCTTTTGAAAGACGGACAGGTATATCTTGCGCAGGGCAGGGAGTATCGGCCGGAGGAGCTGGTAGCGGGCGTGGAAGATGCGGATCGCCATGTGAAGCTTTTTTTTCAGGAATCCGACAGCGGACAGGATACGTTAAAATATGACGATACGGGCAGCTATGACTGTACTGTCGTGGCGGAGGACGCCTCCGGCAACAGGTCTTCCGCGCAGATTCCCGTTACGGTGGACAAAGCGCCGGAGATTGACGGTGTAAAGGATATTTTTCTGGCGTTGGGGAGCCAGGTGGATTATCTGGAGCAGGTGACCGCCTGGGACGAGACGGACGGCGACCTGACCGACCGCATTACGGTAGACGACAGGCTGGTGCAGTTGTCCGAGGAGGGTACCTACAGGCTCTCTTACCGAGTGGAGGATGATTTCGGCATTGAAAGCATCAGCTATGCGGACGTGATTGTTGCGACGCAGGAAGATTTGCAGGAATTGGTGGGCAGCAGACAGGCAGTTCGGTCCAGAGACAGGATCATCGGGGCGATCAATCCCTATGACGCGGGCGCTTCCGAGAGTGACGATATTCGTGACGCACTGGACTATATGCGGCCGGCGGTGGTACAGCTCTACTACAGCAACAGCGAGGGATACAGCGCAGGCTCAGGGTATATCATGGAGATTACGGATGACTTGGTCTATATCTGCAGCAACCGTCATGTGGTGGAAACTTACGATAAATGGTACGTGTACTTTTTTGACGGCACCAAACTAAAGGGAACCCCCGTGGGCTGCAGCGATATCTATGACGTGGGCGTAGTGACCGTAAAGAGGAAAGATATCCCTAAGAAGCTGTTGGATCAGCTCATGACGGTACATATCGACAAAAGCTACTGGAACGGACTCAACGACCAGAGGATCAGAGTGGGGCTGGAGCGTGTGGACCGCGAGGGCGGAATTCTTCACACATCTATGGGGTATCTTGTGAAGATCAAGCAGTATTTTTCCTGGTACGATCAGAAGGAACATACGGAAGTCACGCTGAAGCTGGAGCACGGAGATTCCGGCTCGGCGGTGGTGGACGGACACGGAAATCTGGTGGGAATGGCGTTTGCCTACTCGAGTGCGCCCCGCAGGTATTGGTGCGTCCCTCTGGATGCGGTACTGGACTGCTATGAAGAAATCACGGGACGCAGCGTTTACGTCTACTAAGGATTGCTGTCCAAGTACGGAAGAATTTTGACCTGCTTTGACCGTGATGTACTGAATGAGGGGAAGCCCGCCGAATACAGGCCAGGAAAGAGGAATCGTTTTCGGTGGCTGGCGGACGGAATAGGAAAATGCGGCAACACGGACATAGGGACATTAGAAGGAGATAAGGTATGTATCAGATCATTGACGGAAAGAAGATATCTCAGGAGATCAAAGAGGAATTAAAGGAGAAGGTCGCTGCTATGAAGGAGCAGGGCAGGACGTTCACCCTTGCGGTGATACAGGTGGGAGACGATCCGGCTTCCAGCGTTTATGTGGGCAATAAGAAGAAGGCCTGCGCTTACATCGGTATCGAGTCCCTGTCCTATGAGCTGCCGAAGGAGACCACTCAGGAGGAGCTTCTGGAGCTGGTGGAGGAGCTGAACGGGAACAGTGCCGTGGGCGGAATTCTGGTGCAGCTGCCTCTGCCGGAGCATATCGACGAGGACAAGGTGCTGCTTGCCATCGATCCGAGGAAAGATGTGGACGGCTTCCACCCTGTCAACGTGGGGAACTTAAGTATCGGAAGACCCGGGTTCGTATCCTGTACGCCGGCAGGCGTGATTCAGCTTTTGAAGAGATCAGGCATCGAGATCGAGGGAAAGGAATGTGTTGTGCTGGGCAGAAGCAATATCGTGGGCAAGCCGATGGCCATGCTGCTGCTTCGGGAGAACGGCACCGTTACGGTCTGTCATTCCAGGACTAGGAATCTCAAGGAGATCACAAAGCGGGCGGATATTCTGGTGGTCGCTGTCGGAAAGCCGAAGTTTGTAGACGAAAGCTTTGTGAAGGAGGGTGCTGTCGTCATAGATGTGGGCATTCACAGGAACGAGGGCGGAAAACTGTGCGGAGATGTGGATTTTGACCGTGTAGCGCCCCATACCAGCGCCATCACGCCCGTGCCCGGCGGCGTGGGACCGATGACGATCGCCATGCTGATGCAAAATTGTGTGGAAACCCCCTTGCAATAACCTGATTCTGTGGTAAAATGGGGAAGACAATAGAATAATGAGAGGTTTATTGATCGAAGAGGAGAAGAGCGACTATGAAAAAGAAACTTTGCAGTTTACTTTTGGCGGCGCTTCTGACAACGGCTGCACTGGGCGGATGCGCAGGCGGCACAGGAGAGTCTTCGGGGGATAACACCTCGGTAGAGTCTGTAACGGGCGAGTCGGATGCACAGCCATCGGAGACTGATCCTTCCGAGGAGGATCAGGAAAGCGGACCTGTTTACGGCGGTTCTGCTGTTGTAGGAATACAGCAGGATATTGACAGTCTTGACCCTCATAAAGCAACGGCGGCAGGAACGAAGGAAATTTTATTT
The DNA here is from genome assembly GCA_947624245.1 of uncultured Acetatifactor sp. Taxonomy (GTDB): domain Bacteria; phylum Bacillota; class Clostridia; order Lachnospirales; family Lachnospiraceae; genus Acetatifactor. The sequence continues at coordinate 30,832 of CANQJL010000023.1, read as the reverse complement.
AACATTTTTGAAGGCTTGGTAAAGTCTGATGAAAACGGCAACCTGATCGGTGCGGTAGCCAGTGACTACACGATCTCAGAGGATGGATTGGTATATACCTTCACCTTGAGAGACAATGTGAAGTTTCACAATGGCAGCGTTGTGACAGCTGAGGATGTGAAGTACTCTCTGGAGAGAGCTTCCGGACTGCTTGACGGCACACCTCTGATTTCCACGTTGAGCGCGATCACGGCCGTAGATATTCTTGATGAAAAGACGGTTCAAGTGACAGTGGGAAGTGCCAACACAGAGCTGATCTACAGCTTTGTGGCCGCCATTATCCCCGCCGGCAGCGGCGAGGAGGAAGGGGCAGATCCTATTGGAACGGGACCGTTTTCTTTTGTCTCCTACAAGCCCCAGGAGGGCATCGTGGTGAAAAAGAATGCCGATTACTGGCAGGAGGGTCTCCCCTATCTGGACGAGGTCAATTTTAAGATCGTGAACAGTGCGGAGACGGCTCTGATGGAGCTTCAGGGGGGGACCATAGATATCTACCCTTACCTGACCGATTCACAGGCACAGGCGCTGAAAGCGGGCAACACCCATCAGGTGATCTCTTCGCCGTCCAATGTGGTACAGGCGCTGTTTTTGAACAACGCGGTCAAGCCCTTGGACGACGTGAGGGTGCGTCAGGCCATTCTGTATGCCATCGACAAGGACGAGATCAATCTCTTTGTGGGAGGCGGCAACGGTTCGCTGATCGGTTCGGCGATGCTGCCTACTCTGGCGGACTACTATGAGGACCTGAACGATGTCTACGGCACCGGCGCCGACGTGGAGAAGGCGAAGGAGCTGCTGGCAGACGCGGGCTATCCGGACGGGTTCGATCTGGTGATCGATATTCCTTCCAACTACGAGTTCCATATGCAGACCGGCGAGGTCATTGTGGAGCAGCTCAAGGCGGTGGGTATCAACGCGACGATCAACGCGGTGGAGTGGAATACCTGGCTGACCGATATTTACAACGGCAGACAGTATACGGCTACCATCAGCGGAGTGACCTGCGATCAGACGCCCGGCTACATGCTGAACAGGTTCGAGAGCACGTCCGCGAAGAACTTCATCAACTACACGAACGCAGAGTATGATGAAGTCTATGCGCAGGCTCAGGCGGCGCTGGACCTGAAGGAGAAGGCAGGATATTACAAGCATCTTCAGGAGCTTCTGGTGGACGACGCCGCGACGGCGTTTATCCAGGTGCCCGGAAACATGACTGCCATCAGCAACAGGCTGGCGGGCTACAAGTTCTACCCCATCTACGTGCAGGATATGAGCACGGTGTATGAAGTGAAGCAGTGATCGCCCGTAAAGCACAGGGCTTTGAACTGCCGTTTCGTTTCAAAGAGAATGGAGAAACGAAAAAGGAACACAGAAACAAAAAAAGAGTACGGAAATGAAAAAGGAAAGGAGGCGGCCTGCGTGAGATATCTGGGTAAAAAATTAATCACTCTCATTATGACATTGTTTCTTGTCTCCGCGGCCGCTTTTCTGGCCTTTCAGATCATTCCGGGAGACGTTGTCACGTCTATCCTGGGAACGGAGGCGACTCCCGAGAGGGAGGAACAGCTTCGGGAAGAATTGGGATTAAATTATCCGCCGGTGGTGCGGTATTTTCACTGGATAGCAGATGTGCTGCGGGGCGATCTCGGCGTCAGCTACCGCTATTCCAAGAATATGAACGAGATGATGCCCGTGACCGAGCTCATCGGTGACAAGCTGCCTGTAACGCTTTGGCTTGCGGCGCTGTCGCTTTTGCTGATCATGGCGGTGTCTATCCCGCTGGGAGTGCTGTGGGCCAAGAGCAAGAGCCGTTTTGCGGATATGCTGCTGGGCGTGTCCACACAGGCCGCTATGGCCGTTCCCGCGTTCTTTCTGGGAATCCTGGTGACATATTTCTTTGGGATCGTTCTCAAGCTTTTTGCTCCGGGTGGATATGTGAGTTACAAGAAAGACTTTTGGGGCTTTCTCGGCTACCTGTTGTTCCCGGCGTTGTCCATCGCCATTCCGAAGATCGCCATGACCGCCAGATTCCTGCGGAACGCCATGCTGACGGAAATGAATGCCGACTATGTGCGAACGGCATACGGCAAGGGCTGCAGCCGGCGCCGTGTGATGTACGGTCATGTTCTGCGGAATGCTATGATACCCGTGATCACCTTTCTGGGAATGATCATTGCGGAGATCGTGGCGGGCAGTATCGTCATAGAGCAGGTATTCGGCCTGCCCGGGATCGGACGGCTGCTGATCAGCTCCGTTTCCACCAGAGATCTTCCCGTGGTGGAGATTCTGATTTTATATATCACGTTTGTAGTGATCTTCGTGTATTTTCTGATAGATATTTTATATCGGGTGATCGATCCGAGAATCAGCGAGAAGTAAGAGGGGAGTGCGGGGACTGCCATGAAGCTGTTTGCTGCGGGGAAAAAATGGAATAAGTATTTCGTCGCGGGCCTGATCATGACAGGTCTTGCCGTGCTGCTCGGCGTGCTGGGCCTTTTCTGGACGCCCTACAGCACTACGGCCATGTCCGCGGCCGAGAGATTTGCAGCGCCCTCACTGCGCCATTGGTTCGGCACGGACAACTTCGGCCGCGACATTTTCTCACGGGTCATGCAGGGCATGAGCACGACGATCCTCATCAGCGCTGCGGTGGTCCTGATCTCGGGAGCGGCAGGCGTTCTTCTGGGGGCTTTGACCGGTTATTTCGGCGGTGTGCTGGACGAGGCGGTCATGCGGGTCACGGATGCCGTCAACGGATTTCCCAGCATTTTGCTGGCGCTGGTGATGATCAGTATTCTGGGGAACGGCAGACAAAATCTGATCCTTTCTCTGGGAATCGTGTTCGTGCCAAGCTATGTGCGCATTGTGCGCGGCGAGTACCTGAGGCTGCGGGACGCCGATTATATCAAGCGGGCAAGGCTGATGGGCGTGGGAAGATTCCGGATCCTGTTCGTACATATTCTGCCAAATATTCTGCCTGTGTTCGGCGTTTCCGTGATGATCGGCCTGAACAATGCGATATTGGCGGAGTCGGGCATGAGCTATCTCGGGATCGGCGTGCAGGCGCCTGACGCAAGCCTGGGAAACATGCTGTCGGACGCCCAGGGCTATCTGCAGGCGGCGCCCTGGTATGCTCTGGCGCCGGGGCTCGTCATCGTCTGGATCGTATTGGGCTTTTCCCTCTTTGGCGAAGGCATCAGGAGGCAGATGGAATGATAAAGATAGAAAACCTCTCTGTGGCCTTTGACGGTCCGGAGGTCGTAAAAAACGTAAGCCTTGAGTTAAAGGACGGAGAGATATTGGGCGTGGTGGGTGAGTCCGGTTCCGGAAAATCCGTGACGGCCCTGACGCTCATGGGATTGGTGGCGGAGTCCGCCCGGGTGACATCGGGAAAGATATACTTTGATGACACGCTTCTGCTGGAGGCGGGCAAGCCCCGCGATAAGGCGCTTTACCGCAAATTTCAGGGAGACCGGATGTCCATGGTCTTTCAGGAGCCGATGACAAGTCTGAATCCGACCCAGAGGGTGGGAAAGCAGGTAGACGAGGTGCTGCGGCTTCATACCCAGTTAGACGCCGCCGAGCGAAAGAAGGCGGTGTTAAATGCGTTTGCGTCGGTGGGACTTAAAGAGGCGGAAACGGTCTATTCCAGCTACGCCCATCAGCTTTCGGGGGGGATGCGGCAGCGAGTGATGATCGCCATGGCCGTGATCCTTGAGCCGCGTCTGCTGGTGGCCGACGAACCCACCACGGCGCTGGACGTAACGGTCCAGAACCAGATTATCTCGCTGCTTCAGGACATCAACCGGAAACAGCACAATGCAATGCTCTTTATCACCCACGATTTGAATCTGGCCAGAAGGATCTGTCACCGCATTGCGGTGATGAAGGACGGCTGCGTGGTGGAGCAGGGGGAGACGGAGCAGATATTCAATCAGCCTGCGCAGGAGTACACAAGGAGGCTGATCGAGGCGGTGCCGTCGCGATTGAAAAAGCGAAAGAGCGTGCAGCTGTCTTCGGAACAGGAAAAAGATATCGTACCTGTGGTGCAGGTGAGAGACCTCTCCGTGTTTTATCGGGACGCAGGCAACAGCCTTTTCGGGCGCAAGCGCCGCCATTGTGTCGTGAAAAATGTGGATTTTGAGCTTTATCCGGGCGAGAGTCTGGGACTGGTAGGGGAGAGCGGCTGCGGCAAGACCACCCTCTCCAAGGCCATCTTGGGGATCAACAGAGAGATTGAGGGACAGGTGCTCCACAATACCCTGCGCCCGCAGATGATCTTTCAGGATCCCTACAGCAGCCTGAATCCGGCCAAGACCGTGGGCTGGCAGCTTCAGGAGCCCTTGCGGGCCAGAGGGGCTATAGACGGTTCCCAGGAGATGACAAAGGCGGATATGGAGGAAGCGGCCTACGACATGCTTCGCCGCGTGGGTATGGAGGAGAAGTATTTTCACCGAAGGCCCTCGCAGCTTTCCGGCGGTCAGAGGCAGCGGGTGAGCATCGCGCAGGCGCTGATCACGCACCCGGGCTTTATCGTGGCGGACGAGCCGGTGTCCGCGCTGGACGTGACCATTCAGGCGCAGATCATGGAGCTGATGCGGAGGCTGCAGCAGGAAATGAAGCTGTCCTACCTGTTTATCTCCCACGACATCAATGTGGTCTATCACATGTGCGACAGGATCATGGTGATGAAGGACGGCCGGATCATTGAGACCGGCAGGACGGAGGAGATATTCGGCGCTCCCAGAGAGGAGTACACGCGCTTGCTTCTGGCCGCCTCGCAGGATCGTAATAAGGATTAGGATATCATGACTGATTCAAAAAATTAGGAAACGGCCGAACGGCTGTCTGACCGTAAATGTCAAGCATTTACGGCACCATAAAATCATGGACATACTTTCCCTCCCCAAGGCATAAAATGCAATGCAGACAACCTTAGGGAGGGTTTTTCGTGTTTGAACAATACAGCATACAGCAGACGGCGGAAGAGTTGAAGACCGATGTCCTGAAAGGCCTGGAGACCAGGGAGGCGGCAGTGCGGCTTTCCTGCGACGGGCGAAATGAGATGAGAGGCCCTCGAAAGAAGACCGTCATAGAATCCTTTTTGGAGCAGCTGAACGATCCGCTGATCTATGTGCTGATCGTGGCGGCCGTGGTGTCGGTGCTTTTAAAGGAGATCAGCGACGCCGTGATCATCGGCGTGGTGGTGGCGCTGAACGCCGTCGTGGGAATGTTTCAGGAGGGAAAGGCGAAGAAGGCGCTGGAGTCTCTGAAGAAGCTTGCGAGCCCCAAGGCCATGGTGATCAGGGACGGAAGACGCGTGGAGATTCCTGCGGCTGAATTGGTGAAGGGGGATCTGGTGTATCTGGAGGCGGGCTGTCAGGTTCCGGCGGATATCCGGCTGACAGAGTCTTCCAATCTGAAAATAGAGGAATCCGCACTGACCGGAGAATCGGTGCCCGTAGAAAAGGAAGCGGCCTTCGTGACGGGAAAAGGAATGCGGCTTCCGCTGGGCGACCGCCGCAATATGGCTTACATGTCCACCATCGTCACCTACGGCAGGGGATACGGTATTGTGACGGCCACGGGAATGGATACGGAGCTGGGGCGCATCGCCGCCATGATCACGGAGGCGAAAGAGGAGATGACGCCGCTGCAGAAGCGTCTGGGAGAGCTGGGCAGGGTGCTCAGTCTGCTCAGCCTGTTTTTGTGTGCGGCGCTGTTCGTCATAGCGGTGCTGCAGCGGCGCAACATTCCGGAAATGCTGATCACCGCCATCAGTCTGGCGGTTGCGGCGGTGCCGGAGGGACTGCCCGCAGTGGTGACGATCTGTCTGGCCCTGAGTGTCACGAGAATGGTGCGGGTGAACACCATCGTCCGCAGGCTGCCCTCCGTGGAGACTCTGGGAGCCGTGAGCGTGGTCTGTTCCGATAAGACAGGGACTTTGACCCAGAACCGCATGAGCGTGGAGGTATGTTATCTGGACGGCGCCCTGCGGCCGGCGGAGGAGCTGCGGCTTCAGGATTGTCCCGATTTCTTTTACGGCATGACGGTGTGCAGCGACGCCGTCTCCGAGCACGGCAGCAGGACAGGCGATCCTACGGAGCTGGCGCTGCTCGACCTGACCGAGAAGCTGGGGCTGGAAAAAGGGGAGCTGGAATGCAGTCTGCCGCGTATCGGCGAGCTGCCGTTCGACTCCGACAGAAAGATGATGACGACGCTGCATAGGCGCACGAAGCGTCTTGGCGCCGAACTTCGGGCCGCCGGTGCGGCGACGGGACTGGTCAGCTATACCAAGGGCGCGCCGGACGAGGTGCTGAAAAAATGTACGTACCTGCAGACTGCGGGCGGACCCGTGAGGCTCTCGCAGGAGCAGCGCAGGCTGATCGGGCGGCAGGTGGAGAAGATGTCGCGGGAAGCGCTGCGCACGCTGGCGGTGGCCATGCGGACAGGGGTCAGTGAGCCCAATGAGGAGCAGCTGACCTTTCTGGGACTGGTGGGGATGCGTGATCCGGCCCGTCCGGAAGCCGCTAGGGCGGTGGCGGATTTTAAGAAAGCGGGCGTCGCCACGGTGATGATCACGGGCGATCATGTGGATACCGCGTTCGCCATCGGGAAACAATTAGATATCGTACAGCGCGCGGAGCAATGTCTGACGGGGGAGCAGTTAAATGAGATGACGGACGAGACGCTGCGGGAGCGTCTCGATCAGGCGCGGGTCTTTGCCAGAGTCTCGCCGGCGCAGAAGGTCCGCATTGTGGACGGTTTCAGGGCGCGGGGCGAAATCGTAGCCATGACGGGGGACGGCGTCAATGATGCACCCTCCTTAAAAAAGGCGGACATCGGAATCGCCATGGGACTTTCGGGAACGGACGTGGCCAGACAGGCCGCGGATATGGTGCTGACCGACGACAATTTTGCCACGATCCGCAGAGCCATAGAGGAGGGCAGAGGCGTCTATGAGAACATCAGAAAATCCGTTATTTTCCTGCTGTCCTCCAATCTGGGCGAGATTGTCACCATGTTCCTGGCGGTACTTTGCGGACTGGCCTCGCCGCTCAAGGCAAGCCATATTCTCTGGATCAATCTGATCACGGACTCGCTGCCGGCGCTGGCGCTTGGGGTGGACAAAAATGACGGGGACAGTCTGATGCGGCAGCCGCCCAGAAAGGCAAAGGAGAGCCTGTTTGCCAGAGGAGGTCTGGCATGTACCTGCTTTTACGGGGCGCTGATCGCGGCGATCAGTCTGACGGCCTTTCTCATGCTGCCCTGTGCGCTTCTCAAGATGCAGGGTCTGCCTTTGAGCCCGGGACAGCTCAGGCACATTCTGCAGAATCCGGCGGTGCTGTCCAAGGCGCAGACCTATGCCTTTACGGTTCTTGGAATGTCCCAGCTCTTTCACGCCGTCGGTATGCGGGATGTCCACAGATCGGTCTTTCGCATGAACCATCTGGAGAACAAGCTGATGATAGCGGCCTGCGCGGTGGGATTTCTGCTGCAGTTCGCGGTGACGGAGGTACCTGTCCTGATCGGTGCCTTCGGCACCTCCTCCCTGTCGGGACAGGAGTGGATACGCCTGATCGGTCTTGCCGCCATGCCGCTTTTTGCGCATGAATTTATGGCTGTTCTGCTGGCCGTGACGGAGAAGAAAAAGGAGGAAGGCCTGTGATTGCCGCATTTTTTGCGCATTGCACAAACCTTCCGGTTGTGTTAAGATAGGGAAGGTAAAACCTAACAGAAAGGCAACGGAACAATGGATAAAACAGATAAGATCATATTGACGGGAGACCGTCCCACGGGCAGACTTCATGTGGGGCATTATGTGGGTTCCCTGCGCAGGCGTGTGGAGCTGCAGAACTCCGGAGAATATAAGAAGACCTTCATCATGATCGCCGATGCACAGGCGCTGACGGACAATATCGAGAACCCCGAGAAGGTGCGCCAGAATATCATCGAAGTGGCGCTTGACTATATGTCGTGCGGCCTGGACCCGGCGAAGTCCACGCTGTTCATTCAATCCCAGATATCCGAGCTGTGCGAGCTGACGTTCTATTACATGGATCTGGTGACGGTGGCAAGACTGCAGAGGAATCCCACCGTAAAGAACGAGATTCAGCTCCGCAATTTTGAGGCCAGCATTCCCGTAGGATTCTTCACCTACCCGATCAGTCAGGCGTCGGACATCACGGCGTTTAAAGCCACTACGGTTCCCGTGGGGGACGATCAGCTTCCCATGATCGAGCAGGCGAGGGAGATCGTGCACAAGTTCAACACGGTCTATGCACCTGTGCTGGTGGAGCCCATGGCGCTTCTGCCGGAGAACGATGCCTGCAAGAGACTGCCCGGCACGGACGGCAAGGCGAAGATGAGCAAGTCCCTGGGCAACTGCATCTATCTGGCAGATTCCGCCGATGAGGTGCGTACGAAGATCATGAGCATGTACACGGATCCGCTGCATCTGCAGGTCAGCGACCCTGGACATCTGGAGGGGAACACGGTATTTACTTATCTGGACGCCTTCTGCAGACAGGAACACTTTGAGCGCTATCTGCCGGAATACGCGAATCTGGACGAGCTGAAGGGCCATTATCAGAGGGGCGGTCTGGGCGACGTGAAGGTAAAGAAATTCCTGAATAACGTGATGCAGGAGACTCTGGAACCTATCCGCAATCGCAGAAAAGAGCTGGAAAAGGATATCCCTGCGGTGTACGAGGTCCTCAAAAAGGGAAGCGACGCGGCCAGAGAGGTGGCGGCGCAGACGCTGTCCGAGGTAAAGAGCGCCATGCGGATCAATTACTTTGAGGATTCCGAGTTGATCAGGGCGCAGAGTGAAAAGTACGACGGGAGCTTTGAGGGATAGCTTGCGGATCGTAAGAGAGGCGGTACGGCGGTATGAAAGACGAAGGAAAAGACGAAGAGATAGAATTTGTGGAGCTTGAGGAAGAACAGGAACCGCGGGCGGCCGACGGCGACGAGGACTGGGCGGACGAGCCGGAGCCCTTGAGCACCTGGAAGATGGCGGCCGTTTTTGCGGGACTGATCGTGCTGGCGGCAATCGTCTGTGCGGTGCTCTGGCATGTGACGCATCTTTCCGGCGGCAGCGGGACGGAGACGGATCCCACGGACATATATGTGGAGGAGCCGACGGCGTCTCCCGAGGGGACAGACGAGGAGAGCATGACACAGGAGTCTTCGGAAATCCCCGATGAAAGCGATGCCGTACAGCCGGAGGACGAAAGTGGGCAGGGGCAGGATACGGAGAAACCGGAGGGCGGTTCCTCCGAGTCTGAGCCTGTGGATACGGCGCAGCCCACGGAACCCGAGGACGGAGATGAGACCATGCGCTTTGATCCGGTGCAGGAATCCGTGACGCCCAAGGATCTGGTCAATCTGCGGTCGGTGCCCAGCACGGCCGACGAGAACACGGTGGTGGTGCAGATCAGCAACGGCGAGGTGCTTTCCCGCACGGGAGTCAATTCCGACAAGGGCTGGTCGAGAATTGACTATAACGGTCAGACGCTATACGCCGTGACGCAGTATCTGACCACAGATCTGAGCTATAAGCCGCCGGTGCAGCCGTCTGATCCCAACCGTGTGACCACCATCAGCGGCAGAGTGATCCTGTTCGCGGACTGTGACGACCAGCTGACGCCCAAGGAGTATGTCAATCTACGGACCGAGCCTAGCACTACGGAGGAGGACGCTACCGTGCGCTGTCGGGTGAACAGCGGAGAGACGGTGCACCGTACGGGCTACAGCGCAGATTCCGGCTGGTCCAGAGTGGAATACAACGGCGAGGTGCTCTACGTAGTCACCAGTCTGATGAAACCCGTTCAGTAAAAAAGAGCAAAAAACAAAAGCGACAAAATAAAAGCAACAAAATAAAAACAACAAAATAAAGACGACAAAATAAAAGCAACAAAATAAAAAGCACAAAATGAAAACCACAAAATAAGAACCAACGATTTATGGGGACGCGTCCGCAGACACGGCGGTGCGCGTCCCTTTTGCATAGTTTTTTTGTCCGCGGCAATACTAGGAGATAGCAAATTGCAGGATCGTCAGATTTATATTCAAATCAGATCTATGTTCAAAACAGATCTATGTGCAAAAAGGAGAGCGGATATGGAACAGAGTTTGGGAAAGGCAAGCATCAGGCTGCAAAAGCCGGTATATATTTTGAACAGCGCCAGCGTGGCGGGAACGAAGGAAGCGCAGGGCCCTCTGGGGCTTCTGTTTGACAAGACGGGCGAAGATGACATGTTCGGCTGCGCCACGTGGGAGGAGGCCGAGAGCAAGCTGCAGAAAGATGCGGTCAGCATTGCGCTGGAGAAGGCCGGAGTGGAGGCGGAGGATATCTCCTTTATATTTGCCGGTGACCTGCTTGGTCAATCTGTGGCGACCTCCTTTGGCCTGTCCGCTTATCATATCCCTCTGTTCGGGGTCTACGGTGCGTGTTCCACCTGCGGGGAGTCCCTGGCGCTGGGGGCCATGAGCATTGCCGGAGGCTTTGCAAAGCGAGCGGTCTGCGTCACGTCCAGCCATTTCGCAAGCGCGGAAAAGGAATTCCGTTTTCCGCTCGAATACGGAAATCAGCGCCCTCTCTCAGCCACATGGACGGTGACCGGCAGCGGGGCTTTTGTGCTGGGCGATGAGGAGGCGGCGGACAGCATGAAGGCGTCGGGGAAGGGATATCCCAGAGCCGGAATCACGGGAATCACCGTGGGGAAGATCGTGGACTACGGCCTGAAGGACTCCATGAATATGGGGGCCTGCATGGCGCCCGCCGCAGCTTCGACGCTGGAACGGCATTTTGTTGACTTTGAAAGTCAACCGGACGATTACGACAAGATCATTACGGGCGATCTGGGAAAGGTAGGCCAGCGGGTCCTCATAGATATGATGGCGGAGAAGGGCTATGATATTTCTGCAGTGCATATGGACTGCGGAATCGAGATTTTTGACGGCGACAGTCAGGATACCCACGCCGGGGGGAGCGGCTGCGGCTGCAGCGCCGTGACGCTGTCCGCATATATTCTGAAACAGCTTGAGGAGGGAAACTGGAAGAAGGTGCTCTTTCTGCCCACGGGAGCCCTGCTCAGCAAGACCAGCTTCAACGAGGGCAAGAGCGTGCCCGGAATCGCCCATGGCGTCGTGATTGAGAAGGTGTGATTAAATCTTGCAAACATTTCCGCATACTGGTAAAATGGTATCTGTAAAAGGGGGATACCTATGCGCAGAATGGAGTTTAAGATGGAGCGCCCGGGTCTGCTGAAGATCGGGCAGGATATCACGGTGACGGAGGGAACGCTTTCCAGCTGTTATTATTACACTATCGATCCCTCCCTTGCCATGTCGGCGAATATTCCTTTTCGCGAACGTCTGAGGAGCAATAAGGGCGTAGTCGCCGACATTATCGAGAATTCCAGAGGGTTTTATGTCACGGCGGAATTTGACGAGCCGGATCCCCGTCAGACAAATGCATGAAGCAAAGGAGAGAGAGGATTATGTTGAAGAAAATTCATACGGACAAGGCCCCTGCCGCTATCGGGCCTTATTCCCAGGGCGTGATTGCGGGAGGTTTTCTGTTCGCTTCGGGGCAGATTCCCATCGACCCCGCCACGGGAGAGATTCACGGCGGCGATATCGCGGCGCAGGCAGAGCAGGTGATGAAAAACATCGGCGCGCTGCTTGAGGCGGCGGGTACCGATTATCAGAATGTGGTAAAGACGAGCTGCTTTCTGGCGGATATGGGCGATTTTGCCGCTTTTAACGAGGTGTATGCGAAGTATTTTACGGAAAAGCCCGCCAGAAGCTGCGTGGCTGTGAAGACCCTTCCCAAGAACGTGCTGTGCGAGGTGGAAGTGATCGCTGCGGTATGAGCACGGTGACGGCAACGGCATCGACGGTATCTACAGAGGCCGCGGAAAGCATATCCGATGCATAATATCCGATACATAATTTGTGAAAAACGGCAGAAACTAGAAGTATCACAATCATAGAAGGAGTATGCCGAAATGGATTATTTGAATGCTTTCTGGGTCGGGGGACTGATCTGCGCCCTGGTGCAGATCCTGATGGAAAAGACCAAGATGATGCCCGGCCGCATCATGGTACTGCTGGTGGTGACGGGCACCGTTATCAGCTTCTTCGGCTTATATGAGCCCTTTCTGGAGTTTGCCGGAGCCGGGGCGAGCGTGCCGCTTCTGGGCTTTGGGAATATATTGATGAAGGGCGTCAAAGAGGCGGTAGATGAGCAGGGATTTCTGGGCCTGTTCGCGGGCGGTCTCAAGGCCGGTGCGGTGGGAACCTCCGCGGCGCTGATCTTTGGTTATCTGGCCAGCCTCATCTTCAAACCTAAGATGAAAAAATAGAAGAAACCGCGATGCCCGCAGGGATTACAGCACCTCGTAGGCGATGCCCGCCCGGTCGAGGAAGCGGGTCAGCGCTTGGTCCCAAATGGCGTCAGGTTCCCTGGACAAAAGAAACGAGTGATAGGCGGTGGCTGTTGTGAGCACCGCCTTTGTGCCGTCATAGCGGATATTGACGGCAAATGTTTTTATCTGCTCGGGGTCCGTGCCGCAATTTTCGCGGGCGAGCAGCTCGGCGGCCCTGCAGGGCATGAGCTGCAGCGTAAAACGGAAAAAGAGCGGCGTGCGCCGGCCCTTGATCAGGTCGAAACACAGTCCCCGCATCTCGCTCCAGGGACGAAATTCGGGGAGAGGAGCTTCCGCGGCGTCGGGGGATCCGGCGTAGAAATCCTTGTTCACGCGGCCGTCGATGGTGTAAGTGCTGGCCATGCCGATAACGGCCTCCTCCAGCAGGAACATGTCGAAGCTGTCCGACAACAACAGCCGGTTCATGAAATCCTTCATTGCGGTGATCTGCAGTGCTGTCATGGCGTTCGCCCCTCCTATGGTCTCAGTATGAACAGGATACAGATGCCCAGAAGGACCTGAACGGACAGAATGAGCGGCATACCGAATTTGAAATACCAATGCTTTGTCTTGTGGCGGAAATGATTCATTCCAAGGGTGCAGCCCAAGGCGCCGCCCAACAGCGCAGCTAAAAATAAAGAAGCCTCCGAGATGCGCCAGGCACCTCGGATGGCTCTTTCTTTGTCAATGCCCATCATGGCATATCCGATTACATTGACAGCAATCAAATAAACTACAGCGATAGCCATACAACCAATCCTCTTTGTTCTCAGGCAGTGAGGACGTCTCCTGCCCTCTTAGAATATTTCTTCTCCCTGCTCCTGCATCTTCATGGCCCGAACCTTGCTGGACAGACCGAACAGATTGATGAAGCCCTCGGCGTCGTGATGATCGTACAGATTGCCGGTGGTAAAGGAAGCGATGCTCTCGTTGTACAGGCTGTAGGGAGAAGTGGTTCCGGCCTTGATGATATTGCCCTTGTAAAGCTTGAACTTCACCTCGCCGGTCACATATCTCTGCGTCACCTCGATAAATGCCTGCTGTGCCTGACGCAGGGGAGTGAACCATTTTCCCTCATATACAAGGCTGGCGAACCGGCTGCCCATTTCCTTCTTCATGGCATAGGTGTCGCGGTCCAGGATCAGCTCCTCCAGCTGCTGGTGTGCCTCCATGAGAATGGTTCCGCCGGGCGTCTCATATACGCCGCGGGACTTCATGCCTACCACACGGTTCTCCACAATGTCGATGATGCCGATGCCGTGCTTGCCGCCCAGCTCGTTCAGGGTGGAAATGATTTCGGAGACCTTCATCTTTTTTCCGTTCACGGAAGTGGGAACGCCCTTTTCAAAGGTCATCGTCACATACTCGCCCTCGTCGGGAGCCTTTTCGGGCGTTACGCCCAGCACCAGCAGATGCTCGAAATTAGGCTCGTTGGCGGGATCCTCCAGCTCCAGTCCCTCGTGGCTGATGTGCCAGATATTGCGGTCGCGGCTGTAGGAGGAATCGGCGGAGAAGGGGAGATGAATTCCGTGGGCCTTGCAGTATGCAATCTCGGACTCGCGGGAATCCATGTTCCATTTTTCGTTTCTCCATGCGGCGATGATCTTCAGGTCGGGAGCCAGCGCCTTGATGCCCAGCTCGAAGCGGATCTGGTCGTTTCCCTTGCCGGTCGCGCCGTGGCAGATGGCGGTAGCGCCCTCCTTGCGCGCGATCTCCACCAGCTTCTTTGCAATCAGAGGACGCGCCATGGAAGTGCCTAACAGGTACTTGTTTTCGTAAATGGCGTTGGCCTGCACGCAGGGAACGATGTACTCGTCGCAGAATTCGTCGATCACATTTTCAATGTACAGCTTGGAAGCGCCGCAGGACTTTGCGCGTTCCTCCAGTCCGTCCAGCTCCTCCGCCTGACCGCAGTCCACGCAGACGCAGATAACCTCGTAGTCAAAGTTCTCCTTCAGCCAGGGAATGATGACGGTGGTGTCCAGACCGCCGGAATAGGCGAGAATCACTTTTTCTTTCATAATATGAGCCTCCGTATATATGTATATTTTTTTACAAGCTGAAATCACTATACAACAGAACCCTTGGAATTGCAAGTATGCATTTTTATGCAATAAATTACATGAAAATGAATAAATATAAAATTTTCCTTATAAAGTAGTAGACATCAGTGCAAAAAGTGATATAATAGTAAAGTCACTTTGAAACGGTATTCGGGAGGAAATATGATAAGAGCAGGCATTATCGGCGCTACGGGCTACGCCGGAGGAGAGCTGGTGCGGCTTCTGCAGGGCCACAGGGAGGCCGAGGTCGTCTGGTACGGCTCCAAAAGCTACATAGACAAGCGATACAGCGACGTATACAGAAATATGTTTCGGGTGGTGGAGGACATCTGCAGGGATGACGATCTGCAGGAGCTGGCAGAGCAGGCCGACGTGATCTTTACCGCAACGCCCCAGGGATTTCTGGCAGGGGTGCTGACGGAGGAAATTCTGTCAAAAGTAAAGGTCGTTGACCTGTCCGCGGACTACCGCATCAAGGACGTGGCGACATATGAAAAATGGTACGGCATAGAGCATAAGTCTCCGCAGTTCATTCCGGAGGCCGTCTACGGGCTCTGTGAGATCAACAGGGGACAGATCACCGATCGGACCAGACTGGTGGCCAATCCCGGCTGCTATACCACCTGCTCTATTTTGACCGCATATCCGCTGGTGAAGGAGGGGCTCATCGACACGGACACGCTCATCATCGATGCCAAGTCCGGCACCTCCGGCGCGGGCAGGGGGGCAAAGGTGCAGAACCTGTTCTGCGAGGTGAACGAAAATATGAAGGCATACGGCGTGGCGAGCCACCGCCATACGCCGGAGATAGAGGAGCAGCTCGGCTATGCCTGCGGGCGGAGCGTGACGCTGAGCTTTACGCCCCATCTGGTTCCCATGAACAGGGGAATCCTTGTCACGGAGTATGCAAGCCTGAGGCGCGGGGCCGACGGTACGCTGCCCTCATATGACGAGATTCGGGCTGTGTATGAAAGATATTACGGGAACGAAAAATTCGTCCGAGTGCTGGAGAAGGGCGTCTGCCCCGAGACAAAATGGGTGGAGGGCAGCAACTATGTGGACATCGGTTTTGTCATCGATGAGAGGACAGGCCGAATTGTCATGATGGGCGCGCTGGATAATCTGGTGAAGGGCGCGGCGGGACAGGCGGTTCAGAACATGAATCTGCTGTTCGGCCTGAAGGAGAGCGAGGGGCTGGAGATGGTTCCCTGCTTCCCGTAACGATGGGAGCACATGGCGCAGGCGAAGCGACGGCTGAAAGGGCCGGAGACGGTGCGGGCGGCTGAAGGAGCCGAAACGGCGCAGGCGGCGCGCTAGTCGATGCGGACAGCGCAGGAGCGGAGAAAAGATGAACGGAAATTACACGGTCAGGACGATGACCATAGAGGATTACGAGGGCCTGTATGCCCTGTGGATGACGATAAAGGGCTTCGGCATGAGGAGCATCGACGATTCCAGAGAGGGAGTGGAGCGCTTTTTAAGGCGCAATCCCACTACCAGCGTGGTGGCGGTAGCTGAGGACGGCGCCGTGGTGGGCGGTATTCTCTGCGGCCACGACGGAAGACGGGGCTGTCTGTATCACGTGTGCGTGCGGGAGGACTGCCGCAGACACGGCATCGGCAAGGAGATGGTGGTCCGCTGCATGAACGCCCTGCGGGCGGAGCAGATTAACAAGGTGAGCCTGATCGCCTTTACCGTGAACGACATCGGGAACGCCTTCTGGAACCGGATCGGCTGGACCAGACGCGAGGACTTAAATTATTATGATTTTACGCTGAACGAGGCAAATATCACCGCATTCAATCGGTAGGAAGCACAGGCGCCGGCTCCGGTGCATGACGGGAGGACGCAGGAGCCGCCTGCAGCATCACGCAGGGAGCGTCTGAATGGGAAACGGAAAGGCAGGCCGCGGCAGGAGCGGCGGAATCGAGGAGAGATATGAAACAGATCGAGGGCGGCGTGACCGCGGCAAAGGGATTTCAGGCGGCGGCTGCAGAAGCTGCAATCAAATACAGGGACCGCAAGGATATGGCGCTGATCTACAGTGAAACGCCCTGCAGAGCGGCGGGGACCTTTACCTCGAATCTGGTGAAGGCGGCGCCGGTAAAGTGGGATAAGGAGCTGGTGGATACTTCTCCTTTCGTACAGGCTGTGGTAGTCAATTCCGGCATTGCCAACGCCTGTACCGGTCAGCAGGGAATGGACTGCTGCAGAGCGGAGGCGGAGTGCGCGGGAAAGCTTCTGGGGATTCCGGCAAATGCCGTTCTGGTGGCCTCCACAGGCGTCATCGGTATGCAGATTCCCGTGGACCGCATCACTGCCGGCATTGAGACGCTGGTGGCAGAAAAGAACAGCACTTCGGAGGCCGCACATGACGCGGCCAGGGCCATCATGACCACGGACACCGTCCCCAAGGAGATTGCGGTGCAGATGCAGATCGGCGGCAGGACCGTCACCCTAGGCGGCATGTGCAAGGGCTCCGGTATGATACACCCCAACATGTGTACCATGCTGGGCTTTCTCACCACCGATGCAAATATTTCCGGGGAGATGCTTCGGAAGGCGCTTCGCGCGGACGTGGAGGACTCCTTCAATATGATTTCCGTGGACGGGGACACCAGCACCAATGACACTCTGCTTCTCTTGGCAAACGGTCAGGCGGGCAATCCCGAGATCACGGAGGAAGGCGACGACTATAACAGGTTCTGCGAGGCGCTTCACTATGTCACCACATATCTGGCCCGCAAGATGGCCGGCGACGGCGAGGGAGCCACGGCGCTGTTCGAGTGCAGGGTAATCGGAGCGGCCACAAAGGAAGACGCCAGGACACTGGCAAAGTCCGTGATCTGTTCTTCCCTGAGCAAGGCGGCGATCTTCGGCCACGACGCCAACTTCGGACGTTTCCTCTGCGCCCTGGGCTACTCGGGAGCGGTGTTCGATCCGGAGAACGTGGACCTCTATTTTGAGAGTGAGAACGGCAGAATGCACATTTACGGCAAGGGAAACGCTCTCGACTACAGCGAGGAGGAGGCCACGAAGATCCTCTCGGCCCCCGAGGTCACCGTTCTGGCAGACATGCACATGGGAGATTTTGAAGCCACAGCCTGGGGCTGCGATCTCAGCTACGATTACGTGAAGATCAACGCCGATTACCGCAGCTGAACCGTGAGGGACCGCGCAAAGAAAGCGAAGAACGGTCTCTGTGGCTTGTGTCGAACTTCATAGCAGATATGATTCGGGAAAGGATCATAGATTCGCGCAAAGGAGTATAACGATATGGAAAAAGATATGCAGCAGGTCCTTCAGAAGGCGGAAGTGCTCATCGAGGCGCTTCCCTATATTCAGCGATTCAACCGCAAGATCATTGTGGTGAAATACGGCGGAAGCGCCATGAGCAATACGGAGCTTCAGAAAAACGTCATCAAGGACGTCACCCTTCTGAAGCTGGTGGGCTTTAAGCCCATCATCGTACACGGCGGAGGAAAAGAGATCAGCCGCTGGGTGGGCAAGGTCGGCAAGGAAGCAGAATTCGTGAACGGACTGCGGGTCACCGATGAGGAGACGATGGAAATCGCCGAAATGGTCCTGAACAAGGTGAATAAGAGCCTTGTCACCATGGTGCAGGAGCTGGGCGTCAAGGCAGTGGGCGTCAGCGGCAAGGACGGCGGCCTCCTGAAGGTGGATAAGAAATACGCCGACGGTCAGGATATCGGATTTGTGGGCGAGATCAGAGAGGTGGACGCGAAGGTCCTGTACGATCTGCTGGAGAACGACTTCCTTCCCATTGTCGCCCCCATTGGTCTGGACGACAATTACGATACCTACAATATCAATGCGGACGATGCCGCCTGTGCCATCGCGAAGGCGGTAGGCGCCGACAAGCTGGTATTTCTGACCGACATCGAGGGCCTGTACCGCGATATCAACGACAAGGAGAGCTTTATCTCCAGACTGACCGCCTCCGAGGCGGATCGGCTCATTGACAGCGGCGTGATCGGCGGAGGTATGCTGCCCAAGCTGAACAACTGCACCTCCGCTATCAAGAGCGGCGTCAGCCGTGTCCACATTCTGGACGGCCGTGTGCCGCACTGCCTTCTGCTGGAGATCTTCACCAAGAAGGGTATCGGCACCGCCATCATTGCCGACGACGACAATCTGGCGCTGGGAACAAAACGGGACCGGTTCTGCACGGAAGAAGAGGCATAGCGGACAGGCGAAAAAATCGGCAACCTCCGAACGGCAGAGAAAGGCAGGGAGTTATTATGAGCGAGACGATGAAAGCATATATTGAACAGGCGGAGCGAGACCTGCTCCACACTTACAACCGCTATCAGATCGTGATCGACAGGGGCGAGGGAGTCTGCCTGTATGACACGGACGGCAAGAAATATCTGGATTTTGTTTCCGGTATTGCCGTGTTTGCCTTAGGGTATGGAAACAAAGAGTACAACGATGCCCTGAAAGCGCAGATCGATAAGGTGATCCATACCTCCAACTATTATTACAATGTGCCCGCCGTGGAGGCGGCCCGCAAGCTGAAAGCGGTCTCGGGTATGGACAGGGTATTTTTTACCAACTCCGGAGCGGAGGCGGTGGAGGGGGCGATCAAGGCGGCCCGCAAATATGCTTATCTGAAAGACAAAACCACCGATCATGAGATTATTGCCATGAACCATTCCTTTCACGGCAGGACCTTCGGCGCGCTGTCCGTCACGGGGAATCCCAAATATCGGGAGCCTTTTGAACCCATGATCGGCCATGTGAAATTCGCCGATCTGAACGACGTGGAGAGCGTGAAAAAGCAGATCACAGACAAGACCTGCGCCGTTATTCTGGAGACCGTGCAGGGCGAGGGAGGACTGTTCCCGGCCGAGGAAGGCTTCCTGCGTCAGGTGCGGGATATCTGTGACGAGAAAGACATTCTGCTGATACTGGACGAGATCCAGTGCGGTATGGGAAGAACCGGCTATATGTATGCGTGGCAGAGATACGGCGTAAAGCCGGATATCATGACTACCGCGAAAGCGCTGGGCTGCGGCGTGCCGGTGGGCGCGTTCCTGATGACCGAGAAGGTGGCGCAAAATTCTCTTGCGGCAGGGGACCACGGCACCACATACGGCGGCAATCCTCTGGCCTGTGCCGCGGTGGAAAAAGTACTTGATTTATTTGAAAAGGACCATATAATAGAAAATGTGAGAGAGGTGGCGCCTTATCTGGAGCAGCGCCTTGACGAGCTGAAGGACAGATATGACTGCATTACGGAGCGAAGAGGCGCGGGTCTGATGCAGGGACTTGTGTTCTCGCGGCCCGTCAGGGACATTATTGACAGAGCGATGGAGAAGGGTCTGATTCTGATCAATGCCGGCGCCGATATCATACGTTTGGTACCTCCTCTCGTGATAACAAAGAAAAATGTAGACGAGATGGTTTCCGTTCTGGACACCTGTATCGGGAGTTAAATATGCATATTCACAGCAGACTTTTGAAAGTGACAGCCGTGGCCGCCATGGCTGCCGCTCTTTTATACGGCAGTACCCTGCCGCCCAGAGAAATAGAGAAGGAAGACGATGACACGGCGTGGTTCGAGGATAAGGAGACCATTTATTTCTGGTATTCCGACGAGGCTTTGACCGATTTTGTCAACAGCGCCGCAGTGGCCTTCGGGGAGAAGGAAGATGCGCGGGTCATACCGGTGCTCACATCTGACAGCGAATATCTGGAGGCGGTAAATCAGGCGTCGCTTCACTCGGATCAGGCGCCGGATGTGTATCTTCTCAGCCATGAATCGCTGGAAAAGGCTTATCTGGCCGGTCTGGCGGAGGAGGCCGCAGATGAGCAGGGCGTCTTAAGCGAGGAGAATTTTTCGCCCGCGGCTCTGTCCGCAGTGACCTACCACGGGAAAAGGATAGCGTATCCTCTGTTTTTCGAGACCAGTGTGCTGGTGTACAACGAGACTTATCTGGAGCAGTGGGCGGCCCAGAGCGCTCAGCGTGAGCTGTTGGGAGAGGGGGAGGAGGACGGCGAGCCTGCGGAGGATTCCGACGGCATAGAGATCGACGAGACGGTTCTGGCCGAGAAGACCAAGGAGTATTTGAGCAGATCCGTACCTGCCACAGTAGATGACATTCTGAATATCGCAGATACCTTCAACCCGCCCGAGGGCGTGGATGGCGTCATGAAATGGGACGTCTCGGATATCTTATACAATTACTGGATCGTGGGAAATTATATGATCGTGGGCGGTGAGGCCGGTGACGACCACGGGACGGTGGACATTGCCAATCAGGAGACCGTACAGTGCCTGCAGGTGTACACGGCGCTGAATCAGTTCTTTTCCATCGAGTCCGATACCGTGACCTATGAGAGTGTGATTCAGGACTTTATGGACGGCAAGATCGTCTTTACCATCGCCACGTCGGACATTGTGGATAAGCTTGCAAAGGCGAAGGAGGATGGCACCTTTTCTTATGAGTACGGAATGGCGCCCATGCCGGACGTGAGCCCCGAATTGGCGGGCCGCTCCATGTCGGTCACAAATGCGGTGGCGGTAAACGGTTACTCTGCTCACAAGGAGCTGGCGAACCGTTTCGCGGCCTATCTGGTGACCGAGGGCGCGGACAGTCTGTACGAGCGGGCGGGCAAGATTCCGGCCAACCGAAACGCCAATACGGACAATGCGGAATTGCAGGTCTTTCAACAGGAGTACGCCGGAAGCATTCCGCTGCCGAAGATGATGGAGACGGGGAATTACTGGCTGTATCTTGAGCGGCTGTTTGCCCGGGCGTGGAACGGCGAAGATGTACCCGCGCTGGTGGAGGAGCTGTCACAGCAGATATCCGTCCAGCTTGGCGGGACGTCGTAAGCCGATTCGGACGGCACGGCCGGTCTTTGGACGCATAAATTGCCAATCATGGGATACACTGATGAAAAAAGGAAAGGCAGTGTGTATCGCATGATTGGTTTTTTTATTGCGCTGATTTCGGGAGCGCTGATGAGTGTACAGGGAGTGTTCAACACGCAGGTGACGAAGGCGTCCAGCATCTGGACGGCGAGCGCTTTTGTACAGTTGACCGCTTTGGTCGTCTGTGCGGGGGCGTGGCTCTTTACGGACAGGAGCAATCCTCTGCAGGTCTTTCAGGTACAGCCGAAGTATATGCTGCTCGGCGGCGCCATCGGTGCGTTCATCACCTATACGGTCATCAGGAGCATGGATATGCTGGGGCCTGCCAGAGCGGTGATGCTGATTGTCATCGCACAGCTTATCGTGGCGTATGTGATCGAGCTTCTCGGCTGGTTCGGAGTGGACAAACAGCCCTGGGAATGGAGAAAGGGTATCGGTATGCTGGTGGCCATTGCGGGCATCATCATATTTAAGTGGAAGTAAAGACACTTTAAGCAGGCGGAAATAGAGATACTTTATGCAAATGGAAGTAAAGAGATTTAAGGGGAAATTAAAGAATTAAGGCTTGTAAAATGCTCCGGCTTCCTTTACAATAATTTTTATCAGCATAGGGAGGCAGCCCTTTTCAGTTCCGGCCGCAAAGGCGGCGGAAGGAGAGGGTCTATGAGGAAAAAAGTAAATAGGAAGGCTGCCGTGTGCAGTCTGATTTTATGCGTGCTGCTGTGCGGCTGCGGAAGCGAAGGGAAAGAGACGATCACCATTGGCAGAAAGCTGCCGGAGAGCGAGGCGGCTGCGGATCATACATCTTCGGACGATACGGCCGAAGGACAGGAGGCTGCGGGCGGAAGCGCTCCGCATACCGTGCAGGAGATACGGGTCTATGTGTGCGGTGCGGTGGTCTCGCCCGGCGTGGTGGCGCTGCCGGAGGGAAGCAGAGCGGAGGACGCGCTGCTGGCCGCAGGCGGATTTGCAGAGGCCGCATGTCGGGATCATGTCAATCTGGCGGAGAGACTGAGCGACGGTCAGAAGCTGTATTTCCCCACGCAGGAGGAGGCAGAGGCGTCGGCCGTGCAGGATGCAAAGGCCGGCCTGATCGATATCAACAGCGCAGATGCCGCTGCGCTCTGTACGCTTCCCGGGATAGGGGAGACAAGGGCGGCGGATATCATTTCCTACAGGGAGACAAACGGCGCTTTTGAGAATCCGGAGGATATCATGAACGTGCCCGGCATCAAGACCAGTGTGTACGGCAAGATCAAGGATCTGATAACAGTCAGATAGCAATGAGAGGGTGGACAGTATGGCTAAGAGAGTGTTGGTAGTGGACGACGAAAAGCTGATTGTCAAGGGAATCCGCTTCAGTCTGGAACAGGACGATATGGAGATTGATTGTGCGTATGACGGTGAGGAAGCGCTGGAGTACGCAAGGAACAATCAATACGACATCATTCTCCTCGACGTGATGCTGCCGAAGCTCACCGGTTTTGAAGTGTGCCAGCAGATCAGAGAGTTCTCCAACGTACCTATCATCATGCTGACCGCCAAGGGAGACGACATAGATAAGATACTGGGGTTAGAGTACGGCGCCGATGATTACATCACGAAGCCCTTCAATATTTTGGAGGTGAAGGCCCGCATCAAGGCGATCATGCGCCGCACGGAGCCCAAGCGCGTTCTGGGAAGCGCCGCGCCCGCACCGAAAATGCTGGAGAGCGGAGATATGCGTCTGGACTGCGAGGGCAGGAGGGCATACATCGCCGGCAGGGAGATCGGTCTGACGGCAAAGGAGTTTGAGGTTCTGGAACTGTTGATGCTCAATCCCAACAAGGTCTACAGCAGGGAAAAGCTGTTGGAGCTGGTATGGGGCGCCGATTATCCCGGCGACGTGCGCACCGTGGACGTCCACATCAGACGGCTCAGGGAGAAGATCGAGCAAAATCCCAGCGAGCCCCAATATGTACATACCAAGTGGGGCGTGGGCTATTACTTCCTGAATACATGAGGGAGCGTATAGAGAGATAAATGGCAGCGGAATTGTTTCGTGAGCTGAAGCAGCTCATTTCTTTGCGCAGTCTGAAGGCGCGAATCTTTTTGATCATATTGCTGGCAGGTGTTATTCCCTGTCTGTTCATGCGCTACGGCATTCTGGATAATTACGAGGAGAGGACCGTGGAGCAGCGAATCGCAACGGTGCAGAATCAACTGCTCGTGATAGGAAATCACCTGATCAGCAACAACTATCTCAACAATACCCCCACAGAGGAAAACGGCAATCTTGTTTCCAGGGACGTGATCGACGCGGAGCTGGAGACGATCTCCAACCTGTACGAAGGCAGGGTCCTGATCGTGGATTCCAGTCTGCGCGTGGTGAAGGATACCTATGGCATCAGTGAGGGCAAGACCATCATTTCCGAGGAAGTGATCCGCTGCTTTCAGGGGGTCAACACCTCCTATTATGACAAGCAGCACGGTTACATAGAGATGACGGTGCCCATTGTCTCCGCAAGCGCGGCAGTCGATGCGGAAGGACAGAACACATCGGACGCTATAGAGGGCGTCATGCTGACCAGCATTTCCAATGAGGCAATCGTCAGCACCATGGAGGTGCTGAACAGGAGGGCGGTGCTTCTGGAAAATCTGATTTTTGTCTTTGTCATCGCCATCGCCATTGTCATGGCCGTGGTGCTGACGAAACCGCTGCATCGCGTGACCAGTGCGATCAACGCGGTACAGGCGGGATATGCGAATGAGGAGATTTCCGTGCCCGGCTATGCCGAGACGGCGCATATTGTGGAAGCGTTCAACCAGCTGTTGAAAAGAATGAAAGCGCTGGATGACTCCAGACAGGAATTTGTGGCAAACGTGTCCCATGAGCTGAAGACGCCCATGACCTCCATCAAAGTCCTGGCGGATTCTCTGCTGGCGCAGGGAGATGCTCCGGCGGAGCTCTACAGAGAGTTCATGGAGGACATGGTATCGGAGATAGACAGGGAGAACAAGATCATCACCGATCTGCTCACTCTGGTAAAGATGGACAAAAAGGTACAGGATCTGAACATCGTTTCCCTGAACATCAACGATCTCATAGAACTGATTCTGAAGCGTCTGCGGCCGATGGCCAGGAAGAAGGACGTGGAGCTGGTATTTGAGAGTATGCGTCCCGTAGTGGCCGAGGTGGACGAGGTCAAGATGACGCTGATCATGACGAATCTGGTGGAGAACGCCATCAAGTACAACAAGGAGCACGGCTGGGTAAAGGTGGAGCTGGATGCGGATCACCAGTACTTTACCTTTAAGGTCAGCGATTCGGGTCTCGGTATACCGGAGGATTCGCTGGAGCATATTTACGAGAGATTCTACAGGGCGGACAAATCCCACTCCCGGGAGATCGGCGGTACGGGACTTGGGCTTGCCATTACCAGAAGCGCTGTGATCATGCACAAGGGCACGATCACGGTGACCAGCGAGGAAGGGGAGGGCTCCTGTTTCACGGTGAAGATTCCCCTGACCTTCATCACGCAGTAGAACGGGCGCCGGCGAGGGCGCCATCTGTTGAAAGGATTTTTATGACACACGGACATACGGCGGGAAAAAATCAATCACGAAGCACAGAGCGGCGGGCTGTGGGAACTTTTATCAGGGCAGCGCTGCTTGCGGTATGCTGCACGCTTGGGCTTGCCGCCTGCGGAAAAGATGACGGCGCCGGAGAGAATGCATGGCAGGTGTATTATGTCAGCAGCGCCGAGACGAAGGTGGAGCAGCATGCACAGGAAAAGACTGCGGAGACCCCGGACGCTCAGCTTCAGGAATTGCTGGGGTATCTTGCCGCCAATCCGGAAAAGCTGGAGTACAAGGCTCCGCTTGCCATGGGATTTCAGGTGCTGAGCGCGGAAAGAGACGGGGAAACGCTGCGCCTTGACGTGGACAGCGCCTATCTTGCACTGTCCCCCACCACGGAGGTGCTGGTGCGGGCGGCCATCGTGCGGACGTTGACCCAAATGGAAGATTTGAACTATGTGGAAATTACGGTGGAAGGGAAACAGTTGTACGATAATCTGGGAAGACCTGTAGGCTGGATGAGCGCCGATCAGTTCATTGACAATGACGGCAACGAGATCAACACCTATGAGCTTGCCAGAGTAAAGCTGTATTTTGCGGGGGAGGACGGTTTAAGTCTGACGGCCGCTTATCGGGAGAAGTATTACTCCACCAGTATGCAGCTGGAGCGCTTTGTGGTGGAGGAGTTGATAGCCGGTCCCAGCGGTCAGGTGGAGGGATTGTATCCCGTGATCAATCCCAACACGAAGGTCTTAAACGTCACTACCAGGGACGGTATCTGTTATGTCAATCTGGACGATAATTTCCTGACGGTGGTGAACAACGTGCCAACGGAGATATCTGTGTATGCCATCGTAAATTCTCTTGCGGAGCTCAGCAACATCAATAAAGTCCAGATCCTGATAAACGGCGAAGTGCCGGCTTCTCTCAGCAGTACCGCCTATGAGCGCAATCTTGACATTGTGGTCACGCCGGAAAAATAAGCGAAGCCGATTCACAGTAAGCCAAAACGGAATGAAATACAGACATAAATCATGAGAAAGGAAAATGCGGATGAGGCGACCGCTCTTATTGGTTGCCCTTTTTCTGGTCATAATAGCCGGAATACGCCTGAGGACCGAAGACGCGGACGCCGCAGCGGAAGGCGTGGTCAGCGCCGCGAGCCTGGGAAAGCGTCGGGAAATCGTCGTCACAGGACAGGTGTATCAAAAGGACGACCTGAATTATTATCTGCAGGACGTTTCCGTCAGTGTGCAGAGTCTTGACGGGCCCGAAGATGCGGGCTCGGATCTTATATCAAACGCCGGACATTCCCGGCAGAACATATCCTGTAAGGACAATATCATATGCAGATTGGAGGAGGCACAGGACATACCCATGGGGCGTTATGTGACTCTGCAGGGCAGCTTTGCGCCCATGGCACACGCCTCCAATCCGGGGGAGTTCGATGCCGCCGTCTACTATCGTTCCCTCGGGGTGGGCGGCCGCCTGAACGGAGCCCTTTTGCTAGGACAGGGAGAGAGAAGCTGGCCGCTTCGGGAAGGGCTGTATCGGCTGCGCCTGTCCCTGAGGGCGCGTCTGTATCGGGCGCTTTCGGAGGAGGACGCCGGAATCATGTGCGCGCTGCTGTTGGGGGACAGGGGCGGTCTCGACGAGAATGTGGAGGATCTGTACCGACAGAGCGGGATCATGCATATCCTGAGCATTTCTTCGCTCCATGTTACCATTCTCGGAATCAGCCTCTACAGACTGCTTCGGCGGCTGCGCATACCCGTGGCGCCCGCGGCCTTCGGCGGCTGCCTCCTGCTTTTGCTGTACGGCTGTCTCACGGGCTTTAGCGTATCGGCCTGCCGCGCCATCGGAATGTACCTGATCCGTATGCTGGGAGAGGCGATCGGCAGGACATACGACATGCTGACGGCGCTGGGGGTGGTAGGAGCGGCAATGCTGTGCTTTAATCCCTATTATCTGCAGAACAGCGGATTTCTGCTGTCCTTTTCCTCCGTGCTGGGCGTGGGAGTGCTCTGCCCGTCTCTTTTGGGGACGGGAAAAGAGGAAAGGCCAGGGACGGAAGAGCGAAATGCGGTGCTGCGCATCTTCGCCTCCGCAGGAAAAAGCCTGAAGCAATCGGCGTTTGCCAGCCTGTCTGTGGTGCTTGCCACGCTGCCGGTGCAGCTTCGGTACTATTATGAGGTGCCTGTGTACTCCGTTTTGATCAATGTGCTGGTGCTGCCCTTTGTCAGACCGCTGATGCTGGCGGGATTTGTGACCGCGGCCTTTCCCGGCTGCGGTCTGTCGGCAGTCGCGGTAAGGGGAATCCTTGGCTGGTATGAGCTTCTCTGCGCATTCTGTGCCAAGCTTCCCTTTCACACCTGGAATCCGGGCTGCCCGAAGCTGTGGCAGGCGGCGGTGTATTATCTGGTTCTGGGTGTGCTGATGCTTTGGCGGGAAAGGAAAAAAGGCATAGAAGGGGGAAGGAGTATAGAAGGGGAAAGGAGTATAGAAGGGGAAAGGAGTATAGAAGGGGGAAAGGATATAGTAGGGAAAAAGGATATAGATAGAAAAGAGGGAGTGGAAAGAAAAGGCCGCAGTTTGAGAGGACGGGGAATTTACGAAGGAGCGGCCACCGCCGCAGTTCTGCTCTTTGCCGTCCTGTTTCTGGGATTCCGTCCGTTCGCGGAGAACCGCGTTACGTTCCTGGACGTGGGGCAGGGGGACTGTATTGTGGTACAGACCGAATCGGGCGAGACCTACCTCTTTGACTGCGGCAGCAGCGGAAGATCCGGCGTGGGAGAATATGTGCTGCTCCCGTTCTTAAAATACAGCGGGATACGGACGCTGGATGCGGTCTTTGTCTCCCACCCTGACGAGGACCATGTAAGCGGAATTGAGGAGCTTCTGCATATGGGGAGCAAAAGCGGCGTGACGATCCGACAGCTTATTCTCCCGAATGCGGCGGAGGAGATCAGGGCGAGGCAGCTGGGCGCTCTGACAGAAGCGGCGCGCACGGCACGGCAGAAGCCGTCCATAGACATTCGCTTCGTCTCGGCCGGAGATACCTGGGACTGCGGGAGCGCGAAATTTACCTGTCTGCACCCGTCCGCCGGCTGGAGGAACGAGGACGCCAATACCTATTCGGAATGTTTTTATGTGGAGTTCGTGTCGGGAAAGACCGCGACCCTGCTTTTGACCGGCGATGTGGAGAAGGAGGGAGAGAAGGCGCTGCTGGAACAGTTATATGACAGGAACATCAAGGAAGTGGACGTGCTCAAGGTGGCGCATCACGGTTCCGGAGGAAGCACCTCGGAGGAGCTGCTGCGGCTGATACGGCCCCGATTTGCCGTGATCTCCTGCGGAAAGGATAATCGCTACGGCCACCCGCACAGAGAGCTTCTGGAGCGGTTGGAAAAGGCCGGCAGCACGGTGCTGCAGACGAAGGAGCAGGGAGCCGTTATCATCAGGTTCGAGTGAAGTTCAATTATTCCGCAATTCAAATATCCGACAGCTAACGGATGGCTTGTATTGGAGCAGAAAAGCCAATGTGAGGAGATTAGGCAAAATTCAATGGAATTGTGTGTGGGGCTATGGTAAAATGATTCTGCTGCGCAGAATTCATGCCGATTGCATCGGTATACTGCCGCATACGCGGCACATTATACCTGTGAGCCACCGCTTGCCCGGTAAATGCTGCTTCGCAGCGCTTCCCGGTCTGCGCTTGTGGTATCAGTGTTGAACAATTAAACAAATCGGAGCAAGATAGGCTCCTCTGTCAAAAACGAAACTCTTATATACTTCCTGCACTTATTCAACCACATCAAGGAGCTTTTGAGTAACACGGTTATTAACATCTAAATAGTATTTTAACTCTGTACTATTCAAATCAGCATTTTCCCAATCATCAAATTTTTCAGCCATTTCGGCGGCTTTTGCCAACATATCTGTATAATCTGCAAGCAACTTCATATCAGATGGATTTTCAGTATATTTCTTTAGAATGTCGCAATATTCATCATAAAATGCTTCATAACTATCCATCGCATCTTTGAACTCAGGACGCATACCATCTGCTAATTTTGCATTTGTATCGGATTCCCCATTTTCCGTATTTTCAGAGGCAACATCATTAGGATTGTTTTCTTCAGTTGATGTCTGAACATCACTTTGAATGCCCTTGCTTTTTATTTTCTCAATATCTTTTCGGAAATCCGCTATTTTTTCTTCAGCACGTTCAATATCATCATCCCATAATTCACTTCTCATATCAGACCAAAAATCATAAACATCTGAGCGAAAATCAGACCATTCATCATAAACATCAGAACGTGCATCAGACCACCAGTCATATTCATTAGAACGTGCATCAGACCATTCATCATATGGCGCACCGTTATCGTACGCATCATCTAAAATGCCATCGTAAAAATCATCATATATATCATCAAGTATGCCATCATAAATTTCGTCATATATGTCATTGCCAGCATCATCATAGATACAGTCATATAGTTTCTCAAAATCCTTATATTTATCATCATTAGACTTATCAGATGCCATAATTGCTTCGGCATAGTTGATGCTATATTCACGCATTCTGATACACAACTGTTTTGTATCTTCACATATCTGTCCATAAAATGCCTCAACTTTATCAGTATTTCCTAAATACTTTTCATATGTATCAATATCTGTTATTATTTTTTCATATTTTGCTATCATAGCAGAAATAGTACTGTCTACATCTGTTGATATAGTTTCATTGAGATCTTTGAAATCAGTTTGTTTTGCCGTCTCATCTCCCGTACTATCTTTGCTTTCTGCTATATTCTTGCTATCTGGAGAGCCTTCTGCTTGGGAATGTAACGTAACATTGTCTGCGTCACTGGATACTGTTTTATTTTGCCCACAGGAAGTCATGAAAATCAGGCACAAGCAAAATAACGGTATAAGTAATTTCTTCTTCATAGTGTTTTCCTTTCTATAATCCTCTTATTCTTGAATAGTAGCTTCTATTTGGGATTTTCCAAGCCTTTTAATTTTTCTTTTTTCCACGAATAGCCAAACAGCTCCTATAGCAACTGCAATGCCAACAATATATGTAAGATAATTTACCATACCCCATCCGTATGAATTAGTAGGAAGTACGCCTCTGTCTGTATAGTCAAAATGCATTAACCAAAATATTCCCAATGAGAGAAAATCAAATATAATGATGCCAATAGCTTTTTTTAACAATGACATTAGCAACGTCAATAGTGAAAAAAATGCAAATAGCACTATCAACACAATACATATAATGCTTACCTCCCTATAAACTCCCTGCCTTGCAGTTTCTGCATAAATACGTCCATATTCCAACATCGAAATATTAACGGCTGCTGCATTTGTCATTTTAATTTCACTGACATAATAATCATTTGGTGCACTTTTTAAATACTCTTTGTAGTCATCTTTTGCTGATGCATATGGTAATAAAGTCATTGCCAACAGTAATATTGCTCCAATTAAGGTTATAAAAAATGGAATTTTTGCTGAGTTTGATTCGTTCATGTTTTTCTCCTTTTCTTCTATTTGAAGTCATTATAACATTTATTGCGCTCTCGTGCAATTATTTTGGAACAAATTTTCATAAAATATTGTGCAGAGGTGCAATATTTTATGAAAAATGAAGAAAGCATTGATAGAATTATCCAAGTAAACAATGTGGACATAGGTAAGAACATAGCAAAAATACGCAAATCTATGAAAATTAAGCAAACGGATATGGTTGCAAGACTTCAAACTAATGGAGTGGATATTTCTATTTATTCATATAACAGAATAGAAAAAGGCACACA